>JAGCPB010000059.1 GCA_017642425.1 Bacteroidaceae bacterium
ATTGAGCAAAAAGTAGGAATTTCTCTTTGTACGGACGGCCATGCAACCCGCATCGCAGGCCATCACCTGTGCAAACTTGAAAAAGGAGTAGCCATCATCGTTTCACCAGCCCTTCCTACGGTGGAGGTGGAACGAAGTCCGAACTTCCGGGAATGTGTCATCACTGTTGAGATATCCGCCATTTCCGGAGAAACGGCGCCCTTTTTCCCCAGAATGATGCCTGTATTGAGTGCATCTGATCCATGCATGCATCTGAGTCCGGAAATGGCGAGAAGATTTCAAGACACACTCAGGAGAATCTCCAACGACATTTCGGCGTAAAGAGTAGCGGCAACCGATATATTCGAATATATCTAGTCCTCCAACAGGAGTTCAGTTCGATAAATTTCGATTTAGCAAATACAAACATACGAATATCTTGATTCAGTGGCAAATAAATCCTTGTCAAAAAAGAGCTCCAGTATTTATTGGATGCTTTTCTTTTTACCAGAAAACACACTGCTTTCTAGATACTCGCCAAAAGATCGTGAATCAAATAGTAAGAATAATGAATCACGATTCCAGAGCCTTCAGAGCTGTTATTCGGGGTGTTTCGGAGTGTAAAATATAGGATTTTCAGATTTACGAAAAGTTTTGAAAACTTTTGTTAAAATTGAACCGTATTTGAACCACGGGTATTATAAATAATTGACTATCAATTAGTTTGAAATTCTGCATCGGAAAATAGCGCATTAGGGACAGTTCCTATTGCGCTACTTTATAGGCCATCAGGGCAGTTCCGCGACGTACGTACATGATGCCGTCAAATATGGTGGGGTGTGAGAAACTGGCTCCGGAGCCATCGGTTACGCGGAACTCACTCACCACATCCAGTTTCTCCGGGTTGATGCGGGCCAGGCCAAGGGTGCCGCGGCGTTCATCGAACATATAGAACATTCCGTCGGCCATGATAAGCGCGCCTCGGCCTTTGCCGCCGGCCCACTGCTCGTGATAGAGCACCTTACCCGTCTCTATATCCACAGCAGCCCACTTATGCTTATCGCCCGTGCTGCCATAGATTACGCCGTCAATCTCAACCATTCCACCCATGTAGAAATCAACCTCCTTGTTCTTCCAAAGCAGTTTTACTCCCGACAGGTCATCGGCCATTTCATACATGGTGCAGCCGTGACCGTCGCCCAGACTTACCAGCAGCTTGCCCTTGTAGAACACCGGGGTGTTGATCATGGAGTAGAGCCATCTCTTGGTGGCGGGATCAGATGTCCACTGGCTGTCGTTCCATATCATCTTGCCGGTCTCGGGATCCACACCGAATATGTGCATCTCGGTTCCGCTTATAACCTGCCGATGCCCGTTCCACTCTATTATACGCGATGTGAAATAGGTGGCGTTATCACCGAATCCCTTGGTCTCCCAGATAACATCACCGGTCTTTTTATTGAAAGCCGCCATGCAAATCTCCTTGCCGCAGGTAGTCACTATAACTTTGTCACCGTCAATGAGTGGATGCTCGCAGATACCCTGGTCATTGGGAGTAAGACCATACTTGTTCCAATAATCCACGGTCCAGAGAATCTTGCCGTCAGCACGGTTCAGGCAGACCAGTTCTCCCATGTTGCTTACCATATAGAGGCGGTCGCCGTCAATCACCGGAGTGGAACGTGTCTCCTGATAAGACTTGGTCCAGGCGTGTCCGTAGGTTACCTGCCAGACCTGTGTGCCGTCCAGTCTGTAACAGGTCAGGCGCTCCTGCTGCTCATCCTCCGTAAGGCCGGCTGTATATATGAATCCGTCACTCACCAATGCGCTTGAGTTGCCCTTTCCGGCATCATTCACTACCCATAGCTTCTGGGGGCCTCCTTCGGGCCATTCCTTAAGCAGGTTTTTCTCATTAGGATAGATTCCGCAATGGTTCACTCCACGGAAATCAACCATCTGGGCCTTAAGCCCGATTGCAGTCAAGACAATGTATAAGGTTAGAATTGCTCTTTTCATATCAATTTGGTCAGTTTGTTCTTGGGGAGGGGAAAACAAATTGGGGGCACACGGAAAAGTTCTCCTGGTGTACCCCCGATTTATTTAGTATCAAAGCTTAATCTCGATGCTCTTGAGGTCCTTGTCAAGCGATGAGCCGCCATACATTATCTGGTAGCGGCCTGGCTTGAACTTAAGACCATCAGTAGCCTCATCATAGAAGCTGAACGCATCCTTGCCCAGCTCCACGGTCACGTTCTGTGTCTGACCGGCAGCGATGTTTACACGGGCGAATCCTGCCAGAGACTTGATGGGGGCATCGGCATTATCCAGAGCCTTAACGTAAACCTGTATAACCTCATCACCGTCTATCTTACCGGTATTGGTAACGGGAACTGTCAGGGTCATGTTCTTGGCCTTGCCTGCGGTCTTGCCCTCGCCATAGCTGAATGTGGTGTAGCTAAGTCCGTAACCGAAAGCATACAGGGGCTGGCCCTTGAAGTAACGGTAGGTGCGGTTGTTCATTGAGTAGTCCTGGAAATCGGGCAGCTGGTCTGTCGATGCGTAGAAGGTAACCGGCAGACGACCAGCGGGATTGTAGTTGCCGAACAACACGTCTCCAACGGCCTGGCCGCAAGCCTGACCGCCGTACCAAGCCTGGATAAGGGCATCGTACTTGTTCTCAACATTACCGAATCCGATTGCACTACCTGATACATTTACCAGCACGATAGGCTTGCCGGTTGCGTCAAGCTCTGCAAGCAGCTGCTGCTGAACCTCGGGGAGCTCGATTGTTGAACGGTCGTGGCCCTCACCCTCTATGTCCGATGAGATACCGCTTACCATAACTATAACGTCAGCCTTTGAAACCTTCTCGACAACCTTTGCAAAGTCCACTGGACCGCGGCTGTAGATATCGAATGAGAATGATGCCGAACGGGCCTCGGGCTGTGAAAGCTCAATAGAGATTTCGTAGGTCTTGCCCTTCTCAACCTTGAATGTGGTTGCAGGAGCACCACCACGGCCAAATCCGCCGAATCCGCCGCCAAAACCGCCGCGGCCGCCGCCCTGACCGGCATTCTCAGCAATGGTCTTGCCGTTGATCTTGAAGGTGTAGCGTGAGCTGCCGCGTACAGAGTAAACCATATCGCCGGTATAATCGGCAATGAAGCTTCCGGTATATTTTGCAGAGAAACCGGTCATGTTGACGCCCTCTGCCCACGGGCAATCCTCACGTGCCAAAGCAGGTGATGTAGTGTTGAGGCTCAGAGGCTCGTCATAATCAACCTTAGCAACTACATTTCCGGTCCAGTCAAGAGTGTTGTAGTACTCTGCATGCAGGCCCTTGCCACCGTTGATCTGACCCACGTAGTGTGTGGTGATTGAAGCGGCGTTCAGGTCACAACCCTTATCGTAGATTATCTCTGCACTGGGAGCCGCCTCACGGATTCCGTCCAGGATGGTCTTGGCATTGGCTGCGGTAGGATAACCGTTGTAGTTACCCAGGATAACGCGGGCGTCATCGGCATTCGGACCTACAACCGCAATCTTAGCATTCTTTTTGAGCGGGAGCAGATTGTTATTGTTCTTGAGCAAGACGATAGCCTCATGGGCTGCCTTGTTTGCCAGAGCGGTATGAGCGGGGCTACTCAGGTCATCAAGTCCAAGGTTTGCCCAAGGCAGGTTCTCGGCCGGATCAAACATACCCAGCTCAAAGCGGGCCTTGAGGATACGGCGTACGTTTACGTCAATATCGGCCTCAGAGATAAGTCCCTGTTCCATGGCCTGAGCCAGTGAACGGTAACTGGTACCGCACTCAATGTCTGCACCGGAAAGAACAGCATCGGCCGATGCGCTTGCGGCATCCTTGTGTGTGCCGTGCTGACGGGCGTTGAAGAAGTCACCTATTGCACCGCAGTCGGTCACCACCAGACCCTTGAAACCCCACTTGTTACGCAGGATATCCTGCAGCAGACGGTCGCTGGCGCAGCAAGGCTCATCCTCATAACGATGATATGCACACATAACCTCCTGAACGTTACCCTCCTGTACCAGGCTTTTGAATGCCGGCAGGTAGGTCTCCCAAAGGTCACGGCCTGATACGCTCACGTTGAACTGGTGGCGCAGAGGCTCCGGACCGCTGTGTACGGCATAATGCTTGGCGCATGAGTGCAGCTTAAGGTATTTCTTATCATTGCCCTGCATGCCCTTAACGGTCTGGGTGCCCATTACGGCGTTCAGATAGGGATCCTCACCCGGAGTCTCCTGGCCGCGTCCCCAGCGGGGATCACGGAAAATATTCACGTTGGGGCACCAGAATGAAAGGCCCTGATGCCAGATGCTGCTGTTGGTCTGGTTTACGCCCAACTGATGATGGTTGGTGGTGTTCCAAACGGCACGGGCCTCATCGGATACGGCAGTGTAGATCTCAAGCTGCTGGGGTGCATCGAATGTTGCGCCCAGGGCGATTACCTGCGGGAATACGGTTACATCATCATAGCAGATTCCGTGGCATGCCTCATTCCACCAGTTGTAGGCCGGAATGTCAAAACGGTCAATGGATATGGAGCCGTTCATCATAAGGCCGATCTTCTCCTGCGGGGTAAGAAGTGAAAGCAGGTTATCCACCCTCTTCTCAACCTTAAGATTGGGATTCTGGAACGGATACTCGTAATTCTGGGCCTTGCAGCCGGGCAACATAATCGCAGCCACAGCAAGGCACGAAAGCAAAGCGGTTCTTTTCATAAGTGGTCAGTTATTTGGATATTATTTGATTGTCAGATATTGTGTAGCGAAGTTAGTAAAAAAAACTGAAACAGGTTCATTTGGGCTGTATCAGTACGCAGGCTCCGCCTCCTGGAGCAAGCTTGAGTTCAAGCACGGACTTTCTGTTTACCACCTGCGGGTCTTCAGTCACGTAGGTTTCGCGGTTGGTACGGTAGTGGGTATCATCGGCATCGGTGCTTACAGTAGCCGTGTATTTCCCTTTCTTGAGGAAACTGAGCGGAACGCTCAGCGTGCGGCCATCCTCATTTGTGGCGGCACCGATAAGCCAGTCGCCGTCCTTGTTTTGGCGGGCCATGACTATGTACTCGCCTATCTCACCGGCCAGGGTTATGCTCTCCTGCCAAGGCTGTTTCTCAGCACTGAGAAACTCCAGCAAAGCGGGATACTTGCGGTAGTACTCCGGAATGTCCGGAATAACCGTTGCACCTGACCAGGTGATAAGCGTGCGTGCAATCTCACCGGTAACTGTAGACGGTACCTCCTGGTTGTTGTCCTTTCGTGTTGTGCGGCCCTGATGCAGCTCCAGGAATCCGTTGTTCTGGTCAATGGGGCCTGCCACCATGTTGACAAAGGCCGATGTCACAAAAGTCTTGGGCTGGAAAATCTGACGTCCGTCCAACTGAGCCTTGCAGTACTCACGCGTAACGGCATTTGGATATGTGCGCATCTGACCAAACGGATGCACCGGATAGTCATGATAGTCAACCATCAGATTATGTTTGGCGCAGAGAGCCGTAATCTCCTGGGTCTTGCGGTTTTTCTCCTGTGGATTACCGTTCATGAAACCGTATTTTACGCCGGTTGCGCCCCACTCCTCATACTGAGCCAGAGTCTCCTCAATGGGATAGTTGGTGCCGGCCACATCATTCAGGTAGAGCCATACGCCCACACCCTTGTCCTTACCATATTGGATTATACGCTGGACATCGCGCGCCTTATCACCCTTGGTGGGATCAGAATCCTTCTCAAACTCGGGACCGTACCAGTTGGCATCAAGCACCAGGCCCTGGAAACCCTGTTCTGCGGCAAAGTCAATCATTCGGGTCCAGGAATCATAGTTCATGCCGTAACGATAACCGTCCCATACCGCACCGTCTATACGCCAGTCCCAAAGATACACGCCGGGCTTAACCCAACTGTAGTCGCCAAACGGCTCGGGATTAAGCAACTCAATCAAATGGGAATCTACCAGGTCACCCGGAGTCTTGCCAATCATCAGCACACGCCAGGCGCCTACATACTCACCCTTAAAGTCCGATATCTTCTCCGGAATGACACTCATCCTGGTCTGTCCGGCCTCGGAGCGCAGACGCATCGGCCATCCGTCGGGACTGAGACTGGCCTCATGCAACGCAAGGTAAAGGTCATCGGCCGCCTTTATTGTCATAAGCGGCAGACGCTCGCCACTGGCATCGGACAGTTTCTCCGGGCCTATGTTATGACGCTCGCCGTTATAATACCAGGCGGTATAATCACCCGAAAAGCAGAAATCGGTATACTCGTACAGATTGTTTTCCAATGCGCTCATGCGGAATGCCACGCCGTCGTTGTATACGCGGACATCAAGCCCCATGAAACCGATTGAGGCAGTAGGTATATTGACTGACCAGAAATTGAATACATCCTTCACCTGAGAACGCTTGCCCCACACCGGATTCCAGACATCCTTTGACTTGTAAACCTTGGGAGCATCCAGAATATCCACCACCTGACAGTTATATTGCGGATCATAGGTATAGCCCATGGCAGACCAGTCTATAACGTCTTTTCCATTGACCGATACCTTATACATAAGACTGTTCATAGAGCCAACCGTCACGCTGAAACAGATCTTCTTATCGGGAGACTTTATCTCATAAACCTTGGATTGGGCACTAGTCTGGCAAAGGAATGAAGCAACAGACAATATCAGCAAAAACAGTCTTTTCATAATAACTTTCGTTTATTGACTTTCAAAGATAAGGAAAGTTTTTACTCCCACTCAATTGTGGCAGGCGGTTTTGACGAGATGTCATAGCAGACGCGGTTCACGCCCTTGACCTTGTTGATTATCTCGTTGCTGATATCCTTCAGGAACTTGTAGGGTAACTCGGCCCAATCGGCAGTCATGGCATCCACACTGGTCACTGCACGCAGGGCAACGGCGTTGTCAAACGTGCGTTCATCGCCCATGACACCTACGGTACGGTCTGCCAGCAGGATTGCGCCGGCTTGCCACACCTTGTCATAAAGCCCCCACTCGCGCAGGCCGTTGATATAGATGGCATCGGCCTCCTGCAACACGGCTACTTTCTGAGGTGTTATCTCACCTATTATTCTTACGGCAAGACCCGGACCCGGGAACGGATGACGGCCTATCAGATGTTCCGGAATACCCAGGCGGCGGCCTATGGCACGGACCTCATCCTTGAACAGCCACTTGAGCGGCTCGCACAGCTTGAGTCCCATCTTCTGGGGCAGGCCACCCACGTTGTGATGGCTCTTTATGGTCTTGCCGGTTATGTTAAGGCTCTCAATACGGTCCGGGTAAATTGTTCCCTGGGCCAGCCATTTGGCACCGGTTATCTTACGTGCCTCGGCATCAAAAACCTCAATGAAGTCACGGCCAATGATCTTGCGCTTCTGTTCCGGCTCTGTAACACCGGCCAGGTCCTTGAAGAACATCTCCGATGCATCCACACCCTTCACGTTCAGACCCAGGCAGACATAGTCATTAAGCACATCGGTGAACTCATTCTTGCGCAGCAGACCATGATTCACGAATATGCAGGTAAGGTTATGACCGATAGCCTTGTTGAGCAGTACGGCAGCTACCGATGAATCCACACCACCGCTAAGTCCCAGCACCACCTTGTCATTACCCAGTTCAGCCTTGAGTTCACCAACAGTCTTCTCAATGAAAGAGTCCGATGTCCACTCCCTACGGCTTCCGCAGATACCTACCACAAAATTCTCAAGCAGCAGGCGGCCTTGCAGCGAATGCTCCACCTCGGGATGAAACTGTACACCCCATACACGTTTCTGGGCACACTCAAAGGCGGCAAATTTAACGCTGTCTGTCGATGCCGTGACATGATAACCGGCAGGTATGGCGGTAATGGAATCACCATGACTCATCCAGACCTGTGAGCCTTTGTCAAACCCCTTGAAAAGGGGGCAGGCATCATCAATGAATCCCAGATTGGCACGGCCGTACTCACGTGTGCCGGCCTGCTCAACCTTGCCTCCGTATGTATAACTGAGCAGCTGTGCTCCATAGCAAATGCCCAGTACCGGGTATCGGCCTATTATGCCCGACAGATCCGGACGGAATGCGTCATCGGCATAAACGCTAAGCGGAGATCCGCTCAGGATAACACCTATGACATCAGGGTCATTCTCCGGGAAACTGTTGTAAGGTAGTATTTCACAGAATGTGTCAAGTTCCCTTACTCTGCGACCTATAAGCTGGGTGGTCTGGGAACCGAAATCAAGAATAATGATTTTTTGCATCGGGGTATTGTCGGATGTGTTTAACGACTGCAAAATTACAAAAACTTTTGTACCTTCGCGCTCCGATGACTAAAAGCACTGACAACACCGTTCCAAAACTGATGCTGCAAAAGCGGTTCCTGCTTCGTGCAGTCCTTTTTGTGTCATTGTTTTCAATTGTTTTCATGGCCTTGTACCAGCCATTCTCAAATACCACCTGGTTCGGATTCAACACATGGAAACAGGCCGGTGTAACCGTGCTGTTCTATCTGGTTGCAGTTCCCACCCTGATCATGAGCAAACTGCTGCTGTCAGGACTAAGTTCCGTCCACAGCATTACGGTAAAACGTTTCCTGATGTGGCACTTGGTAGAGTTCCTGCTCATTGCAACAGAGTATTATATCTTTACAGTCTGCTTCAAGTTGGGACTCTCCCGCGAGCTGCCGCAGCTGCTTATCAGGATACCTTCATGCGTGGCACTTATTCTGGCCATTCCCTACTCCATTGTATGGTTCTACGCTCAGTACAAGGCCAAGAAAGAGGAACTTGAACTGTTCAAGGTTACCCATAACCGTGAGAACATGGAGTCCGGACACCGGCTCATACAGTTCCGAGACAGCCAGGGCAAGCACAAGATGTCACTAAGTGAAGATTCAATCTTCTATATTGAGTCTCAGGACAATTACGTACAGATTTTCTACAATCTGGAGAATAAGATGTCAAGCTATCTGCTGCGCTGCAGCACCCAGAAAATTGAGGAGGACCTGGAAGGGACGTCTATAGTAAGATGCCGCCGTTCATTTCTGGTCAACACCTCCAAGATAGTACGTTACGGCAAGGAACGCGGACACTTCACGATTACGCTGGACCATCCGTCGGGCAAGACCATAACCGTTACACCCGCCTACTACCGCATTATACTGACAAGACTTGACAACAGGTCCTGAGAAGGGCAACAATCACTTGTAAAAATCATTACAATTCATCGACGTTCCCCCTCTCTGAAGAACAGGGCGAACAGTATGGTCACCACCACCATGTAACCGGCAAACACGAACCATGCAGAACTCCAGTCCGGGGCTGCCGCCTTGAACACATAACGATCCATTACAGCCCCTGCACCCATCATTCCAAGTGTAGCTCCCACTCCGTTTGACATCATCATGAAGAGGCCCTGTGCACTGGCGCGGATACTCTTGTCAACATTCTGCTCAACATAAAGCGAGCCGGCAATATTGTAGAAGTCAAATGCAATTCCGTATAGTATGCAGCTCAGTATGAACAACAACACCCCGGGCATATCGGGAGTTCCCAGCCCGAACAGCCCGAACCTGAGCACCCACGCCGTCATGGACAGAAGCATGACTTTCTTGATTCCGAACCTTTTCATGCAGAACGGCACCAGAAGGAAACAGAGAGTCTCCGAAATCTGAGAAAGCGAGAGCAGTGCGTTTGAATTCCGGACCGCAAACGTATCGGCCAGAACGGGATTTGACGAAAATGAACTCAAGAAGGTGTTGGCATAGCCGTTCGTGATCTGGAGCGCCGTTCCCATAAGAATGCAGAACATAAAGAACACCGCCATTCGGCGCACGCGGAACAGGCCGAAAGCGCTCAACCCCATGGCATCCTTAAGGCTTCTTTCAGCCTTGTTCCCACCCGTAGGACACTGAGGCAATGTGAGTGCGTACAGGCACAGAACCAATGATAAAATTCCTGACAAAATCAACTGAGTGAACGAATCCTGCATCCGCACGCCGCCTATGGGTATGAAGTTCACCGCAAGCATGCTTACAATAAAGCCCACGGTACCGAACAGACGTATGGGAGGATAGTCCTTGACCGGATCGCCGCCGGCCTGACCGATAATGCTGTAAGAAACCGAATTGGTGAGTGCCACTGTAGGCATAAAGAAAACTATGCTCAACGCATACAGCGTGTAAAGAGGACCGAACTCCACATGCCCGGACTTAAGGCAATACAGCCCTGCCGCCAGCATGAATCCTCCGGCCAGAAGATGGCATACGGCAAGAGTCTTCTGCGCCTGGATATAACGGTCTGCAACAATGCCCACCAGCGCAGGCATGAACAGGGACACCATACCGTTTGCGGCAAAGAACCATTTGATCTGGCTTCCCAAACCGGCTTGAGCAAGATAACGCCCTATGGATATGAGATAAGCGCCCCAGACGGCATATTGAAGAAACACAAGGATTATGAGTCTGAACTTTATCAAGCCCACCTTTTCAGTCTTGACTGTTTGCATAAAACACCAAATATTATAAACAATTTTCCACCTCACGCTTCATTTCCTGTGCAAAAGTAGTTAATAACTCCCACTTACCGGAAAAGTTATTAACAATCCTGATTAAAACCCCTAAATTACTCGTCTTCGCGATTGCTATGTCATATCTTTGTATAGTTATTAACGCGCGAATGGATTTCAAGAGGACAATAAGATTCTGCCTGCTGATGACAGTCATCATGACAATAAGCGTCATCACTTCTCGCATCGCTCTTGCAGGCACCGTCCCCTTGGCCGACAATCATCTCCTTATCGGTGACTCCATAGTAAAGCGTATCATGCCAAAACCGGAATCCGACAGCATGTACGTAGCCACTGACTACACTGAAATCCATTTTGAACTCAACAAGGCTATCCTGGACATATCATACATGGACAATGGTCTGTCACTGCTGCATCTGGACAGGGTGATAGACTCAATCGGAATTGAAAACATCACAGCGATAGAGATTATTTCCCAGTCTTCGCCCGAAGGTCCTCTGGAGCGTAACACATGGCTTACCGAGAACCGTTCAAAGGTCATGAGGGAGTATATGTACCGCGTATTCCCGGAACTCAAACCCATTATTTCCGTAAACAAAGTCATTGAATCATGGGACAATCTGGCAAGATATGTGGCACAGGACCCCAATCTTGGAGATGACACAAAGGATAAGATCCTGGACATCATTGATTCTGACCAGATCAGCATAGCAAAAAAGAAAACCATGCTTAAGAACTCATTGGGCAATGACCCCAATGTAGGCAACGTGTATGCTTATCTGTACAAATATTACTATCCTATAATCCGTAATTCCGGTATCTATATCCTGCACATGGTTGAGCCGCAGACGGCATTCAATATGGACATTGAAAAACCGCATGTGGATGAGACCACGACCAAGCCCCAGACCACGATTGAACTGCCGCAGGAACAGGGAGAATCATCAGACCAGGAACCACTCAGGAAACGCCCGTTGATTGCAGTAAAGACAAACCTTGCGTATGACGCTTTCTTTACAAAGAATATGGGATGGGCGCCCATATACAACATCGAGGCGGAGCTGTACCTGACAGAAAACGGAAGATGGACAATCCTGGGCGAATATGAGTTCCCATGGCACACCATCCCCAGCAGGCATCAGTATCTCCAGATTCTCAACCTTCAGTTTGAAGGACGAAGATATTTCAAGAAGGAATCCCGTCATTCCGGACACTATCTGTCAGCTTACACCGGCATAAACCTCTATGACATCTGTTTTGACAGAAGGGGTGGTCACGGCTATCAGGGTGAAGGTTTCGGAGGAGGTCTGGGTTACGGTTACGTCCTTCCTTTGGGTAAGAAGCCTGATACCAGATGGAAGCTTGAGTTCTTTGTCAAGGGAGGTCTTTACATGACATTCTATGACGCCTATGATGCAGGTTCTCCATTTGCCGGCAAATATTACTATGACTGGATTGAGGATCCCAACCTGTTCATAAAGAGAAACAACATTTTCCGTTGGTTAGGTCCCACCGGTGGCGGTATATCTATCAGCTATGACCTTATTAACAAAAAGGTCAAGGACAAGTGATCTGAAATCCAATCCAACTATAAAGCCCTCATTCAATGAAAAAGTCATTTCTTCTTTTGATTGTATTGTCTCTGTTCATGCCTGTCAAGGCTCAGAAAAGCGAGATTATCAAGACCGGATGGAACTTTGGTCCCCTCCCTGTGGTGGGGTTTGATTCCGATTTGGGTTTCCAGTATGGTCTGTGCTGTGACATTTTCAATTTCGGAGACGGTTCCAATTATCCTCAATACGACTACAAGATTAACGTTGAGGCATCAACCTACACCAAAGGTTCCAGCATTCTGCGCACATACGGAGACTTCAAGCACTTAATCCCGGACGGCAAACTGTTCTTTGACATCACGTACTTCAACGCTCCAAAATTCGGATTCTACGGATTCAACGGATTTGCCCAGACATATGACCCGGACAAAATTGTCTGGTGGGAAACTGGAGCTGTCCCTTCCAGTGACGCCAAATCCGGATACAACTTTATGTCCCGAAACCAGTTCCGTATACTTACAAGCGTAAGCAAGAAGATTGTAGATGACCTGAGTATTGCAGCAGGCCTAGCATTTTATCATATCACCACTGACCGCCTTAGCCTTAAGGAATATCACGACCAGACCACACTTTTTGACGAATATGTGGACAATGGTCTCATCCGCGATAATGAAAAAAACGGAGGTAATGTGACACAGTTCAGGATAGGTGCCGTATATGACACCAGAGACCACGACAGTGACCCCACCTGCGGAGAGAACATAGAGGCATCGCTGGTCTACAGCCCTGACCTTATAGACGGCAACGGCTACAGCAATCTGGGGTTGTACCTTAGCATGAGTCAATACAAGTCCCTTTTCTCCGACAGGCTCACATTTGCCTACCGTTTTCTTGTCCAGGCCAAGTTAAGCGGTGAGATACCGTATTATTTCACAAATAATATCAACAGCATGTTCTTCCGCAAGCTTTATACAGAAGGTTTGGGAGGAAACGCATCTGTAAGAGGTATTAACCGCAACGGCGTTTTGGGTGAAGGAATGGTTATGGTCAACGGTGAGGTACGTTGGCGTATCTATGATTTCAAATTCATAAACCAGAACTGGCAGATAGCCACCAATCCTTTCTTTGATGCCGGTCAGACAATTCAGCCATACCGTCTTGACGAGCAGAAAGAATCCGGTCTATTCTCCGGAAATGAAGATGGGATTCATTGCACTACCGGAGTGGGCATCAAACTGATAATGAACCACAACATGGTGGTGTCATTCGAGGCGGCAAAAGCACTTGATGAAAATGACGGGAACGGACTATGGACCAACATAGGGTTCAACTACCTGTTCTAAGCCATGTCCAGCCACCCGTTCCTGACTATTTCACTGTTTCTTGTACTAATTCCGGCGGGGGCATCGGGACAAGAGGCTGAAAAAACCGCATCCAGGGACGGATGGTCCGTAAACCCCATGCCGGCATTGGCATATGACTCCGATTTCGGTCTCATGGCAGGCGGTTTCATTGACATCAACTACTACGGGGGGCTATATCCCAATTACAGGCATCGTCTCTGCCTGGAAGCGCTGACATATTCAAAACACGCCAGTTCCTATATGCTCCATTATGATTCCAGATACCTTATTCCGGGTATAAGGACATCGGCCAAACTCTATTTTGACAACAATCCGCTCTATTGGTTCTACGGATTCAACGGTGCCGTACATGATTATGACCCACACCTTAATATAAATAAGGATAAAGGGATTGCCTACTACAGCTATGACCGTAAGTACCTGAATTCACGTCTGGAACTGGAGGGAGATTTATCTGCCCGGCTGGACTGGACCTTTAAGCTTCAACACTGGCACTACTGGATAAAAGAGTTGCACTGGAACGGCTATGACCCTGACAACACCCTGTTCCACCGCTACCGCGAACTGGGTCTGATTCAGGATGAGGAGTCCAATGGCGGCGATGTGATGGAATTCCAGGCCGGTCTCAAGTATGACACCCGCAACGTAGAGGCCACTCCCACCAGAGGTATCTATGCCGATGTGAACGTGGCGGCAGCCCCTGACCTTTTCAATACCGGTTATGACTACCTGAAACTTGCCGCCCGTTTCCGCCAATACATAAGCCTGGGTACCGAAAGGATTGTTATTGCATACAGCCTGGCCTATCAGGGTACTTTGGCCGGCAACCCCACCTTTTACACCCAGCCCCATATCATGCATTTCAAACCGTCCGACGGATTGGGTGGTGCAACGACCCTGCGGGGTGTACTTTACAACAGGATAGTTGGCAGTGACTACCTTTGGACCAATATGGAGTTACGCACGCGTGTCATGGATTTTTCCTTTCTGCGGCGAAGGGTATTCGCGGTCATCACCCCATTCTTTGACGCCGGAATGATAACCCGGCCATTCCGTTTTGACAGTCAGACCCAGGCATTATATGCCGATGACAATGTGACAGACATGTCCTATGATGAATACCGTTCGTCTATGCTCGAGAAGGCACGCGAACTCCACATGAGCTGGGGAATAAGCGCACAGGCCGTTATCGACTACAATTTTATTCCCACCATATCGTTTGGCATACCTTTTGACAGAAGAGATGGTGAATATGGTCTTTATATGACTCTTGACTACGTATTTTGATTCTATAATATGATGATTGGAAAGACACCGGTCCTGCTGCTCACCGGTTATCTGGGCAGCGGAAAGACAACCCTGCTTAACAGGATTCTGAGCAACAGCAAGGGTATAAAGTTCGCTGTGATAGTTAATGACATAGGTGAGGTAAACATTGATGCAAGCCTCATACAACAAGGCGGCGTTGTTGGAATGAACGATGACAGCCTGGTCGCATTACAGAACGGCTGCATATGCTGCACCCTGAAAATGGACCTTGTGGAGCAACTGCACCAGATCATAGCCCTGCACCGTTTTGATTATATCGTTATCGAGGCCAGCGGAATATGCGAACCCGGCCCTATAGCCCAGACCATTGAGTCAATTCCACGCATGGAAGCCAAATATACAAAAGACGGTATTCCGCAATTGGACTGTATAGTTACAGTGGTAGATGCACTGCGCATCCGCGATGAGTTTGGGTGCGGAGATGACCTGATGAAAAAGAACATCGGCGAGGAGGACCTTGAGAACCTGGTAATCCAACAGATAGAGTTCTGCAACATAGTGCTGCTTAACAAAGCTTCCGAAGTAAGTGCCGAGGAACTGTTGCGCATACGCAAGATTGTCCGCGCCCTGCAGCCACGCGCCCGCATACTGGAATGTGACTATGGTGATATTGAGCTGGATAACATTCTCAATACCAATTCATTTGATTTTGAACGTGTTGCCACCAGCGCCACTTGGATTCAGGAGATTGAGAAACGCGGTTCTGAACTGGAGCATCAGGAATATGATGATGACGATGATGATGAGCACGAACATCATCACCATGACGACGACGATGACGATCATGATGAGCATGAGCACCAACATGAGCATCATCATGACCACGAGCACCATCACCACCATCACGACCATGAAGGAGGTGAGGTTGAGGAGTATGGCATCGGCACCTATGTATATTATGCACGCCGCCCAATGGATCTGAACCGTTTTGACTGGTTCGTGTCAAAGAAGTGGCCCAAGGGCGTCATCCGCACCAAAGGTATGTGCTACTTTACCGATGAGTTTGATATCTGTTACCTGTTTGAGCAGGCCGGAAAGCAGATGAGCCTTAAGAACGCAGGCCAGTGGTACGCCACTATGCCCGAGAACCAGTTGGCAAACATGCTGCGTTCTGACCCCACCCTGGCTGCCGATTGGGACGAGACCTATGGTGACCGCATGCAGAAGCTGGTATTCATCGGCCAGAATCTGGATAAGGCGTATATCAAGCAGGAACTGGACAAATGTTTAACAGAATAGGAACGCTTTCCTCCGTGATTTTTTGTGTATAGGTATCTGAAACTACGGACCTGAAGGTCCTATCCCTCCCACCACTACGTGGCGGGCCCCTCCCGTTCACAAGCCCACGGGCGGCCATGGTTTCCTATACCTATACCCAGAAAAATTCACGGATGAAATCGTCCCTATTGCGAGATATCTACAAATGGAAGAACTTGAAAAGATATTATCTGAGCATGGAGTGAAGCCGACGGCAAACCGGTTGCTGGTGCAAAAGGCATTAGCTGAGTTTGACCACCCCGTCACTATGGCCGAGTTGGAGGATAAGATTGACTCTATTGATAAGTCGGGCATATTCCGTACTCTGATGCTTTTCAAGGAGAAACACCTGCTTCATCAGATTGATGACGGCTGCGAGGGTGTCCGATACGAACTCTGCCATGCCCATGGCGATATTGACGATGACCGTCACGTTCATTTCCACTGCGAGGTCTGTCACCGCACCTTCTGCCTTGAGGAACTGCCCATTCCACAGGTGGAGTACCCAGAAGGGTTCCGGGTGGAGAGCGTAAACTACATGGCCAAGGGAATCTGCCCTGAATGCGCCCGCAAAGGCCACACTATCCATACCCATCACCACCATCAATGAACCGAGTCCTGCTACACACCTGCTGTGCACCATGCAGCGGAGCCATCATTGAGTGGATGCTGTCAAACGGCTACACTCCCACCATCTACTACTGCAATCCCAACATATATCCCTATGAGGAGTATCTGGTGCGCAAGCAGGAGTGTTCCAAATATGCCGCCGCGCAGGGTCTGGAAATAGTGGATGCCGATTATGACCACGCCGCCTGGCAGTGCTGCATAAAAGGGCTGGAAGCTGAACCCGAGCGAGGTGCCCGCTGTCTGGAGTGCTTCAAGATGCGTCTCTTGAGTGCCGCCAGATATGCATCGGAACATGGTTTCACCTTATTTACATCCACATTGGATTCAAGCCGATGGAAACGGCATGACCAGATAGTGGAGGCTGGCCGGTGGGCTGCCGCTCAGTTTCAGGGGCTGACCTTTTGGGATAAGAACTGGCGCCAGGGAGGTTTGCAGGAACGCCGATCTGAGATAATCCGTGAGCAGGATTTCTACAACCAGCGCTACTGCGGCTGCGAATTCAGCATGCAGGCCATGCATGATGACAAGAAAATGGCCCGCCAGCATATCAGAAAGTTGGTATCGGTCATGACTCCCGAGAGCAAAGCCGCCCAGTCTGCAGCCGTTTGGGAGCGTCTGGAAAAGACCGATGCATTCCGCAACGCAACGGACATACTTGCATACTGGTCTATGGACGATGAGGTACAGACACCCGCATTCATTGAGAAATGGACTGCTGCCGGCAAGCGCTTTTACCTACCCTCCGTACAAGGTGATGACCTGATAATAAAACTTTACAACGGTTCTTTACATGCGGGAGAGCAGTTCGGCATACCCGAGCCCGACGGAGAGCAGGTCGATGACCTGAGCCCCATAACGCTCGTCATTGTCCCGGGCCGTGCGTTCGATGCCCAGGGAAACCGTATGGGACGCGGCCGCGGATTCTACGACCGTCTGCTGCCACAACTGCCGCACGCCGTCAAGGCAGGAGTCTGCTTTGACTGCCAGAAACTGCCCTGCGTTCCCACCGATGACAATGACATTAAAATGGATTTTGTAATATGATACTCTGGTACTCAGGATGCGGCAACAGCCGTTTTGTGGCCGATACCCTGTCTAAGGAACTCGGTGACAGCAACATGATATTCATCCCCGACGCAGCCCGCCAGGGAACGGCATTGGAATTCGGCCCCGATGATGTTCTGGGAATAGTCTTTCCGGTATATTCATGGTCCGTACCCAAACTGGTATCGGAGTTTCTGCGCACGGCCTGCATCAAGGGAAAACCGGCTTACATATTCGCAGCCTGCACCTGCGGCGACGAGACCGGACTCACGATAAAGCACCTCAAGAAAGACCTTGCCAAACAGGGCCTCACACTCGATGCATTCTTCTCGTTCCAGATGCCCGAGACCTATGTCAACCTGCCCGGTTTCAAACTGGACACGCCTGAGAACGCGGAGCGCAAAATCAGCGCCACAAAAGAAAGTCTGGAAGAGACTGTCAAGCTTATACAGCAGCGCGCCAAAGGCAATTTTGACAGACTTAAGGGCGGTTCATCATTCCTCAAATCCAATATCCTAAAGCCCCTTTTCTACGGCCTTCTCATAACCGACCGCAAGTTCACCGTATCGGATGACTGCATCGGCTGCGGAATCTGCGCCAAAAACTGTCCGCTCCAAAACATCACAATGCAGAATGACCGCCCCCACTGGAACGGTCATTGCACAAATTGTATGAGCTGCTATCACCGATGCCCCAAAAACGCCATCAACTTTGGCAAATCCTCCATCGGCAAAGGTCAGTACTATTTCAAATCAGAGAACCTCAAAGTCGAGTGACTGCAGGTCCTTGTCGGCCGATGATGAGCCGTACAGCAGTTTGTACTTGCCGCTGAAGGTTGATACCTCATCAATCTTCTCGTCATAGTACTGGAATGACTTGCCGGTAAGAGTGATGACAGCATTGCCGGTCTCACCTGCCTTAAGTGTCACGCGCTGGAATCCCTGCAAGCCCTTGATAGGAGCATTTGGATTATCCAGACTCTTTACGTAAACCTGAACGATCTCTGTACCCTCACGCTTGCCGGTATTGGTAACCGGGATGGTGATGGTAACGCTGCCGTTCTTCTTCATCGAGTTCTTGGACAAAGTAGCCTGACCGTACTTGTAAGTGGTGTAGCTCAGACCATATCCGAACGGATAGAGAGGCTCGCCGCGGAAGTAGCGATATGTACGTCCCTCCATTGAGTAGTCAGTGAACTCGGGCAGCTGATCAGTTGACTTGTAGAATGTAACAGGCAGCTTGGCGCTGGGGTTGCAGTCACCGTTCAGGATCTCTGCAAGAGCCTGAGCACCGCCCTGACCGGGATACCATGCCTGAATAAGGGCATCAAACTGATCCTCAAGGCTTCCGAATCCCATGCATGAGCCTGCGCAGTCAACAAAGATGACAGGCTTGCCGGTAGCGTGCATGGCACGGATAAGGCGCTGCTGAACGGCCGGGATCTCGATATCGGGCTTGTCACCGCCCTCACCCTCCATTGAAGGAGTGATACCACCAATAATAATGATAGCGTCAACATTCTGGTCAACCAGTTTCTGACCCAGATCCTCAAACTCAGCTATCTTCTGTACGCAGAACTGGGCGTTCAGGCGTGCAAACTGACCTGTTTCATGAGTATACTCAATCTTGATGTCATATGTCTGGCCCTTGGTAACCTTGAATGACTTCATCTGCTGCATTCCGCTACGGCCGCCAAAACCGCCGAATCCGCCGCCGAATCCGCCAAAGCCGCCACGGCCACCCTGGCCGCCCTTAGCCTCCTCGACCAGACGTCCGTTTACATAGAGCTTGTAGCCGTTATCTGAGCTGATGTTGTAGCTCATATCGCCGGTGAACGGAGCGACCAGTTTACCGGTAAGACGTGCGGAGATGTTATCGGCCTGATCCAGACCCTCAACAAAGTTGTAGGCACCGAAGTTGCTGAAGTTAGCCTCTGTATAGTTACCGGTAACTGCGGGAGCGCCGCTAAAGTTGGTGTTCTTCCAGAACTCGCCCTTGAGACCCTTGCCACCGTTGATGTCCTGAGTATAGTAAGTTGTATAGTACTCGTTGCGGATTTCGCAGGCGCGGTCATAAACAATCTCGGTGTTGGGGAAGAACTTCTTTATGCCGTCCAGCAGAGAGCGTGAATGCTCCTGTGTGGGGCTGCCGCCGTACTCACCGTTCATCATGCCCTTGTCATCAGCGTTAGGACCTACTACGGCCAGCTTCTTGATGTTCTTGCTAAGAGGCAGGACACCGTTGTTCTTAAGCAGTACCATTGACTGGCGTGCAGCCTCGACTGCCAGCTGGTCATTCTTCTCGCTGCTTATTACGTCCTCACCGTAGTTGGCCCAAGGAAGCATCTCGGCGGGATCGAACATACCCAGCTCAAAACGTCCCTTAAGAACGCGGCGAAGAGCTACGTCAATATCGGCCTCGTTAATCTTACCGTCCTCAAGACCCTTGGTCAGTGACATGAATGCCTTACCGCACTCCAGGTCCGTACCTGACAGGACAGCATCGACCGATGCACTCTCTGCATCCGGGTGTGTGCCGTGCTGGTTGCGGTTGTAGAAGTTGTTGATGGCATCGCAGTCAGTCAGCACGATTGCCTTGTAACCCCACTTTTCACGCAGTATGTTGGTGAGCAGACGGTCGCTTGCACAGCAGGGCTCGCCCTCATAACGGTTGTATGCGCACATAACCTCCTGTACGTTACCCTCCTGAACCAGAGCCTTGAAGGCGGGCAGGTAGGTCTCCCACAGGTCACGCATTGAAACCACTGCATCATAGCGGTGGCGCTGGCTCTCGGGGCCGCTGTGCACTGCATAGTGCTTGGCGCAGGCATGGGTCTTGTAGTATTTCTTGTCATTGCCCTGCATACCCTTTACGTTGGCAACTCCCAAAACGCTCATATGGTAAGGATCCTCACCGTAAGCCTCCTGACCGCGGCCCCAGCGGGGATCACGGAAGATATTCACATTGGGGCACCAGAATGTCAGCTCAGGATTGCCGGGTACGTAGTTGGCACCCATCTGTACATTGAAGATGTCATGGTTGGAGCGGTTCCAGTTGGCGCGGGCCTCATCGGACACTGCGCTGAATACATCATAAACAAGCTGCTCGTTGAATGATGCACCCATGCCGATAGGCTGCGGGAATACGGTATAACCGCCCTGACGTACACCGTGGCAGGCCTCTGACCACCAGTTGTATGACGGGATGCCCAGACGGTCCACTGATACGGACTTGTTCATGATAAGTCCCACCTTCTCCTCGGGAGTAAGCAGGGACATGAGGTTATCAACTCGCTTGTCAACCTTTAGTTTAGGGTTCTGGAAAGGATACTCGTACTTTCCACCGCCGCAAGACAGCATCAGAGCCGCTGCAGCCAAGGCAATTAAGCCAGAAAATCTTTTCATAAGCATATTTTAATAATTAAATGTTATTCCAGTTGCAAGGTCTTGAACAGTGAACCCGTGGTCCCGTCCAGATATTCCACATCAGCACGTATGGCATTCTTTCCCTGAACCAACGTCACCTTGTTTCCATTTATTTCAGTATCGTTCACAGTCCACGTGACAGACTTGACATGAGTAAATCCGAATGACAGAGATAACGTTATTTCCTGTCCGGCCGAACAATCGTCAGGAACAATGATCAGAGGATCAGGCGTAACACCACAGACTACACCGTCCACATCAGGCAGAAGGTCTTTGTTGCCCGGCAGAACCCGCCATGTTTCATCTTCGTCTTTAATATATAATCTGAAACGGTCAGACAATTGCGGTGACACTGTAAGAGTGGTATAATCTGTCCGTTCATGATATATGTAGCCATTGCAGGCAGGCAGCTTAACGGATAAAGGCCACCCTTCCTGTTTTACATTCCCTTCCTTATCCTCAAGACATACCTTGAATTCCAACTCAAGGTCAACAGATTCATTGTTCTGAAACCAGCCTATTACAAATCTAAGCTCTGAACCTTCAGATATAGTGTTTTCAGAATAATCCGGTTTAATTCCATAGAAATCCTGGGCTTGGACAAGGGTCAACATTGTCTTTTCTGTCTGTTCTATCTTGGTTGTATCGGGTGCCAGACCTATTATGGCATCCTGATCATCGGGGAACGAGCAATCCTTTATTTTCTTTGTCAGATCCAGGTCAAGAGTATAGAAACCGTTGCAGGAACCTTTCCATCCCCAATTGAAACGTAACATAGAGCCGTCTGCATCATATCCGTCACATACGAATGCATGTCCGCCTGACGACGGGCCGGTACCGGCATACAACACCACTCTGCCCTCATCAATCTCATTCCTGATAATGGAATACCAACTGTCCAATGAATATGAAGACCTGCTTATAAACACTGCCGACTCCGAATATGAAAGATTCTTTTTCATTGCTTCAGCAACCTTTCCGGTATGGGTTCCCGAACCGTAATAATTGGTATAGTCCATATTAACCATGACGCCGCAGTCATGCATTATCTGAGCAACCTCATTAATCTGATTCTGGTCCCATGAAGAGTTTCTGCCGGCAGCGTCGGTCAAAGGCATATTATCCCAGTCATAATAATGACTATCAATGGAGTAAGGCGGTATATAGGTTTTAAGGGACCTGGTTTCATAACCGCCTATCACGCCGGTTCCATGTTCTGGCCAACGGTTATACCGGGCTATGATAGCCATAGCGGTGGCAACGCAACCGGTTACGGAACGCATATTCTCAGACAGTACTATAGGACAATAATTATTGTAAGGTGTACCCTGACCCCATTCTGCGGTCTGAATGACTTTTATGTCCATCCCGGGATCATCAGCTTTCATTACGTTGTTCCAGACCTCCCTAGCCAATGGAGTGGCTTCCAGCTCCTGTTCGCGTATAAGGTCTATCGTTTGAGTTACTCCTTCCATCCACCATTTGAGATTTTCAGGCATACCGGAAGTGACGAATGATCCGTCATGTGAATAACCTATAACCGGGTTGACACGATCATCGGCGGCGATTATCACCCAACCGCCCTTAGGATTGTTGAATACATAATAATCGGGAGTCACAGCCTCACCGTCACGACCTGCAGCACGCATGGAAACTTCTTTTTCCGGTACGGGCGTTTCATCCATACCCAATATGCCGCGGGCAAACTTTGCCGCTGTCTCAGGTTTTACGAACTCTGCCCTTACAGACAAAGCTGACAGACCCAAAAGAACCAGAAACGCTAATGTAAATCTATTTTTCATAATGCAAGAACCAAACCTGTTGTGCCTGACCTGTCAACCAGCCAAGCGGTATTATCATCAACCTTTATGCATTCCATATATAATGTGGAACCTTTTTTCTCAGTTTTGCCCGATACAACGTATGCAACCTTATATTCA
Source organism: Bacteroidaceae bacterium (assembly GCA_017642425.1). Taxonomy (GTDB): domain Bacteria; phylum Bacteroidota; class Bacteroidia; order Bacteroidales; family Bacteroidaceae; genus Colenecus. The sequence continues at coordinate 23,062 of JAGCPB010000059.1, forward strand.
TGACCCACCACCGGAACGTCACAGTCATATAAAAGGAACATTTGCGACTCATCATTACGGGTATCGGCAACCTGCATGGTACGTCCGTAATCAAAAATCCTCATTGAATACTGAACATCAGCATCCTTGCCGGTAAGGGTATACACCGCTGTATCGGGAGCGGAAATATCGTACAGTCCGTAAACCCGGGCCCTTGTGAGTACATTATCCGTTGCATCCTTTGTAAATGACTCAAACTGGGCAAAGTCATAAACCATAATCATTATGTCAGACCCCGAACTAACAGGAAAACCTATAAGGTCACCCTTTGCACCTTTAACCAATCCGTTCTTCAGACCGGTACAAACTACACTGACAGAGGTATTACCCTGTTCAAATACAGCACGGCCATTGTCAAAAGCCTCTTTCAGGGTAACGTTCCTGAACTGCATCCTACGATAATCCCAGTTACCGATATTTGAAACCAGCGAATCAAACCTTCCTAACGTACACGGAAGTTCATCTGTCTTACCCACCGTGGCATCGTTTACATAGAAGTGGAATATATGGAACTCGTCATCAGAAGGCTTATCCATAAAGCCGGCAACAAGTCCGATTACAGTGCTTCCAACTTCAAGTGGTGAATTATAATAAGCCCATGCATGAATGGCCGCACTTTCATCCTCAAGAATCACTCCCTTGACATCAGAACTTGTCTCATCAACCGCAGTAACGGTAGCCATGTTTATGTAGGCTTCAAAATAACCGTCTTCCTCCGGTTGGATAGTCTTAAGTCCGGCCAGATTCACATACGGTATTCCGGCCGAGAATTGAGGGATACCGTTCGTTGTCCACTGAGTCATATTCATGCCTGTCAACGGCAGGATATTGGCCTCGGGTGTAGAACTGTCAAATTGTATCACCAATTTCAATATTTTGCCGGGATATTCGTGGCAATAGTTGTCAAAAGTGAACGTCATCTTCTTGCCCGACGCCAACGTGACTGTGAAATATGGCGAAACATCCTGTGGAATATAAATGAAACTGAAAGTGTTATCGTCGGCAGGGGAACGCATGGGTGTTATCTCCATCTTTACGCCTGTAGCTACCAATGCGCCTGTAATGAAGTTCAGTTTACCCTCTGTCATAAAGCCGTTCACTGTCATTGAAGTTATCTTCTCACCGGTACGGTTGTCAAATGAGACCGACATGGCCGACATGGCATGGGTCAGTTTCATTGTCACTGATGACTCTTTCGGTCCTCCCGATGCAACTGCCGTCAGCAGGTTTCCCTTGAGCATCTTCTGGGCAGTGCTCTGATCGGCAGGAATCTTGACGGTGACTGTTTCCTGCCCGGAATAAGAAGCGTCATACGGATAGTATGCAAAGAACCTGGAAGATGATGACTGGTCATACCCCCATTTAATCTCCTTTTCAGGTATTATCTGTCCCTTGTCCGATACTGTAAGCCGTACATTGTCGGCATCCACGGGATCACTCACGGTAAGGCCCAGTTGTGACCCGGGTTCCAGATCAAGACGACCGGTGACTCCGAACACCTTTACAGTCATAGGAGCGCCATACTTGGGTTTGTCGTCCTTACAACCCGAAAGCAGCATTACAAGAGATGCGGCAATCAGTGGAATAAACTTGTATTTCATAAACAAAAGTGAATAATTCAAATTGACTTGCAAATATAACTTAAATATGCTTGAAAACATAATTTTGGGCATAACAATAACAGATGACATGCGTCAGGATAGCGTCAAATATGACAGAAATGAAAATTATGTTAATCTCATGTCAAAGCCATTGTCACCTCAAATATTCAACATACCTTTGCGGTGTACTAATAAACTAAGACACTAAACAAACAGAACAATAACCTTTTCTAAGTATGCTGATAGAACTCAAGGACATAAACAAGACCTATAACAACGGACAACCGCTGCACGTACTGAAAGGAATAAACCTGGGTATTGAACGTGGCGAATTCGTATCGATAATGGGTGCATCCGGTTCCGGAAAGTCCACCTTACTTAATATATTGGGAATCCTTGACAATTATGATACCGGTCAGTATTACCTGGACGGCAAGCTCATCAAGGACCTGACCGAGCGTCAGGCTGCTGATTACCGTAACCGCATGATAGGATTCATATTCCAGTCATTCAATCTCATCTCCTTCAAGACAGCCGTTGAGAACGTGGAGTTGCCCCTGTTCTATCAGGGCGTAGGACGCAGGCAGCGTCACCAGATGGCCATGGAATACCTGGACCGCCTGGGCCTTAAAGAGTGGGCAACCCACTACCCCAACGAAATGTCGGGCGGCCAGAAACAGAGAGTGGCCATAGCCCGCGCACTCATCACCAAACCTCAGATAATACTGGCCGATGAGCCCACCGGTGCACTTGACTCCAAGACATCGGTCGAGGTCATGGAACTGCTGAGCCGCCTTAACCGTGAGGAAGGAATCACCATCGTTGTGGTAACCCACGAGAGCGGTGTCGCCAACTGCACCAACCGCATCATCCACATCAGGGACGGTGTAATAGGCCAGATTGAGGACAACATGCAGCACAACGCATCAGCATTCGGCACAACCACAATAATGAAGTAAAACCATGCACGACCTTTTTACTGAAATATGGGAGAGCGTACGCCGCAACAAGCTGCGCACCAGCCTTACCGGATTCTCCGTTGCATGGGGTATATTCATGATAATCGTGCTGCTGGGTGCCGGAAACGGACTGATGAACTCCTTCAATCAGGACAGCGAGGGATTTGCCACCAACACCATGGAAATCTATCCCAGCGTAACATCTCAGCCCTATAACGGATACAAGACCGGCCGGTTCATGACGTTGACCGAACAGGATATGACACTTCTGGCCAGACAGTTTCCCGACATTATTGACCAGGTAACCACATCGGTCTCAAAAGGCGGATTCGCGGTAACCTACGGCAAGAAGCACTTTAACAGCATGGGGCTGAACGGCACATTTCCCGCTCAAGCCGACATGAACCATATTGAGATACTGGCTGGCCGGTTTATAAACAACTTGGATATTGCTGAGAAGCGCAAAGTGATGGTTATCACCCACATGTTGGCCAAGAACCTGCTTGAAGGCGGAACAGATTACGCCAGCCTTGTGGGCAAGAAACTCAAGGTAGGCAATTTGGTATTTACCATAGTAGGCGTGCGTCATGCCTTTGAGAACCGCAATGACCGCGAACTCTATATACCCTACACCACGGCAAGGTCTTTATTCGGAATGACCAATGACCTGGACCTGATAGCCTTTACGTTCAACGGACTTGAGACTGAGGCTGAGAACGAGGCATTCGAACTCCGACTCAAAAAGATACTAAACGCCCGCCACAGTGCAGCCCCCGATGACGAGAGTGCCTATTATATCTGGAACCAGTTTACCCAGAACATGCAGATGAACAAGGGTCGAAGCATACTCAACACCGGACTCTGGATAGTAGGTCTGTTTACGCTGCTGGGCGGTGTTGTAGGTGTAAGCAACATCATGCTCATAACCGTAAAGGAGCGTACCCATGAGTTCGGAATACGCAAGGCCATAGGCGCCGGTCCCTGGAACATCACCAAACTTATAATAGCCGAGAGTGTGGCAATAACCGCATTCTTTGGATACATCGGAATGGTGCTGGGCATGATAGCGTGCATCATCATGGACCATACCTTAGGTCAGGAAACAATGGATATGTTCGGACAGAGCATCCGCCTGCTTATAAACCCCACGGTGGGATTGAGTGAGGCAATAAAATCAACCGTACTTCTGGTCATCGCAGGCACGTTAGCCGGCCTTTTCCCGGCTGTCAAGGCTGCGCGCGTAAGACCCATTGAAGCACTTAGAGCAGACTGAACAGAATAAAAGCCAAAGCCAACGCCAAAGTTAAAAAAATGAGATTCGATATAGATTCATTAAGAGAGACTGCCGATTCACTCACAAGGAATCGCCGCCGTACCATACTTACCGGATTCGGAGTATTCTGGGGACTGTTCATGCTGCTCTTCATGATTGGCGGCGGACAAGGTCTGAAAGGACTGCTCCAGGAGAATTTCGGAGGATTTGCCAGCAACACCATGGTCCTGATATCGTCCAACACATCCAAGCCCTATAAAGGGCTGCCGGAGGGCCGGTACTGGAATTTTACACGTACGGACATAGACCGTCTCAAGCAGATGATTCCCGAACTTGACGTAGTATCGCCCATGATAAGCGGATGGGGCAACACAGTGGAATACGGAGAACACTCCACATCTGCCGCCATCAGGGGTGTCAGTGCGGATTACTGCAAGATTGAACAGCCCAAGATGCGCTACGGACGCTATCTGAACGAAACCGATATCATCATGAAACGTAAGGTATGCATAATAGGCAAGCGCGTTTACGAGCAGTTGTTTCCCGACGGCGGTGACCCCTGCGGCAAATTCATAAAGTCCGGTGAGATTTACTTTCAGGTTGTTGGAGTGGATATGTCTTCGAGCATGTTAAGCATCAACAGCAACTCCAGTTACTCGCTCATGATTCCCGAAACCCTTGCCGCAACCATATACAACCGCGGTAACATTGTGGACATTATATGCCTGACCGCCAAGGGAGGCATACATACCAGCGTACTGGAGCCCCGCATACGCTCTATCATGGCCCGTCAGCACTCATTTGACCCCGATGACCTTGAGGCCATGCAGATTCTCAACACCGAGGAGATATTCATGATAGTGGACAACCTGTTCCGCGGACTCAACTTCCTTATCTGGCTGGTCGGCCTGGGTACCCTGCTGGCAGGTTGCATAGGAGTAAGCAACATCATGATGGTAACCGTTAAGGAGCGTACCATCGAGATAGGCATTCGCCGTGCCATAGGTGCCATGCCGGGTGAGATACTGACACAGATAATAACCGAGAGCATAGCACTTACGCTGGCCGCCGGAAGCGCCGGAATAATGTTTGCGGTATTCCTGCTCAATATATTCGAAAAGGTTTCATCCGATGCCACATTCCAGATATCATTCAACACCGCCATACTGGCAGCAGTACTGCTGGCCTTGCTGGGAGCCCTTGCAGGACTTGCACCCGCACTCCGTGCGATGGCAGTCAAACCGGTTGACGCAATGCGTGACGAATAACAATAATTGAAAACGAAAAATAAAACAGATATGAAAAAAGTAATCAAGTACATCGTAGTAGCACTCATAGCAGTAGCATTCATAGGAACATTCGTATTCCTGTACAAGAACTCCCAGCCGGAACAGATCCGTTACCAGGAACTCCCCGCAAAGAAGCAGGATGTGGCACGCAGCACCGTCCTAACAGGTAAGATAGTACCCCGCAACGAGGTCAACATCAAGCCCCAGATTAACGGTATCATAGCCGAGATATTCAAGGAGGCAGGCCAGATGGTCCAGAAGGGCGAGGTCATTGCAAGACTCACCGTCATTCCCGATATGAACTCACTCTCCGCAGCACAGAGCCGCGTGCGCTTATCGGAAATAAACCTCAAGCAGGCTCAGACCAACTTTGACCGCGAGAAGGCCCTCTTTGACAAGAACCTTATCAGTGCCGAGGAGTATGAAAAGACCGAGCAGGCCCTGAGCCAGGCCAAGGAGGAGTATGCCGCATCACAGGAGTCACTCGAGGTAATCCGTGACGGCGTATCATCCAAGAACGCCACATCAAGCTCAACCCTGATACGCTCTACCATAACCGGTCTGATTTTGGATATCCCCGTAAAGGTGGGTAACTCGGTCATCCAGGCCAACACCCTGAATGACGGTACCACCGTTGCAACCGTTGCCAACATGAACGACCTGATATTTGAGGGCCAGATTGATGAGACTGAGGTTGGTTCCCTGTACGAGGGAATGCCCCTGACCATCACCATCGGCGCCCTTAAAGACTATACTTTCGATGCCGACCTGGAGTACATATCGCCCAAGGCTGTCGAGAATAACGGAGCCAACCAGTTCAAGGTAAAGGCCGCCGTAAAGGTAGACTCTGAGCACGTAATCCGCTCAGGCTACAGCGCCAACGCACAGATTGACCTGGAAAAGGCAACAGACGTACTGACCGTACCCGAGAGTGCACTTGAGTTCGTAAAGGAAGAGTCATACGTTTACAAGAAGGCCCAGGACGGCACCTACACAAAGACCAAAGTTACCACCGGACTTAGCGACGGCGTCAACATACAGATCAAGGAGGGTCTGAGTGAAGGCGATACCGTACGCGGACCTCGCATCATAGAGGATGAACAGCCCGAGACTTCACAGAGCCAGGAATCAACTGAAACAGAAGAATGAATATGAAAACCAAAGCAATATCAATAGTGTTGGCAGCCATGCTGACTGCCGGCACGGCAAATGCCGCCGATGGCTGGACTCTGCAGCAGTGCATTGACTACGCCATAGAGAACAACATCCAGATACGCCAGAGCGACATCACCGCGCAAAACCGCGATATCGAATACAACTCCGCACGCAATAACCGTCTGCCGGGAGTATCGGCCGGAGCATCCCAGAACTGGTCATTCGGACGCGGCCTTACAGCCGACAACACCTATGCAAACACCAATACCACCAGCACATCGTTCAGCATAGGTACTGACGTTACGCTGTTTGCCGGCCACCGCATTACGGAAAACATCAAACTGGCAGAACTGAGCCTTGAGGCCGCCAAGAGTGACCTGGAGCGTATCAAGGACGATGTCCGCGTACAGGTGGCGCAGGCATTCATACAGATTGTCTATAACCGCAGCATACTGGATGTGGCCCGAAATCAGGTAACAATAGACTCAATGCAGGTAGAGCGCCTGACCGCGCTGGCAGCCATAGGTAAGGCCAGCAGCGCCGAGGTAGCATCGCAGAAAGCCACGCTGGCACAGAGCAACCTCTCTGTGATTCAGGCAGAAAACAACCTGAACATGAGCATCCTTACGCTCACCCAACTGCTGGAACTCCCATCACCCGAAGGGTTTGAGATAGAGGCACCTGACAACAGTGAACTTGAGTTCAATATACCGGACAGCCCGGAGATAATATATGAACAGGCATTAGGCATAAAGCCGTCTATTAAGAGTGAGGAGTTGCGTCTGGAACAGACCGGCAAGAGCATTGATATTGCCAAATCCGGATTCTACCCAACGCTATCGCTGAGCGCAGGCGCCGGAACCAACTACTACACCACATCAAAATTCCAGTCTGACCCACTGGGTGACCAGCTCAAGAACAATTTCAGCCAATATATAGGGCTCAACCTGAGCATACCCATATTCTCAAGGGGGAACAACCGCAATAACGTGCGTTCCGCCCAGCTCAACCGCATGAATCAGCAGATGCAGCTGGACAATGCCAAGAAGACTCTTTACAAGGAGATACAGCAGGCATATTACAACGCGGTCGCATCCAAAAGCCGATATGAGAGCAGTGAACTTGTTGAGGCCAGCGCACAGGAATCATTTGACCTGGTGCAGGCCAAGTATGAGGGCGGCAAAGCCAGCATCACGGAGTTCAACGAGTCCAAGAACCGCTTGGTAACATCGCAGGCCGATGTGCTCAAGTACCGCTACGAGTACCTGTTCAACACCGCCCTGCTGGAATTCTACCGCAACAGTTCTTTTGAGTTATAACATTTGAGATAATAAGACAATAGTTTAGTAATTCCGGAACGGCACCGCCTGATGAAGGTAGTGCCGTTTATCTTTTTCAATAGTACTTGTAGAAGAGTGCTATACTCTCCATACCGCCAAAGAACTGACGCAACAGATAGCTCTCGTTAGGACTGTGTATGGTATCGCGCTCCAGACCGAATCCCATAAGCAGGGGATCCAGACCAAGCACTTTCTGGAATTCCGCCAGAATAGGAATGCTTCCACCGCCACGGCTTGGAACCGGCTCAATACCGTAGACCTCACCTATGGCACGTGAGGCTGCCTTGTATGCATCCGATGAGATTGGAATCAGGAACCCGTCACCGCTCTCAAAAGGTGTCACCTCAACCTTGACATAAGGCGGAGCGATACTCAGAAAATGATCCATAAAGAGTTTTGAAATCTCAGCACTGGTCTGCTTGGGGACCAGGCGCATAGATATCTTGGCATGGGCCTCGCTGGGGAGCACGGTCTTGGCACCCTGTCCCGTGTAGCCGCCCCATATTCCGCACACGTCAAGTGACGGACGTATACCGGTACGTTCAAGAGTGGTGTATCCCTTCTCACCCTTAACCTCTTTGATGTCCAGGAACTGCTTGTACTCATCCATATCGAATGGGGCGCGTGCCAGCATCTTACGTTCATCGGGAGTAAGTTCCACAACCTTGTCATAGAAACCGGGCACCGTAATTCGTCCGTCCTTGTCAATGAGTGATGAAATCATATCGCACAGCACGTTTATGGGGTTAGCCACAGCACCGCCGTAATGGCCTGAGTGCAGGTCCTTGTTGGGACCTGTAACCTTAACCTCCAGATATGCCAGTCCACGCATACCGCAGTTAATTGAAGGAACCTTGTCCGATATCATGGTAGTATCAGATACCAGGCATACATCGGCGGCAAGCAGTTCCTTATTGGCTTTGATGAATTCCGGCAGGGACGGGCTGCCTATCTCCTCCTCGCCCTCAAAAATGAACTTTACATTATGCCTAAGCTGTCCGGTACGTACCAGATACTCAAACGCCTTTATATGCATAAACAGCTGTCCCTTGTCATCGTTGGCTCCGCGACACCAGATGGCATCGTCATGGATTACAGGCTCGAACGGGTCAGTATGCCATTTCTCAAGTGGTTCCGGCGGCTGCACGTCATAATGGCCATACACCAGCACAGTCTTAAGCGACGGATCGACCATCTTACGCCCAAAAACCACCGGATTGCCGCTGGTGGACATAACCTCAGCCATATCGGCACCGGCCTCAAGAAGCAACTCTTTCAATCGCTCGGCACACCGCACCATATCCGGTTTGTTCTCCTGTTTGGCACTTATTGACGGGATTCTCAATACGGAGAATAGTTCCTCAAAGAACCTCTCTCTGTTCTGTTCTATATACTGTCTCATATATCTGTTTAGGTTAGCCGGCCATAAAGATAATAAAAAGAGAGACCGGATAGATGTCCGGTCCCTCTCTTTCAGTATACTGACTGCAAAATCACTTTACATCTATCAGTTTCTTGCCCTCGCGGATGTAGATTCCGTTTGCGTTGTCGATCGGACGCCCCTGCAGGTCATACATCTCAGACTGGTCTTCGGCTCCTATTCCATAGATTCCGGTCTTGTCACCGGCGCGCAGCGGGAACAAGACAGTCGCCATGTTCTTGGTACGGCCATCGGGAGTGACTATCCTTGTGCCCTCCAGTTTGACCTTACCACCCGTGAATGACCTGTCATAAGAAAGTTCCAACTTGAGAGCCGCATCACCACCACCTGAGAACGTACTATTGGTCATGGACATGCAGACTATGGCGTAGGTTCCGTCATCCTGAAGGTTGGAGAGAATGACATGGTTATTATCAGTATTCATGGACTTGATGCTTACGCCAGCCGGTAATGTAATATTGAACTGGACTGCGGTAATCTCATCCTGAACTCCATAAATGCATAAGGGAAGTGACTTGCCGGCTTCATTTCCCACATCACCTACTCTCAGCGTAGAGCTTATTTCACGTCTGCCGTCACGTGGCATTGCATACTGGATGCCTATCACCCGATTCACAATCCAGACGGCATCGGATACATCCACATAGCCGTCTCCATTGGCATCGGCGGCACCATAATCCAGTCCTGTAACATCAGCCTTGATTATGAAAGCCACAACACCTACGGCATCGGTAATGGTTATCTTGCCATCCATATTGACATCACCAGGCAGCATGTACTCCTGTACATCAACATAAGCCCAGTAGCTATCAGGATTCAACTCCTTGACAGGTGATTCTGTCAGGACTATGTCATAGACACCAATGCTGTATGAACCGGACATGGTCTGATCAACGCTAACCGTGAGATAGACAATATCACCGTCATTTCCTCTAATAGTATTGTTCTGGTAAGAGATGCATGCCAAAGAAATGACACAACCACCCCACCAGTTGGATGTCTCGCTATAAGACAACTTATGGCCGTTCATACGGTTTCCGTTCAGTTCCGCACTAATCAGAGACATACCGGATGGAAGTTCCACCTTGAACGAGAACGCTGTCATAGGTCTTGTGTTCTGCATCTTAATAGGTATCACCAGCTCTGAGCCCGCCTTACATGACATTCCGGATCCCAGATAAATACGATGAACACCGTTCTCCGCAGTATAAATGCCGTTATATAGAGAATTCAGGGCATCATTGAGATTATATGCCCAGGAATACAGTTCATCGGCAGTCATGCCGGAGCAACTCATGCGGGATACCTTGCGATAGAGAGTATTAAGTTCTGAGTACTCTGTCAGGTAAGAGTAGCTGCTATACTCCGAAACAGCATTTGAAGCTGATCCAAGACAACTCTGGAAATAATCTACACAATCTATCCTATCAGACATTATACTTGCATAGGAGTTCAGCATATCAGCCATATTGTAGAACTCGTACTCATATCCATACGTACCCATGGATTCACTGGCCTGTGACAGACTTGTAGCCAGACGGTCATAGTCCTGACCTGCATAAATGTAGTCACCTGCTTTGTCAAGTATACGTTGGGCATTGGATATGGCACGGTTCAACGTCATTCTGGCCGCAGCCAACGGATCAGACGGTATAGTGTCGGAACCACCCGAGTTAAATGTATAATTGCTCAAGAGTGCAGTCAACTTTGACTCCTGCTCCAACATGTCACCATAATAATCATACTCCGGATGTATTCCACAGAGGTATAGGACTGCCTCTCTCATATCAAACTGACCACTTGAAATTGATCTCTGGTTTATAATATAAACAAGGTCACCTACTACCATGACAGAATCCAAGAAAATCTCCTTATAATCAAACTTGCTTCCATTGTTCATGTCTACGTTGACTTTACCGCTATAATCAGCGACATCTGTTCTAAATTCATAATAAAGGTCACTTGTCCGATTATATGCATACATGCCAACATTATAATAACCTACCGGCAGACCGGTAATCTCTGTAGTGATATCGCCTTTTGTCTGAATTTCACTTCTCAAGCCTCCTATGAACACGTGTCCGTCTATTTCCCAGTCAAAAACACTTTCATCACCAATCATCGGCTTTGATATAGTCCAATTGCCGCTTGAGGAAGGCGTAATGGTCCAGTTCGGGAAGGCTGTAGTATTCTCCTCCCTTTTTAATCTCCACACACCGCTGCTGTTAAGTTCCAGATCACGCCCGATTTCAGCCTCAGTATAGAAATAGTAGTTAGGAATAAGAGCGCTCACATCCAGGCCAAATAATTCATCAAGCTCATAGTCATCGGCCAGACAATATTTTCTTAGAATCTGTAGGATGGCAGCCTCACGCAGGATACTGACAAGTTCAGAATCCTCATCCTCAACCATAGCCACGGCATACTGGATTTCATCATTAAACTCATAGCCAAGCATACTTGCCAACTCATAAAGTTCCTTGGTCTGTCTGGTCTTGGCCACATAATGGTCATATCTGAACACATACGCTCTCCGGGCATCGGCCAGAGCATTGTATTCCTGGGTCAATTCATAATCTGAAGACTTGATCACATCATATACCATAGCAACATTATATGCATTGACCATGGCTTCATACTCTTCATAATCCGTACGGGCATCATTTGCATAGACAAGATCTTCGGTCTCTGTAATCTTGGCATTGAACTCTTCAATCAGAGCCAAGCGTGCATCAAGTGTAGCCATTTCACTTTCGTAGAGTTCTATCTCTGCTGTAAGTTCCGCTTCCGTATGGGTTGAGCAGTCAAAGTTGGCATTGGCAGAAAGATGTGCTTCAAGAGACTGATAGGCATTAAGCCTGCTATAGTTTGCCAAATCTGACAGTTTAACCTCAACATTGCTCTCTGTCTCATAGAACAGGTCAACCAATGCCATGCGGCTATCCAGTGCCTTTACACTTGCATTGATATAAGCCACCTCATTATCATACTGACTTGGCGAATTGCCCATGAATGTCTGACCTTCTGCTACAGCCTGCGCCAGAGCATTGTAATCAGCACCCTTGTACTTGGTTTCAGTAACAGCATCAAGTTTGGCCTGTGCCGCAGCAACGGCATTGACAAGTCTATTTACGTATGGTGTTGACAAATCTCCGGCTGTTGAGCTGCTGATAGAGTAGTTGCCAATAAAAACACCATCCTTATTACCATTCTTTGTAGCCCATTCAAATACATAATCACCGGCCTCAGGTACAGTGAAACTGAAATTGAAGGTCTCAACATCAACAGGCCATTCTCCTGTATCCTTGTCTTCGATGTCACCCTTGTTTACAAATGTGGTAGGCGTAAACGTTCCTATTTCAGTCTTCTGGCATGCTTCAAGTATTGCAAAACCGTTGTCATTGCCGTCTGCCAGTTCACCGTCAGGTTTCGGATAGAAATACAGGTAACCCGGTATGCCTGGCAGTTTATTGCTGCTATAGGACCATCCTGTAGCCTTGAACTGTATGATGCAATCTTCGGCCTTGTCAAAATGAATAATAGTATATACGTTACCTGTCTTTCCGGCACCTGTTGATGAAGACTGGGTTGTAAGCTGATAACCGCAGTTGTCAGGATAGCTTGCCCCCATAGCATGTACACGGCTCTTGGCTTTTTTGGAAGATGAGTTGCTTCCTTTTCTGAATGATGAACTTGCATCATGTACATAAGTACTTGCAGGATTAAAGCCGGTTAATTCAGTTGGAGCCTCACTTCTCCAGTCAGATTCAATCCGGAGAGCGGATATGGTATTGCTGAATTCACCGAAATGATAATGTAAAATCACGTTTTCTCCACAATCTGTACCTATTCCATAAATCTGGATAATACGAATCTCCGTATCACCTGCAAGAGGAGATGTATACTTGGACGGACGGGTAATCACAAGACTTTGTTCATCTGGAGACCATGAAGGAAACCAAACCTCATTGCCGACGTATGCAACCACTCTCTCCGAAGCCTCCATATTGTTGTCAACAAGCACCTTCCTCGAGAACTTGAACTTAAGTTCCCTTGTATTGCCGTCAAGGCCAAAAGAACCCTCCTCAAACGGAGCCTGCTGCATAACAGGAGGCATATCCTTAAGAGAGCAAACACCTCTGAACACGTACGGGTTCGGGGTTGCTGTCTCATTATAGAAATCAGGGACAACCTTACCGTTCTTGATCCATGCAGTATCAAGAGCCTTAGGGAATAATGAACCTGTATATTTAAGTGTAAGATCGGGATTATCAACCGGGTTATGGAAAGTTACAAGCACCTGGTCGTAGTTATCAAACTCGAACGGAAACTCCTCTCCGAAAATTGTAAAGAAATCGGTGAACATGTACATATATCCATCTTCATGATATTCAACCGAACGGATTGGCATCTCTTCCCAATCATCCATATTATTAGGATTACCCCCATGCCTAAGGCACCATACTACATAGTTATAATTATCCCATGGAACTTCAACCGCCGGGATATTAGTCTTAGCCTTGGCTTCACTTACAATTTCCGTTATATTAGTCTGATAACCGAAATCAACACGGAGTTTGTCACCATAATAATCGCATCCGGCAATCCATGACTTGGTCAATGACAGGTTGTCAATCTTAAAGTCAGTAAAGTCCGATGAGAATGAAAGACGGGCAAAAAAATTGTCGGGTTGGACTATATAGTTAAGGTCGTGGCCAGTCCCGTTCTCCTCTGCACGCCAATTCCAGGTATTATAATCTCCTTCGGCCCACCAATAACCATCTGTATAGAAAAAATTCTCAGCAATAGAATCATTCAGATAATAGGCCATGAGTGTTACTTTCTCCCACTCTCCCGTAAAGTCATCTTTTTGCAGTTCAAATGTGTTTCTGTATTTATAGTTAGCCGGATCACTCTCGCAACCCATAGAAAACGGTTTTTCACTGTTATTGGTTCCACGCATCAGACTGGCATACAAACGGGCAGAAGGGGCATCCGGTGTCGTTGGGGTTGCCTTGACATAGAATGAAAGACGATATGATGATTCATCTTCTATATATAAACCCGGTATACTCAAATAACGGCGATAGTTTGCTGTATAACCTTCTGGAGTATGGGTGCCATAACTGGAACTACTGCCATAATATGCATCAGAAATATATCTGAAGTATCTCTCACCTCCATCTTCGCCAAATGCTGACATTGCATCTCTCCTATTAACGCTATTGTCAGTTTCTATACCATAGGTTTCGTTTTGAAAGTACTCAAACTCGGACCGATCGTTTGTTATTCTGACACCATTATACAAATTGATAATTGTATCCCTATACAATCCCCTTTGCCATTCTGAAGGGTTTTCCCATATTCTGAACGAACCATTATTAAGGCCCTGGCGATCATAGTACTGAACCTGACTGATTGTTTCAACCACATCGGATGAAAATGAGTTCCAATCTGTCTCAAAGTCCTGAACAAAAACCACTTGGGCATCCTGAGGCGTAAAGACAGGACCATCCCACTGTGCTAATACGGGAGTTCCCACAAAGAGTAGTCCCAAAAGCAATTTGTAATTTATTTTCATATGTTATTGTTTTTCTTGTATTGAATGTAGTTATTTTGTAATGGAGGGTGGCCCATCGCTGAGTCACCCTCCATAATGAAAGTCACTGATATTATTTTACATCTATCAGTTTCTTGCCGTCGCGGATGTAGATTCCGTTGGCGTTGTTGATCGGACGACCCTGCAGGTCATACATCTCAGACTGGCCGTCGGCTCCTATTCCATAGATTCCGGTCTCGTCACCGGCGCGAATCACGCTTTCAACGGCCTCACCGTTCTTGATACAACCGTCGGGTGTCACCAACTTGGTGTTGTCAAGTATTACGGAACCGCCATTGAACTTTTCACCGGCAACAAACTGCAGGGTTACCGCGGTTTCACCATTGCCGGCAAACGTATTGTTGCCCAATGACAGGCATACAACTCTGAGTTTGCCGTTCTCCTGCATACGAGATACCGCCATGTGGTTCTTATCGGTTGTGACAGACTCAACACGTACACCCTCAGGCAGAGTTACGTCAAACTGTAAGGCTGTAATCTCATTGATCATACCATCCAGACGTACAGGCATTGACATGCGGGCTCCGGCACCAATCTCATCAACAACAATCTCAGAGCTGATGCTGCTACCAGCGTCACGACCGGCCACGTAGTTTCTGCCAATTACCCTGTTGACAATCCATACGGCATCTGCCACATCGATTATACCATCCATGTTGGCATCGGCGGCACGACTGTTCAGACCCTCCACATCAGATTTGATTACGAATGCTATAACACCTACGGCATCTGTGATTGTTATGTCTCCATCATTATTCACATCACCGGGCATTGCGTAAGGAATCACATATACATATCCGTAATAACTTCTGGGATTGTACTTCCTAGTAGGTGACTGGGTCATCTCAATGTTATATAGGTCAATCTCATAAGTGCCTTCCATATAATCCTCCAGCCTTACAGTCAGGTAGACTACAGGACCGTCGCCGCCCATGAGCGTATCGTTATTGAATGACAAGCATGCAAACGATATTGACTTATTGTAATAATAGCCGTAAGCTGATTCATTGTATGACAGTTCATGGCCGTTGCTGCGCTCAGCTGCAAGTTCTGCATTTACAAGCGTCATGCCTGAAGGCAGACTTACATCGAATGAGAATGCCGTAATCGGAGTGGTGCTCTCCAGAACGACAGGAATTACAAACTCATCTCCTGCCTCGCCTACAAGATCACCGCCAAAATACATGCTGTGGATTCCGTTCATTGCTATGTCTATTCTGACAATCAGATTATCCATAGCGTCTCTGATATCCTCAGTCATTTCCTCAAGCACGGCTGACTCCATCTGCGGGCAATCAAATTCGGCATATGTATTGCATATTTCAGCCAGATTCGCGAATTCAGCCAGATATGAATAATCGCTGTAATATGAAAGCAAGTAATCGGCGGAGTACAGATAACTGTAATAGTCATCCACAATATATATTCTGTTATTCAGATGACTACAGTAAACATACAAAGAATCACCAAGGCCGAAATATCCGAACTCACTGTCGCTCTCATACCTGCCTGCAATCTCCAGCAGACTGGCCAGACGGTCATAATCCTGACCTCTGTAGATATATTCTTCGGCTTCCTCAAGCTGGGCTATAGCATTGCTGACAGCTTCTCTCAGGTACTTCTTTGCCTTATAAAGAGGATCACTGGGATCAATAGGCACATATGTGGGATCATACCCGGTAATAGCATTCTGCAGTTCAGTTATGGCTTCTTCAAGTGCCTCCCCATAATCATACTCACCCCATCTGTAAGGTGTGTAACTCAAGAAGAAGTTGTCTGCCATTGACCATCCGCTACCTGAACGCAGTACCAGGTCTACGCCTAAGGTTCCGTAATATACATCAATACTGTCAACATAAAGAATGCTGCCACTTCCCGATAATGAGTTGGTCTTATTAACATTCTCATTATATGCCGTAATATAAGACGGATTGCTTGAGGTGGCAGAATGCTGTTCAAGACCTACACCGATTGTGTAGATACCGGCCGGAAGACCATCAATTGTCGAATAGATTTCGGCCTGACCGTTCCAGTCCATGGCAAGCTGACCGTCAAACAGAGGCACACCCTCTCTTAATCTTGAATATGAATCATCATCGGGAGTTACCATCCAGTTTCCAGTGGCGGTTGCACGTACTGTCCAACCCGGATACAGATCGTCAAAATTGTTTTCCGGAATGATAACCCAGATAGGCATCTGTCCGTTCAAGTCACCGCTGTTCCACTGGTGCTGGACATGCTGGATGTTTGCGCCATCAGGATCAGGATTGGTAACTGAAGAACTGTTTGCCTTATAATCGGTACGTTCTACAATCTTTGGTGTAGCATACAGGGTGGCGTTCTTGATGAACGGGCTCAGATCCAGACCCTCATAGTCGTAACCGGCTGCAAGCTGCTCATACAGTGCCACCTTGATAGCGGCCTTAAGCACGTTTGCAAGTGCATCATCATCCTCCTGAGCGTTATAAGCATTCTCATAAATGTTCAGGTCCTCCGGGAACTCCACTCCGAATGTGTACTGAGCCAGATATGCGAGTTGCTTGACGCGGCGGGTCATGGCTTCAACGCCCTCATTCTTGTACTGGTAAGCATAAACAGCATCCTTAACTATGGAATATACATTCTCAAGTTCGTCATAAGAGGCTGTAATGTCATCATAAGCATAGTACTCTCTAAGAATACTGCACATGATATCGAATTCCTCATAATCCGGGTATTCTGCCATCTTCATAAGCATGTTACCGGTCTCACGGATGGCATGGAAACTTTCATTCAAATCCACGCGCTCCTTCAGGGTCTGGATAGCCGAAGTCAATTCATTTCCGGATTCGTATACATCCCATGAAGAGGATTCTGAGAAATCATATTCTGCATAATGGTCATAGAGCTCACTCAGAATACCATATTCGTAGAGTCCGGAATATTCATAGCAAGTCTCCAACGTCATTTCCGCATTATACATTTTGTTCCAGAAAGCGTCCATGTCACTGATACGGGACTGCATGGCACGGGTATAATAGTCCACATTCTCCTTGGCGTTAACCCAATCTGACGGAGCGGTACTTGTAAACTCATTGGAGTAATATGAAATTGCGGACTCAAGATATTCAAGTTCATAACCGCCATATCTGAATGACTGGTTCTCAGCATATGCGGCAACATCCTGAGCAGCAGCAATAGACTTGTTCAGGTTGGTTACATACTCGTAAGAAAGATCCAGATTACCGACTGTGGATATACTGATATTTCCTAAAACGACACCATAATAACTTTGACTTCCTACATTATCAACCTCCCATTCAAGTACGTATTCACCTGATACAGGCACATTGAATGCAAAGCTGAACGATTCTGTCTGAGAATTCCATGAATGCTCATCATTGTTACCGGACCAGCTTGTCTGATATGATGGCTTGAAAGATCCGATACAGCTCTTTGTAGCGGAACTCAAATACTCATACTCCATACCGTCTGCAGGTTTTGTATAAATGTATAGAGTGGTGGTATTATTGACTGTTCCCCAACCAAAAGCAGGGAATGAAATCTCATAGCCGCCGGCTTCAAGATTTACTACTGTATAAAGATTACCATAATAGCCTTTATTACGTGCAGTAATATAGAGAATGCAGTCTCCGTTTGTACCGTCATCATACATCTTGAACAATCCGCTCTTCTTGTAGGGACTGAAACTGTATCCTGTTCCCGGATAGAAACCGTCCTCTACATTATAGATATAAACACTTGCAGGAGCCGGACGGTCCCAGGTTTCATCGATAATCTCACTGCGCCAATCTGATTTATAAACAAGATTAGACTGAGGATTACGGTCAAATGTACCGAAGTGATAATGCATAATCACATCCTCGCCATAACCGGTACCAATCCCTTGTATATTGCTGAGCACGACCACATAATCTCCGGCCAGAGGTGATGTATATTTATCAGGACGGGCAATAACCACTGACATTGTATATTCATTCCAGAAAGCATTCCAAACCTCGTTGCCAACCGTAGCTACCAGACCGTCCATATTCACCTCACGTGAGAACTGGAATGAAAGTTCCCTGGTATCGGCATCAAGTCCGAATGAACCGTCCTCATACCATGCATACTGCATTACAGGAGGCAACTCCTTCAATGAATATACATTATCAAATATATAGGGGTTCAAAGTAGCCACCTCGTTGTAGAAATCAAGAACCGGTCTGCCGTTGTCAATCCATTCCTGGTCAAGTGAATTGGGATAGAGGGTACCTGAATATCTCAGGCAAAGATCCTCAAGGTCCACGGGATTGTGGAATGTTACAAGAACCTTGTCATAATAATCAAACCTGAAAGAATACTCTTTTCCGCCCACCTCATAAAAATCAGTGAACATGTACATATAACCGTCACCGTGATACTCTGCCGAACGGATTGGGACCTCCTCCCAGTCATCGGCAGCCCCGGGATTGCCGCCTGCCCTCAGGCCCCATACCTCAAAATACTCACCGGGCACCTCAACGGCGGCAATCTTGTTCTGGTCATAGGCGTTCCATGCCAGGTCACTAAGGTTTGTCTGGTAGCCAAAATCCACACGAAGCTTGTCACCATAGTACTCAACACCACCGATCGTTGATTTGGTAAGAGTCAGATTGTCCAACTCAAAATCAGTATAGTCTGATGCAAATGAAAGGCGGAAGAAATACCTGTCAGGCTGCTTGATGTAATTATGAACTATACCGCTGCCATCATCCCATGTCCACGAACTTTCGCCCCACCAGTAACCGTTTCTGTAGAAGAAACCGTCTGCTATGGAGTCATTGGTATAATAGGTCATAAACGTGATTTTCTCCCAATCACCGGTAAAGTCACTCTTCTCAAACGAGAAACTGTTGTTACTGTTTGCCATTGAGAACGGTTTTTCCGAATTGTAATAACCGCGCATGACATCTGCGTACAACAACGGCTCTATGTCAGCCAGTTTGTTTACCTTGATATAAAAAGTAAGACGGTATGATGAGTTGTCCTCAATATCAAGGCCACGCACATACAGGTTACGGCAATAGCTGGGAACCGCCCCGTTGGAATAACTTGTTGAGCCGCTTGCATCGTCCGATATATAACGGAACACTTTTTCTCCGCCATCCTGACCAAACTGTGCAAAAGCATCTGCACGCTCCTGGCTTTGGTCATATACAATAGAATACGAATCCCTTAACAATAAATCAAAATCAGATTCAAAAGTTGTAGGAACCACTGCGTTATAGATGGTAATGGCAGTATCCCTGACTCCATAGATTTCCCAGTTCCATGAACCATCGTAGATATTGGAACCCGAAAAGCTTCCGCTACCCTCACGGTTGTAATACTCAATCTGGGTGATCTCATCAACCGGAGTGCTGAGCCATTCTTCCCAATCAGCCTCAAAAGTCTGCTCAAAGACGGTTCTGGCATCCTGTTGAGTGAACGTAGGCTGAGCAAGTGCGGGAACTCCCATCAGGAGTAACCCGGTCAGTAATAGGTTAGTTTTTCTCATATTAATTAAGGTTTTATTATTTTATCGGTTAATCTGTTTGGTTACGCGGCCATCAGGATGGCGTACAAGAGTGATGCCCTTGACCGGACCGTCAACACGCCGGCCGTCAATGGTATAGTACTCAACCTGATTGTCTAAAGAATCGGCAGAATATGATTCAACCATCGTTGACGTCAGGTCCAGACGGAACACCTGAGGCCCTACATCATATTTCTTTCCGTCAGCACCAGTCACGGATATGTAATCCAAGGTGAACACATAAACGTCAGGTTTGATAAGACCCAGCACATAATCTACCGCTACACCTGCTATCTCAGTGGTTCCGGCAGGTATCATGCTGTCACCCAAAGCTGATATCTTCACATCATACGAATAGTCTCCTACCTGCGTTATCTCCGTCTTGAAAGCAGTTGACATCAGACGGCTGATAATCCTAATTAGGTTGTTCGATGCGAATGCTTCGGGCACGGTAATCCTGAATGATATAGAGCTGATGTCAATATCCGATCCCAGGACTATGGCACTCTCCAATGAACCGTTGAACGTAAACGGAGAGACATTGAACGTAAAGACCGGAACTATCTCCGGGATGGTGTCAGGCCCCACTACGGGAATAGTATCGGGGATAGTGTCGGGATTGGCCTCACCTGCCCATGCATAAACTGTAAAGCACAAGCCCTCAAGCCTGTAAGAGTTCACCCCCGGGGTAGACAACTCCACGTTCCAGACAGGCAACACCTTATCCAGTTGCATAAGCCTGTCGGCCTGAAGGTTCAACACACACACTGTTCCTGAATCAGCCGCGAACAATGAATTGTCCAAAGACAGACAAGCCACGTTAAGGATCGAATCCTCCAGATTGTAATCTATCTCATGATTGGTGCACAACTCACCCTTTGAGACAGACGGGAGATCATCCGATTCCGCAGCAAGCCCGATGCTGTCCGGAAGGAATACGGAAAGCTGGAATGCACAGAACTCTTCAGCCCCTTTCAGGATGATGGGAATCTGAACCCTCCCTTCACGGTCAACAGTATCACTGCCTACAATCAGTTCCGGGAAGACCTTCTGTGCAAACGAAACAGCTGCAATCATCGTGAATGCGATGACAGCCAAGATTC
Source organism: Bacteroidaceae bacterium (assembly GCA_017642425.1). Taxonomy (GTDB): domain Bacteria; phylum Bacteroidota; class Bacteroidia; order Bacteroidales; family Bacteroidaceae; genus Colenecus. Next base: position 44,418 of record JAGCPB010000059.1, read on the forward strand.
TTTTACCCATAAGAAAATGATTATTTCTTGATAATAATTGCTCAGTCACTTTTTATAAATACAGGTTAATATCAGGTTCATTTGATGATTACATATCAAATTGAACACAGCAAAGTCAATGTCAATAATGATGCGTAAAATGCAAATATACTTTATCTTATCCGGTATTTCCGATAATAAGTCCTACAAAATGGAATGAACAAAAGTTAATGTTTATTAAAAATAGAATAAAGCACTTCTGAGGTATCCAGTTTACCTTTTATGAAAGTGTCGTGCCGCACGTAGCCTACACCCTTGCAATACCATGTGTGGTTTATCACGTCGCGGTTGTGTCCGGGGCCCGATTCCACCCTGTGCTCCTGGACCACGATGCAGTCAAACGTTCCTGCGGGAACCGAAATCGTCTCGCGGCGCAGTATCTTGCGGTCAGTAATATTAAGGTTATACGTAAGCGGCCCCACCTTGGCCTGCGCCTCAACCGGCTCCAACACATCTCCGGGCTGGGCCGTTGCAGGAAGAGTAGAGATAATCTTGGAACATGTAGAATTCAACCCCGCCCTAGCCTTGATGAATGATACCATCGCACTGCCTAAATCCAAGCTTACATCGTCCGATTGCTTGTCAATACTGACTTTCTGTATAATCGATGAACGATAATATGGCTTGCCGTTCTGCTTGGTAAAGAAAGACTCTACTGTGCACTCCCTGTCGGTATCGGTCTCAGTCACCCCTATAACCGTTCCTTTGAAGCGCCATACGAAACTGCCGTCGGCCACCTTCTTGCGGACATACTCCAGCGTTGCGCCCTCCCTGTCACAGAAATAGCACTGAGAGTATATGCTGGCGCATGCCGCAGACAAAAAAAGAATTATGCAGAATAACTTCCTTTTCATACAATCTCCGCTCTGTTTGCAAAAATAAACCTTTTAGCAAACAAATGCTAAAAAATATAATTACTTTTGTCCCTACTAACTATTGAAATTACTGATTATGAAAAGATTATTCCTATTGTTGATTGCAGCAGCATTATTTACCGTTCCATCCAATGCACAGTTGTTGAACCGTCTTACTGACAAGGCCGTAAAAGCCGCTGAACGGGGCGTATCCAAAGCCGTTGAGAAATCGGTAGAGAAAACAACTGAGAAAGCCACAGAAAAGGTTCTTAATTCTGCCGAGAAAGCTGTTGAAGCACAGGTTGACAAGGCCACGAATGAACTGAATGCGACAACCAATGAGTTGAACCGTTACAATGATTCCCTTCGCGCAGCCAATGCCGAAGCCGCAGCAGCTACCGGCGGTGCAGGCTTACAAGGACTTATGGGTTCATATATGACACTTATGGGGATAGCAGCCCCCACATATGAGGACAAAGGCAATGAAGTGCTGCTGTCATGGGATTACGTATCATTCAAACTTGAGTGGCTTGCCAAGTTCAAAGGTGACGAGTGCAACGAATCCAAAATGATGTACACATTCCAGACCCCAGAACTGGCCACACAATACTACCGCGAGCAGACAGCCGACCTTGAAAAGGACGATGCCAAACTCTGGTCAGTTGACGGCAAGACCGTAACCCAGGACAACACAGCCGAGTACAAAGGCCAGGACAAGATTGCTGTCAAGGCCTCCATGCAGCAGATTGTGCTCTCCATGGGCGGCAAGTTGGAATAACCTGCAACTATCCGCAAAACCCAAAGAACAATTATAAACATTCAACTATGAGAAAGATCAAACTTTTTGGCATTGTTGCCATATCAATGTTCGCGTTCGCATCATGCGACCTTGTAAATGATGTCAAGGATGCCATCGATGAAATCCAGGATGATCAGGAGCCTCAGTACACCGAGTCTGCGGACGGTCTTGAGATATCGGTTTCATACAAACATTCAGGAGTAGGCATTTATCACATTGCAAAATTTGCGGTTAATGGACAGGACACCATCTGCACTTCATTCGTGACAAAGACCACATATTTCAGCGAAGCCCTTGCCAGAGAGGCTTACAATCAGGCAATCAAGGATCTGAACGAGAAGGAGAAGGAACGCTATACACTTAATGGCAAAGAAATGACAATCAGCCATCCCAATAATATCGGAGAGAAGATAGCCGGTATCAGGTTCGGTCTCAAGGCAATATATGAAGGCTACAAGAAGGGTGGCGAGATTATCAACGAAATTGAAATCCCGACCGACGGTGACGGTGACGGTGATGGTGACGGCGATGGTGACGGCGATCATATCGCTTCTGCCGGCCAGGCCACTTATACCGAATCGGCCGACGGTCTTGCAATTCTGGTATATTACTCGGCTCCTACCGGCGAAGGTCAGGTTGTTGAAGCCTTATTCTATGTTTCACAGTCAGTGCCCACGGATACTCTGCTTGAAACACTCAAATATTATTATACCTTTGACTCCCCTGGCACTGCCAGAACCGCCTACAACAACAATACAGAAGGCTTGAGCCAGGAAGAGATTCGGGAGAAACAGTACCAGTTGAACGGCAATATATTCTCTTATATTGATCCTGCATCGGCTGGAATGCCCAAAAGTCAGATAGTAATTCTATTAAAGGGAATCTACGAGAGACTCAAGATGGGTATCATCCTGTAATCTTATTTGCTTATCAGGATGCAGGCTCCTCCGCCGGGCGCAAGATCTATCGTCAGGGCCGATTTGCGATTGACCGATACGGGGTCAAAGGTCTGTAGGGTCTCGCGGTTGGTGCGGTAGTGGGTGTCTTCTGCGTCCGTGGTGACGGTTGCGGTATATTTGCCCTTGCCAAGGAAATTAAGGGGGATGCTCAGAGTACGGGCATCCTCATTTGTTGCGGCACCTATCAGCCAGTCGCCGTCCCTGTTCTGGCGAGCCATCACGATGTACTCACCAATCTCGCCGGCCAGCGTAATGCTCTCCTGCCAGGGCTGCTTCTCGGCGCTGAGGAACTCCAACAGAGTGGGGTATTTCTGATAGTACTCGGGGATATCGGGGATTACCGTTGCACCTGACCAGGTAATCAGCGTGCGCGCAATCTCACCGGTTACGGTCGATGGCACCTCCTGATTGTTGTCCTTGCGGGTGGTTCGGCCCTGATGCAACTCCAGAAAACCGTTGTTCTGGTCAATCGGACCAGCCACCATATTTACAAAGGCCGATGTCACAAACGTCTTGGGCTGGAATATCTGACGGCCGTCCAGCTGAGCCTTGCAGTACTCACGGGTAACGGCGTTGGGCCAAGTGCGCATCTGGCCGAACGGATGCACGGGATAGTCGTGATAATCAACCATCAGGTGATGCTTGGCGCACAGGGCGGTAATCTCCTGTGTCTTGCGGTTTTTCTCCTGAGGATTACCGTTCATAAAGCCGTATTTTACACCGCTTGCGCCCCACTCCTCATACTGCGCCAGAGTCTCCTCTATGGGATAGTTGGTGCCGGCCACATCGTTCAGGTAGAGCCACACTCCCACTCCCTTGTCCTTGCCGTATTTGATGATACGCTGCACATCGCGCGCCTTATCGCCCTTGGTGGGATCGGAATCCTTCTCAAACTCGGGGCCGTACCAGTTGGCATCCAGAACCAGGCCCTGGAATCCCTGCTCTGCGGCAAAGTCAATCATGCGGGTCCAGGAGTCATAGTTCATGCAGTAATGATAGCCTTCCCAGACAGCGCCGTCTATGCGCCAGTCCCACAGATATACACCCGGGCGCACCCAGCCAAAATCACCCTCCGGCTCGGGATTGAGCAGTTCCAGCAGGTGTGAGTCCACCAGGTCGCCGGGGGTACGGCCAACCATCAGCACTCGCCAGGCACCGGTATACCAGTCTCTGTCACCCACAATCTTTTCAGGAATTACAGAAAACTTGGTAGAGCCCTGCTCCGAACGCAGTCTCATGGGCCATCCGTCCGCTCTGAGATCGGCCTCGTGCAAACCCAGGTACAGGTCATCGGCCGCCTTAATAATCATAATGGGCAGACGCTCGCCACCTGCATCGGACAACTTTTCGGGGCCTATGTTATGGCGCTCGCCGTTGTAGTACCACGCGGTAAAATCATCAGCAAAGTTGAACTCAGTGCATTCTGTCAATACAGGAAATGGATCTTGATCAGGAAACAAAATATCAGTCGGATAAAGCTCCGCATCAAATCTGAAAGCGACGCCGTTATTGTATACTCTGGCCTCTATCTCGTACTGAAGGGGTGCATTGATGGAATTATCCACGGAAACATTAATAACGCTACTGCTGTAAAGATCCTGAACATTTGATCTTTTACCCCACAGAGGTTTCCAATTCTTATTAGTGAGTCCCGTTTTGAACTTGTTAAGGGGGTTCTTAATCTTAAAAGAACTCTCCTGTTCACCAAAAACAAATCCAAAATCAGACCAATCGATCACAGTTTTATCTGCAATACTCACACGATATTCCAATGATGTTGATACAGATCTGATTTGCAAGCTGATTGTCTTGTCAGGTGATTTTAACTCATAAATATTGGGCTGTGCACTAATGTGGCATAGGAATGAAATGGCGCACACCGCCAGCAGAAGGATTCTTTTCATTGTAGCAAATTGGTTAACCAGCCCCAAAGATAACAAAAACGACGCAAAGGGGTCGTTTAACTTTGCGTCACTTTTTCAGGAAGAGGATCGTGGCAGTGAGCAGCGCCGGGCCCAGACCACTGTAGAAAGATGCGGTGAATGCTGTGGGCACGCCGATGATTTTGAGAGCCATTCCCAGGCACATCATGAAGATCACAATCACCCAGCCGCGCACAGGAAATGTCTTTAAGACCGATGTGCGCTCGGGTTGCTCCTGTATAAACCGGCAATATTTGGCTACAATACGTCTGAACATGAAAATGAATCCCGTCAGGACCAGAGCGGTTATGAGCATAAGCCACCAAAGTTGTGACTTATCGGCAGCAAAATAGGCCGATACACCCTTGACTGTAATAATAACTCCCGGAATACCCCAGATAACGGCGGCAATGTAATAGAGGCTGGAACGATTTATCATGTTGCAAAGTTACACATTTGTCCCAATCCGCGCAGTCAGCAAAAATGAGTATATTTGTGACGCAAATGGGTCGTTTAACTTTGCGTCGTTTTTAACACAAAATGAAAAGGAAATGAAAAAAATGAACATCCCACTGATGGCCGCGCTGCTTGCGCTCTCCATCATAGTGTGCCCCATTCTGTATTTTACCGTCGGCCCCGAACTGGACAGCGCGCAGGTTGAAGTGATCAGAATCCTGCTGATTATAGCTGGCTGCAGCGCCGCATTCTGCTTTATCGTGGGCGAGCTGACCGGTAACAACAGCCAGATGGATAAGCTCTGGAGCCTGTTGCCCATAGCCTACACCTGGGTGATTGCAGCCAAAGGCGGAATGAGCGCCCGACTCGTGGTGATGGCCGTCCTGGCTACCCTGTGGGGCATAAGACTCACCTTCAACTTTGCCCGCAAGGGGGCCTACAAACTCAAGTTCTGGGAGGGCGAAGAGGATTATCGATGGTCCGTCCTTCGCTCCGGACCGGCATTCAGCAAACGCTGGAAATGGACGCTGTTTGACCTGGGATTCATCTCCATCTACCAGAACGCGCTGGTGCTCATGACCACACTCCCCGCGCTTGTGGCAATGAGGTCCGATGCCCCATTCGGCCTGACAGACTGGATTGCAGCCGTTCTGATGCTGGGATTCATCATCTGGGAGACTGTGGCCGATGAGCAGCAATGGGCGTTCCAGACCCGCAAATGGGCCATGATAAATCAGGGGAAGACGCTCTCTGAATTGCCTGCACCCTATAATAAAGGATTCAACACAAACGGCCTCTGGGGCCGCAGCAGACATCCCAATTATCTTGCCGAGCAGAGCATCTGGGTATGTTTTTACATATTCTCCATCGGTGCGGGCATCGGCATTATCAACTGGAGCGTGATAGGCGCGCTCCTGCTCATAGTGATGTTCCAGGGCAGCTCGGCGCTGGCCGAAGAGATTAGCGGCGGTAAATATCCCGAGTACTCATTGTACTGCCAGACCGTTCCCCGCTTCTTTCCCCGCTTGAAATGACGCAAAACGCGCTCGGCCCGAAGGGACGCTTTTACCAAGCGAAGCGACTAAAAGAAACGACCCCTTTGCGTCAGTTTTGCTATCTTTGCACCCGATATGAAACACATACAGTATCAGACAGAAGGAACCTGCTCACTACTGATAGACGTAGTGGCAACCGATGACAACGTCATCCAGCAGGTAGCGTTCCTGGGCGGCTGCAACGGCAACCTACAGGGAATAAGCCGTTTAGTAGCCGGCCAGAAAATAGACGATGTAATAGCCCGCTTGAACGGAATAGACTGCGGCGGCAAAGGCACTTCCTGCCCCGACCAGCTGTGCCGCGCTCTGGAACAACTCAAAAAATGATACAAAAGGGGTCTGTCCCCTTTTGTACTATTTTTCATTCACAGCTTGGCGAATCTCGCGGTTGATCTTGTCAAGGGCGCGGCGTTCACGACGGTTCAGTTTGCCGCTTTGAATCCGTTGCAGATATTTGATATCTTTTTTCATATTGGCAATGCTGAACCAGAATTCTGTGCCCTCGGGCAGCGACTTGCCCGGAGCGGGTTCGGCCACATAAAAGCCCTTATCCCTTTCACACTCAATGGTATAACCATCAATCCAGATGGTATCGGCACCCTGATATGAAACTATAATTCCCTGTAGTTTAGCGATTGACTGGAGCGGAGTTTCGCCCAGATCAAAGCCCCAAGTGCCGTGGTTTCCTTTGCCCAGAATCACGTATCGGTATATGGAATCATTGTAGCAAAGCGTCGATATGCAACCATGATAAGGATTGCCCACAGTAATGTGTCCAAGTTTATAGGCCACCATCTCCTGGGCCGAACTCACAAGACTGAACGCACCAAATAGGAGCATTAAAAGGACTTTTCTCATTTCATTAAAAGTTTAGCATTCTACATAATCTGCATTAATGACGAATAATCCGGCAATTTGTTATCAAAAAGTGACGCATTCTTCGCTCGGCCCGAAGGGACGCTTTGACTTCCCCCCTCCGGGGCCGTCGAGCTAAACCTTTACCAAGCGAAGCGACTGAAAGAAATACCCCTTTGCGTTAATTTCAAATCTTCGACATCTCGCGCCCCAGCTGGCGGATAGCCTCAAGAATCTGGTCCGCGCGCTGCTGGGATGGCTTTTTGATTCCGTAAATGTAACGGGACAGCAGACTTTTGTTGATGCCTATGTATCGGGCCACTTCCGATACATTCAGCTGCGGGAACCGGCGGAATACATCGGCAATAACATTGTCCGGATTGGGCTCCTCAGTATTATAGAAACTGCTGATGTGGATATCCTCATCAATCTCCTCCCAACGTATATCCTCTCCGTCAAGGCCGATGACAAACCGCTGGCGTTGCTCCGGCGTAGCCTCAAGCAACAGAGGAAATGCCTCCAGCGGGCGGCTGTAGGTATTGCCCTTGTCGGTCAGGATATAAATCCTGCCTTCGGCGAACCAGAGTTTCGTAATGAGTTCCATTACCAGGCAAATGTAGGTATAATTTTTTATACCCCAACATTTGCCATATCATTTTTTTGACGCAAAGAGAAACGACCCCTTTAAGTGAATTCTTTATCGCATTGTGGCCGGCTCGGAACCTTTCACCTAAGATAGTAGTAAGATAGTGGTAAGATAGATGGTTCGTAGATGGCTCGTCTATGAACGCTCATTGCTGAATTAGCAGTATAATTAGTATATTTGCTTTTGAATCACTAACCTAATCAAGACAAAGCAATTTTTATGGCCAAGATATACGTAGCATCCAGCTGGAAGAACCCCTACCAGCCCCAAGTGGTAAAGAAGCTCCGCGAGCAAGGTCACCAAGTATTTGACTTCCGCAACCCGCCCGACGGCAAAGGCGGATTCTTCTGGAAGGATGTGGATCCAAACTGGGAAAACTGGACAACCCAGGACTACATTTCCCACCTGGACCACGAATGGTCCAAGTACGGATTCCAGCGCGACTTTGACGCCATGCGTGAGGCCGATGTCTGCGTCCTTGTACTCCCCTGCGGCCGATCAGCACATACTGAGGCCGGGTGGATGGCCGGGGCCTGCAAGAAGGTGATTGCCTACATCCCGGATAAGGAGGATCCGGAATTGATGTATCGGATGTTTGATTTGATTACAGACTCTTTGGAGGAAGTCATAAAATTTATCTCAAAGTGAGAATCTCATGAACAGAATTGTACTCATAGGTAATGGCTTCGATTTAGCTCATGATCTTAAAACCAGTTATAAAGATTTTATAGAATGGTATTGGGAGCAAAGAGTCTTATCTTTTATTGATAACAAAACGATGGTGTCGTCAGACCCACTATTTACAATCAGGAGCATAACCAACACCTTTAATCAGATTGCCTATTCTGAATCTGTTGATGACTTGAATAGGACAGAGAGAATCAACCTGTTAGTAAAAATAGAAACAGACACTAGAAAATACAAAGTATCATATTCAGATTTTTACCGGGGAATAAAGGACAGTATTGAACAAAAAGGATGGGTTGACATTGAGTACGAATATTACAAACAACTCAAAAAGTATTGTTTGATCCCATACCAGTCTATACATTTTGATAAAGATGTGCCCAAAGAACTGAAATCATTAAATGACCAACTCTATTATTTGAAAATAAAACTAATCGAATATTTGAGCAAGACATGTAATGATATTTCCCGGATGAACGGCGAAATTAAAGATCTGTTATATGAGCCACTGACTCCACGTGACATAGCTGTCGAGGGTATTTCGACTATAGCGGACATGTTGAAGAATATATTGTTTGATGATGCTCAAATCGAATATGGATTAGATAATAATTTTAAACGTTATGGTTATATCGCACCTAATTCAGAAGATCAGGAATATTATCGCAAGTTATATCTTAAACGTAAGTTCTTTTCTTCCGACAAACCTTGTCCTTTCCTCTTTCCCGAGACCGTCTTATTGTTGAATTTCAATTACACTAATACAGTCGACAAATACCGTGAAGAAGGAGTAGCACAGATTATCAATATACACGGCACTCTAAATAATCCCAATAGTATCATCTTTGGATATGGAGATGAGCTAGACGAGAATTACAAAGAAATCAAAGAATTAGAATACGAGGAATCCAGAAGGAATATCAAATCCATAAAATATTTAGAATCCGACAATTACAGAAAGGTTCTTTCTTATGTAGAATCAGCTCCTTATCAGATATACATTATGGGGCACTCATGTGGCAATTCTGACCGTACTTTAATTAACACTCTATTTGAGCATAAAAACTGCATATCAATAAAACCCTTTTATAACCAAAAGGCGGATGGCACGGACAATTTCTTTGAGTTGGCTCAGAACATAAATCGCAACTTCATAAACATGAAATATATCAGGGATAGAGTGGTAAACAAAACATATTGCAAACCACTGCCTCAAAACATTACCAAACAACAAAATGAAGATATAAGAGACAACTAATCATTTTCAGTAATGCATGGTTTCTAGTCGTTGCAACCCCGATTTTTGGTGATAAATAAAGATTCCCTGGCCATTATTGTGCCTAGTTTTCAACAATCTCCAACATAGAGTTCGTCTTTTGCCAGAAAAACAAAACAAATCATTACATTTGCATAATTGCTTATTTTTAACTATGGTGGCGGAAACTAAGAAAAATACTGTGATTGACTTGTTCGCTGGTTGTGGGGGCCTATCGCTTGGCTTGTATCAGGCTGGATGGGAAGGCCTTTTTGCCATTGAAAAAAATCCTTTTGCCTTTGAAACACTCAAGCACAATCTGATAGACAACAAGAAACACTTCAATTGGCCGGAATGGCTTCCAATGACAGCACATGAAATCAATGAAGTTCTGGACAAATACCCAGAACAGCTCAAAGCACTTCAAGGGCAAGTCGACTTGGTGGCAGGCGGCCCACCATGTCAAGGCTTTTCTATGGCAGGAAAGCGTCAAGAAAATGACACGCGCAATCAATTAGTATTCTCTTACATCAGATTCATTGAGTTTGTCAAGCCCAAGATGATTCTTTTTGAGAACGTCAAAGGTTTCACATACGCATTTGACAAAGGTAAGACAGCCTCTGAGGTAGAGCCATATTCCCACAAAGTGATATCCAAACTAGAAGAATTAGGTTATGATGTCAAAGCACAAGTGATTGACTTCTCACAATATGGAGTGCCACAGCGCCGCAAACGTTTTATTCTTGTTGGAATACTTAAAGAACTTGGCTCTCCCAATCAGTTTGAGGAGTTGCTAAAAGCAAACAAAGAAGCATTCCTAAACGAAAAAGGCTTGAGTACGACAACCACATTGAAAGAAGCAATATCGGACTTGTTGCGTTCAAATGGCCAAGAGCCCACCCCTGACAGGAAGGGCTTTGATTCCGGTGTGTATGGACAAGGAGAATTAACCAATTATGAAATCCTAATGCGCGGTAATTACCCTAACCATCATTCTGTTCCGGATAGCCACAGTTTTGCCCATCATACCCCCGATAAAGTTAGTTGCTTCAAAAAACTGCTTTCTGAATATCCGGAGAGAGGGAAGCGGATTGACGGCAAGAATCGCGACAAATGGGAAATAAAACAACGAGGCATTACCGTTTTGGACCCTAACGCCGTTTCCCCTACTATTACAGGGCAACCAGACGATTACCTTCATTATTCTGAGCCAAGAATCATGACCGTACGCGAATGCGCACGTATACAGTCATTTCCCGATTGGTTTGAGATAAAGAAAAAATACACCACAGGTGGACAGATGCGCAAGCTTGAAGTACCACGTTATTCGCAAATAGGCAACGCCATACCACCCTTATTTGCCGAACAGGCAGGCATTGTACTTAAACAGATGTTAGAGCATGGTAACAAAGGACAATCTTAAATTCCGTGTCAGCGCGGAACTAAAAAATATACTTGGACGGGATTTGATTACAAGTCCTGATATTGCCATTTTGGAACTAGTCAAGAACTCATACGATGCCCATGCCTCAAAAGTTGAGATCACCTTTGATGAAGACTATCTGGAAATAGCTGACAACGGCAAAGGTATGTCCAAAGATGACTTGATAAACAAGTGGCTATTTGTGGCTTACTCTGCCAAAAGCGATGGAACGGAAGATGTCACCTACCGTGATAAAATTACACGTCATTATGCTGGAGCAAAAGGTATCGGGAGATTGTCTTGCGACCGTTTAGCACGCTATTTGGTTTTAACGACACGTAGCGAAGCTGAGAACGACACAGAGGTGCTTAATGTGGATTGGCAAGTATTTGAGGAAAACAAGAAAACGGAATTTGATACGATAGATATTCCACATGAGACAACAGAAATAATACCATCCTTTCCTAACGCATCTAAAACCGGAACAAGCCTCCAATTTAGAGAGCTTCATGACATCTGGACACGTGAAGATATTAAGCGTCTACGAAAATCCCTGGAAAAAATGATCAATCCTTTTTCAGGAACAGACGATGATTTCCAGATTGAAATAAAAGCGCCCAAAATGCAGGCTGAGGATGAATCCATATCATCAACTCATGACAGAGTCAATGGCGTTATAGAGAACTCTATTGCCGATGTACTTAAGCTAAAAACAACGCAAATTGAAAGTAGGATTGAAGGAGACACCATTCACACTACATTGACAGACCGTGGAGTCGTCATGTATGAGATAGAAGAACCCAATAATCAATTCATGCATTTGGAATCATCTTCGATAAGTCTTTTTTACCTTAATCGAGCAGCAAAATATTCTTTTACAGCACGAATGGGCGTTCAACCTATTAGTTATGGCAATGTGTTCCTCTTCAGAAATGGATTCCGCATTTTACCATATGGTGAATGGAACGATGATAGCTGGGGGCTGAATTACCGTCAGCAACAAGGCTATAACCGATTCCTAGGTACTCGAGATTTGTTCGGAAGAGTTGACGTTGAAACTGACAACACAGATTTAATCAAGGAGGTTTCTAGCCGTGACGGTGGTTTAATAAAAACAGACGCATCTCAACAACTGATGGAATATTTCACGCTCATTCATCGACGGTTGGAGCGTTATGTAGTGGGAGTGTTATGGGGTGAAGGTTTTATAAGAAAAGAATATTTTGTAAATCAAGCATCAGCACTAGAAGCACGCAAAAAACTAGAGTACGACAAAGACTCCGACACAGCAGATCACTTGTATGACAACATCGGTAGCAAAATTGATTTTCTTCAATTGATCAAGACTCTTGCAAACGACAAATCAATTAATGTAATCCGATACAATGAGGAATTGGCAGATATAGTCTCCAATCCATCTGAAGCTGAAGTGATTCAAGCGCAGATGCTTGATGACGTTCGTAAATTGGCAGAAAAGACCAATGATGCTTTCTTGCTCAATAAAATCCAAGAGTTCGAAATGCACATGGATGAACTTCGCAAACAGAAAGAGGAAGCAGAGCGGAAAGTCGAGGAAGAACGTCGGAAAACAGAGGCTGCACGAAATAAAGCATTAGAAGAAGAGGAGAAAAGAGAAAAGGCAGAACACGAACGTGATGTGCAGATTCAAAAAAACAGATATCTTTCTGCTACCAGAAACACTACGAAAGAGGTTCAGGACCTAATTCACGTAATTCTTATTTCTTCTACAAGTTCTATCAGCTTAATTGATACGGCCAAATGCCAATTATCTGATAAAGATTTGAATGGTTTGAGAAGTACTCTTGATAAATTTGATTATCATATCACCAAGATAAACAAGCTTTCTAAACTTATTACGAAAGCTGACCTAGCTTTATTGTCTGAGTCTGGATTAATAGATATACAAAGCTACGTACAAGAATATCTTACAAACTTCACAGATTCGTTCAAAATACAAAGCCATTCAGCTATTACAGAGCCACTTGAGAAAAAGATCTCCATATTAGATTTGTCGATCATATTAGACAATCTGATTAGTAATTCAAAAAAAGCGAACGCGACAGAATTAAGGTTGGACTACTCAAGAAAAGGCCGTACATATATTGTTGATTTTACAGATAATGGAGATGGTGTTGACACATCTCTTTTTACTCCAGAAACCATTTTTGAGGAGGGAATAACAAATCGCAGAGGTGGTTCTGGAATAGGTCTAAGCACAATAAAAGACCGAATGCGAAAAGAACTCAATGGTGATATTGTATTTTTAGGAAATGGACTGCATTTTGAAACTGGCGCTACATTCCGTTTATACTTTGAATAGAGACATGAAAAGACAAAGGTGTATTTTACTAGTTGACGACAAGGATCAAGGTGATGTTATTGACAGCATAAAGCTGCAATTACGCGAAGACTTTGATTTAGACTTTATTGCGATTCGGACATCTGCTTCGGAACTGAAAAAAGATAATGCAGAAGATCTGGACATAAACAAACTTAGAGTATTAATTGAAGAAAAGATACTGAACAAACATATTGATATCGCCCTGACAGATTTTGACTTGAATAGCGATGATGTAAACGGTATGAATGTTGTTCAAATATTACATGGAATCCGACCAAACCTTAAATATCTGATTTATTCAGGGAACTGGGACAAAGTCATAAGAACAGTCATAGGAAAAGACTATAAACGAGCATCAATAGATGAGCTTGTTGATGGCATAAACAACCTTATACATGCAAACATTATTAACTGCATTGGAAGGACTGATTATAAGGCAGATCTTATCAAATACTTAAAAGAGGATAAGAGCGATTCTATTGAACATCGTTTATCAATATTACTCAGGGCAAATGGCGACATGAAATTTGATTCATGCTGTCCAGAGCTTAAGGGTAAATCATTTATAGAAATTGCCAATATGATTGACAACCATTCTGACGCCCGGTCCGAGGAATGGATAGAGGCAATATTGGCTCAAACTATAGCTTATCTTGTAAAAGTGAACATATGAGCAAAGCGGTTTGTATTTATCCGGAAGATATAACAACGGCCTTTCTTAGACCGTTATGTAATCATATATGTTCTACGTTCAACGCTGTCGAAGTGGGTTATGATACTTCTATTGATGATGATCCTCTTGAGATAATCCATAATGCTGTCAGGAACGCTAAGACTGTTTTTTTTCTTGGACATGGCATGAGCACATGTCTATATGCTAGTGTATTAGACAATGTGGAATTATTTAACAAGGATAATTATTCATTATTGGAAGGAAAAAGATTGTTCTTATTGGCTTGTAATTCAGATCAATTTATAAAAAACTATGATTTTGAGAATTCTATTGGTTTTGGGTTCTTGCCTACTAGTTTGGATGACGTTAGACAAAAAAGATTGTTTCACAACATTTTGGTCGAAACACTAGAAAAGAAAGATATTGAGTTTTTCAATGAAGCTTTAGTGAATGCTATTGCAAATACTTTATCAGATAATACGATTTCAGACCCCCATCTATTTGTGGAACGTTTAAGATTTGCCATAAGTGAAGAAATTGTTCAATGTCTTTTGAAAAAAGAGACGTCCAATTACCGGACTATTGCGGATGAGTTGTATTATGTATTTAAAGACATGATTGTTTGCTGATTATGCTCAAAAAGAAATATACATTTATAGACTTGTTCGCTGGATGCGGAGGCCTATCCGAGGGCTTTCTGCAAACAGGAAGATATAAAGCTCTTGCTCATGTTGAATGGGAAAAGCCCATGGTTGATACCCTTAGAAAGCGCTTGGTTTCAAGATGGGATGAGACCGAAGAAGAAGCAATGAAGCGAGTCGTTCTTTTTGATATCCAGAAAACGAAAGAGCTTATAGATGGTCAATGGTCTAATGATTCAATTAAAGATTATGGCTCATATAACTCCGAGACTGTAATGACTAAAGGTCTTAAGGGGATCGCAGGAAGAGAGCATGTTGATTTGATTATTGGAGGCCCACCTTGCCAAGCATATTCAATACAAGGAAGAGCTACGGACAAGAATTCCATGAACAATGATTACAGAAATTATTTGTTTGAAAGTTTCTGTAAGGTTGTTGATGCTTTTAAGCCTGAAATATTTGTGTTTGAAAATGTAGCTGGGCTACTTAGCGCAAAACCAGGTGGGATACCTGTCCGAAAAAGGATTTTTGAAGCTTTCTCAAAAATAGGATATACCATACTAAATCCTGAAGAGTTACCGAAGGCTTTATATGATGCTTCTATTTTCAGCGTACCTCAACATCGCCCCCGTGTAATCATTCTTGGCATAAGAAACGATTCAGATTTCAAGCTTGCTGAATTGTACGAATCCATTGAGAAAGAAAGTGCTCCCTACAATAAACTTACAGTTAGAGATGCCATTGGTAATCTCCCTCCATTGTATCCATTAGCACATCAGATTAAGGAAGGACGTATTGTCAGGTCTCACAATTTGAATTCAGATCCAAGTATAACCCAGCATGAGGCCCGGAATCATGCTCCTCGTGAAATGGCCATATTTAAGGAATGGGTTGACAATAATATGAATCACATTAGTCATCAGGAAATGATTGACTACTATTTTGCAAAGACCGGCCATAAAACTTTATATCAGAAATATAAGAGTCTTGAATGGGATAAGCCTTCTCATACTGTTGTCGCCCATCTTAATAAGGATGGATACATGTTTATTCATCCGGATTCTAAACAACAAAGAAGTATTACTATAAGAGAGGCTGCGTGCCTTATGACGTTCCCCAAAGATTTTCAATTTATAGGGAGTAATTCAATTTGCTATAAGATGATTGGAAATGCAGTTCCTGTTAACTTTGCAAATGCGATAGCAAAGGGATTGTACAAAGCATTAGATAAAAAGAAATGAATGTATTAGTAGCGTGTGAAGAAAGTCAGGCTGTATGTATTGCCTTTAGAAAGAGAGGGCACAATGCATTTAGTTGCGATATACTTGAAAGTAGCGGAGGGCACCCAGAGTGGCATTTTAAACAAGACGTTCTTCAAGTAATTCCCAACCATGGCGGCATACTTGAAAATGGCTCAGAATATTATTTGCCAGAAGGTGAAAAATGGGATTTGATGATCGCCCACCCACCTTGCACATACCTTTCTGTTAGTGGTGCTCGCTGGCTTTATCATCCTGACGATGCCGACTTGCCTATTGAACAAAGACGCGAACACCCTCATCATCTTGGAAGAAGAGCGTTGAAACAGGAAGCTATAGAGTTCTTCTTGAAGTTTACCAGAACCGATATTGAGCATTGGGCAATTGAGAATCCCGTAGGATGCATGAATACAGAGTATAGGAAGCCGGATCAAATCGTTCAACCATTTTGGTTTGGAGATCAAGCCTCAAAAAAAACCTGCTTGTGGCTCCACAACTTACCTTTACTCAAACCTACAAATATGGTCTCTGAAGGCCCAAGAGTTGTGCTATCTAGTGGACGTTCACTCCCCAAATGGTATTCCGACTCATTCAACACCAAAATAACGACTGAAGAGAGACGTAAATTAAGAAGTAAAACTTTCCCAGGTTTCGCAGAAGCATTAGCCGAGCAATGGGGCAAAATTGAATAACATATGGCAGCGAATCTTAAAGTTCAAAGTTTCAGAGCAAACGATTTATCTAAGGATACCGGCAAGCAATTTGAGCTAGGTAGAGCGTGGTGCGTTGATTTTTTTCAAATTGATGATTCAATTAGAGAGTATACAATTGACTTGATCTTTAAGCCACTCGCTCCAAATCACCTTGATTTTCAAGATAAAATTATTAAGCTCAAATTGGCCGAGGTTACCCGCAGAGGTGATAGGAAAGCCTATGCCAACGGAGACATGGGGCAATCTCAGATTAAAGAGTTTTTTATCTATAAGTTAGGCCTTAATGATAGCAACCTTGAAGATTATTTTGCTATCTATAAAACACCATTTAACGAGTATTTCTTGTACTACGTCCCCAAACTGTTGTATAGAAATTTTATTCAGCTGTTCAAGAGTACAGTACAAGAGGTTTCTGTTGAAAGAGCAAATAGAAATATTACACTG
Source organism: Bacteroidaceae bacterium (assembly GCA_017642425.1). Classification (GTDB taxonomy): domain Bacteria; phylum Bacteroidota; class Bacteroidia; order Bacteroidales; family Bacteroidaceae; genus Colenecus. The sequence goes on from JAGCPB010000059.1 coordinate 61,460, forward strand.
GATAATCAAATAACATTACAGCGTATCTTCTACGGTGCACCAGGAACCGGCAAATCTCATGTGATAAAGGAAAATACAAAGGGTAAAGAGGTAATACGCACAACATTTCACCCCGACAGCGACTATTCTACGTTTGTTGGAGCATATAAGCCAACGGCCATTGAAGTTCCCATGAGGGATGTGACAGGAAAGATCATTGTTGAGAATGGCAAACAGGTGACTGAAAAAAAGATTGTCTATGAATTCGTTGAACAAGCTTTCCTCCAAGCATATATTAAGGCTTGGAATTTGTATGCAGAGACAGAAGAGGGTAAAACAGCAGAAGAGGTGTATCTGGTTATTGAAGAGATAAATCGTGGTAATTGCGCACAAATATTTGGTGATTTGTTCCAATTGCTCGACCGTGGAGATGACGGTTTTTCTGAATATCCAATAGTCGCTGACAAAGATTTGCAGAAACAGCTGGAAAAGTCTTTTGCAGATATAGCATCGCTTAACGTCCCTGCCATCTGTGATATGAGTGCAGATGTAGTAGCAGAAAAGATAAAAAAAGGTGAGATACTACTTTTGCCCAGCAACCTCCTGATCTGGGCTACTATGAATACGAGCGATCAAAGCCTATTTCCTATCGATTCCGCATTCAAACGTCGTTGGGATTGGCAGTATGTACCAATTGCCAATGGTAACAAGAAATGGAAGATCGTAGTCAATAAAAATGAATACGATTGGTGGGAATTCTTGGAAAAGATCAATGCTTTAATAGGTGAAAAGACAAGCTCGGAAGACAAAAAGATGGGATACTACTTCTGCAAGGCAACAAACGACGTTATTGACGCGAAGATGTTTGTTGGCAAGGTTATCTTTTATCTATGGAATGACGTATTCAAAGATTACGATTTTGAAGGTGATGCTTTTAACGATGATGACGGCAGTAAACTAATCTTCGGCAAGTTCTATACAACTACTAACGGCACAGTTTCTGTTGTTGAAGAGAAAGTTGAATTGTTTCTTTCTAATCTAGGCATTGCGGCAAATCCTAAGATTGAAGCTGAAACACCTACGGACGAAGAAGCAAATGGAGATTTCAAGGTGAAATTAGATGAAATAACATTTAACGAACGTACCGCAATTGAAACATTTGCAAAAGTTGTAGAATCCATCGGAGTAGAGCGTGTTGCAGGACTAAATCTTAAAGTCAGTCAACACCCATTATTATCCAAGGATAAATTGGATCCTGAAACTCCGGGAGGTTATGGCCTCAGCATGAAGCAAATCGGAGATTATTGGATGGTATGCAAGTTTTCAAATGATCAGAAGGTGAGATTCCTTCAACAAATGAAGGACCAATTAGATTTGGATCTTGAAGTAGTGGAATAAAAGGATGAGAATCCTTATAGAAGAATATCAATACGCATACGAGGATGTGAGCCAGATGGCTCCAAGCCTTGAAATCCAGCATGACGCAGAAGGTAAAGTTAGCCTGAGCCGTGTTGGCTATTTCTTCTGCCCGGAGGTGGATGATTGCGTATTTATTCTTCCTAAGGTGTTATTGGAAGGAGATTTTGGACAGGAACTTGTGTTCGGGCATATTCCGCCACGCAACTTGATTGTACTTGACAAATGTAAAGAGTTGACTCCTGTAGAACGAGATTTCATCTACAACCTTTCTGTTTGGATATATAGGGCTATCTGTGTGTTTAAGGACCATGAGTATGATCGCTTTGGTGGGAAGAAGGCAGCACCATCAATCGTGCTTTATAAGCAAATGCCTGTGGCCGGACATTCAAGGAAAAGGAAAGCAAACACATTCTTGGATATTCTGTTGGCTCTGCAACAATGGAACAAGGATAATCAGCAGTTTGTAATGTTTATCGTCAAGAATTTGCATGCTGGTTATAACAAGATTAATTGGACGAGAACGATTTCACATTCACAGGCCATTATACAAAATGAACTTTCGTCACAGTCTGTCGTTTATTTGAATCCCGTAAACAGAAAACGTAAGATTAATTTTGATGAAGAGTTGCTGGTGATTTATTACAGCATTCTCTATTATATCAATGATACTTATGGACTGCCCGTTATTATGAACGTGAACTTTCCTCTGATAAAAGGGGAAAAGTTTAAAACCTATATAAAAGGCTTTGGCGTCAGACGACTTCGACAGATAAAGTATAAGTATTTCTCGGATAAGGCATTGGAACTCTGGAATCTGTGCTTTGATTTCTTTGACCATCCATCCCATGTGATGATGAATGTTGACAGAAGAGAGTATTTGATGGTCAAGAACTTCCATATAGTGTTTGAGGCTATTATTGATGAATTGATTTCTGGAGACCAGAAAATACCTAAGGAACTGATAGACCAGGAAGATGGCAAGGTGGTTGACCACATGTACCAATATCAGGAACTAGTCAATGACGATAGTAGTGAGGACATATATTATATTGGAGATTCTAAGTATTACAAGCGCGGTCACAATTTGCCTAAAGAATCCATATATAAGCAGTTTACATACGCGCGGAATGTTGTCCAATGGAATATTGATCTATTTAATAACGGAAAAGAAGTTGACCAAAAGGGGCATATCAAATTACGTGATGATATAACTGAAGGATATAATGTTATTCCAAACTTCTTTATTTCCGCTCAACAGAACGAACTTGAGAAGAGTGACGATATTCATCTGACCACAAACAAAACACCCTATCATTTGAGCCGGCAGTTTGAAAACAGATTATTTGATCGTGACACTTTCCTATTGGCACATTATGACGTGAATTTCCTTTTTGTGTTGGCTTTATATGGAAGGGATAAAGAGTCTGCAAAAGTTGCATGGAGAAACAAAGCTAGAAGGTTGTTCCGTGGTCAGATTCAAAAGATGCTGAAACAGTACTTTTCTTTTTATGCGATGACTGCACATGATGACGTGGATGCAGAACTATATATAAAGGAAAATTTCCAATCCGTATTAGGCAAGGTGTTCTGTCCATTTGATGACAGAGATAATCAGCGATATTTCTCTCTAGCACTTAGAAAGCCAGAAAAGATTGCACTTACGGATAAAGACAAAGAAGCAAAACTACAAGCACAAGTTCGTGAAGAAAACGAATCTGTTTTATTCCAACTAAAACAATATTTCTTCGTTGAACAATGTCCATTAGGCGAATTGCCATATGACATATTACCTGTCGTAACGCCTCATGCCAGAGTAGAGATACCAAAGAATTTCTTAACGATGCATTATCTGGAGAATTATCCCGATACATCATTCCTTATAGGCATAGTAAATGGTGAAGACCATCTCAAATGGATTCTTGGAAGAGATGGCGGAAAGCGCGACGACGCATATAATGTCCGTATAGGAAAAGATGTTCCTGGCGGTGTGGTAAAGAGCAGGGATGAAATAAGACACGCAAAGTTCGTTTTGCTATACTTGGCAGGTAAAGAAAATGAAGGCGTCTATAAAGTATTCCGCGTTAAGAATATTGGCGAGATGTCGAAGATGCAAATGGTTAAGACCGGATATATAGACCCTCATTACGATAGTTACCTTTGCTATTTCTTTGATGAAGAGGTCACTCTTGGTAATATCAATATCAATAAGATCATAGAAGACGACAAGAAGGCGTTCATTGAAAGAACAAGATTTAATCATGTTCTGGAGAAATATCCAGAAGGTCATCCTATTTATCTAGAAGGACGTCAATTAATCAATTATAGGTTTTAACTGAGATGGCTGACAAGATGACTCCGTCACAGAGGCACTACTGCATGTCACGAATCCGCGGTAAGGCCACTAAGCCGGAACTGCTGGTCAGGCATTGGCTGTGGAGTCACGGGTATAGGTATCGGCTTAACGTGAAGAGCGTACCGGGAAAGCCGGACATTGTGCTGCGCAAGTACCGTACCGCCATATTCGTAAACGGTTGTTTCTGGCACGGGCATGAGGGTTGCAGCCTTTATTCTGTCCCTAAAAGCAATACAGATTTCTGGATAGCAAAGGTGCAACGTAACCGCGAGCGCGACCAGCAGGAATACAAGGCTCTGCATGATGCAGGCTGGCAGGTTGTTGTGATATGGGAATGTCAGCTTAAGAAAACTGTTCTTGACAATAACATGCGTCAAATTGAGCATTCATTAAATACCAATCTGCTTAAATTCGCGTAGATATGACCAAATACACCTTCACCATAACCGAAATCACAGGTCAATACGGCAACAAATACCCGCTGCTAACGGCCAATGAGTATCCTTGGATGAACTGCCAGGTTATCCCCACCCCTCCGGATCGGAAGGAAGAGATTATGGCGGAGCTCAACAAGCGGCAGGAGTATGTGGTTTATGCCGATGGCCGCACGGATTTCTGCGTCATCCAGGCCGGTGGCGGAACGCCTGAGCATCCTACCATCGAGATCAATGATGACAACTGGGAGGAGGTAGATAAGGCGTTATGTGATTGTATGCAGGCTGCTGCTGACTTCTGGGCAGCCCACCACCCAAAATGATACAATTGGGGTCTGTCCCCTTTTGTACTACCCCCTTTTGTACAGCCCCAAAGTGCTAGTTTATTACTGATTTTATTTACCTTTGTGATATGTATATACCACCCTTCACAGTCAGCGCAAGAGCAATCAACCTGATAGCTGAGATATCGGCTCAGATTGAGCGCTATGCTATCCGTTTGGAGCAGGAAGATGGACTACGGTTGCGCAAGGCCAATCGTATCAAGACCATCCATTCGTCGCTCGCTATAGAAGGTAACACTCTGACTGAGGATCAGGTTCGTGACATTATAAACGGAAAGAACAGGCCGTTTATGGCAGTCGCTCATATTGGTTAAACTGCACGATAAACTGCACGATAAACTGCACGATAAATTCCCGGAATTATCTGAAAAAGCTATTGCTGTACTTGACGTTATCAATGCCAATAGCAGTTTCAATGCAACCATGATTGGTGAGCAGGTTGGTCTTTCGGAACGCCAAGTCAAGACTTATATTACCAAACTGAAACAAGTGGGACTTATTGTC
>JAGCPB010000060.1 GCA_017642425.1 Bacteroidaceae bacterium
AAGATAATGAAAAATATCAAAACTACAATGGCTATTCCTTTGATATTCAAAAGAATAGCCATTATTTTTTATATTCAGACCACAAAACTAAGATTTCTTTGGTCAAAAAAAAGAGGATGACTACTTTTTAGTCACCCTCTTCTTTTTTGCTGATATAATGTTATTTTTCGATCCAGCCGATGACTTCACCCTTGGTCACAAGTGAGCCGTGCTCCTTTTCGACAGCAACCAGATGGCAGTCATAAGGTGCGGTGGCGTTGTCGATGAAGCTGTTGCCGCTGGCCTGGATTCCAACCATCCAGTCACCCTTCTTATACTGCTTGCCAAAGGGAGGATTGGTTGACTGATCCATGTAGTCAAGATCCCAGATTACGCGGCCGCTGACAGCTGCCTCGATGGGCTCTGCATCGGGATGCAGGATGGCACGCTTGTCGGCTGCGGTGAAGTGCTTGACAGGTGCACCTGCTGCGCCGCCGTTCTGCTTCTTTTCCATGCGCTCCAGCAGATCCTTGTTGAACTGGTCCTTGGCCTGACCGCTCTTGAACTCGCGATACTGCTTCTCATGCATTGCGAACTCAAAGAGCTCCTCATCATCCTGACCGCGGTCCCAACCGTTCTCCTGCATCTCCTTCTCAAAGCGCGGCAGCTCGTTGGGGTAGAGTACCTGAGGATCATCGGTATAGAACTCAAAGCCTTTCTCCTTGGCAATCTCGATAATTTCGGGAGCCAATTCACCGGGCAGTTTACCTGACTTGCCCAGTACCATACCCCACATGGCGGGATCCATGCGTGTAAATGGCTTCTCGTCCATTGACTTGGAGTAGAGGTTCATAAGAGCGGCGTTCTTTACGTACTGGCTGAACGGGGTAACCAGACAGGGGGTACCCAGCATGGGCCAAATGCGCTGTACCTCGTCGAACAGCTCAACAAGCAGCTCGTCCTCGGACAGTTCCTTCTCACCTTTTTTCTTGAGGTTGGCGTTGATGGCGGCGTGCATGCCCTTAAGGTCGGCCATGAGTGAACCCATCATACCGCCGGGCAGGCCGCAACCTACCAGCAGTGAACTCATGAGTGAGTTCTTGGGATCTATCCAGTAGCCCAGGAAATCATCCATGAAGCTCTGTGTGAGAGAGCGAGCCTCCATGTAAGCCTTCATGTTGATGTCCTTAACCAGGAATCCGGCATCCTTGAGCATAGCCTGGATGGTTATTACATCAGGATGAACCTTACCCCATGACAGCGGCTCCATGGCTACGTCCAGAACGTCACCGCCAGCCTTGGCAACCTCAAGCATTGAGGCTACTGCAAAACCGGGGCCGTTGTGGCCGTGATACTGTATGATGATGTCGGGATGCTTCTCCTTGATGGCGCGAACGATGGTGCCCAGCATGGCAGGACGGCCTATGCCGGCCATATCCTTGAGGCAGATCTCCTGTGCGCCGCCCTCTATGAGCTGCTCAGCCAGGTTGATGTAGTACTCGGCGTTGTGCACCTTGGAGTAGGTGATACACATGGTTGCCTGAGCGGTCATGCCGGCTGCCTTGGCCCACTTGATTGAGGGGATTATGTTACGCGGGTCATTCAGACCGCAGAATATACGGGTGATGTCAACGCCCTGGGCGTGCTTAACCTTATACATGAGCTGACGTACATCGGCCGGAACGGGGTTCATGCGCAATGCGTTCAGTCCGCGGTCAAGCATGTGGGTCTTTATGCCCACCTCGTTGAAAGGTTTGGTGAATGTGCGGACGGCCAGATTGGGGTTCTCACCATACAACAGGTTAACCTGCTCCATGGCACCTCCGTTGGTTTCTACACGGTCAAAGCATCCCATGTCAATGATTACGGGAGCAATCTTGGCCAGCTGGTCTTTACGGGGCACATATTTGCCCGATGACTGCCACATGTCACGATAGACAAGGCTGAACTGAATCTCTTTTTTCATGCTGTTATGTGTTTTTATATTTTACATTGGATTGATGGAACGGGCAATCTTGGCGCATAGTCCCGGGAAGAAACGCTTGATGTAAACCATCAGCAACTCCTTGCGTCCTACCAGAACTTCACGTTTCTTACGGTACACAGCCTTGACAATCTTGCGGGCGGCCTGCTCTGGGGTGCAACCTCCAGCCTGACCGGCATCCATCTTGGCGTGCTGCTTGCCGTCTTTCTCAAGGGCATAGAACGATATGCGTGTCTGGACGCGACCGGGGCATACTATAGTTACGCGTATGTTATCCTTGTAGTACTCTGCCTGGACGGTTTCAAAGAATCCGTACAGGGCGTGCTTGGAAGAACTGTATGCGCAACGCAGCGGGAATCCGAACCGTCCGTTGATGCTGGTGGTTACCATCAGCTGACCGCCGCCGTTCTCTATCATCTTGGGCAGGATTACCTTGGTCATGATAACTGGTGCGAACCAGTTTATGTCCATGACCTTGTTGATGACACGCATCTCGGTCTCACAGGTGGTTCCGCGCTGGCTTATGCCGGCGTTGTTGTAGAACACGTCTATGTGTCCGAAAACCTGCCATGCCTGCTCGGCCAGACCGGCAACCTCTTCTTTCTTAGACAGATCGAAGGGCAGGGGCTTGGCATCGGGTGCACCCAACTCCTTGCAGCGTGCGGCAACCTTCTCCAAAAGGTCGGCCTCAAGTGCTGTAAGAATGAGCTTTGCGCCCTCGCGTGCAAACTCATATGCGGTTGCCTCACCTATGCCCGATGACGAACCGGTTATCCAGACTACTTTATCCTTGAACTTGTTCATTTGCAGTTGTCTATAGCTTCTTTAAACCATAGAGCGCGGTTACAGCCCTCGCCGGTGTTGAGCAGAATCAGGTCACCGTTCTTGAGTTTGTTCTCTTCAAGCGCCTTGAAGAATCCTGCTATGCATACCACCGATGCAGGTCCCAAGTAGATGCCCTGGTTGTCCTTGACCATACGGCCGAAACGCTCCAGACCCTCTTCCCTGACGCGCAGGAAACAACCACCGCTGTTCTTTACGATGGGGCCTACAAGCGGGTACATTCCGGGGGTACCGGCGGTAAGTATAGATATCTTTGTCTGCGGAACCACGGTGGGGAAGTGCTTGTTCCAGCCCTGAGGGAACTCGTTCTCAATTGCCCATTCCCACGCCTGGACCATCGGGTCGCAGGTGTCTTGCTGAACCAACAGCATGCGCGGCATCTTGTACTGCGGGTATGCATCGGCAATCTCACGCATTCCCTTCTCGAATGCGATGGGGCTCGTGCCGCCTGCAACTGCCTGCATGTAGACATCGGGGATGCGGCCCAGTTGGCGCATGCACTCAAAGACCAGAGTCTTCTTGGCCTCTACGCGAATGGGGTCAATGTTACCTGCCGATATCATCACGTTCTGGTTCTTGTGGAAATCTGCAGCCTCAGCCTTGGCCTGACCGTAACCGCCCTCAGATACCTGAAGGTTCTGACCGGTGGCGCGGATAGCCTGCTGAGTCTCGGGGTACATATCGTGCGGAGCGAATACGTCAAACTTGACGCCTGCCTTGGCCAGATAAGTGGCGTAAGCGGTGGCGGCATTGCCGGTCGATGCCAGGCAATACTCCTTTACTCCATGCTTCTTGAACAGCGTTGCTGCCAGTGATGCGGCTATGTCCTTGAATGTACCGCTGCCTCCGTTCAGGTCATTGCGGGCCACCACAACCTTGCAGTCAATGCCGTAGTTATCCTTGGCATAACGGCTCAGGAACTCCCACTCCTCAATTGGAACTGCACCCTCACCGCAGCTTACCTGTTCATCGGTTTCATCAAGAGGAAGGAATGGCAGATAGTGGTAGAGGTTATCGACCTTCTGACCGGGCTTGCAGAGCTCATCCAGAAGGTGATAATCAGTAGTGTAGGTCACCTCTGCGTGATTGCTTCCGCACTCACACAGCTGGTCCTGACTGAACCAGGCGGCAAAATCTCCTATAACCTTGCCGCACTTCTTGCAGACAAGCTGGTATTTCATCCTCTCTTGATTTGAGCTCTCTTGAATACGTTCATATCCTGGATGGGGCCCTCGTAGTAACCGGCCTTGAGCTTCTTCTGGACATCCTTGAAGACCTCGATGGTACGCTTGACATGATCCAGAGTGTGTGATGCGGTCGGGATGATACGCAGCATGAGCTGGCCCTTGGGGATAACGGGATATGTAACGATTGAGCAGAAGATTCCGTAGTTCTCACGCAGGTCAACAACCACGTTGGTACCCTCGTTGATGCCACCCTCAAAGAATACGGGAGTTACAGGTGACTCGGTTACGCCGATGTTGAAGCCCTCGGCCTTGAGACCACCCTGCAGAGCGTTTACAATCTCCCACAGATGCTCGCGGTACTCGGGGTGAGCCTTGATCAGGTCAAGACGCTTCTGGTTACCGATAACCAGCGGCAGCGGCAGTGACTTGGCGTAGATCTGTGAGCGCATGTTGCACTTGAGATGGTCAATTATCTCAGGCTCTGAGCTTACTACGCCGCCGATTGATGCCATACTCTTGGCAAATGCATCAAAGATAACGTCAATCTGGTCGATTACGCCGTAATGCTCGGCAGTACCGCGACCGTGTGCACCCATTGTACCAAAGCCGTGTGCATCATCAATAAGTATGCGGAACGGATATTTCTTCTTGAACTCTACGATATCAGCAAGATGACCCAGGTCACCGGCCATGCCGAACACACCCTCGGTGATGACCAGAACGCCGCCGCCCTGCTCATCGGCCAGCTTGCAGGCGTGGTTCAACTGCTTCTCCAGGCTCTCCATGTTGTTGTGCTGGAAAGCAAAACGCTTGGCAAGGCTCAGACGCATACCGTCAAGTATGCATGCATGTGACTCTGAATCGTAAACGATAACGTCCTTACGGCTGGTCAGAACGTCAATGATAGAAATCATGCCCTGATAGCCAAAGTTGAGGCACAGACCTGCCTTCTTGCCTACAAACTCTGAGAAGTCATTCTCAAACTTGATATGATAATCAGTATTACCTGACATCATGCGGGCACCCATAGGAGCACCAAGACCAAACTTGGCGGCAGCCTCGGCATCGGCCTTTCTTACCTCAGGATGGTTTGCCAGACCCAGGTAGTTGTTAAGGCTCCAGTTGAGCACGGGCTTGCCGTTGAACTCCATCTCGGGACCGATTTCACCTACCAGGCGGGGGAACATGAAGTAACCGTCGCCGATTCCCTGATACTGTCCGAGCGGGCCCGGAGTCTCTTTGATTCTCTCAAAAATGTCTTTAATCATACTGAAAATCTTTATTTTAATGTTTGTTATTCACTTGTTTGACGCGCAAAGAAAAACTAATACGCTTAAACTCCGCGAAATTACGAAAAACTCCGCAGAGCTTATTATAAAATAAGTTATAATTCTGCAGTATTATAGTTTTGTGAGTTGCTTGTGCGGGATTAAGGGTTAATGAGAGACGACGTTTCGATGCTACTCCGGACCTTTACGGACCCTAAACGTCGAACTCCTCCTTTTGCCCACCTTCGGTGTGCAACGTTCGTCAGACATGCGCCGTTCTTAACGGGATCCTTCAAGGTCCTACGCTTAACGCATCTGCACTAACGCTCTCATTAACCCTTAGTCCCGCTCCAGCAAACGGAAACCGAAGCTCAATTTGATAAATGAGCTAATGATGCTGAGTGAGCGGCAGGTTCAGACTGCAGGATTTGGAGTGTGAGCCGTAGGGAGCGTCAGTGGAGAGGCGTGAGGGAGGGGCCCACGGAGGATCCCGTTAAGAACGGCGCATGTTTGACGAACGTTAGGCCCCGAAGGGGACTATAAGGAGGAGTTCGACGTTTAGGGTCCGTAGGGGTCCCGAGTAGACTCGTAACGTCGTCTCCCGTAGGCCACACTCCAAATCCTGCAGATTGAACCTGCTCTTTCCTATTGCAGAGAACCAATAAGCAGGAAGAAGAGACCCAGCAGGACAAGGAGCAAGTCAATGACTTTGCTCTTGAGGTTTTTCTCGTGGAAGAGCAGGGCGCCGCAGAGGAAGCTGACGATGACGCTTGAGCGGCGGATCATGGAGACTATGGAGACCATGGAGGCGCTGGAGGCCAGGGAGACAAAATAGGCGTAGTCAGCAAGCGTCAGGAATACGGCGATGAAGATGATGGGCCATTTCCATTGGAAGGGGGTGGTGCGGCCACGGGTGGGCCACCACAGGGTGAACAGGATGACTGTCATGAGGGCAAGCTGGTAGAAGTTGCTCCATGCCTGCACGAACATGTTGTTGAAGCGGCCCAGCAGGTACTTGTCAAACAGGGCGCTCACGGCCCCAAGGATGGTAGCCATGATGACGCAGAACACCCATTTGTTCTTGTAGAAAGTAATACCCTCTTTCTTACCGCTGACACTGAGAAGATAGAATGAAAGAACGGCGATTGTAACTCCTATCCACTGGTAGAGATTGAGCCGCTCGCCAAACAGCAGCAATCCGCCCAGCAACACGATGATGGGACGCGTAGCGTTAATTGGACCGAACAGGGTGATGGGCAGGTGTTTCATGCCAAAGTAGCCGAATATCCAGGAACCCAGCACGATGAACGCCTTTAGCATGAGCAGGCGGTGCAGCTCCCAGCCGGCTGTGGGTACATAGAAAATGCTGCCGTCCAGCAGTCCTGTCTTGGCCGACAGGAGCGTGAACGGCAGCATTAAGAGTGAGCAGAACAGGGTGTTGAACCAGAGAACCGGTATTACCGCGTTTTCCTTGAGTGATTGCTTCTTGGCTACGTCATACAGTCCCAGAAACAGGGCCGATACAAGCGCGAATGCCAACCACATGACTGCCTGCCTACTGGTTTATCAGAACTTGTAGCTCAAACCTACACCAAGTATCTCCTTGAACTGGACGCGGGCACCATGGATGCCTCCGTCAGCATCATTGTACTTGATGTCATCATCATACTTGAGTGTTGACTGGAAGGTTATGGTGAGCAGACTTGTCACGTTAAGGCCAACCAGAACATCCCAGTTAACATCAATGTTACCGAATGATTCGTTGTATGCGGTAAAGAGGTCAAGAGTGGACTTAAGTGTGAGTTTATCCTCAAGAAGGCTGTAGTTAAGTGTGCCCTTGAAGCTTGAACCGAGCTCAAAGCGTGTCTTCTTACCGGCATCAACACCGTAACGGGTTGAGAACAGGGTGTCATTGGTAAGAGTCATCTTGCCTGCTACCGGTGAGTAGTAAAGGCTGATGTGGTCATTGGGTTTGTAGTCAAGACCTACAGAAAGGTTCAGGTAACCCGGGGTAAGGAACTTTGAGATGACCTCTTTTGTGGAATCGTTGTACTGATATCCGTTACCCATCTGGGTCTTGAAATCAAAGAGGGCTGCACAGTACAGTTTCTCTGTGATCTGACGACCATACTTGGACGACAGGTTCAGATTGTCTATGTTCTTGCGCCAATCGGTAGCATCGGTATAGTTCAGGCCATAGTTGGCGCTCAAACTGTTATCCCATGCGTTCTTACCCTCCTTGTAGTTGAGTGAACCATTGAAATATACGTTACCGGACATTGCGTTCTCACCGCCTTCACTCCAGTTGGTGAATGATGTCTGTGAGAAATTGATACCTGTCAGACCTTCATGTGTCCATGCAGACTCCTCTTGAGCAAAAAGGCTCATAGGCAGCAGAGCTGCGAGAAAGAATAGTGTTTTCTTCATATTCTGTCTTTGTTTAGGATTATTTGCCGCGAAGATAAACAAAAATCCAGAATGTGATATCACGCCTTCTTATTAAGAGCCCTTCCCACCAGGAAGCAGATGATTGCTACAACCATGCCGTTGATTGAAGGAATACCCCACTTGAGCAGGTTGGCAACTACGGCACCCAGGATAACGCCGATAACTGCAGCCCAGTTGACGGTCTTGATCTCAACGTCATCGGACTCATAGTCATTACGGTTCATGAAGTAGCTGATAATGAGGATGGCGCCGATAGGAGGCAGGGTGCAGTTAAGAACGTTCAGCCAGCCGCAGAAGTTCCAGTAAAGCCATACGGCTGCTATTGTGCCGATGATACCGGCGATGAGCACCATGGTTTTCTTGGAGAATCCGAAGATGTTTGACAGACCCAGACCTGATGAATAGAGGGCGTTGTCATTTGTTGTCCAGATGTTCAGACCCAGAACGAATACTGCGATGTAGAACATGTTCAGGTTAAGCATAACCTCAAAGATATCGTTACCGCCAACGTAGATGCTTGAAACGGCACCGAAGAAGAACATCAGTGAGTTACCCAGGAAGAAAGCAACGACGGTGGTGATGCATCCAATCTTGGCGGTCTTGCTGAAACGGGCGAAGTTGGGAGTTGCGGTACCGCCTGATACGAAACTGCCGATAACCAGACCTGCACCGGCTATAACGGTAAGTGATCCGTCATTGACTCTTGCAAACTGCTCAACCAGAGTGGCATCGCCTCGACGTACAGCCATAATCATTGCTACGGTACCCAGGATACCTACCAGAGGAACGGCAATCCAGCTTACGATGGTAAGGCTCTTGATTCCAAAATATGCGCTGGCGGTCATCAGGACACCTGCAATTGCAACCAGGATGTAACCGAAGAACGGCATGTGGTCAGGAGTAACCTCCAGATGGAAAACCTCCTGGGCAACGGGAATGGCAAACATGGCCAGACCTACGCCGAACCAGCCGATCTGAGTGAAACTGATCATTGCACTGGGCAGCCAGCTGCCTTTGCGGCCGAAACTGCGGTGTGCGAGCATGTCAAGTGTGAGACCGGTCTTGGCACCGATGAAACCGAGTGTGCCTGTGTAAGCGCCAAGGATGATACCACCCAGGATCAATGCGCCGATAAACTGTCCGAAGTTAAGGCCTGCAGCCAGACTCTGGCCAGCCCACATACTTGCCGAGAAGAAGGTGAATCCCAGCATTACCATAAACATACTGATGTTGCTCTTGCGACCGTCGGGGGTCACTCTGCTTGATGTAAAGTCTACATCGGGTTTCTTGTAAGCCATATCTTTAATAGTTTAGTGTGTAAAATCATTTGGCGGACATATAGGGCTTAAGTGCCTTGCTGAACTCGCTCAGACGGCGGTCTGCAATCCGGCGGATTGAGAGGTCCTCGGACCTGCTGGCAAACTCCCTCTCAAAGATGTACAGCTCATTCATCAGTTTGCCGTCAAGTTTCTGATAGTGATTGAGCCTGAGCCAATCCTCAAAACTGACGGGAGTGGGGTAGCCAAGTTTCTCGTCCAGGAAATCCTTGAACGTAAAGTTGTCGGCCACCTCCTTTATGCCTTCCCAGTATTCGGTAACCTCGTGATAGTGGTCGGGAATCTCGTATCGGCGGGCGCCTCCGTCGTAGATTATGCACTTTTCAAACAGTGCGTCGTCATCGGCCAGGACATACTTGCGGAACTCGGGTGAAATAACGCCGTCTTTCCAGAAGAAGTCAATTGCGGGCCAGCTGATGCCTGTCACGCCCTTGTCCTTGTAGGCTGAGAAGATACCCTCGTAGAATATGCAGGTAATGCCCTCAAACTCAGGCCAGTGGAAACGGAACTCGGGGGTGAGTTCCTCAAAGAGTTCTATGGCGCGGGTGCCTCCGATGGTGAAGAATACCATGTGGCGGATGCTGCCGCCCAGGCGCTTGAACTCGGCTATGATGTAGCGGATGCAGCGGGCCAGAGTCTCACCCGATGCAATGATGTCACCAATCATCAGGGTGATGTCCTGCGGGGCACGCAGTTTCGTGTATCGGATGTCAAGGCCGGTGATCTGGTTGTTGCGGATGACGCGCTCGCATGAAACAAAATCCATGTTGCTTACGCGGATGTCGTTGCGGTAGCAGCACTCCTCGAGCGGGTAGTTCAGACCGCCGCGCAGGATGGTCATGATATCCACGTTGGCGGGTACCATCTTCTGCTGCCTGCACCAGCCCAGCATATCGGATGTGGCGCCGCACATGGCAAGGTAGGAGTCGTAGCCGATCACCTCAGGGGAGGCGAGCAGATGACGAGTCCCTTCATTGCTGATAATAAAGTACTTGTTAAGGAATTTGCCACCCTCAAGGCGGTATATGTCTGTCCCTTTGTGGTGTCCTGCGGGCTGCAGGTAAGTATTCTCCAGATAAGGCTGCATAATGCTTTTGCTTTATTCTGGAATCCAAAGTTACTTATATGTAGCGGGTTGTATGTTTTCCGGACTATGAAAGTTTTCAACAATTTTCAAGTATCTCCGTGCCTTTTATCCGCCACTTGAAATAACCGTAAACCGATGCCCCAAGATAGAAGCTGTAGAGCAGTATCGTGGTCAGATGCAGGCCTCGGCGGCAGTAAATGTAGATGGATATGGCGTTTACCAGGAACCAGACTCCCCAGACCTCTATTATCTTCTGGGCAAGTACCCATGTGCCCACTATGTTGAGCATTGTGGTAAGTGCGTCCAACGTTGGTACGGGCGAATCGGTCAGGAAGTGCAGGATGCTGAAAATGGCAGCCCATATCAGGGCCGATATACCTAAAGTGGTCCAGAACTCAGTAGCACGGAAGTGCCGGTAGACGATATACTGCGATGCGCGTTTACGGTCACCATGGAGCCATTTTATAAAACCGTAAACGCACATGCAGATATTGAAACAGCTGAATCCCATATCGGCATAAATCTTGCTGTGAAAGTATACGCTGGCATAGATCATGGAGCACATGGCGCTGACAATCCACATCAGGGGTTTCTGATGGAACTCAAGCCACAGGTAGAGAAAGCTCAGTATGAGCCCGACTGTCTGGATTATTGCCCAGAAATCCATGCCGGTAAACTGACCGGCTATATATGACCAGATATCGGATAACATTGTCTTTTAGAATTTAAGTGTTATGTGTCCAAGTGCCGAGAAGGGGGCTGTGGGTATGAAACCAATCTGGTAGTAGCGGTTGTCAGGGGTAAAGCCGTCTTTCTCATCAACTGCCGAGTATACCCAGCCGCTTGTGGCAACACGGGCGTTAAGTACATTGTTAAGGTCAGCACCTATCACGATGCTCTTGAATGTTTTTTTCATGGGTATTGTGTATGAGAACGAGAGATCCGAGAGAGAGTAGGCGGGCAGTGAACGGTCGTTGTTGCCGGTGTTGTCAAGATACTGGCGGCTTACATAACCGGTATGCCATGTTGCATTGAAATTACCGAAATACAGGTTTACGAATCCGTTCAGGATTACTGACGGAGAGAAAGCCAGAGGTGTCTTGCCCTTGTGGGGTATGGTGCGCAGCTTGTCGCCGTTGCCGTCAATGTGGTAATTCTGCTTGTACTGGTCCATGTTGGGGTCATCGGCCGCATACTTGTCACGCCAGTCCTCTATGACCTCGTCAAAGTCGTTCAGGCAGTTCTCGCTGATGGCGGTGTTGCCCTCCAGTGACAGCCACTTGAGAGGCTGTACGGCAGCGGTGAGCTCTATGCCTGTGCGGTATGAAGACTTGATGTTGGTGGTCAGGTTCTCGCCTATGTCGCTCTTCATTCCGGTCTGTACAAACTGGTCCTTATAGTCCATGTAGTAGAGGTTGAATCCGGCGTTCCAGATATTGTCCTGAAAACTGTATCCTGCCTCATAGTCAATCATGTGCTCTGGAGTGGGAGCAGGGTAGGTACCGTTGTCGGTAAAGTTGTTGCGCTCGGGCTCACGGCCTGCGGTGGCTATGAGAGCATGCAGTTTGTGTCCTCCATTGATCCAGGTGAGGCCTGCCTTGGCGTTCAGGAAGTTGTATTTTTTATCAATGTCAAGGTTGTGTTTTGATGTGGTGCCGTCGGCATTTACATAATAACGGTCATTGTAACCGTCGGTCCTGTAACCTACGTGACGGTACTGGACATCGGCAAACGCATGGAGACTCCCCAGTATGTCATATCCGGCCTTGATGTATGCGCTCAGGTCATTCTTGGTGGCATCTGAGTCATAATAGGTGTCCAGGCTGTTTGCATAGACATACTCTCTCAGGGCATCATCCTTTATGTAAGGCAGGCGTCCGAAATGGTTGCCCTTGAACTGCTGGAACGATACGCCGCTGCGCAGGTCAAGACTGCCGGTCTTGTAAGCATTGTTCCAGATAACGCCATAGGTGTGCTGCTCCAAACCTTTCTTGCGGACAAAATCGGTCTTCTTTACAGTGTCTGTCGCGTTGATCCAGGCAGGATCTCCATCGGCGTTCAGATTATTTGAAAGGCCGTACTTGCTTACCTTGTTCTTGTATCGGAATTCCTCATAGTATCCGTAACCGTAGGTGTAGTGGGCTGTAAGAGATGTCGAGAAGGCATCATTTACATTCCAGGCCAGTGACAGGATGTTGTGGTCCTGCCAGAAATTATCGGTAGTACGGTCCCAGTATGAGCCGTCTTTCATCTGGTAGCGGTGGGTGACGTACTTGCCGTCAGCATCCTGGACAAAGCACCAGTTGTCATCATCGTAATCCAGATACTCATACAGGCTGTTGTACTGGCCCAGTCCGGCGTTGTACATATCCTTGTACTCCTTGATGCCGGTATTGCCCAGGTACATGCCGTCCATGAGGCTTGAGTCGTCGTTTCCGGCTGTTGCACCATTCCAGGCCTGGCCGGTATTCTCAAAGTTGCCTATGTTGCGGTAACGGATCATCAGGTTGTCGCCGGGAGTCCAGAGCAGACCTGCATAGTAGCTGCCGGCCTTGCCTTGGGTTCCGTGCATGAAACCGTCGGTCTGGGTCATGTGGAACGCACCGTCCATTATTATGCTGTTAAGGATGGTTCCGGTTGAGAACGAGCCGCCCAGACGCATTGTGTTGAATGATCCGTATGATGCTGTAAGTTCGGCACTCTTTTCAGGGTTGGGTAGTTTGCTTGTCAGTGCTACGGAACCGCCGAATGCGCCGTCACCTACGGTCGATGTTCCCAGGCCACGCTGTACCTGTGCACCGCCAAGCAGGGATGCGTAACTGTTCATGTTGGCCCAGAATACGCACTGGTCCTCGGGGGAGTTAAGGGCAACGCCGTCCAGTGTTACGTTGATGCGTGAATCGGCCGCACCGCGTATGCGCATGTATGTGGTGCCGATGCCGGTTCCGTTCTCGCTCCATGATATCACACCGGGTGTGCGTGCAAAGAGGAACGGCAGTTCACGGCCTGTCTTGGCGTAGCTTTCTAGTTCCTGACGGCTGATGTTGGTAGTTGCAAACGGCTCGTTTTCATGGGCACGTACTCCGTTTATTACTACTTCGTTAAGCTGTTCAAGACGCAGTGAATCCGCGTCGGATACAAGGTTCTCAGCAGCGGCCTTTGCTGTAAGGCATGCCACCAGGGTTAAGGACAAAAAAAATACCTTCTTCATATAGATTTAAAGTTTAATCCAAATGAAAAGGGTACACCGTCATTTTGAAATCCAATCCCTCCGCCGGCACTGTCCGGATCAGGTTCATAGGGTATAATCTCAGCCCTTTTGGGGCACCCCCTTTCATTCACGGCGCAAAGGTAGAACAATAAATCGACAATCTACAATTGGCAATTGATTATTTCATCATCTATGCAGACAAAAAAAGACAATGGTGACCAGTGCCACCATTGCCTTTCTTAATGTTACGGTATCCTATTGATATTTTTAGCGGATGTTGGGCGTGCCCGGAGTTGAAACAGATGCCGTGAATGCATCGCCGGCGCCGTGATCCTTGGTAAGGGGAGCACCCAGTGTGATACCGCTACCTGACAGATACTCTCCGATTGCCACATCGGCTTTCAGGCCGGTAGTAAGAGTAATCTTGTCCGGTTCAACAGGCTGCTGCTGTCCGCCGCGCCCGCCGAATCCTCCAAATCCACCGAATCCGCGCCGAGGTACAGCCTCGATAGAGGCGATAGTGTAGCTTTCATTGCCGATGGTAATGATCTGACCGGCCTGGAAGGCCTGTGATGAGGCTACAGCCACAGTCTTGTCACCCATCTTGGCATTGGCAGATATGGTGGTTGCACCGGCTGTTCCTATCGTGGCTATCCTGACCTTTTCAAGGCTGCTGCCTGAACCTATGTACATGGTTTGTCCTATGGAGAATCCCTGAACTGATGCTACCTTGATGTTGTTCTGACCGGCTTTTGCGGGAGCAGAGATGGTTCCGGCCTGAGTGGTGTGGAAATCAAGTTTGTTGTCATCAGTATCATATCCGTCAGGATAACGGCCTGTGCTCAGGTCCGGTCCTGCGGCGGTTGCTGCTGCGGGAGCGGCACCAAAGCGGCCGAATCCGCCTCTTCCGGACTGGGGAACAGATGCGTATGCACCTTCGGCACCTGCACCTGAATCACCGTGATAGCCCTCACTCAGCCACGGGTCAACAACGCCTCCGTAGTTCAGTGCATCCACTATCAGACCCTTGCCGTTGCGCAATGTCATGTTGCCGCGTGATCCGTCCAGAACCGGGCCTCCAAACAGAAGGTCAGCCTCAGTGCTGCCGTGATAGCCGGCATTCTCAACCTGTACGTCAAGAACTACGCTGTTGATGGCATGTGCCTTGGAGAGTCCGCGGTCAAGCTCAATGGCGTAAACGAGCGGCAGAACAGGCTCGTTGCTGGAGTGGTCAAACCTGGTTGCAGGCTCAAAGGTGATACCCGTTCCATTAACGGCGAACGGCATATTGGCCGAGTGGTCAAACTTGAGCGGCTCCTCAAGCTCAAGGCCTGTGCCGGGGTTGTCATTTGGTCCTAAAGGACCGCCGTTGCTGCCGCGTGATGACTGTGTGCCTACGGACTTGACGGTAACCCATTCAATTCCGTGTCCCTCACTGTCTATGTCAAGACGTATCTTGTCACCGGCAGAAATATTCTGGGTGCTGGTAACCTTGATGTTGGTATCGCCCTTCTTGGCATCCACTGCCAGCCAGGCCTGTGTGCCGGGTTTGCCGACCTTGGTTATGGTCACGACCTCATATTTCTCAAGTGAATTGGAGACTGCGGGATAGGTTGAGCCGTATCCGATAGCCATCTTCTGACCTTCCACAAATCCGTTGGTGCTGGTTACCGGAATGTTGGTTGAGCCTGCGGGGATGGTGATTACAGGACCTTCGGGTAACGGCTGCCATACAGTGGTGGGAGCACCGGCCGGGCCTGCACCGCGGAACATTCCCTGGGGCTGCTGCTGAGCCTGTGCCTGGGGCTGGATTACGGATACGACTTTGCGGTTCTCGGCTTCACTGCCTGTACCTATCGTAACCATGTGCCCGGGTTCGATTCCGGTTACATTGCGCACGTATATCACATTGTCACCTCTGCGTGAATCAACTGCCAGACCAGAGTTGCTGATACCAAGAAGATAGAATCCCTTGGGAGCAAGTCTGGTGCCCGACGGAATGTTGATTGCCGAGAAGTAGGGCAGGTTGACTGCATGGTGGGTGAGTGTCCAGCCGGAAAGATTGACAGTCTTTTCACCTGCGTTATACAACTCTATGAATGAGTTGGTCTGGTTGCCGCTGCCGTCGGCTATGCGGAACTCGTTGATCTTGACAGGCTCCACGTTGCGGACCTTCTGTGAGGTGAGCCACTGGCTGCTGCCGTTGTCCCAGCGAGCCCAGGCGGTAAGGTCTCCGTTGAACAGTTTCTTGGCCGATGTCACGGCAAACTGGACAGCCACGGTCTGGCCTGGTTCTACGGTATAGCCTATCTTGCGGGTCTTGCCTTTACCTCCTGAAACTACACTCTTCCAGCGGTTGGGGGTAATGAGGCGTATCTCAAGGTCATTAAGGGGACGTCCTGTGGTGTTGGTGAATGTAACTGTTACATTCTGTGTCGTCTGGGGTGCGAATGTCTGTAACAGGTTGGGCTTGTCAACCTTGTCCGATGCACTTACGGTAAGCATAGACACGTCGTATCCGGCGGCAACGATATTGGCCTGGAGAGCCTGGTTGGTTTCAATGGTGGGGAATGTGCCCGGTGCGGTCATTGCGGCCTCGTAGAATGTGCCGGATGAGCCGTTTGAGTTGTCTCCACCGTTACCAAGCAGGATGGCACCCTGCTTGCGCATGGGATCATAACTGCTGCGCGGGTTCTGGATGCGTCCGCCGTCATACATTATCTGAAGGTCACCACCCTGGGCATTGCCTCCCATGGAGCGCCAGTGGTGTGGCTCACCGTCGGCTGTAGCTGTTACGAAACGCCAGCTTATGCTGGGCAGGTCAGCGCAATATTTGTCATTGGGATCAGGGTTGACACAACCTACCAGGTTGTTCTCCTGGTCAGTCATGATCCATGGGCCGGGAGCCTGTCCGTGATACCATGAGGGCTGGTTGCCGTAGTAGGTGGTCTCCATCGTGCCGTCACCGTCGTCGCGGCTGTCGGTCTCGGCGTTACCGTAGTCAAAGCAGCAGCCGGTGTTGTAATGCTGGCCGTTAATGACCCAATACTGACCCTCGGCCTGGTCGTCGACAGCAGTGCCATGGGCATCGTTCCAACGCAGTCCCATACCTGCAGTTATGAATATGCCGTAAACTTTATGGCCCATAAGGGTTACGGGAGCCCAATCGGCCATGGGAACGTTGTTGAATCCACCCATAGCCTGGCCGCTGAAACCTCCGCGCGGGGCCTGCTGAAGGTGATTGCCCTTGCCTGACTGGTCATAGAGTATGGTTATCCAGCAATAGGTGTCCTTGCAGAAACGGTCCTGTGCGTTTGCATCGGCATAACCGCCGGGATCACCGGCCGATGGCTGCACAACGCCTATGTCAAGTGTCTTGCCGTCACTTTGGCGCATAACCTGATAAAGCGGGCCGTCATAGTTCTTATAGAGGGCGCGTGTGGATGAGTGAGCCGCCACGCAGGGGGCACCACCCTTGGCATAGACATCACAGGGGCCCTCGGGACGTTCGGGTATGCGGTTGTCACCTGCCGCTACGGCCATTGTGGCAATGAGAGCCGGTGCTATCGCCACACCGGCCAACAGAATGATGATACTGGTTTTCTTCATATTAATGGTTATTTTCTGACTGTTTTCTTTTGCAAAAATAAAAAATCTCGGTAAGGTGTCTCTTTCAGATTCCGTCCTTTTTTGTTAAAAAATTGGCAAATCAGAAGAATCTGATTAAATTTGTAATTGTACAAAAATGTTTATGTCATGGATTTGTCAAACAAGTATGTCATTACAATCAACCGTGAATTAGGTTCGGGCGGAAAGACCGTGGCTAAGTTACTGGCTCAGAAGCTGGGTGTACCTTATTATGATAAGGCTCATTTAAAGACACTTGAAGAAAAAGAAGGTGTGGACGTAGAAGAAATAGAGCGTCTTAAGGCAAAAAAACGTACATGGTGGCCGGATCTTAAAAAGATGGTTGAACTGGACGGTGGTTTTGCAGTCTCTATTTATGACAACCTGCCCAATTATCCTGTCAGGGAGAAAAATGATACGGATGAGAAGTTCAGGACCGAGCAGGAAATACTTAAAGGTATTGTCGATGCCGAGTCATGTGTGGTAGCCGGACGTTGCAGTTTTGTTACATTCAAGGACCATCCCAATCACCTTCATATATGGATCCAGTCTCCTATGGAGTACCGTGTGGAGAGAGTCATGAAAAAGAAGGGAATAGCCTCTAAGGAAGAAGCCGAAAAATTCATAAATGAGGTTGACAAGTTGTGTGATGACTATGCAAAACGTCATACCGGTGTGAGCCGTTATGACCCCCGCAACTATGACCTTGTCATTTCAATGAAGGACAGAACAGAGGAAGAGGCTGTGGATCTCATCCTCAAGTACATCGGAGCATAGTTCAAATGGAGGGGCACAAAAAGAACCGTCCCCTTTGTGCCCCTAGTAGGTGATAACAGGTGGAATTGCAACGCGGGCGGGTTCGGTGCGTCCGGGCAGGCCGAATGCCGTGAACTCTATCACGCCCAGCTGAGAGCCTGGCCATTCTGTTACAGTGAGTCGGATAAACCTGGCTTCTACGGGTTTGAACTCCTCAAATATGGTGTTACGTTGCTCAGTATTGGCGGTTTTGTCAAGAACTGTGGTATAGGTATCACCATCAAGTGATACGTCAACCTTATACTTATAGACTGTTCCTGTACCGCCTCCGCCGCCGAATCCGCGACGGCCGCCTGCATTGAACATTATCCTTACTGCATCCACATCAAACAGTTGTACCTCGTCAAAACGGGTGGCGGGAGAGAGCTCAATCGTTATGTAGGGCTCGGGGTCCGATGGGTCCGGCTCCCAGACTGTGCCGCTGGAGTTATCCACGGCGTATGATGCATATCGGCCCGGTTGCTGTGACGAGAACTTGGAGAGCGCGTTCATTGCGTTCATCTTGTTTATGGTCACAGGGAGCGATTCTCTGGCATTCTTTACACCTGGCGCCGGCTGGGGGGTATCGGTAATCTGGACTGACCAGCGTCCCTTCTTGTCTACGTTTATGCGGTCCATTCCTATGCGGCGGCCGCCGGGCGGATTGGAGAGCACGATTGTGTAGAACTGCCACAGTCCGCCGTCAGGACCTTCAATTACGCTTCCGTGGGCTGTGCCTGTAACCAGGCCGTCAGTCTTGCGCAGTAACGGATTGTTATCGGCGTAAGTATAAGGGCCAAGAGGATTCTTGGCGGTGTAATAGCCTTCGGCATAGGTTTTCCATTGGGTACCCGATGCGGAATACTGCATATAATAGGTGCCTTTATACTTGAATAGCCAGGGGCCTTCTATCCAGGCCACTCCGGTGTATTCGTTCATTTCGCCGTAACGCTCCCACTCATGATTGGGATTGAAGCTGAACAGATGTGTGGGCTTGTCGGCAAAACGGTTCAGATGGTCGGGGTCAAGCGGCACACCGAATATACCGCTTATTCCGCGTCCGGAGTAGAACAGATAGGGCTTGTCATCATCTATGAATATGTGCATATCGAACGGGTCGTTCCAGCCGCCCTCAACATCGGGAGTGTTCTCCCATTCACCCAGAACGGAGTAGGGGCCAAGCGGGTTGTCAGCTACATATAGCGGGCAGTCGTTTCCGGACATGTAGTATTTGCCGCGGTACTTGACCACATCGGGAGCCACGGGCACGCGCTGTACGGGTGTGAATTCCCAGTCCAGCATGTTGTCGCTGTGCCAGGCGCCGCCTCCGGTGCAGAACATGTAGTATCGGCCGTCATCGTCACGCATTACCGATACGTCGCCCGATGCGTTGCCTCCCGTACCTATCACCATAGGCAGCGGATTGCAGTACCTGCGGCCATCGGCCACACTATTGTTCACGCTCTGCTGTGCTCCTGTGCAGGATGCCAGCAGGATGGTCAGTAATATAAGGCTCTTTCTCATACCGCGAATATAATAAATTACGCAATAGAGACTGTACTTAATGATTTATTTTTCGCTGAGTTCGAGCCAACGCATGGTTATGGCGTCGGTGAGCTCTATGATTTGGCCTATCCGGGCGGATTTCTGCTGGAGCTGGTCGTAGGGCAGGGTGCCGCTGTTCAGTTCCTGTTCCAGCTGGGCTTTCTCCTCTTCAAGCTGCTGGAGCTCCTGCTCAATCTGCTCCATCTCGCGTTTCTCCTTGAAGGTGAGTTTTGCGGTTGTGGAACTTTGGCGTTGGCGTTGGCTTTGGCCTCCATCCGGCTGGAGCTTTGCTTTTGCGGCGGCTGCGGCTTTCTCCTCATCCTCCTTGAGCACCTTGTACTCCATGTAGTCGCTGTACGATGAGGGGAAGTTTGTGACCTTGCCGTCGCCCTCAAACACCAGCAGATGCTCGGCAATCTTGTCCATGAAGTACCGGTCATGCGAAACCACAATCACGCATCCCTTGAACTGTGCGATGTACTCCTCGAGCACCTGCAGGGTCATGATGTCCAGGTCGTTGGTGGGCTCGTCCAGAATCAGGAAATTGGGGCTCTGCATCAGGATGGTGCACAGATACAACCTGCGGCGCTCGCCTCCGCTCAGCTTGCTCACGTAACTGTACTGCGTCTTGGGCGTAAAGAGGAATTTCTGCAGGAACTGGCCGGCCGACATGCGGCGCCCGTCGTCCAGGACTATATGGTCGGCAATGGCGGTCACCACGTCAATCACCTTGGCATCCTCGGGGAATTTGAGCCCATCCTGTGAGTAGTATCCTATTTTTAATGTCGTTCCGCGGCCGATGACACCGCTGTCGGGCTGCTCAATGCCCAAAAGCAGCTTTAGGAATGTGGATTTGCCCACGCCGTTTTCACCTATTATGCCCAGTTTCTCGTAGCGGGTAAAGATGTAACTGAAATCCTTGAGTATTATCTTGTCATCGAACGCCTTGCTAAGGTGCTCAATGTCAAATATCTTTTTACCGATGTAAGATGCCTTGACGTCCAGGGCCACGCTCTGCTCGTCGCGCCGATGCTGCAGGCGCTCCTCAAGCTGATGGAACGACTCCTTGCGATAGCGGGCCTTGCCTCCACGGGCGCAGGGCATGCGGCGCATCCAGTCCAGCTCGCGGCGGTAGAGGTTCAGGTCACTCTCGCGCTGCGATGACTCGGCATCCAGGCGCTCCTGTCGCTTTTCCAGATAGTAGCTGTAATTGCCCTGATAGGAGTAGGCGCGGAAGTCATCTATCTCTATGATGCGGTTGCACACGCGGTCCAGCAGGTATCGGTCATGGGTGACCATGAACAGGGTCAGGCGGCTGGCTGTGAGATAATCCTCCAGCCATTCCGTGACATCCACGTCAAGATGGTTGGTGGGCTCGTCCAGTATCAGGAAATCGGGCTCCTGCATCAGCGCCTGTGCCAATGCCACACGTTTGGCCTGGCCTCCGGAGAGCTGGTCTATGGGTTTGTCAAAATCTGGTACGCCCAGTTTGGTGAGCAGTTGGCGGGCTCGCAGCAGTTTGTCC
This sequence comes from Bacteroidaceae bacterium, assembly GCA_017642425.1. Lineage (GTDB taxonomy): Bacteria > Bacteroidota > Bacteroidia > Bacteroidales > Bacteroidaceae > Colenecus. Next base: position 20,837 of record JAGCPB010000060.1, read on the forward strand.
TCATCGGACTCCGGGCAGCATGCGGTCAGCACGTTGGCGCCCTTGGGGAATACCGGGGTCTGCACCAGATAGGCAGTGCGGATGTCACGGCGGAATGTGATGGTGCCGCTGCGGTAATCGGCCTTACCGGCAATCACGTCCAGCAGGGTGCTTTTGCCCTGGCCGTTGCGTGCTATCAGGCCCACCTTCTCACCCTGATTGATATTGAGCGAGAGGCCGTCAAAGATAACGCGATCGCCAAATGACTTGCACAGTCCGTCTATCTGCAGAAAACTCTCCATATCGGTCAGCAAAGATAACTAAAAAGAGTATATTTGCGTACTGAACTTACTAACCAGCATTCATTATGAAAATATCCGGTATTACCTTCATTCTCGCCCTTTTGGTCTCTGTGCCTGCATCGGCCGTGCAGAGTACTTCGGCATCGGACAGCCGCATCACATACGTGGGCCGTACCTTGGCCGCTGACGGCGATGTGAGTTTTGACTGGAGTTCCACATACGCCAAGATATCGTTCCAGGGCGATTATCTGGCTGTGCGTGCATCGGACACGGGTAAGGATTATTTTAACGTGTGGATTGACCGCGAGATGAGCGCTGAGGCTGATAAGGTGCTGTGTATCAACAGTTCCGATACTCTGCTCACCATTGTAAGCAGTGCCGATTTCAGCAAGAAAGGCAAGAAGCAGGCCAGCCATACGGTGATAATCCAGAAACGCACCGAGGCCGATCAGGGCCGTACCACTTTCCATGAGTTCATGACCGATAAGGGGTTGCTGCAGGCGGCGCCGGTCAAGGAACGTCTGATAGAGTTTTTGGGCGATTCATACACCTGCGGATACGGCATTGAGAACAGTGTGGCGCGCAACCGATACACTCCCGAGACCCAAAACACTTCCAAGACATACTGTGCTCTGCTGGCCCGGTATTTCGATGCCGATTTCGTTACGGTGTCGCATTCGGGCAAAGGCATTACGCGTAATTACGATGACAGCGACCGTCAGTCGCGCTGGTATATGCCCGACCGATACGGCTGTACGTTTGACAATGCACGTCAGCCCAAATGGGAGCCGGGAGACGTTAAGCCCGATATTACCATGATCTATCTGGGACAGAACGACTTTTCGACAGAGCGCCAACCCATGCGTGATCCGTTTAAGCGCAACTACAAGCGTCTTATCAAGGCCATCAAGGATTATTACGGTGAGGATCACCCCATACTGTGCGTTTCGACCAAGGTTGACAAACTGCTGTTTGACTTTGTGCGCGAGTGCGTTGAGGAGTGCGGTTACCGTAACGTCTATTACGACGGATTGTTCCAGGCCGTGCATCTGGACAATGACCAGGAACTTGGTGCTGACTGGCATCCCAACTGGAAGGCTCACATAAAGCTGGCCTACGCCCTGATACCTTATTTCTCTACTATAACCGGCTGGGATATGCAGCCTACTAAACCTATTGAATAATATGAAAAAGAATATTCTCGCAGCAATTCTGCTTTGCTTTGTTCCCGGGCTGATGTCGGCTCAGGGTAGTGATGTCAACAGCCGTGACCTTCGCGGCAAAGTGGTTTATGAGGATGAAGAGGTGGTGTTCCGCCAGCTGGACGAGCACACCTGGATAGGTAACGGGCATCGGACTTATAACGAGTCCCTCTATCTTGTTGAGGGCAATGACCGTGCGGTGCTGATAGATGCCGGGACCCGCGTTCCGGGGCTTGACAAGATTGTAGCAGGTATTACATCCAAGCCCGTAACAATGATATTGACCCACGGACACGGTGACCACGTGGGCGGGGTAGGACCGTTCCCTGAAGTATGGATTGGTCCTGCCGATGAGCAGATGCTACGTAACAGCCAGCGCCGGTACCAGGGGCAGATCAAGCACCTGACCGATGGCGAGACTATCGATCTGGGCGGACGAAAGCTGGAGGTGATGTTCACTCCCGGTCACACATCGGGCAGCGTGACATTCTTTGACAAGGCAAACCATTACGGTTTCAGCGGCGATGCTTTCGGATCTACCAACCTGCTGGTGTTCACGTATTTATCGAACGTGAAGGCATCGGCCGCAAAGGTTGAGAAATACATGAAGGACAACGATATACGTTTCCTGTATCCCGGACACTACAGCGGCGACAACCTGGAGAGTCCCAAGCGTGTTACCGATATCAAGAACCTGTGCGATGACCTGCTCACGGGCAAGCGCCAGGGCGTAAAGAGCGACGGTAACAACGGCGGCAACGACATGATGGCCGAGGGCGACGGATTCCGACTTACCTACAGCAGCCAGAACGGACTGAAGTGACGCAAAGGGCGCTCGGCCCGAAGGGACGCTTTCACAAAGCGAAGCGACTGAAAGAAATGCCCCTTTGCGTCAATTGTTAAAATTCGCTAAACGCTTGGCGGGTTGAAAATCAGTGTTTACATTTGCGATATCAATATGATATCAAACTAACATCAAAACAATAATGATTATGGAAACAAAGGAATTTGAATTCAAAGGAACTAAGGTAAGCGGTTTTATAGGACTGCTTTTGCTTCTTGCTTGTATTGCCGGTATTGCTCTTACAAACATTTATCTACTCTCTTATTCAGGAATCATCACTCCTGTTCTGTTTTTGGCAATTATTCTTATCTCATGCGGACTTGTCCAGCTGGAGCCCAACGTGGCCCGCGCAATGGTGTTCTTTGGTAAATATAAAGGTACTCTGCGTGAGAACGGTTTCTGGTGGATTGTTAATCCGTTCTACACCAAGAAGAAGATATCCCTGCGCGCCCGAAACCTGAATGCCGAGGCCATTAAGGTTAACGACAAGAGCGGTAACCCCATCATGATAGGTCTGGTAATGGTATGGAAGATCAAGGACGTTTACAAGGCTCTGTTTGAGATTGATTCACAGACCATCGGTCAGACTGCCGGCGGTGTAACGACTCTTAATTCTACAATGAGGGCGTTTGAGAACTTCGTATCGGTCCAGTCCGATGCAGCCCTGCGTCAGGTTGCCGGCCGATACAACTACGATGAGAACAGCAACCCGGCCGATGACGTAACCCTGCGCTCAGGTGCCGATGAGATCAACGAGGCCCTGAAGCAGACCCTGAACGACCGTCTGGCAATAGCCGGAATTGAGGCTGTCGAGGCCCGTATCAACTACCTGGCATACGCCCCTGAGATTGCAGCCGTAATGTTGCGCCGCCAGCAGGCCGATGCCATCATCGCCGCCCGCGAGAAGATAGTGGAGGGTGCAGTATCGATGGTAAAGATGGCTCTTGACAACCTTAAGAAAGACGGCGTTGTAGATCTGGACGAGGAGCGCAAGGCCGCAATGGTAAGCAACCTGCTGGTAGTACTGTGCGGCGATGAGCCCGCAGCTCCTGTGGTAAACGCCGGTACTCTTTATAACTAAAAAGACTTTCAGATGGCTAAAGACGCTGATTCAAAAAGCTTTCTGCTGAGAGTGGACTCTGCTACGATGACGGCCCTTGAAGAGTGGGCCGCCAGCGAGTTCCGCAGCGTGAACGGCCAGCTGCAATGGATCATTGCCGATGCCCTGCGTCGCGCCGGCCGCAAACCTAAACAGTGATTATGGGACAGATTAGAGTTTTACACGAGCACTATGAATCAAAAACATGGGCTAGTCTGATATATGCCTTTTTGATTCTGATCATGGCGATAATTAAATTGTTTTTCGATAAAGATCAGTCTATTATTGATATTCTGATTACCGTGGTGCTGGTTGTACCATTCCTGGCAGCATTTGTCATGGACCTGTATTGGAGAAACAAACCGGTCATGATTGTGTATAACGACCGTCTTGAGATAAGAAAACCTCTCAGTTTCAGAAGGGTAGAGTTCATGTATTCCGATATCAGGAACGTTGATATGGTTTCAGGACAGTTGCTTATATGGTCCGATGAGGTATCGGCCCCGTCACGTTATAATCTTGGCGTGAATGGAGACCGGGCTCAGGAGACATTTAATATGATCCGGACCAGTTATGACAAATACAATCAGGAGCGTGGCGTCAGTCCCATTCCCTTGGACAGACTGTCCACCAAGAGAAATATCGGAACAAAACTGGCAATGATCATGGTGTTCACTATAGCTATCATGATTGTGGTGTACAAGATCATTGACTGATCAGCCCGTTCCCCCTTTGGCGGGATTAGAGGTAGCGGACGGTCTCTGACAGGGGCTTGCGCTTGGGGTGACGGTCCGATGCCACACCGTCGGGGGCAGCATATCCGATGGGCATGAGCGCAACGGGCTTGATATTGGGTGGCAGTTTGAACAGCTGGCGGGTGGCCTTGAAGTCAAAGCTGCATACCCAGCAGGAGCCGATGCCCAGTTCCCATGCCTGAAGCATCATATGGGTGAGTACGATTGTGGCATCCATCTCGCCGGCGGAATGTCCTTCCTCCTCATGCTTACGGTTTTTCCAGCAGATATCCTCGTCATAACACACCAGCAGCGCCTGCGGAGCATGGAACATGTACGGCGTCACGCTTGCCATCTTTGCCACTGCCTCGGGGCTCTGCAGTACATAAATCACCTGAGGCTGGAAGTTCACGGCAGTAGGTGCCACGCGGCCTGCCTCCAGTATCTTTTCAAGTTTTTCGGGCTCCACCTTGCGGTCCGAGAATGAGCGCACCGAGTAGCGCGCCTTGCATAATTCAAGAAAGTCTGTCATATTATTATCTGTTTTTGATCGGATATTCAAAGTCATCAAACATGGCCATACCGCTATCGGCATGGGTGTTGTAGCAGAACAGGCCTACGCGGGTGCCTTTCCAGAACCCGCTTCGCTGGCTGAACTCCGTGCCTACCGGCTTCAGTGAACTGCGGTCCGCTCCGGCCATGAAGCGGAACTTGTTGGTCTGGGCATCGTATTCAAGGGCCAGACAGATGGTGCTGCCCACCTCAAAGTCATCAATATAGGTGGTGCGGTAGCCGCCGTCCTGATACAGGCAGAGCTTGCCGTCACGCTCTGTCACTCCGATGGCGTAGAATGACTGACCCATCGATGTCAGGCCTGCGCGGGCATCGGCCAGCTGGCTTACACCGACCGTTACAGAAATCAGGCTCTTCCAGCCCATAATCTTCTGGGTGATGATGTTGTGCGCCATCATAAGGCTGGTGGAGCGCTGTGCCCTGATTGTGAGGCGGCCCGGATTCTCGGTAAGGCTCCAGTATTCATTGTGCGGGTTATGGCAGAATTGCCACTGCGGGCTCAAGGTGCTGCTTTCAAAGTTATCCGATGTCTGGGGCAGGTGAGGACCTTTGGATTTCTTTACCTTGGGTACGGTCCATGAGGTTACGGGATTGCCTACGCCGTTGCCGTCCAGGTCCACTCCCATAAGCGGCCAGCCGTCCTCCCAGCGCACGGGCTGCAGATGCACCACGCGGCCCATGGGGTTGGTCTCCTGGAAATGGTAGAACCACCATTCGCCCTCGGGGGTATCAACCAGCGCGCCCTGGTGCGGGCCGTTGATATTAGTGGGGCCTTGCTCCAGCACCACCTTGCGCTCATACGGGCCGTACAGGTCCTTGGAGCGGAGCACTGTCTGCCAGCCCTGGCCTACACCGCCTTCTGGTATGATAAGATAGTACCAGCCGTCCTTACGCAGGAACTTTGTGCCCTCGGCTACCGGTCCGGTATAGATGGTGTCGCCGTCATCAAGCAGTTGCTTTCCGTCGGCACTCATGCGGTGCAGAATGATGGGCCCGGCTCCGTGGGCGCTTCGGCCCAGATAGGCGTTGCCCTTGTCATCCCAGACAGGACAGGGATCCTCCCACTTGGGTACATCCTTTACGTGGCAGAGCGGCTCCCAGGGGCCTTCGGGCTTCTTGGCGCTGGTCATGAACAGACCCTCATCGGGGGTGCAGAAATAGACCCAGAACCGGCCGCCGTGATAGCGGATGGAGGGAGCCCATGAGCCGCCGGAATAATGGCGGTTATCATCCCATCCCGGCAGGTCAAAACGGCTGTAGAGCTGTGTCAGGACTGTCCAGTTTACCAGGTCATCGGACTCAAGTATCTGCATTCCCAGGAAATGGAAATCGGACGCCACCATGTAATATTTCTTACCTACGCGGATTACGTCAGGGTCGGAATAATCGGCGTTCAGGACAGGGTTGATGTAGGTGCCGTTGCCCTGGTCGCCCCACAGGTACTGAACAGGGTTTTGTGCTGTAGCGGAAACTGCCACTAGTGCTGATATGGCCAGAAAGGCCTTCCTTATAATTGATTGGACCATATGATTGAACTTTCGGTGTATGGCAAAAATAATAAAAAGCATTAACTTCGCGCTGTTATGAAAGAGTATCTTTTTACAACCAGTCTTGAGACCCGTGACTACGAATGTGACCTTCAGGGCGTAGTCAACAATGCCAATTATCAGCACTATCTGGAGTATACCCGCCATAAATGGCTCCAGAGCCGCGGCCAGTCATTCCAGCAGTGGCATGAGAAGGGCATCGATGCAATGGTGGCTGAGATCAACATCAAATACAAGAGCCCGCTGCACGGTCAGGAGGAGTTCCTGTCATGCCTCAACCTGCACCGTGAGGGTGCCCGTTTCATTTTTGAGCAGGACATATACCGCAAGGCCGATATGAAACTCTGCATCCAAGCCACGGTTACCGTTGTCAGCGTGGTGAACGGCCGCCTGAGCAAGGGCGACGAGATAGCGTTCCTTCTTGAAGATGTTCAGTAAGGCAGATATAACCACCGTCCTGATGGATGTCGATGACACGCTCCTGGATTTCAAGGAGTGTGCCAGGGAGAATGTGCGCGGTTGCTGCCGCAAGAACGGTGTCCCATACTCCGACCATCTGTTTGAGTTCTTTCTGAGCCGCAACATCATTCTCTGGAAACGCATAGAGGACGGACTGCTTACCGTAGATGAACTTCACCGCACCCGTTGGGCCGGCATATTCCATGACCTGGGCATTGAGGCCGACGGCCCCGCGTTTGAGCTGGATTTTATTGCAGGACTGCGCGATACATCGGTCCCGGTGGCCGGAGCGCATCAGGTGATGAAGTATCTCCACGACCGGTACAAGGTCTATGTGGTGAGCAACGCATCGAACCTGCAGCAGTCCACGCGTCTGGGCAAGGCGGGGCTGATGCAGTACGTGGACGGCATTTTCGGCTCACTGGACATAGGCTTCAATAAACCTTCAAAAGAATACTTTGACTACTGTTTCAGCATGCTTAATGGCACGAGTCCTTTCCAGACCGTAATCATAGGCGATTCCCTTAATGCAGACATAAGCGGCGGCATAGCCTATGGTCTCCACACTATCTGGTTCAACATAAGGAATGTGGAGCCATCTGACTCCACATTCCCTGATTATACCATTCACTCTCTATCAGAGATTCCCTCAATTCTCTGACTATTCAGCGATGAGGGCGCTGTAGTAATTATAGAAATCAGTCCACTTGTAGTAGGGATAGTTGTCGGTGTCAAGCGGCAACTGCACCTCGAAACCGTTCTGCAGGCACTTGACCAGAATCTCTGGGTTCTTCTTGCTCTTGTAGAATATGAACTGCAGGTTTGCAGCCTTGCCTATCTGCCAGCTCTGGAAATAGTACTTAAGCTGGTTGGGATCGGTTACACCGCCTTTGGGCATGTTGATGCCCATCAGGATGGTGAGAGGTCCAAGGTTTGTGTCGTGTCCGAAACGCAGGGATGCAATGTCATCACAATCACCTTCTATAACCAGTTTTGCCTGGTCCAGTATGTCCTGAACGATTGGTTTCATGACGTTTATGTCCCTGTACCAGTTGCGGTATGAACTCAGGTTGGAACTTTCCCAGTTGGCAGTCAGTTCATCGGGTGAGAACAATCCTACCAGAAGCTCCTCATGGCCGATGCTTGGAAGTGATGTGTAAAGGTTCTTCAGGTTGCTGTAGATACGGCGTGAACTGCGGGAAAGCCCTTCGGTGCTGGTGAACAGGCGTGCCACAATCTCATCGTTCGATGCCACTTGCTGTGTCTCGGGCGTGAATCCGCTCATATCCATCTCAAGTCTGGCACGGGGAGCACTGACACGATAGGGATTGTCATCGGCATCGGGTTTTACACCGTGCAGGGTGGCTCTTGACGCCTGTTCATAGATGTCAATCTTAGGATTGCACTGTACCATTGCCTGGCAGAATGCGGCCATGCTGATGATGCATCGGCCTGTAGTGGATGATATGGCTCTGATTGTGCCGCCCTTTTTGAATACCTCGGGGAAACTCTCATACATCTTGCGTGCTATGCCCTGATGCTGGTCCCATCCCACGCGGGTAAGTTCTCCCATACCGGCCATGAATTCCGGATACAGGGCTTTGTACTGGCGGTAGAATTTCTCACCTTCAGCGTTGAGCAGGTGCTTGTCGTGGGCCTCGGTAAAAATGGTGTCCAGCTCCAGATAGAGTGAATTGTTCCAATAATAGCGTGAACCGTGACGTGCGTAATGGCTGATATAGAACGGCTTGTAACCCTTGGGGGCCTTAGTGAGTGCCGGCGCATCGAAAGTGTAGGGGTAATCGGTTCCGTATGATTTCTGGGGGTTAGCCTTTACCTCGTCCAGTACATTCATACGCTGGGCGTATGTCACGGCACTGATGAACAGTGCAATAAGCAGAAATATCCTTTTCATATTATGATAAGTTTTGGTTAGCATCTTTGGCAAAGATAATACAAAACCGCATAAAAGCACTATCTTCGCATGGTAATTACATAACCCATGATAATAGAAAATGACCGCATAAGCGCCGTGATAGACCTTCACGGAGCAGAACTGACCAGCCTTAAGAAGCAGGGCAGTAATGAGGAGCTTATATGGAGTGCCGACAAGGAATACTGGGGTCGTCACGCGCCGATGCTTTTCCCGATAGTGGGTAAGGTCTGGAACGGAGAGTACAAGGTAGGGGACAAGACATACAACCTGCCGCAGCACGGTTTTGCCCGTGACCGCGATTTCAAGGTACTGTGTCATGATAAGGAGAGCATAGTGCTCTGCCTTGAGTCCGATGAGGAATCCCTCAAGGTCTATCCGTATCCTTTTCGCATTGAGGCTACGTATCGCCTGGAGGAGAACACTCTTGTAGTGGAGTGGCGCATAAAGAATCCCGGTTCAGAACCCATGTATTTCCAGATTGGGGCGCATCCCGGTTTTAACTACCGTGATTTCCGGAAGGATGATTTAATACATGGTTATTTCCGCCTTACATCAGGTGAGGAACCTGTGAGTCAGCTGATTGTAGGTCAGCTCACGCCCGATGGTTATCGTAGTGACAGCGCCGGTATGATGGAACTGGATGGTGACGCAATGCTTCCCGTCACTCCCGGACTATTTGCAAACGATGCTTTGGTGCTTGAGGAGCATCAGATAGACCAGGTAATATTATATGATAAGGAGTGCAATCCCTATATTGCAGTAGAAACGCAGGATGCTCCGGTATGGGGCCTCTGGTCACCGCCCGCCAAGAACGCCCCCTTTGTCTGCATAGAACCCTGGATGGGACGCTGCGACTATCAGGGCTACAACGGCAATATCTCGGGGCGGGATTATATAAACAAGCTTGAGGCCGGTAAATCTTCAAGCTTCTCCTTCAGGATCTCAGCTTACTGAGAAAGACCAGCACCTTCTACGGCGGTGCGTAAAGTGCTCAAAGTGCTTCCAGATGTTCTGCACGTTGGCATTGTCCTCAAGCATGGGGCCGGTCTGGCAGTCTATGCCGCCGTGTGACTGTATGGCCTTTATGCCTTCGCGCAGAATGATGCACTCCACACCTTTCTTCTGGTCTTCGGGACGCACCCCAATCATATAAAAGTCTATGTGACGGTGGTCATTAAGGTCACTCAGAACCTTAAGTGCTGAGAAAAGCCCCAATTTACCATGACTGGCACGGATTCCACGGCTGATAGAAGGAGCAATGAATCCGAATCCCACCAGATCACCCTGCTGGTTCTGCACCATAAGCGAATATTCCGGACGGCCTACAAGCGCTATCAGGTGCTCCATATTCTCAATCTGCTTGTCAGACAATGGAACAACTCCATGCAGCTTGGCAAACGCTATGTTGATTATCTCCATAGCCTTGCGGATATACGGGCGTACCTCCTTCATGTTACGGAACTTCTTGATCGAGTAGCCGTAACGCTTCTCGGATATATCGGCAATCTGGTCCATCTTGGGCGGAACCTGATCCGGAACTATGACCTTGGTCTCGGTCCAGTCCCATTTCTTGGTAAGGCCCAGACGTTTCATGTGCTCAATATAGTAGGGGTAGTTGTAGAGCGTGATATACATGTCCAACTGGTCAAACCCGTCCACCAGCATACCCTGTTTGTCAAGGTTGGAGAATCCCAGTGGTCCAACCAATTCAGTCATGCCAAGCTCACGGGCCCAGGTAACGACTGTGTCAAACAGAGCTTTTGATACCTCAAAGTCATCGATGAAATCAAAGCGCGTAAAACGCAGTTGCTTTACGTTATCCTTTTCATTGGCTGCGCTGTTAAGAATGGCGCCGATGCGGCCTACAATCTTTCCGTCACGCAAAGCCAGCCAGAGGCGGCTGTCGGCATAGCTGTATGCTCCGTTCTTGGCAGGATTGAATGTATCCATCTCATCGCCGATAAGCACCGGCACGTACATGTCACAATCCCTGTACAGGTCAATTGGGAACTTGAACAGTCTTTTTTTGTCCTTGTCTGTAAGGACCTCCTTAATTTGAACCATTGTCAATTACCAGCAGAAACCTACTCCCAGAAGATTTCTGGGTCTTACCAAATCATCAGATACCGGCTGGTCTATATTCAGTATATAGCGATACTGATATCTATAGCTTAAAACAAGACGCCAGACACGTACTGCAAGTCCTACTTCGGGTGCTACAGCATGTATCAGATGGTATTTCTCTATATACTCATTGTCATTGTCAGAACTGTTCGGATTATAGTCAGGATTGTTGAATTTGGTATAATAACCTCCTGCAGCATAGCTGAATGGTGTCATAAGCATCCATACCTTGGGTACGAACTGGTTCTTGTTGCGTGTGTATATACGGAGTGTCCATCCAAGGCTTAACATTCCCTGGTAAGTTGGCTTCTCAGGCAGTGCATCTTCTGAAGTAACAGGTTCAAGATTTCCTGATGCCAGGTCAAACATGCCTTTTTGAAGTCCTAATGAAAAATATGCACCGGACTTGTCGGGCTTGAGTCCTGCAAACATGATGCCTATATTGCAGTCAGGTTCATAGATGTATGACATGGAACGTGTATGGTTGTCCTGCTTATAACGCTTGAGTTGTATGAAAGCCAGATTGGTGCCGGCCAATGATGATTGAGGATTGTTCTGGGCAATGGCGTGCTCGTAGAGGTCACGGGCCTCATCATAGCGCTTGGAGTCAAAATAAGCCTGCGCTACCTCGATGTCATGTCTGCTGACCCGGGTAAAGTTTTCATTGGCGTTGTAATATAGGTCACGTATGAGACTGCATGACGGATTCTCGGTCATCATCTTGAGATACAGCGCACGGGCATTGAAGTAATCCTCCTTGTCCATATAGGATGTTGCCAAGTTTGTCCATTCCTTAAGGGAATCACACAGTTGAATGTATTTGTCCAGATGGTTTTCTGTTTCAGCAAACTCAGGGCATTGCTTTGCTATATTGAACTTGTCAATGGCTGCGTCATAAAGACCGTCTGTCATATAATTCAGACCTTCTTCGGTAGATGTATAATAAAGACTGCGCAGTTTGGAGTAGGGGTCCGATACCATGAATTCAAACTTCTCCTTGTCATTAAGGTTCAGCGGGATGTAATGCTTCTTGAAACCTTCGGCAACAACAGTCAGTTGGCGTCCTTTGAATGAAGTTCCCTCCTCACGGGTCTTGAATATTATGCTGTAAACCTTCTCCGGCCCCTCGGTTGTTATGCTCAGATCCAGTTTGGCATCTACGTTTGATGAGAGAACCAGGTCAAACGGCTCCTGGCAACGCAATATTACCTGAGCCTCGTGGCGGTCACCGCATGGATAAACAGACAGCTCAGGAGTTATGTTGGTGATGATCAGGGTCTTAAGCTGATCTTGGGCGTTAACGCCGGCAAATACCGTGATAAGTGAAAACGCCAGAATGGTCTTTATGTGTCTAATCATAATTTGTTGTCTTGAAAATCAAATGCTGAACATGTCCAGTGAGAATACTTCGTCACGTGGCAGCGGCTTGCCGTTATATTTGTCGGGCTGCCAGGTGCGTACCTGGATACTGGGGTTCATCTCATCCTCAAAGTTTATCATCAGGAACAGGTAGCCTACATCAGAATAGTTTGATGAGTTCCAGTGCTGCTTGAGAGTGACACCGAAAATGTCATCGCGCTTGGGGTGGCGCATGACTTCAATCTCATCAAACACCAGGTTGATGTAACTGTTGTTCTTGAAGCATTTCTTGAGGTTTGTGATATACTCCTCCTTGGTGGATTTCTGATACTGTATCTGCTCGTTGTTCAGGGACTGTGAAGTCAGGTCCTGTTTCTTTTTATCTATCTTGACCACCTTTCCGGTAATGATGAGGGCGTTGTCACTGAATACATTGTTGATGTAATCGATATCCTTGCGGTTATAGGCAGTGCGGAAATTCTCAACAAAGTCAATGATGGCCTGACGGCGGTGGAAATCCTTTACGCTTATCTGGGCGTTGATGACATCCAGGTAGCGGTGCTCCTCCAGGGCTACCATAATATTGTCTATCTGCCCCTGAGAGTTGAAACAGAGAACAAGTTCCTGCTCACAGTTGTCATCATCGGCGGCAAGCATGGTAACAGGGATGTTCCGGACCTGTACGACACCATTCTGCATTGAGATGGCTTTCTCTGTCACTTGTGATACGGGACACATCATGGCGCTTGATGACCACATGTCGTCCAGACATTTGCGTCCGTCCTTGGTGAACATGAGCTCGTCCTCTTTTTCCAGTTTGACTTTTGACTTACCCGATATGACTGTTGAATTGAGGGCTGAAAGAAGCATGGATGCGCTCTTTTCAATCCCGGACTTAAGGGTGGCATCTGAGATGCCGTCTTCGATGCTAAAACGGACAACGTCCAGTTGGGCGTGGGCTGTTACTGTATACAATGCCAGTGTAGCCGTGATCAGTAAATGCTGTATCTTCATAATAGTGCGCTATTTTTCCTGAAAGAGGTTCTTTATGTTGTGTTGCGGAATGAATGTGGAGAGATCTGCCTTGAGCACTCTCTCGCCTGTCTGCTCAAGCTGACCCGGAGTAAACCGTACAGACAGCATGTGCAGATAGTTATATACAGGGTGGAACATGACAAGCAGGCACTGACAGTGTTCTCCGTCATGTCCAACCGAACCGGTATAAAAACGGAATCCCTGTTTCTGGACATAACCCAGGAAACCGGACATTGAGGTCCTGAATGTCTTGATGTCACGGTTGTAGGTGTGAGGGGTAACGTCCAGATAGATTCCTACAACCTTTTGTGCGTCAACAGCTCCCATCATCATGTTACGCATGCTCTCTTCGGGATATGCGGAACTGAAAACAATCCGCTTGTCATTGCCAAAGAATATGTCGTTCCTGAGAGAATCAATCATGTAACACTCTCCGCCTGTAGTCAGAAGTCCGTTATTTGTCTTGGTGAACTCTGCAGATTCGGGAAGAGTCTGCTTGTATCCGCTCCTGTTGGTGAGGAGATCCTTTATCAGGAACTCTTCATGCTCCTTCTTGTCATAGGGGAAAAGAAGGTCGCGGTTGGCGGGAATGTAAATGTGCAGACTGTTATCGGCTGCATCACGCATGAACATGTCAATCTCGTTACCGCCGGTGGTCAGAGTAAGCGAGTTGATGGAGTTGATCACATCGAGTGCCTGAGTGAGTTGCCTGAAACTGCCCGAGCCCAAAGGATAACCGCCCAATACCAGGCGTACGCCGTATTCCTTGAGCAGACTGGCTTGTGATGAAGTGGTTTTGCGCAGCAAAAGTTCCACCCACAGGCGTTCCACAAAACTGATGATGACGGGGTCATAAGCGTCGCGTACGCCCTGCGAGAACAGTCTTGCCCCCAATTGGACGGTCACACCGTCCCAGGCTTCAGTGTAGAACAATATAGTGTTGCTCAGTTCGGTGCATTGGAACTGACCTGCCTGCGGAATATTGCTTATGGGCATACTCTCCAGCATCCTGGTTATGCGCTCAGGTGTCTTTATTTCAATCCCGTCCTGCGCCTTCACCATCGGGGCAAATGCCATGAGAGCCAATATGAAAAATATTTTCCTTATCATACCTGTCATACGCTTGGGAATCCGTAAAGAGTGAGAACGTCACGCCATATGTTGTTCTTGAGGTAGAAATAGCTGCGTCTTACCTGCTGCGCCATCTCCACATCGCGATCCACACCGATGCCCCAGAAGAATGCCACGCTCAACTCATCAACGGCTTCGATTGATCCGGCATCGATGGCCTGGAACAGGGAATGGATATACTGGTTATAATCAGACTGTACGCTCAGTCCGCTTTTGTATGCCAGTGCAATCTGCCAGTAGGCGTCGGCATAACCCTTTTCGGCCGATTTCCTGAAGCACTCCATTGACTGATCCAGATCACGGGTCTTGATTACACCCTCCTTGTAGGCGCGCCCCAGACAATAGAGTGAGTAAGCGTCGCCTTGAGAGGCTCCCTTTTCATATTCGGCAGCCACCTCTTCCGGGTCAGAGTTGCCACTGGCCAGAATGTCACCGTTCAAACCATACACATAGGGATTATAAGCCATAAGCATGGTACTCATCTGATGGTCGGACAGTTCGCGGAACTTCTTGCGCTGAATACGCATGGGATAATGCTTCTCGTCTATGGATAAGTTGTAATAGACAGGTATCAGCCATGCGCTGGCTCTCAGACATCCTGTCTCGGACAGCTTCTGCATCTGGACGACAGATTTGGACAGACGGTCCGTTTCATTGGCTTTCTTTCCCATTCCCACTCCGTAGTAACTCATGTATGCCAGCGGGAAAAGTTTGGTGGGATCAGTCTCAGCCTCAGTCTCAAGTCTTGTATACATGGCGCGGTACAGGGCGTTCTCCTGAACATTGCTGCTGTAAGTGTAGGGCTTGTAATTATCTGAAACCTTGAAAAGGTGGAAATTGCGCTCTTCGACTACTATGTCACGGCTGCCGTCGGCGGTTGTGTGCCGTTCACTGACTATGTAACTGCATGCCAAAACGTTTTCGGTAACGCTCTTGAGTGAGAAGTTGATTGTTGTCTGGAACTTCTCGTTTGACATCTTGCGGCCTGCGTAGTTGAGCAGGGTACTGCCTATACGGCTGGCTATGGCTCCGAACGGAATCACCATTGACAGACCGTCCATGATATCACGTCCTATGGATGCAACATTCGGCTTGTCCTTTTTCTTGAGGGCAAAGGTAAAGTCAAAACTCTCTTCCGAATAATCTCCTCTGGATGCGTTACCCCTAAGTTCACTTGCGTCAAAGTCTGCTCCGTCACTGGACCATATGCTCTTTACGGCATTCCAGGAGGTTTTGAACATGCTGTTCTTCTTATCAAGGAACAGTCCCGATTCATCATTCAGCATCGCGGTCAGGGTATTTCCCATCTGGTCAATGTCCAGGATAATGAATTCGCGTCCTGTCTCCGGGCTTACATATGATGAGGCCCATTTGCCTATGAGGTCGTTCTTGCTGGAGAAACTGCGCTTTGGAGTGACCTTGGCGTTGTATGTGGCGTCACGTTTCAGGTGGAGACCGTCAACTACGTCGGGATGCGGACTGAAAAGGTATGGAGTGTCACAATCAGGTTTGACTGCGGTGGCAACGGCTTTTTCCACAATGCTTTCAGCCTCCTTCTGTATTTCCTGGGTTATTTCCGGCTCAGGTTCGGGCTCGGGTTCAGGTTGGGGCTCAGCCACATTGGCCATGGCCGTTTGGCCGGCGTTACTGAAGTCAACTGCCGATATATCAAACAGGGATACTTCCTGCCCGCCTTCGGGCTCGGGTGCAGCATCCTGATCGTTCTCAGTTGCATCTTCCGGTTCCGGATCGGGTTCCGGCTCCGGTTCTTTGGTGTTTGCCGATGCTATCAGGGCCGACAGATCAAACAGTGATGTGGCGCTGGTAGTAAAGGCCGGTGATGTTTCAGGCTCCGGTTCCGGCTGGTTTGAGGCCGATGCCGTTGTCTGGGCAATAAGTTCCTTGAACTGCTCCTCTTCCTGCTGCTCAAAACTTTTGGCACCAAGTTTCTGTTCCAGTTCTTTCATTCTGGGGGCTATTTCGGCCACCTTCTTGTCATCCATCTCGAGACTGGCATATGTGCGGTACATGACAAGGGCCAGTTCATTCTCGCTGCCGTCATCGTATATCTGGGCCATACGCAGGTAGGTGTCCGGCAGCTTGGGGTACATGGATGTGATTTCCTCGCAGATTGCTATAGCCTCAGCATCTTTGCCGCTGCTATGCAACTGGGTAATCTGATAGTATCTGCGCAACAGCTGGCCGCGTGTCATCTGGGCGTTTACACCGTCTGTAACAATAAACAGGGCCAGTGCCAGTATAAACAGTATTCGCTTCATGAGTCCGTTTATTTGAGTGCTGACCAGACAAGGGAGCGCTTGTCATACTTGAAAGAGCTGAACTTGTCGGGGAACTCCCGTGTAAGCTGACGGGACATCTCCTTGGCCGATGAGTGGAGAACCTGATCCTTGGTCCTGCTTGTGGGGGCAAGATATTGGAACTGGTCAATTCCGTATCTGAAAAGCTCATTGTTACTGGCGGATTCCTTGACGGAGACGCTGAGTGCACCCAGGTATTTGTTGATAGGCCATTTGGCCTTGGGGTCGGCTTCCTGGTCAAGTCTGATTGCCGGTGCGGCTTCAAGAATCAGGTCCGCTTTATTTCTGTCAGTTACGATTACAAGATCCTTACGGGCTGCAATCAGCTCATTGACGGCTTTGTCTGTGGCGGAATCGGCGGGATTCACGCTAAGATAGATGTAATTGGTGGGATCAAACAGCTTTACGTTGGTCTGGGCGGTTCCAAGATTATCGGCTCCTGATGTGAGTTGCTTGAATGCGTATGTCTCGGGGAGTCCGTACAAGCCATCTTTATCCAGTGAGAAGGATATGGTCTGTATGGGCTCATCGGTTGCCTTGACAATGGAGAATGTAGCCTGGCCGTTGTCATCGGTAATGAAAGTTCCGTCTGTAATTCCCTCATAGTCTATTACAACACCCACTTTCTTTACGGGGTTGCCTTTCTGGTCTACCTTGATGCGGAATGTGGCAGGGACGGATTCACCGGCCACGGCGGGTATCTCGCTTACGGAACAACTCAGGTTGATGTCGTCATAAACGTGTATGTAGCTGTTGTAAATGCTTGTAAACAGGTCCACGTTCTCAAAATCGTACTTGATGTTGTGCTGGGAGTAAATGAGAGGGTGAACAAGATTCAGTGCTTCAGAGTAAGTCTTGGCTGCAGTAAACAGCATTCCGTCCTGCTGATAGGACATTCCGAGTTTCCACATTGTCTCTGCCTGGTTGCAGATGCTGTCCTCCAGTTCTGTTATGCGGGTTTTGTAATCAGCCTCGCTTATGCTGTAGTAGCACCAGTACTCCTCGTCATCCTCCCAATCACCCTGGAATTTCAGGAGCGGGGTGTCAAAGACCTTCTCAATGAATATATCGTCGAAAGAGGCGTTGTAGGCGCCTTTCAGAATAAGGTTGCCTAACAGTGAGTTTGCATCAACGGCAAGGTGAAGTGATGCCAGGATTTTCTTTTCTGCCTCCCGTCTTCCGCTCTCCTTGTATTTGTCATTGAAGAACAGCTGTGAAACGATGATGGACGATGTCTGCGCCAAGGCGGCGTTTTCAGTAGCTTCACCGTCGGGATTCATGGAGCGTTTTGAAACGCTGGCTATGCCTACATACGTATTCTTTACGGTTGGCGCCTTGGTTATCCATGCCGGTTTCTTTGCGTTATTCTGTGAATAGACTTGCTGTGGAACTGATGACAGCATGACCAGAGCGGCGGCTGACAGGATTATTGCGTTAATTGTTTTCATCAATTTTTTTGTTTTTATGTTTGTGACGCAAAAATAATCAAAAAATGTTAAACTGGATAATAATGTACGCACATTATATGCGCAAAAAAACAGCACCCTGCCTCAACGGACAGGGTGCTGTTGCGATTTTATTTTACAACTATGGTCTAGAACGAGGTTGATATCCCTATCATGAACGGATATGTCTGTACGGGTTCGTCATTCATAAACAGTGAGTTGAAGGAGTAACGGGCAATGATTCCGAAATCATTTATTCCCACACGTGCCACGGCATTCACGCCAAGCGGATTCACGTTGATTCCCCTTATAATTTTCTCACCTTTCTTTTTTCCGTAATAGTCAACCTTTGATACATCGGCAAAACGGTATTCAAGTTCAGGACCCACAGCTATGAACGGTCCGCGTCTTGAAGCGGAACTGATTTCAATACAGAGCGGAACCCTTACACTCCAGTAACGGAGATAGCCTTGCTTGACATCATTCCCGTCTATCTGGGCATTGGTCAGGCCGATTGATTTATCGTCTTTATAACCTAAATACCGGTTGCTGTCTATCCAGTAACGTGAGCGGGTCAGATAGAACGCCGTGTTGATGCCCAGGTTCTTTGTCATATGATATCCCCACTGTCCAAGGGCAACGCCAAACTCAAAACCCTTTCCCGGTTTCTGAGGGAAATCCTGTGTCAGAGTGGGTGGCTGGTCTGTGCAGAGAAGGTTGATTCCAACATAAAGATCGGGGGTGTGCCCGGGTCCGTAATACCGATAACTTTTACTTACATTTTTCTTGTCTTTGCCGCTTTCTGCCTTTTTTTCGGTCTTGGTGCCGTCCTCTTCAACCACCTCATAGTATTCAGCTCCTATCAGACCATCGTAGAAATTGTGGGCAAACCGGCGGGCCCATCCCTCCTTGCGGCCAACCTGACCATACTCGTCATACTCGTAATGTCTCTCGTTTTGTGCAAACGCGGGCAGTGTAACCAGTGCTACAAGTGCCGCAATCAGATACTTTTTTGCCATTTTCAGTAATTCTTTTGCCTAATAGACGCAAAAGGTCCGGATTTGTTGGTCCGGACCTTGAATTTTTTTCATTTTTTTTCTGAAAAGAACTCCAGAGCCTCTCTGTAGCCGTCAAATCCATGTCCTTTTATGACCTTTTGGGCATAGAGTGAAACGTATGAATGCCGGCGGAACTCCTCACGGGAGTCAATGTCGCTCAGATGAACCTCGACTGTGGGGATTGCCACAGCTTTAAGGGCGTCCAGTATGGCTACGCTGGTGTGTGTGTATGCTGCAGGATTTATGACTATGCCGTCAAAAACGCCGTACGCCTGCTGGATCTTATCCACAATTGCACCCTCATGGTTTGACTGGAAACACTCCACCTGAAAGCCCAGGTCAAGTCCGTTCTCAAGCACAAAAGCCTCAAGTGCCTTGTAATCACGGTTTCCGTAGATGGCAGGTTCGCGCAGACCAAGCAGGTTCAGGTTGGGACCGTTTATGACAAGAATCTTTTTCATGCCGCTA
Source organism: Bacteroidaceae bacterium (assembly GCA_017642425.1). Taxonomy (GTDB): domain Bacteria; phylum Bacteroidota; class Bacteroidia; order Bacteroidales; family Bacteroidaceae; genus Colenecus. The sequence goes on from JAGCPB010000060.1 coordinate 40,450, forward strand.
AGTTAGATTATTTCCTGATAAGTGCCAAAGTATTTGAACTGCTCTCCGCAGTGGTCCAGCTCGCTTATAAGTGACGCGAACTTCTTGTCATAGATGGATAGCTCTATGTCAAAGTAGAACATGAACTCAAAGTCACGACCGGGAATTGGGCGGCTCTCCAGTTTAACCAGATTGGCTCCCGTGGCGTTGAATTTGCTGAGCACGCTGAACAGTGTACCGGGCTTGTGGCTTACCACCATCATTATGCTTGTGCGGTTGGCGCCAGGATAGATGCGGGCATCCTTGGCTATGCAGATAAAACGGGTATGGTTGCTGTCAAAGTTCTGGATGTCCTTGGCCAGTACCTCCATATTATATAGGTCCGCACAGCTCTTTGATGATATTGATGCCGATGTGCGGGTGGTATCCTTTGATACTTTCTGTGCGGCCATTGCGGTATTGTCAAACGGTATGATCTCAACGTTCTTCATGGCGCTCAGGAAGTGCGAGCACTGATCGATGGCCTGCGGGTGCGAATAGATGGTCTTTATGTCCTGGAACCTGGCGCCCTTGGCAGCCAGAAGCTGATGGTCAACCCTTACGCGGGTACTGCGTACTATATGGACATTGTACCTTATCAGAAGGTCGTATATCTCATTCACTGATCCTGCGGTAGAGTTCTCAATGGGCAGGATACCGTATTCGCACAGGCCGTCGGTAACCATGCGGATAACACCCTCAAAGGTGTTGTTGAACATTATCTCGGGAACCTCAAACAGTTTTTCGGCTGCAATCTGTGAGTATGCTCCCTCACGCCCCTGGCAGGCTACGACCGCACGTTTGGGGAACGGTGCCGGATCGGCGTTGATAAGGCTTGAAATGGCCTTGTAAAGCGGGGAGTCTTTCTCCTTATACATGGCCTCATAAGCCTTGCTTACGTCAAACATGGAACGGTAGAGAACCCGTCCAAAGTCTTCCAGGTCCTCGGGCAACTGTTTTGATATGCGTGCCAGCACCTCACGTTCGCGTGATCCGCTGCTAACGGGTACGTCATGGCTGCGTTTGTATTCGCCTATTTCGTTCACAACGTTCATGCGCTCGGCAAAAAGGCGGCAAATCTCATCGTCAATGTTGTCAATCTGTTTTCTGTAATCCGTAAGGTCCATAGGTATATTATTGTTGGTTAGATACTGTTCCGCCAAGCGCATTGAAATCGTCAAAGAATGCTGGATATGATTTTGCGGTGCACTCAGCATCGCTTATTGTTATCTGTACATCTTTGGTTGATGCCAGGATTGCGGCTGACATAGCCATGCGGTGGTCGCCAGACGGGTCGTATGTGCAACCTCGTGCCGGGCCTCCCGTTACGGTAAGGGTATTGTCCGATGCAAAAGCATATATTCCGGCCGTACCCAGAAGTTGCAGAATAGACTGCACCCGGTCACTCTCCTTAATGCGCAGACGGCGTATGTTATCAAATATCGTGGTTCCCTGGGCCGATGACGCTGCCACAGCAAGTATGGGCACAAGGTCAGGGATATCGGCACAGTCAATACGGGCTGCGGTGAGGTTTGACGGGCGGGCTGTGATGGTACCGCCGGCTGTTGAGATATCGGCTCCCATACTGCGCAGCACATTTATTATGCGGCGGTCGCCCTGGGCTGAGCATTCGTAATCCAGGCCGGTACAGGTTACTGGTTTGCTGCCTGCCACGCCTGCAGTAATCCAGAATGCGGCGGCAGACCAGTCGCCCTCAACGGCTATCTGAGTGCCGGGGGCGGTGAACTCCTGGCCGCTGGGAATGATATATCCGTCAGTGACAGTCTGTATCTCTATTCCAAACTGTTTCAATGCGTTCAGGGTAAGTGCAATGTATGATGCGCTTTCCTGCTTGCCTGTTACTACGATCTTGCTTTGAATGCCGGTCAAGGGGAGAGCCATTAACAGGCCTGAAATAAATTGTGATGATACTCCTCCGTCTATCGTGTAGAGTCCGGCGGGCAGTTTACCTTCACATTTGAGCGGCATTTTGCCATTGGGAGTCATCTTTACGCCGTGTGCGGTCATCTCCTCATAAAGAGGTGAGAGCGGGCGCTCGGGCAGACGTCCCTGGCCTGTGAATGTGGCGTCGGCACCCAGTGCGGCGGCTACAGGGAGCAGAAATCTCAGGGTGGATCCGCTCTCTCCGCAGTCAAGGACGGCGCCTTTGATGACTTTTGTAATGGGGTTTACCGTGAACCTTCCGTCAGCATATCTGATATCTGCGCCAAGTGCGTTCAGGCAGGCGGCCGTAGCCTCCATGTCGCGGTTCACGCTCTGGCAGACAATGGTGCATGGACTGTCGGAAAGTGCGGCGCAAATGAGCATGCGGTGGGCTACCGATTTTGAAGGCGGCACCTGCACGTTTCCTGATACTGCTCCTGATACTTTAAAAATCATAATCCGGCCTTTTTCATCAGTTCAAGTACCTGCAGGGCAGGCATTTTCTCAGGAGTGCTTGCTCCAATCTCCTTTGGCAGCACAAGTGTGATGTCAGCTCCGCTGCGCTTCTTGTCCGACAGGATCACGCTGTAGAGTTCATCGGCAGAGTATGGACAACCGGTCTCGAAACCGTAGTCCTTTATGACCTTTGTTATAACGTCGGTATAGTCTGTGAAACCGTACACTCGGGCAACCTTTGCGGCTATGATCATTCCGCGTGCAACGGCGCTTCCGTGGGTTATGGAAAAACCGCTCAGCTTCTCGATGGCATGACCGAATGTGTGGCCAAAGTTCAGAAGGCCGCGCATGCCCTTGTCAAATTCGTCCTGCTCCACAACGTCACGCTTTATCTCTATGCAGCGGGCAATCACCTCCTTAATGTCAAAACTGCCGGGCTTTGCAACTGCCTGGAACAGTTTGCTGTCCAAAATGATACCGTATTTTATAACTTCGGCAAAGCCGTCACGCATTACAGAGGGATCAAGTGTATTCAAAGTCTCAGTGTCCAGAAAGACAAGAGCGGGCTGATGGAATGCTCCTACCAGATTCTTTCCGGCGCTGATATCCACTGCGGTCTTTCCGCCTACCGATGAATCAACGGCTGCCAGCAGGGTGGTGGGCACCTGTATATATGGAATGCCGCGCAGGTAAATTGCGGCAGCGAATCCGGCCATATCGCCCACAACGCCACCGCCCAAAGCCAGCACCATGTCAGTGCGGGTAACCTGTGCCTTTACCATGCTGTCTATAAAGGCGGTCACGTTATCCAGGGTCTTGCTCTGTTCACCGTTGGCTATCACGTGGGTTACAATCCTGAAACCGGCAGACTGGAGCGAATCAGTTACAGTCTTGCCGTAGAGCGGGAATACCTTGTCGTCGCTCAGGATGGCTACTGTACAGGGCTTGAAACGCTCTGCTGCAGCCTTGCCTAAACCGCTCAGACCACCCTTGCTTATAAGGATGTCATAAGTGCCTGAGGCATGGACGGTGATTTTGGCTGTTGATTCCATATATCAGTTCTTTTCTGAAAGTTCCTTTGCAATGCGTCCGTCACGCAGCAGCGCGCACAATGCCCGGGCATCATCGGCCTCCATGGCATCGGCGTACTGCGTGAGGTTGTCTATCAGGGTATGTATTTCGCGCAGAAGGTTGTCCTTGTTCTCAAGGAACAACTCTGTCCACATGTTCTCGTTGAGCCAGGCTACGCGGGTCAGGTCGCGGAAACTGCCTGCGCTGTAGCCTTTGTGCTGCTGGGCCGACGGGCTCTTGACATAGGCGTTTGACACCACATGGGCCAACTGTGACGTGAATGCTATCATGCTGTCATGCTGGTCAGGGGTGGTGAATACCACGCGCTTCAACTGCATGGGTTCCAGCAGTCTCTTTATGTGATCAAGAAGTTCAATGTCATCATGTGTGGGCGGAACGATTATCATGGATGCGTTCTGGAACATGGTGGCACGTGAATTCTTGTAGCCCGACAGATGTGTCCCTGCCATGGGATGCCCGCCTGCGTATGTGAATCCGTACCTGGCGGCAACCTTCATTCCGCACTCCACCACTTTGCGCTTGGTTCCGCAGTCATCAATTACAACTGTTTGGGGTGCTATCTCGGGACCGTGTTGTTCCAGCCATCGGCAGGCGGCATCGGGAGTGACGGCAATATGTATAAGGTCACACTGCTTTATGTTTCTGCTGTCAAGTACGGCAGAGAGTGTGCCTTCCAGCTCGGCAAAGCGGCTTACGGATTCATTAAGGTCAAAACCATAGACAGTCCAGCCGGCAGCCGCGTATGCCTTGGCAAGCGATCCGCCTATCAGTCCCAATCCTACAACTGCTACAATCATCTTTGTTTCTTTGAGTTACAAAAATACTCAATTTTCAATTAATCAAATGATTTCCTTAAGTGCTGTCACCTTCCGTGCAACCTGGTCAAACTGTGCGGGGGTGAGTGACTGTGCTCCGTCACAGAGGGCGTGCTCTGGGTCATTATGGACCTCTATTATAAGGCCGTCAGCTCCGGCGGCAACGGCTGCAAGACTCATGGACGGAACCAGACGTGACTTTCCTGTGGCGTGGCTGGGATCCACTATGATGGGCAGATGCGACAGCTCCTTTACGACAGGAATGGCCGAAAGGTCAAGCACGTTGCGGGTGTAGTTGTCATAACTGCGAATGCCTCGCTCGCACAGCACTATGTTCTCATTGCCGCCGGCCATGATGTACTCGGCACTCATGAGCCACTCCTTTATGGTACTGGAAAGGCCGCGTTTGAGCAGGATAGGCTTCTTGGTGCGGCCCAGAGTCTTGAGCAGTTCAAAGTTCTGCATGTTGCGTGCACCAACCTGAATCATATCCACGTCGGCAAACATGTCCAGGTGTTTTTCACTCATGATTTCGGTCACGATAGGCAGACCTGTAGCCTGACGTGCCTTACGCAGCAGTTCCAGACCGTCTGCTCCCATTCCCTGAAAGTCATACGGGCTTGTACGGGGCTTGAAAGCGCCGCCGCGCAGCAGTGTGGCACCCGATGCCTTCACGGCCTTGGCAATTCCGGTTATCTGCTCCTCGGACTCTACCGAGCAGGGACCTGCTATTATGGCAAAGTTGCCCCCGCCAATCCTGACCTTGTTCTCACCCTCGCCAATCTCTACGATTGTGTCGGCGGGATGGAAACGGCGGTTGGCGCACTTGAACGGCTCGCTTATGCGTGTAACGCTCTCAATAATGTCCAGTCCGCTAAGCAGATCGGGGTCAATCCGGCTGGTATCACCTATAAGACCTATTACTGTCTGGAACTGGCCTTCGGATATGTGTACGTCCACTCCCTGGCCCTTGATCCAGTTGATGAGGTTTTTCTTTTGAGTCTCTGAGACTCCTGCTTTAAGTACTGCTATCATAGTTGTTTTTCCTTGTTTTCTTTATTGTAACAAAAAAGCCCGGATTATCGGTCCGGGCTCTCTGTCATCTATTGTTGGTACGCATACAACAAATTACCCGGCATATTGTCTGGTAAACCAAAAGTAATAGAAGTATGCGTTAACAGTTCTCATATCGTCCGCAAAGGTATGCAACATTTTTACATGTTGTCTCAAACACCGCCCATTTTAACAAAAAAATGAATTATATTTGTGAATCAGTAAACAACCGGAATTTGAATTATGAAACCTTTTCCTTTGTTAGCTTTAACCTCGCTGCTTATATGTTCCTGCAGTAACAGGCATCGCGTTGCCGTTGATGTTATCGAGACCGATTTCCTGAATAAATCAGAAGTTACGGTTCATGGCGTTCCGGTTGAGGCGTCACTTCCTTTGGGAGCATCAGGGATAGCCGTATGTGATACGTTCATAATAGTCACATCCGGTGGAAACCAGGCGCGGTTACACGTCTATTCCACTCATTGGCAGCCGCTTGGCTCATTCTGCAATATAGGGCGGGCCAGGAATGAGTTCCTCTATTCAGTAGGTTTGACATACGGTCAATTCTTTAAGACTGATGACGGCAGTATCCTGGTACCTCTGGTTGACGGCAGATCAGGTGGAATCAAAGTGCTGGACCTGACGGAATCCTTAAAACGCCAGAGTACCGTATTAGTACAGCAAAGGGATGATTATTACGCTTACAGATTCATTAAACTCAATTTGGATGGCGCTGAAGTAGGTTTTGCAGCCCCCAGAGAGTTCCAGTTCCTGAATAATGACATCTACAATACATTTGAGTACAATGCCGCGCTCACTGTTCATCCGGATTTTTATGAGGAACCCTATTACAGTATCAGCCGTGATACAACAGAGATAAAGAGGATCAAGTTCCTTACAAGCATTGATTTGGAAGATATTGACTATTATGAAGGATCGATATTGAAACATCCTGACCGTAACCTGATAATCCAGCCGTTTTCCACTATGGATTACATACTGTTCATCGATATAGATAAGGACAATACTTTTGCCGTGCATCAGGCCGGATCGCTCTCTTTTGATGACAGACTACCCACTTATGAGATGACTGAAGGAGTGACTGAAGACGGTCTGCAATATATAGAGGATAATATGATTCAGCACTTTGGGCATGCCGCGTCTGCTGATTCATTCTTTATGGTGCTCTATTTTGCCGGCGATTACAGCATAAATACGCCTGACCCGGAAAACCCGTTGGCAGAACTGCTTTTCTTTGATTGGGACGGCAAGTTCCTTAAATCAGTAAAACTTGATGCCCCCGTGTGGGATATTGCATACGATAAGAGCCGCCAGATCCTCTATGGGATGGACGGGTTCAATGAAGAAATATACTCTTTTGACCTTACGGCGGTTTTGCCGGATTGAAGCCTTTTGATTATCTTCGTAACCGGATTATTATTAAAGATAAATGGCACAGACAACAGCAGACGACAAGAAGATCATCTTCTCCATGGTGGGGGTGAGCAAGCAGTTCCAGAACAACAAACAGGTTCTCAAGGATATCTACCTTTCTTTCTTTTACGGAGCCAAAATAGGTATCATAGGCCTTAACGGTTCGGGTAAATCAACACTGCTCAAGATAATTGCAGGTATAGAAAAGAGCTATCAGGGACAGGTGGTGTTCAGCCCCGGATACAGTGTGGGCTATCTGCCTCAGGAGCCGCAGCTGGACCCCGACAAGACCGTAAAGGAGGTGGTCATGGAGGGCGTGCAGCAGATTTATGATACGCTCAAGGAGTACGATGAGGTGAACCACAAGTTTGAGCTGCCTGAGTATTATGAGGACCAGGATAAGATGGATGCCCTTATGGCACGCCAGGCTGAACTGCAGGATATGATTGACGCTACCGATGCCTGGAACATAGACAACCGTCTGGAGCAGGCGATGGACGCCCTGCGCTGTCCGCCCGAAGACCAGAAGACAGGTGTTCTGTCCGGTGGTGAGCGCCGCCGTGTGGCTCTGTGCCGTCTGCTCCTGCAACAGCCCGATATACTGCTGCTTGACGAGCCTACCAACCATCTGGATGCCGAGAGCATACAGTGGCTGGAGCAGCATCTTAACCAATATGCAGGTACTGTGATTGCAGTAACCCACGACAGATATTTCCTGGACAATGTGGCCGGCTGGATTCTGGAGCTGGACCGCGGCGAGGGTATTCCATGGAAGGGCAACTACTCAAGCTGGCTGGAGCAGAAGTCACAGCGTCTGGCCCTGGAGGAAAAACAGGCATCCAAGCGCCGCAAGACCCTGGAGCGTGAGCTGGAGTGGGTACGCATGGCTCCCAAGGCCCGTCAGGCCAAGGGTAAGGCCCGTCTTAACTCTTATGACAAACTGATGAATGAGGACGTAAAGGCCAAGGAGGAGAAACTGGAGATATTCATACCCAACGGACCGCGTCTGGGTAACAAGGTCATTGAGGCTCATGGAGTTGCCAAGGCATTCGGCGACAAGCTTCTCTTTGATGACCTTAACTTCTCGCTTCCGCCAAACGGCATCGTGGGCGTAATCGGTCCCAACGGAGCAGGTAAAACCACTCTGTTCCGTCTTATAATGGGCTTGGAAAAGGTTGACAAGGGTAAGTTTGAGATAGGTGAGACGGTAAAAATTGCTTACGTTGACCAGCAACACAAGGATATCGACCCAGATAAGAGTGTCTATCAGGTGGTAAGCGGCGGCAACGAGCTGATACGCATGGGTGGCCGTGACATCAATGCACGCGCATATCTTGGCCGTTTTAACTTTACCGGTGCCGATCAGGAGAAAAAATGCGGCGTTCTGTCCGGCGGTGAGCGCAACCGCCTGCAGCTGGCTATGGCACTTAAGGAGGAGGGTAACGTGCTGCTGCTGGATGAGCCTACCAACGATATCGATGTAAACACCCTGCGAGCCCTTGAGGAAGGTCTGGATGATTTTGCCGGTTGCGCCGTGGTTGTAAGCCATGACCGCTGGTTCCTGGACCGCATCTGCACCCACATCCTGTCGTTTGAGGGTGACTCAAAGGTTGTCTTCTATGAGGGCTCGTACTCGGAGTATGAGGATTACAAGATCAAACAGTTGGGTTATCAGGAACCCAAGCGCATACATTACCGCAAGTTGCAGTAAACTCTTTTGACACATTAGGGAGCACTGAAACAAAAACAGGAGATTTTGTTTCAGTGCTCCATCTTTGGGACATGTCTCGACGGCTTGTCATTTTTAAAGATGTTATTTTTGAACATTAAGTAAAAAATGCAAACCGTTATGTGTAAGTCCCCATCAACAGAAACAGGCCGCTGCAAGGCCTCTCTCTCTTACAGTTTAGTTTGGGTTATCCTGTCTGCACTCTCATTGCTTTCGTTGTCGGCAAATGCCCAGACGGCAATGACAGGGATAAGCATCTCACCTGCCAGTCAGACAGTGGTTGCCGATGACGAAGCAGAAGCTTGTTTTGAAATCAGTATTATTCCTCAGGGTGCTGACGGATCGGATGTCAGCAGTGCTCAGGTAACTTTGAGCAATCCTGATGTGGCCAGTATAGAAGGCCGAAAAATAGAGCGGACAATAGTTTCAAACTTGCAGTCCGGGCAGCCTTACTATATGAAGTTGAGGCCGTTGAAAGATGGTGAAACCGATATTGAGGTAACGGTTACAATGAATGATGAGACCGGCTTTTCGGCCACTGCCAAACTTATTGTGGAACCAAAGCCGGTCAAACACGTCACAGGAATAAAGTTTGATACAAATTGGATGGACGTCACAAATACCTGGGACTGGTGGGAACTGAAAGGCACGGTAACGCCTTTTGAACCAGATAACTGCAAGATACATATATCCATGAGCAACCCTATTATCGAGTTGGATAATACTGAAATAAATGTATACACCGAGTGGCATGACGGTGAAGATCGCAGCAGGTTCAACGTATTCTGGACTGAAAAAAACCAAGGCCGTCCTGAATTCCTTTCATACGGAATTACAAAAGTCACCGCCACTACCGATGACGGAGGCTTTACTGCTGAGTGCATAATAAACCGTCCGGCAAACGCACAAATTGACGGCTTCCATCAGGTTTATTTCCGTGACATTTACGGAAATGAGTTAGCACATGAGACCATTAAGGACGGTGATGCTGCTATTGCACCCCTTTCCCGTTTGCCGGAAGTGAATGGCCGTGAGTTTTTGGGATGGTCGGATGATTTCAGTCATGTAACTTCCGATATGGAAATATATGCCATGTATTCAGCCAATGCAGAGATGATAGACAAACCTCTTGTACATTTTCCTGATGCCACGATGTTCTATGACTATGACGGATACGGCTTTAAGGGTGCCGTTGATGCAGACGGTTGCACATTGATAGGTGATTTTTCAAAGAACTTCTCTAAAGCAGGTGAAATAGATGGCCTGAATATCTGGAGTGACGTTGGAGGCATGTATTTCATAGATGATATCAATGCTGACGGCAAGCCGGATTATTTCATAAGGGTTGACGGAAATATGGGATCCAGGTCATATACGACCCTTGTGAGTGAAGGTAATAAATACAGTTGGCAGGAGGGTGTATATATTGTTCCCGGAATGGATCTGAACTCTGACGGGCGTATAGACCACCTGCGTTATGGCAATGGCTGGTATGTATGCTATGCGCAGCCGGACGGCTCTTTCCGTGAGGAATTCATGCAGATCATGTCAGCTTCCGAATACGAGAGCAGTTTTGATCCTGACGCTTGGGCTTCGACGGCAATCAGGACACAATCCGGACTTGTGGCAAACTATGGCTATGTAAGCGGTCTGTCAGCTGTATGTCTGGCGAGGGCTCCCATGCGTTCAACCTCAAGGACAGGTGAAACCCAGCCTGCACCTATGCGCTACGATGAGGTTCCTGCTCCTACCCACTGCATAGACCTGAACGCAGACGGCAGGATGGACCTTATCGATGAGAATCAGGGAATAGTCTATTTCAATATGGGTAACGCCAAATGGGTGGTTCAGTCTGTTGGCGGTTCCGTGCTCAGTGCAGACCTTAACGGTGACGGCTTTATGGATTATGTATTACCTGGTGAGGAACTTGTCACAATGATCTATAAGAATGGAGGAGAGTTCTCAACACAGACTCTTTATGAGAATATTCAGGTTGACAAGGATATGTATTGCTATGACTTTGACAATGACGGTGATGTTGATATACTTGTCACTTTCTCCGCTCCGTACAATGCCACCGGATTTGCCTACACCATGTTCTTTGTCAATGACGGCAGCGGCAATTTCACTCAGCTGGATGAGCAGGATTACGGAGATAATCTGCTTGTGTTCAAGGCCTGTCAGGATGCCGATGGAGACGGCATTATGGACCTGGTGGCCTTGCGCGGTACATTC
>JAGCPB010000061.1 GCA_017642425.1 Bacteroidaceae bacterium
GAGGGACACCATTAGAAGGCGTCCCCCGCGATATCCGTATTGTAACAAACTCAACGATAACAGTTTCTAAAAAAACGTCCAAAAATATTTGGAAAAGTCTTAGAATACTGTTAGACACCGAAGGTGGCTAAAAAGGAGGCGTTCGCCGTTTAGGGTCTGGAGAAGGTCGGAGTAGCCACGGAACGTTGTCTCCTCCAACGGATATGGAGGCTTCTGATAAATTTTAAATTATGACCTGGAAATAGTTTTAAGTTAAAACCAAGAAAAAAGGTCCGGAAGAAATTCCGGACCTTTCTCGTCTTCCTGAACAAGGAATTAAGCGTACATGGCAACGATAGCCTCATACAGCTCCTGCTTGCCGCTGGTCTGCTTGGGCTCATCTACCTTCTTGCCGTACTCGTAAGCCTCCTCGAAGGTCATCTTGCCCTCCTCGAACTTCTTACCCAGGCCGCTGTCGAATGAAGCGTAACGCTCAGCCTTCATCTTCTTGTAGGGTGACTCCTCAAGCAGCTTAGCAGCTGACTCAAGAGCGTGAGCCATAGCATCCATACCGCTGATGTGAGCGATAGCGATATCCTCCAGGTCTGTTGAGTTACGACGTGTCTTAGCGTCGAAGTTAGTACCACCTGTGCCCAGACCACCGTTGCGGATGATCTCCATCCAAGCCTGTACAAGCTCGTACTGGTCAATTGGGAACTGGTCGGTATCCCAACCGTTCTGATAGTCACCGCGGTTAGCGTCGATTGAACCAAGCATGCCGGCATCAACTGCGCAAGCCAGCTCGTGCTCGAATGTGTGACCAGCCAGAGTAGCGTGGTTAACCTCGATATTTACCTTGAAGTCCTTATCCAGCTTGTGAGCCTTGAGGAAACCGATAACGGTCTCAGTGTCAACATCATACTGGTGCTTTGAAGGCTCGCATGGTTTGGGCTCGATCAGGAATGTGCCCTTGAAACCCTTAGCGCGTGCATAGTCACGAGCCATGGTCAGCATGGTAGCCATGTGCTCTTTCTCACGCTTCTGGTCTGTGTTGAGAAGGCTCATATAACCCTCACGGCCGCCCCAGAATACATAGTTCTCAGCACCCAGCTCGATACCTGCATCGATAGCGTTCTTGATCTGAACGATAGCGCGTGCTACAACATCAAAATCAGGATTGGTAGAAGCACCGTTCATGTAACGCTTGTTACCGAATACGTTAGCGGTTGACCAAAGCAGCTTGGCACCGGTCTCTTTCTGCTTCTCCTTGATGTAAGCTACGATAGCCTTCATGTTAGCCTCATACTCTGCTACGTTCTTGCCCTCAGAAATGAGGTCAACATCGTGGAAGCAGAAATAAGGGATACCCAGCTTCTGCATGAACTCGAAACCAGCATCAACCTTGTTCTTAGCGGTCTGCAGAGGATCAGCGTCAATCCAGGGGAAAGTCTTGGTACCACCACCGAACTGGTCTGCACCCTCAGCGCACAGTGTGTGCCACCATGCCATTGCAAAGCGCAGCCAATCCTTCATGGTCTTGCCCATGATAACCTTGTTCTCATCATAGTAATGGAAAGCCATCGGGTTCTTGCTGTCCTTACCCTCGAATTTGATCTTCTTCAAACCGGGAAAATACTCTTTTGCCATAATTGATTTTTGTTATTAATGAAATGTGAATAAATACTCTTTATACGCCTTTTGCGTGCGCGAAAGGCAAAGTTACGTTTATAATTCAAATAATCAACTTTTAAACCGTTATTTTTTAGAATTCGTTCATGTACATATTCAGGATACGCTTCCAGCGGGCATATGCCTCCTCATACTGAGGAATGAGTTTCTTGTCAGGCTCAATCACATTGATCTTCTCAAGTGTAGAGAATGCCTCGTTATGATCCTTATAGACACCTGCGCCCATACCGGCACCCTTGGCGGCACCTACAGATCCGTCAGTATCATAAAGCTCTATAGTAGCGCCTGTTATACCGGCCAGAGTCTCGCGGAATACAGGATTCAGGAACATGTTGGCGTTGCCTGCATGGATCTTTGAAATCTCCATACCCATCTCAACCATAACGTCCATACCGTATTTGAATGAGAATACTATACCCTCCTGCACGGCACGTGCCAGATGATTGCGGTTGTGGATATTGAAGCTGAATCCATGTATGCTGCAGCCTACGTTGCGGTTGCCCAGCACACGCTCTGCACCGTTTCCGAACGGCAGTACGCTCACACCCTCGCATCCCACGGGAATGCTCTGTGCAATCTTGTTCATGTCACCGTATGACAGCCCCTCAAGCATGATGTTGCGGCGTGTCCATGCATTCAGGATACCTGTACCGTTAATGCAGAGCAGCACGCCCAGACGGGTCTGCTTGTTGGTATGGTTCACGTGAGCGAAAGTGTTCACTCTTGACTGAGGGTCAAAGTTAACAGCACCGTTCACACCATATACCACGCCCGATGTACCGGCTGTAGCAGCAATTTCACCCGGCTCAAACACGTTGAGTGAGAGTGCATTGTTGGGCTGGTCGCCGGCACGGTATGTAACCGGGGTTCCGGCCTCTATGCCCAACTCCTTGGCTGCGGCAAGTGACACACGGCCCTGTTCTGAGAATGTGGGCCTTATCTCTGGAATAAGTGATTTGCTGAATCCGTAATAGTCAAGCAGGAAATCGGCCACCTCATTCTCCTTGAAGTTCCACATCATACCTTCTGAAAGACCTGATACTGTGGTGCAGGTGGTTCCGGTAAGACGCATGGCGATATAATCACCCGGCAACATGATCTTGTCAATCTTCTCATAGAGTTTGGGCTCGTTCTCCTTTACCCACGCCAGTTTTGCGGCAGTGAAATTACCCGGTGAATTCAACAGGTTTGTAAGACACTGTCCCTTGCCTATCTCACGGAAAGCCTTGTCTCCGTAAGGAACGGCACGTGAGTCACACCAGATGATTGCGGGACGCAGAGCCTTGCCGGCCTTGTCAACACAAACCAGACCGTGCATCTGGTATGAGATACCTATTGCCTCTATGTCATTGCCCTTTACGCCTGACATTTCCATAACCTTGGCAGTCACGTTCTTCAGATATGACCACCAGTCATCGGGTTCCTGCTCCGCCCATCCCGGGTTAAGAGCCTTGATAGGTGCCTCACTGTCGGGATAAAAAGCCGATGCAACACTCTTTCCTGTCTCAATCGACACCAGGCTGGCCTTCACTGAAGAGCTGCCTATGTCATAGCCTAACAGATATTTCTTCATAGCTTATTGGTTGTTATTTAAGTAATTATCTAAGTCTCAACATATAATCGGTCCTATCACCGGTATAATTCAATGATATCTCCAATGTCCTGTCGGGCAAGTGATAGAATATCCTGAACCTGCGTTTTGACAACATTTCGTCATATTGTCCGTAACGCTTGTCGAACGTGAACCTGCACCCATATTCATCCTCAGTAAATGATATGGGAATGACTGAGTATGCGCCCTCCCGATAGGCATTGCTGGTACCATCGTCCTCATACAGAAGGAATTGTCCGTCATTACCGGCATAGCAGTCTACGGTAAGTTCATCGGCAGGATGTTCATCCACATAATTCACATCCTTTCCCGATATCAGAATCGCTCCGGACGGTACAAACAGAGGGATGCGCTCGTATGGAGCATCTGCAGTCACTGTCTGTCCACCAGCAAAAACGGAATCCGTATAATAGTCATACCAGATCCTTCCCTCCGGAAGATATACATCCCTTGAGGTGGCACCGTATTCATATACCGGACAAACCATAAGTGACGGACCGAACATATACTGGTCAGATACGTCACGGGCAACCGGATCTTCGGTATAATCCATGACCAGACCACGCATGATGATGTTGCCGTCAAGCCATGCCTGCCCTGCCAGAGAATAGATGTAGGGCATCAGGCGGTAACGCATCCTGTTGTAATACACTATAGACTTGTAAGCCGGATGATTGGCGGGAGCTATGTTCCATACCTCGCGCAATGGGAACTGTCCGTGTGCTCGGTAAAGCGGGCAGAACGTACCGAACTGATACCAGCGGGTCTGGAGTTCACGCCACTCCTTGAGGTCGGCGTTCTCCACGCGTGAACGGTCATAGAAACGCTGCGCATTGGCATAACGGTTCTCAACGCAGAATCCGCCTATATCCATCGTCCAGTACGGATTTCCGCAAAGAGAATAGTTCATGCCGGCCGTAATCTGTGAGCGCATATCCTCCCAACGGGTTCCTATGTCACCGCTCCACGATGCAGTGGAATAACGCTGAAGGCCTGCAAATCCGGAACGGGTAAGCTGGAACACACGCTTGCTTGAATCCTCTTTCATCAGTCCCTCATATATAGCCTGAGCGTTCATGAGTGAATATGCCATCAGGTATTCTGTCGATGATCCAAGTGCCGTAGGACCGCATAGTGCTTTCCAGTAGTCCATCGGCACGCAGTCACGGATATTCGGCTCGCTGGCATCCATCCACCAGGCATCAATGCCATAGCCATACAGATGGTCCTTAAGCTGGTTCCAGAACAGTTCGCGTGCTCCGGCAGAATAGGCGTCATAGAACGAGCCTATATAACCGGGGCCAACCCAGTCGCGTATGCTGTCCTCCACTGCACGGGTGTACATCCAGCCGTGTGAGTCAAACTCCTTGTAGTGTTCGGTCGATGCATAGAACTTGGGCCACACGGATATCATCAGATGTGCATTCATGTCATGAACGCGGTCCACCATCCCCTTGGGATCAGGATAACGCGTCTCATCAAACTCATGAGAACCCCATGCATCCTGTTTCCAGTAGTTCCAGTCCTGTACGATATTGTCCAGGCCAATCCCCCTACGACGGAAATCCATTACCGTCTGAATCACCTCATTCTGGTTCTGGTAATGTTCACGGCTCTGCCAGAAACCCATAGCCCATTTGGGCATGATGTTAGGACTGCCTACCAGAGTATGCAAGCCGCTTATCACGGCGTCCATGTTGTCACCCGCTATGAAATAGTAGTCCGATTCCTGAACCATCTCATTCCACATGGTGAGTTTATCGGCCTGTTCCTTACTGACAGGTGCGTATGCACGCAGTCCACAGTATGAAGTCCCTCCGTCGGGCCTCCATTCAATCCGCAGGTCATACTTCTCTCCCTGCTTCATGTCAAAGCTGAACTTGTAAGAGTTGGGATTCCAGGCTGTGCGCCAGCGTTCCTTTACTACCTCCTCATCACCAAGGAATACACGTATATAACCGGCATAATAGAGTATGAAACTGTACGTGCCGGATTCGGGAGCCTCGAGAGCACCCTCATAGACCACCCTTTGTCCCAAACGGGGCAGGTTCTTTACCGTCTCGGAATCCACAAAGTAAATGGAATCCTCCTGCCTTGTCTGTGTACGGCCCATCATTCCGCCATAATATGTACCGGAAAGACTTCCCTGCTTGCCATCCTTGTCATACAGCTTGAAAAGACGGTTAAGTTGCAGGTACGGTTCTGTATTTCCGAATCTTCCCTGTGAATATGAGTCCCACAGTATACCGTAACCGTTCGATGAGATTACAAACGGTATGCTTATCTTGGTGTTGTACTGATAGAGTTCCTCGTTCTGGCCCTTATAGTTCCACTGGTCTGACTGATGCTGTCCCAATCCGTACAGACCCTCATCCTCATGTGTATCAAAACGGTTTACAGTACTGTACCCATGAGTGTCATCTACCGTTATCGGAGTGAACCGCACCGGCTCTGTCTCATTTGTGATTGTATTACCTACAGCATCTGTAAAACGCACCTGACCGTTTGTCTTGTTGACGAACGCACTCAACCCGATGGTCTGCAGTTCCACCTCATCCTTGCTGCTGCGAATTGCAAAACCCGTCTCCTTTGCGGCATCGGGCAAAATGATCAGGCTGTTCCTGTCATGAAAGGATTTATCGGGAGTAGCGGTCACACGAATGATCCTGTCCGACATCACAGTCAAACGCACCTTTCTGGGACCGCCATCCAAAGGCTCCCTTATGTTGACCACAACGCCGTCATCAAGAGTTTTGTATTCCTTCTCTGCGCAAGATGCCAATGCAAGAACTGCCAGGACAGGAACGACAAACAATGACCGTAAATTCATACACATTACATAATAGTTCCACAAACTTAATGATTTTCCTGAATTAGAACGCTCAGAACCTTATTTAATTTTATAAAGACGCAAAAAAAGGAGAGAACATTCTAGTCCTCTCCTTTTGCAATATGTGTGTTTATGGTGTGTCTTACTTCTGCAGAAGCTTGTTGTCTGAACCCAGAACGTCAACAATCTTGTGGATGTACATCTTCTTCATGTTGTCGCGGGCGGGCTTGAGATACTGACGGGGATCAAAGTGACTGGGGTTCTCAGCCAGATACTTACGTACGGCAGCTGTCATAGCCAGACGTGAGTCAGAGTCAATGTTGATCTTGCATACAGCGCTCTTTGAAGCCTCGCGGAGCTGCTCTTCGGGAATACCTACTGCATCGGGCAGCTTGCCGCCGTATGCGTTGATGGTATCAACCTCTTCCTGAGGAACTGATGATGATCCGTGCAGAACGATGGGGAATCCGGGGAGCTTCTTCTCAATCTCGTGAAGAACGTCGAATGCCAATGGAGGAGGAACCAGCTTGCCGGTCTTGGGGTCACGTGTGCACTGCTCGGGCTTGAACTTGTAAGCACCGTGTGAAGTACCTATTGAGATAGCCAGTGAATCGCAACCGGTACGGGTAGCGAAATCGATAACCTCCTCAGGCTTGGTGTAGTGTGAAACCTCACTTGCAACCTCATCCTCAACGCCGGCCAGGACACCCAGCTCAGCCTCTACGGTAACGTCATACTTGTGAGCGTACTCAACAACCTTCTTGGTCAGGGCGATGTTCTCCTCATAAGGAAGAGCAGAACCGTCAATCATAACTGATGAGAAACCCATGTCGATGCAGTCCTTGCAAAGCTCGAAGCTGTCACCGTGGTCAAGGTGAAGAACGATCTCAGGATGAGCGCAGCCAAGCTCCTTGGCATACTCAACAGCACCCTGTGCCATGTAACGCAGGATAGTGGCGTTAGCGTAGTTGCGGGCACCCTTTGATACCTGCATGATAACCGGAGACTTGGTCTCGACTGCAGCCTGAACGATAGCCTGCATCTGCTCCATAGTGTTGAAATTGAATGCCGGGATAGCATATCCGCCCTTAACGGCTGCGGCAAACATTGCGCGGGTGTTTACAAGACCCAGTTCTTTGTAGCTTACCATAGTTTTGATGTTTTATTTAGTGAATATTTTGTTCATTTTTGATTTCAGCCGCGAAATTACAATCTTAATCTTCTATTTAATAATATATATGGCTAAAGTTATTCACACTTTCACAAAGTTTAAGATAGCAAAAAACATTCTCATTTCATTGCAGGAAAATAAAAAAGCAGTATCTTTGCGCGCTGAAACCCCCATAATCATGTCTGCCTATATTCCGGCGGGCGCTAAATGGAGAAATTAAAAACAAAATAAGTTATGAAAAAAGGTATTCATCCCGAGAACTATCGTCCTGTTGTATTCAAGGACATGTCAAACGGTGATTGCTTCCTGTCACGCTCAACCTGCGCTACCAAGGAGACAATCGAATTTGAAGGTCAGACCTATCCCCTGATCAAGATTGAAATCTCTAACACTTCACACCCGTTCTTTACCGGTAAGTCAAAGCTGGTCGATACCGCCGGACGCGTGGACAAGTTCATGAGCCGCTACGCAAAGAGCAGAGGAGGCAAATAAATCCTCATACCCCAATAAAAAAGCCGGTTTCGACCGGCTTTTTTTATTTGCGTTTGAAACGTTTCCCGTTCCAAATATAGCGGATAGGTTCGGATTTGAACCAGGAACGATATTTATCAGCATCCTCACCTATATAGTCAAGTGACGTATAACGGAATTCCAGACCATTATCGACAGCCATTGCAGACTGGAGTCTCAACATAGACTGTTTTTTTAGATCATCCAACGAATCGTTTTTGAGTGCCTCTTTGGTTAGATAATCGTCAAACTGAGGAAGCTCTATCAAGTTCCTGACATCAATCGGCGTCCAGTCTTCATCATAAAACGAAAGACGGGAATCAACGAAATCTGCATAAACTGTCTTGACAATGCATATCAGTTTTGTGCCCTTCTTGCGTGGCAACAGTATCATATCCAACCTTCCTGACTGTGATGTCATGACGGTGAGTGAATTGTCAGAGAAAGCCGTCATCACACTCTCTCCACCCAGTTTATTTCTTACGCGGGCCTTCATGCCGCTATCCATGAAGTCTATAAAGTCCATGCGGTCGCTCTTGGTCAGCGCAGGTATCAGGGAATCAGGCATGTTAATGAAAAGTCTGCGCAAATCCTCAGCACGTACCGGGCCAAGCGTCAATGTGAATACGGCCATAATGGCCAACAGTCTCTTTGTCATATCATGAACAGGTTATCCGGATAAACTATCTTGTTAAGGAACAGGCCTTGCGCCGGGGCCGAATCGCCCGCACTGCAACGGTCCTTGCTCTCTATTATCTGCTTGAAACCATCAATAGTGAGTTTGTGGCGGCCCACCTCCATAAGCGTCCCCACTATGGCACGCACCATATTCCTCAGGAAACGGTCGGCAGTAATGGTAAAGACCCAGCGGCCATCGTCCAAGGGCGTCCACTGCGCCTCTGTCACATGGCAGTCATTGGTCTTGGTGTCAGTATGCAGTTTGCTGAAACTGGTAAAATCCAACGTTTCCATCAGCAATTCGGCCGCCCGGTTCATCAGCTCAAAATCAGGCTCGTTGGGCAGGAACCATGAATAATTGCGGTGGAAAGCGCTTTTGTTCAGGGTCACATAATATTTATATGTCCTGGATGTGGCGTCAAAACGTGCATGGGCATCCGGTTTGACGGGAACAATACGGTGTACGGCTATATCCGGGGGCAGTATCCCGTTCATTTTATTCTGCATCCAGGCGCAGTCCTGCGGTTCATCCAGGTCAAAATGCGCCACCATTTGGGATGCATGTACGCCTGCATCGGTACGGCCGGCACCTGTCACGCTCACATTCCGACGCAGGAACAGCGCCAGAGCCTCCTCAAGAGTCTGCTGCACCGATGGTGAATGCGGCTGAATCTGCCAACCGCTGTACGCGCTACCGTCAAATTCCAGATATATGAAGTATCTCATTCCCTACTCTGTCCTGCCAGGTTCATGATATGCACCGCTACAAGAGCGGCAGTCTCGGTACGAAGTCGCGACGGCCCCAATGACACAGGCCTGAACCCTGCCTTAAGCGCCATCTCTATCTCAGCCGGGCTGAAATCACCCTCAGGGCCGATCAGGACAAGAGTGTCCCGCCCCGGGACAACTTTGTCCCTGAGGTTCACCTTATCCCCAGGCTCACAGTGAGCGATAAACTTGTCACCTTCAAAACCCCGCTCTACAAAGCTCTTGAAAGATGTCATACCATTCAGAATGGGCAGCGTAGCTTTCTGCGACTGCTTCATGGCCGATACGGCAATCTTCTCAATGCGCTCCATTTTTATCACATCACGTTCCGAGTGGTCCGTCTTGATGAACGAAATCTCATCCACTCCTATCTCTACAGCCTTCTCCACAAACCATTCGTTCCGCTCCATCAGTTTGGTGGGAGCCACCGCTATATGCAAATGTCCGCTCCAAAGCGGCTTCTGCTCTTCCCTGTTCT
This sequence comes from Bacteroidaceae bacterium, assembly GCA_017642425.1. Classification (GTDB taxonomy): domain Bacteria; phylum Bacteroidota; class Bacteroidia; order Bacteroidales; family Bacteroidaceae; genus Colenecus. The sequence goes on from JAGCPB010000061.1 coordinate 9,716, forward strand.
CAATCTGTACCATGCAGCGCTTGCCCGATACCGCACTTATCACGGCATCGTAAAAAAAGCCCTTTCCATCGGTAAGACGCAGACGGTCACCCTCTTTCATGCGGAGCACGCGGATGCAATGGCCCGCCTCATCTTGAGGAAGTTCCATATCATTACTTATTTCAGGGGTATAGAATAGCCACATAGTCTGTCAGATAATATCCGTATCACTCTCATCGCTCTGTCCGCGGCTGTTTATCTCATCACGCAGACGGGCGGCAAACTCATAATTCTCTGTTGCGATAGCCTGCTCCATGGCCTCCTTGAGCACCTTGGTGCTGGCTGTGGTTATGGGCAGTGAATATGCACCGTCCGGTTGCAGGCGCACGCAGTTACGCTCCAGCAGATCCTCTTCAATATAAATAGGTATGTTGCTGCGCACCGCAAGTGCCAGGGCATCGGATGTACGGCAGTCAATATACGATGTGTTGCCGTCACGCTCCATGAACAGATGGGAATAGAATATACCGCTGCTTATCCTGTAGATATCCACCTCTGTCAGATGTCCGTCAAACTGCTTGAGAGTGTTTAGATAGAGGTCATAAATGCCGGGATGCGGAATCTTGTGACGGAACAAGCTCACAATGATGGCCTGCGCCTCAAGCGGCCCCACCAGCACAGGCAGGCAGCGCAACCCGTCGCCCTTGCCCTCCTTCTCCTTAAGCAGTGCAATAAGCGCCAGATCCGATGGCTTGCGGTTCAGTATCTCCCCCACAATCAACTCTATCTTTCGGTTCTCTCCCATACGAATACAAAGGTATAAAAAAGGAAATAACTCGTTTCCTGCGTAAACGCAGAAAACGAGTTGTCATCCCGACAACTCGTTTTCAAATTAAATCTAATACCATGAAAAACACATCACAAAGATATGCCTTTAATTTATATGCAACTATTATTCAGAATAAAAATCTCTACATTTAACAATTTTTCACATTATTCCACTGATAGGACAAGACCTTTCAGGTATTCTCCCTCGGGATGGAATATGTTTATCGGGTGGTCTGCCGGCTGATGAAGCTGATAAAGAATCTTCACACTGCGTCCGGCCTGCGCTGCAGCTGTAAATACCGCCATACGGAACTGGTCCTTGGTTACAACCTGTGAGCATGAGAATGTGAACAATATTCCGCCCGGCTGTATCTTCTCCATAGCCTTCTGGTTGAGACGGCGATAACCGATCAGAGCGTGCTTCAAGGCATCCTTGTGCTTGGCAAATGCAGGCGGGTCCAATATAATAAGGTCATATATGGGATCCATGCGCTCCAGATACTTGAACGCATCCTCGGCAAAAGCCGCATGGCGTGTATCGCCCGGGAAATTATCCTCCACTCCGCCGGCCGTAAGCTCAATGGCACGTGCCGAACTGTCAACAGAATGCACCAGCTTTGCTCCGCCGCGTAATGCAGCAAGAGAAAAACCGCCCGTATAGCAGAACATATTGAGTACCAAACGGCCTTTGGAATATTTTTCCAGCAGGGCACGGTTCTCACGCTGGTCTATGAACAAGCCTGTCTTCTGGCCACTTATCCAGTCAACCGGCATCTTCATGCCATATTCCAGAGGGGTATCATCACTGGGACCGCCTGTTATATATCCGTTGCAGCGATCTATGTCGGCCTTGAAAGGCAGAGTGGTCTCTGACTTGTAATAGATTCCTTTAAGGCGGTCACCCATCACGCGCATCAGCGCCTGGGCTATGTCCATACGGTTGCAGTGCATACCCACAGAATGGGCTTGCAGGACTGCCGTGTGGCCGTAAACGTCTATGACCAGACCGGGCAGATTATCCCCCTCGCCATGTACCAGGCGGTAAATGTTGTGGTCCTCACGGTCAGTAAGGCCTAAGGAACGGCGCAGTTCAAACGCCACGCTCAAACGTCTGTACCAGAAATCCGCATCAATGGGTTCATGCCTGAAAGAGAGCACGCGCACAGCTATGCTGCCTACCTGGATATGGCCCACGGCTATCCATTTGCCCTCATGGGTATAGACATCCACGATATCGCCCTCATCGGGAGCGCCTTTGATATCGGCAATGGCACCCGAGAAAATCCATGGGTGGAAACGCAGCAACGACTCCTCCTTACCTCTCTTCAGTATTACACTCTTCTGCATCCTTTCTGATTATTGTATATTGGCCGGTCTTTTTCAGTTCCAGAATATAACGGTAAATCCTGAGGCACGCCCAGGCATCAACCGCAGCGTACTGACGCTGGCTTTCGGTCAGGCTTTCTATCTCCCAGTTGCTCAACTGCTGGTTCTTGGATATACGCTCATGGAACAGCAGGCAGTATAGCTTTTGCAGGCCCTTCTCCTCAATGCCCATTTCACCGCATAATTCCTGTAGTTCAACAAAACCTGCAGGTTCAAACTTGCGGCGGCTGGCAAGTGAATGGAAATCATCCTTTACGGATATGCCCACCTTTATTATATTGGGATTTGACAGGAATTCCACCACACAGTCAGGAATGTCTATCTTGTTGAGCCTGAACAAGTAACCGTATTTTTCAGTGCAGAGTTGGAGCAATGCGATCTTGTGTTTGACACCCTTTGTAAACGACGGCCTGGTCTCTGTATCAAAGCCCACAACCGTCTCATTTGAAAGAGTCCTGATGGCTATCTCAGCCTTCTCCTCCGTGTCAATCTCATCTACAATTCCGTCAAACACCACTCTCGGCTTGTCGGCCAGCTCTGATTTATCAATCTTGTTTGGAAGTTCAATCATAAAAAGGTTCTTCAGGGTTTAGTTCTGAACTGTATCTTACGTTATGGACAGCACGCAGGGTATTGGCCAGAGTCTGGCCCCAGTATGTACGGAAACCCTCTGCACACACCGCCACAGCCTCAGTCATCACCTCATCAAGGCCGCTGCGGTAGGACTGCACAAAGTTTCGGAGTGCCTGATAGATATCTGCCAGATCCTCCGATATGCACTTGCGCACAGGAGTGTCACTGTATTTCATATCCTCCACGAATACTTCCAGATAATCATCGTTTTCACCGAGTTTTTGCGCCAACTGCATGCGTATCTCCTCATAGTCAGCTTCTGTAACAAACTCCTCCAGGTAAAGCCCTTCAGGCTCCAAAGACCTAAGCATTGACGCCTTGAGATATACCAACGGCAAGAGTTTGCAGAGTACATCCACCACCCTTTCCGGTTTCTTGTCATATATCTGTTCCAGAAAGGCGCAATACTCCGCTGCCACCGTCACAAACTCGACGGTATTCTTGTCAAAAGCCGCTGATGAATCCATAATCTGTTTATCAGTCGCGAAATTACTCCTTTTTCCGCTATAACCCGCCCTTTTTGCTCTTTTATTATTAACTTTGTAACCCTATAATATAAATAACGGCATGGGACTCAAAAAGAAAGATACAAAAACCCGCACCGGGACACAGAAACCGGAAACAAGGTTTAATCTGAGCAGTATATCAGACACATTCCGCAACGAGACATTCCTGTTTGTAAGCGGTGCCGTTCTGGTAATTATTGCCATTTTCTTTGTCATAGCATACATATCTTTCCTGTTTACCGGAGGTACAGACCAGAGCGCTATTCTGAGTGGTACCCAGGAGATTGAGAACAGCACCGGGCTGATTGGCGCCCGCATATCGGAACATATTGTAAACGGCTGGTTCGGGTTCTCATCCATCCTTATTCCGGTATTCCTTACCATCTGCGGTTTCAACATGACCCGCATCACACATTTCAGGATATTCCGCTGGTTCGTAAGCTGCGCATTCCTGATGATCTGGTGCTCTGTATTCCTACAGTTGGTGCTGTCACCTATCATGCAGAACTCGTTCATAATCCCGGGCGGCTGCCACGGAATGAACCTTACCAACCTTCTTAAAGGCTATATAGGCGTGCCCGGACTGATACTGGTACTGTTGCTCACAATGCTTCTGTACTGCGTATATCTTACCCGCCGTACAATACAGGTTATCCGTGAAGGAGCCGAGGGCCTTAAGCGTGGTGTGCACCGCAAGAACAGCGCCGATGACGATTCGGATCTCAGCAACGCCGATGAAAACCTGCAGCACATCTACCAGCCTGAGACTACAGTAAACGACGAGGTTGATGAGATTCCTGACAACAATGATGCCGACGATGAAGATGAGGAAACGGTAGAAGGCCCCCGCAAGGAGCGCAAGCCCAGACAGCCTAAGACTGACAATGAGGGCCAGGAAGAGGTCTCTGACGTAAAGATGACCATCACCACAGCCGATGAGGTTGAAAAAGCCGAGGGCAAGATACAGGAACCTTATGACCCACGCCTGGACCTGTCACACTACAAGTTCCCCACCCTGGACCTTCTCAAACATTATGACAATGATGCACCCGCCATTGACAAGATGGAGCAGGAGGCCAACAAGAACCGTATCATTAAGGTACTGCAGGACTTTGGCATTGAGATAGATACCATCAACGCAACGGTCGGTCCCACCATCACACTGTATGAGATTACCCCAGCCGCCGGCGTACGCATATCCAAGATACGTAATCTGGAAGCTGATATCGCACTGAGTCTGGCTGCATTAGGAATCCGCATCATAGCACCTATCCCGGGTAAGGGTACCATAGGTATTGAAGTACCTAACGCCAAGCCGGTAATGGTATCGATGGAGTCAATCCTGAACAGCAAGAAATTTGCTGAGAGCAAGATGGAGCTACCGGTTGCTCTGGGCCGCACCATCACCAATGAGGTGTTCATGTTTGACCTGGCCAAGATGCCTCACCTGCTTGTGGCCGGTGCCACCGGACAAGGCAAATCAGTAGGTCTGAACGCAGTCATAACATCCCTGCTCTACAAGAAACATCCTGCAGAGCTAAAACTCGTCATGGTTGACCCCAAGATGGTGGAATTCAGCATCTACGCCCCCATCATCAAGCATTTCCTGGCCAAGATGCCCGATGAAACCGATGCCATCATAACAGATACCACCAAGGTCATCCATACCCTCAAGTCACTCTGCATAGAGATGGACAACCGTTATGAGTTGCTCAAAAACGCCAATGTACGCTCAGTGATAGAGTACAACAACCTGTTCAAGGACCGCAAGCTCAATCCCGAGAAGGGACACCGCTACCTGCCCTACATCGTGGTTGTGATTGATGAGTTCGGTGACCTGATAATGACTGCAGGCAAGGACATAGAGATGCCTATAGCACGTATAGCCCAGAAGGCCCGTGCCGTTGGAATCCATATGATTATAGCCACTCAGCGTCCTACTACAAATATCATTACCGGTACCATCAAGGCCAACTTCCCGGCCCGTATGGCATTCCGCGTAAGCTCCATGATAGACTCGCGCACCATCCTGGACCGTCCTGGCGCTAACCAGCTTATAGGCCGTGGTGACTTGCTGTTCCTGTCGGGCAGCGATCCCGTTCGTGTGCAGTGCGCTTTTGTGGATACCCCCGAGGTCAACAACATCTGCCAATACATAAGTCGCCAGCAGGGATACACCGATGCTTATCCTCTGCCTGAATATGTTGATGAAAATGAGTCCGGACCTATGGACAGCGGTGTTGACATGGGCAAGTTCGATCCCATGTTCGCCGAGGCTGCACGTCTGGTTGTGGTCAACCAATCAGGCTCCACATCGCTCATTCAGCGTAAGTTTGCCATCGGCTATAACCGTGCAGGCCGCCTTATGGACCAGTTGGAGGCTACAGGCATAGTAGGCAAGGCCGACGGCAGCAAGCCGCGTCCCGTACTCGTTACCGATGAGGTTCAGCTGGACCGCATACTTGAAACCTATAATCTACTCTAAAAAAACATGCGCAAGTATATCCTTACCATATTTTCACTGTTAAGCGCCTTGACGATATCAGCCCAGAACAGTCAGAAACTGCTGGACAAGTTCACTCGCCAGATGGAAAAAAACGGTTGCATGAGCATGCATCTTGATGTCACCGTACGCAACATGAGCAACCAGATATCCGACCGTCAGGAAGCAGACATCACCATGGACGGAACCCGCTTCCATTATGATGCCGATGACGACGGCTCCGTATGGTTTGACGGCAAGACAATGTGGCGTGCATCGGCGCTTAATGATGAAATCGGAGAGATTTACATATCCCTGCCTAGTGATCAGGAGCAGTTTCTTCTCAACCCGCTTAAGTTTATGCGTGACCATAAAGGCTTTTCTGTAAGCGGCGATGACCGTAGCACATTCACACTCACGGCATCTACCCCAGAAGGCAATGTTGAAGGCATCCGCACCATATCATTCACACTGGATCCTTCATCACTCGTACCACAGACCGTACTCGTGAAATTTGCCGATGATGCCGGCGGCATAAGTGCAGAGATAACCGTATCGGACTACAAGGGTGGACTTAAATTACCCGACAGTGAATTCAAGTGCAACCCCAAGGATTATCCTGATGCAGAAGTAATTGATTTGAGATAAACAGACACAACATATGGAAAGAGTAAAATGCCTCATCATCGGATCCGGACCTGCCGGATTCACCGCAGCAATCTACGCATCACGCGCTAACCTGAACCCGGTTCTCTATGAGGGCCCGCAGTCAGGCGGACAGCTCATAACCACCACCGTAGTTGAGAATTTCCCCGGTTACCCCGAGGGCGTGAGCGGATATGACATGATGGAGGATATGCGCAATCAGGCCGCCCGGTTTGGTGCCACCATACGCATGGGCATAGTCACGGCCGTTGATTTCGGATCAGCCCCATATACCGTTACCATCGATGACGGAACACAGCTTCAGGCCGACACCGTAATCATATCCACCGGTGCCACAGCCAAGTATCTGGGTCTTGAGGATGAAAAGAAATATGCAGGACGCGGAGTGAGCGCCTGCGCCACCTGTGACGGATTCTTCTTCCGCAAAAAGGTTGTAGCCGTTGTAGGCGGCGGCGATACCGCATGTGAGGAGGCCGCATACCTTTCCACCCTGGCCCAGAAGGTCTATCTGATTGTACGCAAGAACTACCTGCGTGCCAGCGACATAATGCAGAAGCGTGTGCTTGACAACCCCAAGATTGAGGTGCTGTTCAGCCATAACGCCGAAGGTCTTACAGGCGAAAGTAAGGTGCAGGGCGTGAAACTGGTCAAGGACCTTGGCCTGCCTACTGAGGAGCATTACGAGCGCCCCATAGACGGATTCTTCCTGGCCATAGGCCACAAACCAAACTCCGATGTGTTCAAGCCTTGGATAGAGACCGATGAAAACGGCTATATCAAGACTATCGCCGGTACGCCAAAGACTAATGTGCCCGGTGTGTTCGCCGCAGGAGATGTAGCTGACCCCACCTACCGTCAGGCCATCTGTGCAGCCGCAAGCGGATGCAAGGCCGCCATTGAAGCAGAACGTTATTTGAACAAATAATCCCAATCCAATAGATAATGAAGATTTCAGAGATTCTTGCCAAGAAAAAAACCTTGTCATTCGAGATTTTCCCTCCCAAGAGAGAAGAGGAGACATTTACCCTGATTGACAAGACCATCAAGCAGTTGAGCGTATATAAGCCTGATTACATAAGTGTCACCTACGGTGCACTGGGCAACACGCTATCCAACACCGCTATGATAGCCCGCACCATCAAGGATAACACCGGCGCCGAGCCTCTGGCCCACCTCACCTGCGTGGCATCCACCACAGATAAGGTTGACAGTGTATGCAACGATCTTAAGGACTTTGGAGTTCAGAACATTCTGACTCTGCGCGGTGACATACCCAAGAACACCGATGCACCCATATTTTCAGACTTCAAGCATGCCAGCGACCTGGCATCGTACATAAAGGGCAAGTACAACGGTCAGTTCGGGCTGGCCGGAGCCTGCTACCCCGAGAAGCACCCTGAAGCTGCCAACATAGCAACAGATATCGAGTTCATGAAGATTAAGCAGGATGCCGGAATGGAGTTCTTTGACAGCCAGCTTTTCTTTGACAATGAGGTGTTCTACCACTTCCTTCTCAAGGCCCGCAAGGCAGGTATCACGGTTCCTATCATCCCCGGTATAATGCCTGTAACCAACTACGCCCAACTGGACCGCATGATCCAGATAACCGGCTGCAACGTGCCGCTCAAGCTGCGCAACTATTTTGACCGCTACAAGGATGACAAGGCCGCCATCGAGGAGATTGGACTGATATTCACCAGCTATCAGATTCTGGACCTCATTGCCAACGATGTGGACGGTATCCATATATACTCCATGAACAAGAGCGAGTTCATAAGCAAACTGATGGACAACATAGGCTACGTGGCCTCAGGATTCTTCAAATAACCTTGAAAACAGAATGACAATAGACAAAATACAGATATTTGACGGTGCACAAGGAACCGTACTTGCCGATGCCCACGATCCCGAGCACAAGCATCAGGGTGTGGCGGTGCTCAATCTGACCAACCCCTCCCGAGTGCAGCAGATGCACAAGGACTACCTGGAGGCCGGGGCGCAGTACATCACCTGTAACTCTTTCGAGCTAAACCCCGTCAAATGGCAGTCAAAAGAATACAGTTGGCAGGAGATAGCCGATGCTGCCATAAATAACGCCCGCACCGCTGTAGGCAACCGGGCAATGGTGATGTTCGATGTCTCCACATCGGGCCAGCTTATGGAGCCCGTAGGCCAGTTCACCTTTGAGCAGGCATATGACAACTACCATCAGGTGGCGGAGTACACGGCAGACCGTGTTGACGGCTATCTGCTGGAGACATTCAGTGACCTATATGAGCTGCGTGCCGCAATCCTGGCCATACGAGATGTATGCAGCAAGCCCATATTCGCCACCATGACATTCGATGAGCAAGCCCGTACGCTCACAGGCTCAACACCCGAGATTGTGGCTCTGACACTCTCATCGCTTGGCGTCGATGTACTTGGCGTAAACTGCTCCAACAACCCGGCCGGCGTGGTCGATGTGGTACGCCGCATGAAACCTTTTGCCAACTGCCCTATCCTGGCCCAGCCTAACAAGGGACTGCCCGAGATGCGTGACGGAGAGGTTGTATATAACTGGACGGACCAGGATTTCGTTGATATAGGTAAGAAACTGATAGAGGCCGGAGCCTCCATACTGGGTGGCTGCTGCGGTTCATCACCTTCCACAATCAAGGCCATATCAATTTACAAAGGACAACCTGCACCTGAGATTTCAAAACCTGACGGCACATATATCTGCTCATCCACAATACTGCTCAAGCTTGACAAAGGTCTTATTTGCGGTGAGCGACTCAACCCTACCGGAAAGAAGAAACTCAAGGCAGCTCTGGCCGAAGGAAACTTTGAGTACCTTCAGCACGAGGCACTGGCCCAGAAAGATGCCGGAGCCGATTTTCTGGACCTTAACTGCGGTGTACCAAACTCCGATGAAAAGGCCCTTTTATGTCAGGCCGTACGCAAAGTACAGGAGGTCTGCGACCTACCCCTGCAGCTTGACTCTTCCAATCCTGAGGCAATAGCAGCAGCCATACGTCTTTACAACGGTGTGCCCATGATCAACTCCGTAAACGGAGCCGAGGAGTCCATGTCACGCCTGCTGCCCATTATATCCCGCTATCAGGCACCGTCCGTGACCCTGCCTCTTGATGAACGCGGTGTACCGGAAAGCTGTGAGGGACGTATTGAGATAGCTCACCGCATAATTGAACGCGCCGAGAATATGGGCATTGACCGCCGTCTTCTGGTATTTGACGGCCTGGTTATGGCCATCTCATCAAATCCGCAATACGGAAAGATTACGATAGACACATTGTCCGCCCTCAAAAAACTGGGAGTGCTCACCACAATCGGCCTTTCCAACGTATCATTCGGTCTGCCCGAGCGTGGTACACTGAACCGCAACTTCCTGGCTATGGCATTCATGGGAGGCCTTGACATGCCTATCATGAACCCTCTGGACCGCGATACAGTTGCAACCGTGCGTGCCAGCATGGCACTTACAGGCAACGATCCGGGCTGTCAGGGATTCATTTACTTCAACACGCAGGCATCGGAGGAACAGACTGTAGACAACCTTTTCAACGCAGTTTCTCTGGGTCTTAAAGATCGCGTCAAGGATTGCCTGGAACGCGAATTGCCCGATATGGGTAAAGACCGCATAATAAATGAGATACTAATCCCTGCCCTGGGTGATGTAGGCGCACGTTTTGCCCGCAACGAGGTCTTCATGCCGCAGCTTATCCGCTCGGCCGAAGCCGCCAAGCTGGCTTTTGCAGTCATATCAGAACAGTTCAGCACAAAAGGTGACGATGAGCCTGCCAAAGGACATCTGGTTATAGCAACCGTTAAGGGTGATGTCCATGACATAGGCAAGAACATAGTGAAGGTTGTAGTTCAGAGCCACGGATTCAGCGTAACTGACCTGGGAAAGGACGTGCCCAAAGAAAAAGTTCTTGAGGCTGCACAGAACGAGCACCCCAACGCTGTAGGACTTAGTGCCCTTATGACCACCACGGTGGATTCCATGAAGGAGACCATAGAGTTCCTGCGCACTAACGGCATCACCTGCCCCATCATAGTAGGAGGAGCCGTAATGACCCCCGATATAGCATCGGCCATAGGTGCAACCTACTATTCAAAAGATGCGTTGGAAACGGCACATCTCATGCAGGAAATCTGTGGCACAAAATGACCAAGGATAAGCTCTGGAACGCTAACTACATTAAGATATGGACCACCAACTTTCTGGTCCATTTCTCTTTTATGCTCATTGTTCCGCTGCTGCCGCTTTATCTGAGCGAGACGTTCGGGGCCACCAAGGATACCATAGGAATGGTGCTTACGGGCTATACCATCATGGCACTGGTAATCCGTCCTTTCAGCGGCTATATGGTGGACAGTTTCCCGCGCAAGACGGTGCTGGTGGTTTGCGGCGCTCTCTTTTTCAGCATATTCGTGGGCTATATAGTAGCTGGTTCATTGGTTGCATTCGCCATATTCCGCACCCTGCACGGCGCTCCTTTCGGGGCCACCACCGTTGCAGCCAGCACAGTTGCCATAGATGTAGTTCCGTCTTCACGCCGCGGTGAAGCCATAGGCTACTACGGACTGAGCAACAACCTGGCCATGGCATTGGGACCTGCCCTGGCAATTGTACTTTTGGGCGCTTTCAACGGCAGTTACAAGGCACTGTTCTGGGTATCACTGGCAGCATCACTCATAGGTCTGCTGCTGGAACTCTCCATCCGCCTTCCCAAACGTGACTTTGTGCCCGAAAAGAAAGTACTTTCTTTGGACCGTTTCTTCCTGCTTGAAGGCTGGCGTGAGGCAATAGGCATTGCCTGCTTTGCTTTCAGCTATGGGGTACTCTCCACATATGTTGCCATTTACGGCAAGGAGGAACTTGGAATTACCGGTGGAACGGGTCTTTTCTTTGGACTTTGCGCAATAGGACTCATACTCTCCCGCCTTACCGGAGCACGCCATCTGCGTGACGGAAAGGTTTCGCGCAACGCCACCATGGGTATGTGCGTATCAATATTCGGATACCTTCTCTTTGCCGCCGTCCACAACCCCATCGGCTATTACGGCGCCGCACTTATCATCGGCCTTGGAAACGGCCATATGTACCCCGCCTTCCAGACCATGTTCATCAATCTGGCAGAACATTCACAGCGCGGCACAGCAAACTCATCCATCCTCACCTCATGGGATGCAGGCGTAGGTCTGGGCGTACTCATAGGAGGTCTCTTCAGTGAATTCTGGGGCTACCACAGCGCCTTCTGGACCGCTTGGATAGTCAACGCCGCAGGCGTAGTGTTCTACTTCCTCCAGATCCGCCGCCACTTTGAGTCCCACAAACTCCGCTGACAAAAAATGACGCAAAGTGGTCGTTTCGTTTTGCGTCATTCATATGTTTTCACGATCGGGGATGAGACGGCGGACCGCCTTGTAATCGTAAAAGAAACGGCTGGCAATCACACGGATTACAGTGTAGGCGGGAATAGCCACAAGCATACCTACAGCACCGCCTATCTTTCCTGATATTAGCAGCACTATGAAAATCTCAAGCGGACTTGCCTTTATGCTGGTGGAATAGATAAGCGGCTGATAAATGAAATTGTCAACCAGCTGCACAGCCAGCATGATACCCAAAACTATGAGGGCATAAATCCAGATATTCACATCCAGTCCGGCTACAGCGCCGTATTTGAGTATCACACACAGAACCACACCTATAACCTCGCCGATGAGCGGCCCTACATACGGAATTACATTAAGCAGGCCTGCAATGAAAGCTATACCAATGGCATAACTGAATCCTATGCGGGCTATCAGCCAGAGTCCCAGCAGATTAAGCACTACCACACCTGCAATCTCCACCAGCAGTCCCACAAAGTATCTGGACAGAAGCCGCCTTATGTCATTGATGGTTTTCTCCACGCGCTCCTCAACCTTATCGGGCACCAGAGCGGCTATAATCCTGCCAAACAGACCTTCATCCTTTATAAAGAAAAACGATATGAACAGCACCGAAAACACCCCCACCGCCGTCGTAGCCACAGCGGATGCCACCGAGCCCACAATACCGGGAACAGATGATAAATCCGTCAGTTCAGACAGCCTCTCAAGCAACAGCTGAGCCAGGTCAAAATCGGCGCCAACCCATGGAATTACACTGATAATCCATTGGTTTATCTGATCCAGGACATTGCGGTGCAGCATTTCATCGCGAGAATTCATTATAGAGACATCGCGCACTATCCCGGACACGATAGGAATCACCTGAGTAACCACAAAAACCAGGACTGATGACAGGATGACAAGAGATATGACCGCCAGAACCGGATCGGGCGCAGCCTTACCTCTTATCCGTATCTTACGGAGCAGGTTCATTACAGGATGCCCGATGAGCGAAACCACGAATGCCGTTATGATATAGACCAGTACGCTGCGAAAATACCAGCATAGCGTACATACAATCGCTGCAGCTCCCAGAAATATCAGAATGCGAGCCAGCCTGTCGATACTGCGTTCTTTTTCCATAGGCCGTAAAGATAACACTTATTATTGTAACATTTTTTGCATCTTTGCAGTCAGTAGGGATTTTTTATAGGACAAATATATGGCTATCGGTAAATGGATTGGAGGTTTTTTGGGGTTGCTTAACGGAGGACCTCTCGGGGCTCTTGCCGGGTTTGCCCTTGGTTCACTGTTTGACACACTCACTGCAAGAAACGTCCAACCGACATATATTCCGGATGACGATAGCCACAGGGCAACCGAATCTGAAGGTCAGCGCAATGGTTTCCTGTTCTCGCTTATGGTCTTGTCGGCCGATGTCATTCAAGCGGACGGACGCATTGTGCACAGTGAAATGGAATGCCTTCGCAACTTCCTGCGGAACCAGTTCGGCAGTCAGGCAGTTACGGAGGGCGAGCAGATAATCCGCCGACTGTTTGAGCGTAGGAAACAGATGGGTGAAACCTGGTGGCGCAGTCAGATTGACGCATGCTGCCGTCAGATAGCCCAGGTCATGACCGTAGGGCAGCGTCTGCAGCTTGTCTCGTATTTAGTCCTGCTGGCCAAGGCCGACGGCACCGTCAGCCCGGACGAGATTCAGGCCATTAAGAACGATGCCGCAAACATGGACATAGACCCCGCCAATGTTGATCAGATGACAGGTCTGGGAGGCAAGACACTTGATGATGCCTATAAGGTGCTGGGCATTTCCCCGGATGCCACCGATGATGAAGTACGCACAGCGTACCGTCAGATGGCGCTCAAGCATCATCCGGACCGTGTGGCAACATTAGGTGAAGACGTCCGAAAGGCCGCCGAAAAGAAGTTCCAGGAGATAAACGATGCAAAGGAGCGTATCTACAAGGCACGCGGCATCAAGAAGTAACCCCATGAATTGCAAAAAAATGACGCATTAAATGACGCAAAGGGGTCGTTTCCCTTTGCGTCATTTTTTATATTTTAGCAGCACAAAAAATATTGGTTATGTGCTATAGGATTGCATTGATCGGAGCGATGATGGCGCTGATGCCGCTGGCTGGTGTGCGGGCCGAAAGGCAAGTGGAGCGGATTGACCACGGGCTGGCAGTGGCAGTAGTTGACAGCGGGGTGATGCTTAGTTGGCGCAGTCTGGAATCTGACGGTGAAAACTGCAGGTTTACGCTTTACCGTGACGGACAGAGAATAGCCAGGGTTGACAGGGATGCCGCCACTTGCTTTGTTGACAGGGAAGGGAGCATAGGTTCACAGTATCAGATACGTATCAGAAAAGGGTTCCTGGGCAAGCGTGTAACGGAGGAGCCGTTCATTGTGTATAATGAGAGCGTGCGTGAAAGCACTACCGGCATTCTATGCCCTTTCAAGACCATCACATTACGTACGCCTGCACCGGTACGGATGCCCGACGGAACTACCTGCACTTATACCGCCAATGACATGAGTACTGCCGATCTTGACGGAGACAGCCGATATGAACTGGTGGTCAAATGGGATCCTTCAAACTCAAAAGACAATTCACACACAGGCTATACCGGGCCGGTTTATATTGACGCCTACAGAATGGACGGAACATTCATGTGGCGCATTGACCTGGGGCGCAATATCCGTGCCGGAGCCCACTACACTCAATTTATGGTCTATGACCTGGACGGCGACGGCTGTGCCGAGGTGGCCATGAAGACCGCCGACGGGACGGTTGACGGCATCGGATCGGTTATAGGCCATTCCACCGCCGATTTCTGCACCCCAGAGGGCCGCATTCTGAGCGGTCCGGAGTACCTGACCGTATTTGACGGCACTGACGGGCATGCCATAACCACCATTGATTATTATCCCCCGCGGGATATAACAGACCGCTGGGGTGATAATTACGGGAACCGGTCTGAGCGCATGCTGGCTGCCATAGGATACTTTGACGGAGAGCATCCCTGTCTGGTGATGTGCCGCGGATACTACACCAACGCCTACGTGGTGGCATACGATTTTGACGGCAAGACGCTGAGTCAGCGATGGATATGCAAGGCCGAATCCAGGCAGGACCCGCTCTACGGCCAGGGTAACCACAACATTTTTGTGGGCGATATCGACATGGACGGCTATGATGAGATTATTTATGGAGGTGCTGCCATAGACCAGGACGGAAGCGTGCTCTACTCCACCCGTCTTGGTCACGGCGATGCCGGACATCTGGGCGACCTTGACCCGGAGCATCCCGGATTGGAGTTCTGGGATGTGCATGAGGACAAAAACGTAACTTACAGCGATGAACTGCGTGCCGCCGACGGCACAATCCTGTGGGGCACTCCACAGGTAGGCAAGGACAACGGCCGGGGATTGGCAGCCGACATTGACCCACGCTACCCGGGCCACGAGATGTGGAGCAATGCCAGCGGAGGCATCCGTTCCTGCAAGGGAGAACTTATATCTATCGTAAAACCATCCGTAAACTTCCGTATCTACTGGGACGGAGACCTGCTGGACGAACTGTTTGATGCAACCGGAGCCGGAACAGGTGGCAAGATAGAGAAATGGAATCCGGAAACCGGCACGATAGACCGTCTGTTTACATTCGCCGCACTCACAGGCACCGCCCTCAACAACGGTACCAAGTCAAATCCCTGCCTGCTAGCCGACCTGTCGGGCGATTGGCGCGAGGAGTTCATAGTACGCAGCGCATCGGACCCATCAGAAGTGTTGATATTCACCACCCCCTATTCCACCACCCACCGCGTGATCTGCCTGATGCAGGATCCACTCTATCGTCTGGCCATAGTAACCCAAAACGTAGCCTACAACCAGCCCCCGCACCTTAGCTACCCACTCCAAGAATAATCAGAAACTTTCATCAAAGATATATGGTGTGCCATTGATTGTGATTCCGGCTCCGCTTACTTTGAAATGTTTGCTGTAGGAATTGTTATAAAACTCCACTTGGGCTGTGCCTGTTGAATCAGTTTCTACGTTAGGGTTCCAATAAAGCGTGCGGCGGTAATCTACATCACCCAAGATGGGACCGACAGGGTATTCAGGTGAGTAGAAACCGTGAGGAACGGAATAACCGTCTATAGTGGTGATGCGTTTGTTTATGTTGTAGATATCTCCTTTTTTACCCAGGTCTTTACGCTCCTTTACAAGGATGTCAATAAGCAGATACCGCTCGTTCATTTCACGGTCAAACTCCGGGGCGTATTCCTTGATGGAGATAAAAGGAGACGTTAGGGGATTTCTCATGTCCTTGGGCATCAGGGTACATTCCTTAAGTATATCGGCCATAGATACCAGATCATCGTAAACCAGGATGCTTTTAAGGTACTTGGTGTCTGGGTTGGCGTTTGAGCCTGCATAATAGAAACTGTTGGCATCATGGATGTAAAAGAAGGGCTTGTAACCGTTAATGAGAACTCCCTCATTTAGCGTATTGAAGAACGCATAGCCTTTGTCAATAAGGTAGCCCATCATATCGGTGGTGTATTCACCCTTGTCCATTTCAACCTCCGCATCCGTGCCTACATCATAGGCGGTAAATGTAAAGTAGTCTATGTACTTGCGTTTCTCGCTTATGTCAACGTCAGGCAACAAGATACCCTCATCAACATTGATAACTGTTGGAAGTTGGTCATCTATATCCTGCTGTTTTATGCCATGGGATTGGACAGGCATGCTCAGCCTGCTGTTGAATACAAGTTCCTGCTGTAGGTATGGACGTATGGTCGGTTTCATGGAACGCTCAAACATGATACGAGCATCGGGGCCTATCAGGCGTTTGCGTGCTTTGGCATGGATTCCAAAAGATGCCCTGCCATAGAATTCCGGTTCTATATCTATGCTGAAATAGCCCGATGAATCAGTAGTGCAGGAGTATTTCCGGGTGATACGCTCATCCTGTAGCTGCATGGCCAACAGGGCATTTATCTTTATGCCCGCAAGAGTCTTCTTGCCCGATGAGTTCAGTATCCAACCGTTCATTACAAGAGACTCTTCAACATGATGTGACCCGCTAAAGTCCTTCTGTCCGGTCATGGTCATCCAGTCATAACGTTCCCATCCCTGCACAAGCATGAGCAGGTCAAGAGCCCGGTCGCGTTCCGGGGCATTTGATTCAAAATACCAGGATGGATTCTCGATGAGTCCTTTCAAGTCCGATGAGAGCAGGAGTGATGTACGCAGGTCATCGGAGCATGCATTGGCCGGTCCACGAACATCACGCACGGAGAGACAGAAACTGTTCTGTAAAGGATTGCCTTGTCCATCCTTGAGGTTGAAACGTAATGCCACCCTCTCAAACGGCTTATAGTACTGTTTGTCCGGGATTACCTCCAGTACCGGAGCCTCTAAAATTCCGCTGTGATGGTAGATGGAACGGCTGGCGTAGATATTACCTGCACTGTCAAATATGTGTATGCGGCATACTCCTTCAGGTACGCCGCGCATAAAGATGGTTTTCTCTACAGGTTGGTTTATATCAAAAGTACAGAAATCCAACAGTTCACCCCGACAGGTCAAAGTCATGCCGAGACAACTGTCTGCAATTCCTGACGTACAGTCAACCTTAAGTTTTATGCTATCCGAACCGCAAGAAACTACAGTGAGAGCACACCCAATTTCTTCCGGACGTGGCAGTTCAAAAGTATGTGATTTATCTCCTACGGTTATTTCAACCTGGTTACGGTTCTCCTGAGGTATGAATGTAAAGCAGCCCATACCGTCATGGAGTGTTGAGAAGGTCTGGCCACTGTTTTTAAGTACCCCTGTGGCATCAACACCGAATCCGGTATCATCAGTTACCTTGAAGGCTATGCGGCAGGGCTTGCCCATTATGATGTGGCCACCTTCAGGATAGAATGAGCAGTTGATCTTGCCTGGTTTTTCAGTCTTAGGACGGATTTCCCAGGATTCCCGCTTGTGCTGCTTTATGGTAGGGTTCTCTGTGTAGTAGCCACCTTCCTGCTGGGGTTTCTCATAAACGGCAAATACGCGGGAGAATACTGTTTCCTCACTGAAGTTGAGCATATAGTTGGTATATGCACGGACCTCATAAAAACCGCTGGGATAACCTATCATGCCACGTTTTATGCGCGCCTGCGACACAGCGCCGTCCAGAAGTGAGAAAGAACCATCGGTCTGGCCATCCTCAACCTTTAGTTTCTGCTGCTTGAGCAGCACGCCTGTGGGTGAGACAAGGTCCACATACAGGACCTTGCTCTGCGCCTGTTCAAGTGATGATGAATTGACTACAAAGGCCTTGAACCAGATGGTCTCACCCGTGTAATAAGATGTGTTGTCAAACTGGAGATAGACTTTCTCCTGCGGATAGATAGAGTTGAACTTACTGATGTCCTGGCTAAAGCGGATGAGTTCCTGACCGATATAGCGTGATGCATCAGGGATACTGTCTGCAAACAATACCGTGCACCAAACCGTTAAAGCTGCGGCAAGAACTATACGCTTCATCACCACAAATATATTTATTTATAATGATGACGACAATAATTTATTTGCAGACGGGACGGATGGAACGACCTTTATTGACTCCACTTCTGATTTATTCTATCTCTTCAATAAAGATGCCTTCGCCATCATCGATTAGCTCTTCCGGCTTGACTACACGGATATTCGGACCTATCATCTGTTTCATCTCTTCATCAAATGATTTGGCATCGCCCATGTGGAATACACCAAACTGGTACAATACTCCATCTTTTTTATAGCCAGGCGGGGCTTTCTCCAGTTTAATTTCAAAATAATTCTTATCCAACGGAAGCTTTACGCTCTTGTAGCCGGTAAAATCCACTTTAATTACGTGACCTGTTCCTACCAACGGGTAAGAAAAAAAACCATCCTTATCAGTAAGGGTATAATAATATGCGGCAGTATCATTATCAACGGTCTCAATGATGCTGGCATAGGGACCCAAGGGTTCATTAGTGGCAGCATCCAATACCCTACCGCTGATAACAGCTCCTGGTTTAAGCTCTA
>JAGCPB010000062.1 GCA_017642425.1 Bacteroidaceae bacterium
CGGGGATAACGCCACCGTGCAGAGCCATACCGATGCAGCAGCAAGCCATGGTGAGCTCGGCTACGCCAGCCTGGAAGAATGCACCGCTGAAGTCACCCTTAACCATGTTGGTTGTATACTTGAGGAATCCGTCAGTCTTATCGGAGTTGCTCAGGTCAGCGCTGGCGCAGATCATGTTGGGAACCTGCTGAGCAAGCTGGCTCAGAACTGCAGCTGATGCTGAACGTGTAGCGTCATCGGGCTTCTGCTCAACCTTGCTCCAGTCAACCTTGGGAGCCTTGCCGCTGAACCACTCCTTAAGGAAGGCAGCCTTCTCAGGATTTGCCTTCTCCCAGGCAGCCTTGCGTGCATACTTGGCATCCATGATCTTGCGGAGTTCCTTGGCACGGTCAGCATAGAGCTTCTTGACCTCGGGGAAGATCTGGAAAGGATTCTCGGGATCACCGCCCAGAGCCTTGATTGTGTTGATGTAAGCATCACCGCCCAGAGGAGCACCGTGAGTCTTGCAGTTACGCTCGTAGCTGGTACCATCGGCCTTGAGGGCACCCTTACCCATGATGCACTTACCGATAATCAGGGTCGGTTTGCCGTTTGCGTTCTGAGCCATGGTCAGAGCACCGCGGATCTGGTCAACGCAGTTACCGTTGATCTCATATACGTTCCAACCCCATGCGCGATACTTGGCGGCAGTATCCTCGGCGGTAACCACCTTGCACTCGGTTGAGAGCTGGATGTCATTTGAATCATAGAACATGATGAGGTTGTCAAGACCCAGAGTACCGGCAATACGGCCTGCGCCCTGTGAGATCTCCTCCTGGATACCACCGTCAGAGATGTAAGCGTAGATCTTGTGGTTCATTACTTCCTCACCCAGTACAGCTGCCAGATGCTTCTCAGCGATAGCAGCACCTACGGCAAATACATGGCCCTGACCAAGGGGACCTGAAGTATTCTCGATACCGCGGGCAACCTCAAGTTCGGGGTGACCGGTTACGGGTGAGCCCCACTGACGCAGAGTTGCAAGCTCCTCCATTGAGAACTTGCCGGTAAGGGCAAGCTGTGCATAGAGCATGGGAGCCATGTGGCCGGGATCCAGGAAGAAACGGTCTCTGCCCTCAAACTTCATGTTGCGGGGATCATACTCCAGGAACTCACTGAAGAGCACGTTTATGAAATCAGCGCCACCCATGGCACCGCCGGGGTGACCGGACTTGGCCTTCTCGACCATTGATGCAGCCAGAATACGGATATTGTCGGCTGCCTTCTTCATCAAATCTTTACTGTTCATTGTAATATAATGTTTAGTTTGAATTTGCGCAGTAGCTTGCAAATTTAGGCTTTTTTCATTACTTTTGCAACAATATAAATTTTACTGACCTAAACAAAATGAAGAAATCAATTATTATCAGTCTGGCATTGCTGCTGCCGTTGGCACTGTGTGCGGAAATCACCAAAAAGGAAGACATCAACAAGGATAACCTCTACAAGTTCAGGGGCAGTATGACCCAATATGAAGACCCGGGTGTAACCTATTCAAAGGCCCCCAAGGGATTCAAGCCCTTCTACATGAGTCACTACGGCCGTCATGGTTCACGTTACCTGCTCAACACCCCGCAGTACAATGACCCGTTGACCATACTCCAGCAGGCCGATGACAAGGGCGTTCTCACAGATTTCGGCAAGGACGTGCTGAGACGTATTGAGATAATGGCAAAGGATGCCGACGGACATCTGGGCGACCTCACGATTGTAGGCCAGCAGCAGCACCGCGGAATAGCCCGCCGTATGGTCAGGAACTATCCTGAGATTTTCAACAAGAAGACCACAATCGTGGCCCGCTCCACCACATCACACCGCGTCATGGCCAGCATGACCGCCGCATTGATGGAGTTCTCAAGCATACTGCCCAAGATGACAATTGATTACAATGACAGTGACTTTGACCGCGGCTATATGAATTCCGAGGACAGAGCAATCAGCAGCGCCAAGAACAGCCGTGAGAGGAATGCCGCCGTCAATGAATTCAATGCCAGGCACAACAATCCCGAACGTCTTATGTGCGCCCTGTTTACCGATACCACCTTCATCACCAGGTATGTAAGAACCACCACAACATCACGTTCCGGATCTGCAGGAGGCAGCACAGGTTCAACATCAACCAGCACAACAACGACAGACCGTTCAAATGATCTCTACACCAAGATATACGATATTGCAGCCAACATGGGCAGCCACTCATATCTGGGCTTTGACCTGGATGACGTGTTTACATATGAGGAGTGGTATGACTGCTGGCTCCAGAACAACCTCTATTGGTTCTCTGTTTCAGGCTATCATGACCTGACCCAGAAGATTGTGCCTTACGGCCACGCCACACTGCTTCAGGATTTCCTTGACAAAGCTGATATAGCAATTGCAAAAGGCACACCCAGCGCAAATCTGCGTTACGGCCATGACACTGCCCTGTATCCTCTGCTCTGCCTTATGGAGGTAAATGACTGTGCGTATGCACCCCAAGACATTGAGGACCTGGCCAACAAGTGGGTCAACTACGATATCGTACATATGGGCAGTAACATCCAGCTCATTTTCTTCAAGAACAAGAAGGGCCAGATTCTGGTAAGGGCTCTGCTTGACGAGAAGGAGGCCAGACTGCCGGTTCCCTGCTACAAGGATGATAAAGGTGTTGAGTATCCCTACTTCTATGAGTGGGACAAGCTTGAGAAATATTATCGTGACATCCTGGCACGTTGGACACGCATCAAGGATGAATTGGCCAGCAACTAAGAAAATGCAGAAACTAGCCATAGGCATAGACATAGGCGGCCAGTCATCAAAATGCGGAGTCGTGACTAAGGACGGGACCATACTCGAGCAGAGTGTGGTCACGTCTTTGATTGACAGCGTTGATGAATATATAGAACTGTTGGCCGGGACAGTCAAGGAACTGATCCGCAAGACCGCCAATCAAGGTACTGTAGTAGGTATAGGCGTGGGCGCTCCCAATGCCAACCGTATTGACGGAACAATACGTTACGCTCCCAACCTACGGTGGGCACGTGACGCAGAAGGCAATCCCTGTGTGGTGAATTTTGCCGAGCGCCTGATAGCCGCCACAGGCTTGCATGTACGTATTACCAACGATGCCAATGCCGCCGCACGTGGAGAACATACTTATGGTGTGACACGTGGCATTGACGAATTCATAATGATTACCTTAGGTACAGGTGTAGGCAGCGGAATCATAACCCACGGCCGCCTCATTTACGGTCACGACGGATTTGCCGGAGAGCTGGGCCATGTATGCGTGGTACAGGGAGGCCGTCAATGTAACTGCGGGCTTAAGGGATGTCTTGAAACGTACGCAAGCGCTATGGGCGTGGCACGAACTGCACGCGAGTTCCTGCAAAACGACGACAGGGATAGCCTGCTACGCAAACTTGACCCGGAAAAGATATCATCAAAAGATATTTATGAAGCTGCCGTCAAAGGTGATGAACTGGCAAAAGAGGTATTTGTATTTACCGGCAGGATCTTAGGACATGCATTGGGAGACTTTGTAAAGTTCAGCTCACCTAAGGCAATAGTGCTGTTTGGAGGCTTGACCAAATCAAAGGAGTTCTTCCATGACGAGATGGTAAGCGCTATGAATGACAACCTGATGCAGGTCTGGAAGGGTAAGATTGATATACTCTACTCCTCACTCAAGGAGTCCGATGCAGCTATACTGGGGGCAAGCTCCATGGTTTGGTAAAGACTATTTGCGCTCGTCCTCCTTCCAGTTCTTGTCTATATACTCTTCACGTGACAGAGCGGCAGCGATGATATCGCTGGCGCTTTTTATTATCTGGCTCTTGATCTGAGTGGTGCTCACACCCGGAGTGTATGGGAAATAGACGACCTCCTTGCCGGGCTGGCTTTTCATCCATTCCAACCCTTCAAGATACTTGCCTTTCCAGTCATCACCTATTGTGACAATATCAATGTTTTCACGCTGAAGCTGTGCCACCTCGGTCAGTTTGGTCTGCTTGACCACCTTGGTCACGCACTTGATTGACGCAACGATACGGGCGCGCTGCTCATAAGGTATGATGGGTTTCATGCCCTTGTACTCCTCTATAAGTTCATCGGTACTCACGCCTACAATAAGCTCATCACCCAATGCGGCAGACTTTTCAAGTATGTTAAGATGACCTATGTGAAACAGGTCAAAACTGCCAGATGTAAATACCCTCTTCATACCTTTAATTGTTTTTTCAGTTCATTTATATCAACCCCTACGTATCCGTTTTCAAGGTCGCAATAGTCATGCATATGCGATCTGCGTTTCTCTACAGGAGGCGGGGTCATGTAATCATCTCCATACAGGACAGAGAGGAAACCCTCCGGATGTTCCGGGGCACAGAAAGCATGACCCTCGAACTCACACAACCGGGGTGTTCCGAACACAGACTTGCGGTAAGCCCTGAATCCGTCATCATGAGTCATCACATAATTGCAATTCCTCTTTCCCTCAAACTCTTTAAGCACACGTTGCGTCCTCTTGTGCAGCTTCTCCTTTGAGACCAGTTTCTGCAACAGGCACAGGATCAGTGAGCCCACCCCTTTTCCGTGCTTGTACGGGTCTCTGTATACCAGATAGAGCAGACGGCGCTTAAGGTTGAAACGGTAGAAATGCCATGCCCTGAGCATTTTGTTGTCTGGCACCGAATCCAGCGGGAACAGGTCCACATATATGCCGCCCACATAGCCCAGATGGAAACTCTCAACAAGAGTTGTGCTCCTGTCCTCCAACTTGGCAAAATACTTGGGATAGCGCGGGTCATTGTTGCAATCCACTATATGGAATGGTTCAGGAAACCACTCTGAGGCATGCTCCAGCAGAAGGTCATAATCACTGCGCATAAAAGCCACGTCCAGGTCATCATCCCAGGGAATGTAACCCTTGTGACGGACAGCCCCAAGCAGAGTTCCGGCAATGATATAATACCTTATACCATGTTCCTTGCATACTTTGTCTATGACATCCAGCAGCACTACACTCCTAAGCTGGAACTGTCTCAGATCATAGTTATAAGGTTGGCTCGATATCATATCAGTGTCTCTTAATCTTTCCGAAAGTCTTTATGCTTGTATACTTGCGCCACAGGTTGAGATGACGTTTTGAAGGCACGCCGTGTCTGTCTATATAATCCTGTGCCTGCTCCAGCATCCGGCGGCAGCACTGTCCGTCCAGATGCGGGTCATAATTATCCACTATCCACCGTCTTTTTCCGGCCGCATCAGGATCACTTACAGCCCTGTCAAACGCATTGGTCAGCATATCGGGATCATCAATGTTCTCCCAATAGATATCCCTGGCGATGGTCCTGAACGTGATTACCGGGCGGTCCAGCAGCAGGAACTCATAGACCGATGATGACGTATCGCTTATCATCACGTCGCTCATCATCTGGTATCGGGTTACATTCTCGGATGCCTCTATATAGATTGCATCATTGCGGTTTGATGCCCACTCCCTGTATTCATCGGTCCATTCACTTGCGGTAAGAGGATGGAATTTCATTACAAGCAGTATGTCTCTCTGTGCGCAAAGCTGCTCCAGAGCCGGTTTAAGATACGGCAGAGATGTAAGCTTGGGAGAGAATGTGGGTGCATAGAGCACCACTTTGCTTTTACCGTATTTATTAAGCAGAGCGGCTTTCTCTTCATCATAGTCATGAAGATGCCTGTATATCCAGTCCTGCTTGGTCCAGCCGGTCTCACGCACCTCAAAATCCTTATACTTGAGGGCCGATGCCTCAAAATGCGATGTAAAATACGGTCCCTGTGTGAAATAGGTGTCAAAGTAACGGCGAATTATCCAATGGTCCTTCTTTTCGGCGGCATAGCCGTGGAACACCTGGATCTTTACTCCCGGCAGATAATACGGAACTATATTACCCGGCACGAATATGGCCTCCGGGCTGAAGTCATACAACTCCTGAATGGATGATGTCCAGTAAGCGTCATCATCCAGTTTGAAGTTCTTAATCTTAAGTGTGTGGATATACCAGAGTATGTTGTGGCAACCCTGGCTTAACGCCTCCTCATAAAGGGGCTGCAGGATATCTATCGCGTATCGGTTCTCACAGAACAGGGCTATCCTCATAGCGGTCTGTTTTCTATTTCACTTATAAGGGCGGCCAGTTCATCAAGATCCTGAAACGTGTCACTACCCATATGCGAAACGCGGAAGAAATGCGGCTTGCCGCTGGGCATGATGAATATGCCGTGTTTCTGCAGCTCATCACACAGGATATCTCCGTTCCTGTGTACAAAGAATCCCGTAACTGCATTGGCAGGATTCTGTGCCGGGATCTCCCACCCGTACCTGGCACACAACTCACGGAAATAGAGTGCCTTGGCATGGGTAGCGGCAACGATATTGTCTATTCCTATTGCCAGATTACGGCGCATACGCTCGTTGATCTGCATGAATATCGTGGTTGCCGGACTGAAAGGTGTCTGGCCGCGTTCCAGGTTCTTAAGGTTGTCCTGATAGTCCAGATAGTAATTGCTGTGACGGAAATCCACGCTGAGAGCCTTTTCTGACAGGAACACCAATGCCGCTCCGGGAGGGAGGTTAAGGCCTTTCTGTGTACTGGTTACAGCCACGTCAATGCCGAGTTCATTCATGTCAAGCTTCTCTGCCAGGAATGAGCTTATTACATCCACCACCAGACTGGCGCCTGTCTTACGGCATATATCCGATATGCGCTTAAGGTCAAACAACTGGCCCGATGACGTCTCATGGTGCTGGCAAAGGAACACGGCAGGCTTATAGCTTACCATGCGCTCCTGAAGCAGGTCATAATCTATGTCCTGGCCAAAAGGTATCTGCATGGATTCATGCTCTACGCCATGATACTCACAGAGCTGTACCCAGCGGTGTCCGAATGTGCCGCCGTCAATGATAAAGGCTTTACCTAAGGCAGCCACATAGTTCTGGACCACAGACTCCATGGCAGCTGTTCCTGATGAGGTAAAGAACATTACCCTGCCGCCCTGGCATCCTATGGCGTCAAGCAACATACGCTCGTTCTCTTTCATAACGCCCGAGAACCATGCGGTGCGCATATATGGAATCTGCCCTGCGGCAATCTGAAGGATATCGTCCTCAATGATACCCGGGAAAGCGTATGTCTTCATATTATGATCTGTTTATCAATAAAACGGGAGACAATCCGTTCAGGTTGTCTCCCGAAATATGTCTGATACGTGAATTATTCCTCAGGAAGATCCTGAATCTCAATAGGTGAGTCAAATGTGGTGGTTGATGACTCAGGGTTGACCAACTGGTTCTCTATTGCCTCACCCTCCATTACAGAGGTGTTGTGTATAGCCTTAGGTTTGGCCACGTATGCTGTAATGATGCTCAGTACAGCAATACTTGCTATCAGTGTCCAGGTTGTCTTTTCAAGAATATCAGTTGTCTTGCGAACACCCATAATCTGGTTTGATGAAGCAAAACCGGCTGCAAGACCGCCGCCTTTTGAGTTCTGGATTGTGACTACAAAGCAGAGAAAAACTGCCAGAATCACGATAATGATGAGTAAAACCTTAAACATTTTCTATTCTTATTTTTGATTTATCCTGACTAATTTATCCAAATATCGGATTTGGTCCGCAAAGTAAATGCTTTTATTCGGAAAATTCAAATAAAGAGACCTAATAATTTCCAATGCCTTGCCATATCTGCGCTGTTTGAGGTAGATACGTGCCAAAGTCTCGGTAAAATACGAGTCATCAAGCTGTTCCGCTCCATCTGAATCGTTATCGGACTCATCAGAAACATAATCCTGACCGGCAGAACGGACAAGATTGAAAGAGGGTCTTTCATTATCGCCTGCCAGGAATGCATCCAGAAGCTGCTCCGTCTTGGAACGGATAGCCTTATCGGCCATACTGTCCTGTTGCGGGGACGGCGTTTCCAGATATGCGGTGACATAATCTACCGGTACCTTGACCAGTTCTGACAGGTCTGACGCCAAATCCTCCCTGCCCTCCAGATACGAATCCAGAAGTGACATCGTGCGGTCGCCATCATGCTGTTCCATTACCATTTGGCTACTGTTGCATTGAATATCTGATCCACGATATCATCTATCATCTGCTGTACCAGTTCCTCCTGAACTGAAGTAAGCTGCTGAGATGAGTCATATTCGCGACTGGCGCTGAAAGAACGCTCAAAATCATCGCCGTGCTTCTTGTTGTTGGTGAACTTGACTTTTACGGCCATCCTGAGCTGTACCATCGATGAGTAGCCATCGGCAGCAACTGACTTGTTGGTCTGGTCATAAGATGTTATCTCGCCCGAAAGGACAAGGTCTCCGTCACGCTTTACCTGACGCAGTTTGGTCTGACGGTTATAGATATCACTGAGTGACGTATTGAACATAGGGGCCATAGGCGCCCACTGATATGCCGCGCGGTTTGAGAATGTCTCTACCGTTATGGTCTTGATGGTATTATAGTCAATTGAGGCTCCGTTCAGTTTGTATGATACGGTGCATCCTGACATCATCAAGGCCGATGCCAAAGCAATAATTGCATATTTGAGTATTCGGTGTCTCATTCCAGATTGTACTCCTTTATTTTACGGTACAGGGTACGCTCGGATATATTCAGGTCGGCCGCCGCACCGCGACGTTTGCCGCCATGCTTGGCAAGGGCACGCTTTATCATATCCTTCTCTACCTCATCCAGAGAGAGGGTCTCCTCTATATAAACCTCTGTATCCTGTATGTCATCATCCACTGGGGTGTTCTTACGCGACGGTACATTCTGGACTGTAGTGGTTCCCTCATCCGGAGTGATTATGGATACGGGGTTCTGCACCGGCTGCTGATGGGCCTGCGACATACTGTTGACCTGTGCCTTAAGGTCAGTAATGTCACGGCGCATGTCAAACAGCACTTTGTACAGTATCTCACGCTCGTTCTCAAACGTATTCTCCTGACGCTGTGCTCCTGCAAGCATGGGGAGCATTGAGGTACGGCGGTCTGGCAGATACTCCTGCAGCATATCGGCGGTAATGACCCTTTGCGTGGCCATTATGGATATCTGCTCGGTTATGTTCTTGAGCTGGCGCACGTTACCGGGCCAGTGGTAGGTCATGAGCATCTCCTTGGCATCCTCTGACAGTTGTATTGCCGGCATGCGGTATTTCTCGGCGCAATCGGCAGCGAACTTGCGGAACAGCAGCTGGACATCGGCTCCGCGCTCACGCAGTGAAGGTACTTTGATGGGTATTGTGCTCAGGCGGTAGAACAGGTCCTCGCGGAAACGGCCCTGCTCAATTGCCTTTAGCAGATCCACATTGGTAGCGGCTACTATGCGGACATCGGTCTTCTCAACTGTGCTGGAGCCCACTCTTATAAACTCTCCGGACTCTAACACTCGGAGCAGGCGGGCCTGGGTTGCAAGTGGCAGCTCGGCTACCTCATCCAGGAAGATGGTTCCTCCGTCGGCCTCTCCAAAATAGCCTTTGCGGTCACTTATGGCGTTGGTGAATGCTCCTTTTATGTGTCCGAACAGCTCTGAGTCTATGGTTCCCTCAGGTATTGCGCCGCAGTTCACGGCCAGATACTTCTTGGTTTTGCGCAGGCTGTTCTCGTGTATTATTCTGGGGAAAACGTCCTTTCCGGCACCACTTTCACCGGTTATCAGCACCGTCAGGTCTGTTGGCGCAACCTGTATGGCTACGTCTATGGCGCGGTTCAGTTCCGGTGAGTTTCCGATGATGCGGAACCTCTGTTTCATCCTTTGTATCTCTTCTACGTTCATGTTGCTTTAAATAGTCTGACAAAAATACATACTTTACATCTTATACGGAAATTTTGGCAGATTATTTCTCTTTTTTTAATAACACCGCAGGACATCCGTTTTTGAGACCAACGTTCCAGGCTACTACGCACTCCCTCCAAGGCCTAAACATCGATCGCCTCCTTTTTAGCCACCTTCGGTGTCTAACAGTATTCTAAGACTTTTCCAAATATTTTTGGACGTTTTTTTAGAAACTGTTATCGTTGAGTTTGTTACAATACGGATATCGCGGGGGACGCCTTCTAATGGTGTCCCTC
>JAGCPB010000063.1 GCA_017642425.1 Bacteroidaceae bacterium
GAATCCAATCTTAACTATGGAGGATTCGGAGGTTTTGGAGGCTTCGGTGGTTTTGGCGGTTCTGCCAATTATAATGTCGCAGGTGTTGATTATTATAAAGATTTTAATCAAAACGGTGATGATTCTATATCAATATATCCGTTGATACTCCTCGATGGTGAGATTATTTCTGTCGATGAAGCCAAACTGTCCACATTTGACTTTGGAGCGCCCATCCTTGACAGATATAAACTGGCTGATTTGTTAGGAATACGTGGTGACAAGATACAGGCAGTACAGAGATTGGATAATAAGGAGGCGGATAAAAAATGGGGTGATAAGGGTGCTGGCGGTTCCCTTGAGATACTTACCAGAAAGTACTATCGCAAGGCTCGTAAGGCCGGCAAACTGAGTGGTCACTATCAATGGGTGACAGACTTAAAAAACAGATGAAAATTGCAATGTTTTTGCAACGCTTTTTCCTTGTTGATTGTAAATATGAGAACTATTTTTGCTGGCAAACTAGTAGTTTGAGTTATGTTATTAAGAAGGATTAGGATTTATATGTCCCGCGGCTGGTACCGCGTAGTATATGGCGTATCATTCCTGGTGCTGTCTTTGATTTGCTCCTGTTCTTCATCAAAAGCTGTGTCAAAGGGTAAGGCTGAAGGCAGCAAAGGGGTGGAGGAATCAAAAGACAAGGAACCGGTAGACTCCACAAAAGCCGGTGTGTCAGTAATCAATATGGAGGATTTCCAGGGTTTGGGTATAGAAACACCAGATATCCGTCTTATGTACGGAGTCCAGACACCCCTGTTGAAGGAATGATAAAAAATGATATTATTATGAAAGGTATTATTAGAAGGAACTATCTGAACAGATTGATTATTCTGTCTGCTGGTGTAATGGCATTGTTCTGCCTCACGCAGTGTGGATCAAGCACGAAGGCACAGAACAAGATGGAGGCCAGCTCAGTAAACGGTTATCCTGAGTTTGAGGACGGCATGACCTGGATCTTTGAGGACGGACAGGCCAAGGTCAAGACATTTGACGGAGTGGAGGCCAGCATGAAGGCTGCCGATGTTCCCGGCTATCTCAAAAAGTACAAGAACTTCAAGACCACCCGTATGTCGGTCCGCTACATGTATCCCATCACCCTTGATGATGTCCTGCCGTTTGCCGAAAAGCTTGATGCTGTGGGCATAAAAACAGAGATTGCCACTAATGATGAGATGCTCAAGACCATGACCATGCCGGAGTACCGCCGTGCCCATATCTATGATGAGGGTAACGGCCAATATCGTTTTGAACTCAACTGCAATCCTCAGGAAGACAACCTTATGGCTTCCCTGATAAGTGAATATGAACTCCGTTACAAGAACCTGTCCGCCACAGGTAATCTGGACCTGATGAAACGCTGGATTACCGTGTTTGACGGTCACGGAATTGCCATCCACCCGGAAACAATGTCTGTAGGTGATGTTGACCAGATGGCCCAGACAGCCCGTAAACGCGGCATCAACCAGATAGCGCTTATTGTTGAAAACAATATAGTGCCAATACCGGATAATACACGTCTTACGGCCAAATATCCAGGCCTTGATGCCAAGACTGCAACAGAAAAGATGATTGCCGCCATATCATCGGACTATTTTGACAAAGGGCTGCATATCCATAATCCCCAGAACTTCTATAATCGCAACTCCAGCTTCTTTTATGTGACTGATGTTATCCGCACCTCTGATGAACTCATACTGGTGTTCCGTTCGCATCAGTATGCAGACCTTTGGCTCACGCGTATCTATAATGATAAGATTGTGGCCGATGGCAAGGAGTATCGTTACACCTATGCCGAAGGTCTTGAAGGCTTTGAGGAACTATATTATTGGAGTCCCGCCAACGGCTACTACACTATGACGGAGCATTTCCCTGCCATCCCTGATGATGTCAAGACCGTTGATCTGATAAGCCTTGATGATAACCAGCCCGTAATCAAAGGCCTCCAGGTGTCCAATGACATATCGGACATTAGTGATGTACGCAGCGTACAGATTATCGCGGCCGATAAACTCAAGACCGTCCATATTCATGAGGATATGCCTGATGTAATTAGCATTACCCGTGCCGATTTCACTGATAAGGAGACCACTTTCTATTTTGAGATGGCCATCATGGAGCCGCACTCATTCCTGGGTCATGTGGGCAGTGACTTTACACTCACGCTCCCCAACGGTCAGGTGCTCAAGCCCATCCGCGTTGATGGAGTACCGCTTGACGAGGATTTTGACCGCCACGGAGACCATGTTACCACCTATTTCCAGATGGTTTTTCCCGCCATTAGCCAGGAAGACTGGGATGCCCCAGGTACACACGTAATAAAAGGTACCATCTGCCACGAGCCACTCACCTTTGACATCTTCACGCTTAATAGGACTCAAACCCAATTCATGGATGAAATAAAGTTCAGAATAATTGAGTAATCAGAGACTAAATGAAAGTACGCAAAATTAGAATCTGGCTTTCCCGCGGTTGGTACCGCACACTCTGCAGCATATCCCTGCTGTTACTGCCTCTCTTTTGCAATACCGGCAGGACCTTCGCTGCAATCAACCATGTTCAGCAGGATACTATCAAGTCAACCGTTGTAGTGTCTGGCACTAAGCCCCAAGCTGGTGATATTATAAGCGGTACAATCTGTGATGAAAACGGTCCAATGCAATTGGTTAACATTACAGAGAGAGATTCTCTTTACCGTATTGTTGCTCATGCTGTTTCTGATGTGAACGGTAAATTTGCTTTCAAACTCGTTAATCCGTCCAACCGTCTTTCTGTAACCTATGTGGGCTATTTGGAAGCAGCAACTGAGTTTACCGGATCATCCTTTGAAATAAAAA
>JAGCPB010000064.1 GCA_017642425.1 Bacteroidaceae bacterium
AGGATGACAATCCATCGTGAGATCAAGTAATACGTTTTAAACCATGGCAAAGAAAGTAGTTGCTACCCTGCGTCAGGGTAAGGTCTCAATGGCCAAGGTCATTAAGATGGTAAAGTCACCCAAGACCGGTGCTTATATGTTTACAGAGCAGATCGTTACTGACGAGCAGCTTAAGGACGCTATCAAGTAAAACAACACTTGAAACTGAAATATAGAAGAGTGACCTTACGGGCCACTCTTCTTTTTTGTGTATTGTTGCATTTGTCACCTTAATTATATATTTTTGCAGTTTGACTATGGTACTTTTTTGCCGTATTCACCGAATATATGGGTTTGTTTTCAATATTCTCTAAAGACAAGAAAGAGGTGCTGGACAAAGGTCTTGAAAAAACCAAGACCAGCGTCTTCTCCAAGATAGCGCGCGCAGTAGCAGGTAAAACCACTGTCGATGACGAGGTGCTGGATAACCTGGAAGAGGTGCTGATAACATCGGATGTAGGCGTAGAGACCACTCTCAAGATTATAAAGCGCATACAGGAACGCGTAGCCCGTGACAAATACATGGGCACTGCCGAATTGAACGGCATTCTGCGCGAGGAGATTTCGGCTCTGCTTGTTGAGAACAATCCCGACGATGAAATGGAGCCTTTCTGCATTCCCGCAGGTCGTAAACCTTATGTGGTGCTGGTGGTTGGTGTGAACGGTGTAGGCAAAACCACTACAATAGGCAAGCTTGCTTACCAGTTCAAGAAACGCGGGCTCAAGGTCATGCTGGGTGCTGCCGATACTTTCCGTGCCGCTGCCATAGAGCAGTTGCAGGAGTGGGGACGTAGGGTGGATGTACCGGTGATTAGGCAGGAAATGGGATCTGATCCGGCATCGGTGGCTTATGACACGCTGAGTTCGGCTGTAGCCAATAACGTTGATGTGGTTCTGATAGATACCGCTGGCAGGTTGCATAATAAGGTAGGCCTGATGAATGAGCTTACCAAGATACGTAATGTGATGAACAAGGTCGTTGAGGGTGCCCCTGATGATGTGCTGCTTGTTTTGGACGGATCCACCGGTCAAAACGCGTTTGAGCAGGCCAAACAGTTCACTTTGGCTACCAAGGTTACTCAGCTTGCTATAACCAAACTGGACGGTACAGCCAAAGGCGGTGTGGTGATAGGTATCTCTGACCAGTTCAAGGTGCCCGTAAAGTACGTCGGATTGGGTGAGGGTATGGACAATCTTCAGGTTTTCAACAAGACTGAGTTTGTTGATTCTCTCTTTAAGATGGATTGATGTATGAGGCGCGGCACCGTTGACATAATTACTTTAGGATGTTCCAAGAATCTTGTTGATTCTGAGAAACTTATGGCTCAGTTCAGAGCCAATGGCCTTAAAGTGAGACATGATCCGGAACAGGTCAGTGCCGAGACTGTAATAATAAACACCTGCGGTTTTATAGGCGATGCTCAGGAGGAATCAATCAATATGATCCTGGAGTGCGGAGAGCTTAAGAAAGCAGGTAAGATAGGCCGGCTGTACGTGATGGGATGCCTGTCACAGAAATTCCATAAGGAGCTTAAGGCCGAGATTCCGGAGGTTGACGGCTGGTACGGCAAGTTTGACTGGAACGCCATCCTAAAGGAGACGGGGCAGAAATGGTTCGGTGAAATGGGTAATGAGCGTATAGTTACAACGCCTTCACATTATGCCTACCTTAAGATTGCCGAGGGCTGCAACCGCGGGTGTGCGTATTGTGCAATTCCCCTTATGACAGGTAAATACCAGTCACGCAGCCAGGAGGATATCCTGGATGAGGCACGCCGGCTTGTGGCCAAGGGCGTAAAGGAGATTCAGCTGATAGCTCAGGACTTGACCTATTACGGCACAGACGTGTCTCATAAACCCGCTATTGCGGAACTTGTACAGCGGCTGTCAGATATTCCGGGCATAGAATGGCTGCGTCTTCATTACGGATATCCGAACAGTTTCCCCATGGACCTGCTGCCGGTTATGCGTGAGCGCGACAATGTATGCAAATACATGGATATAGCACTGCAGCATATAAGCGATCCTGTTTTGAAGCGCATGCACCGCAATATTACGGCCCGGGAGACCCGTGAACTGCTGGCACGCATGCGTGAGGAGGTTCCGGGCATACACCTGCGTACCACGCTGATGGTTGGATTCCCCGGTGAAACTGACGATGATTACGCCCTTTTGCTTGATTTTGTAAAGGAGCAGCGGTTTGAACGCCTGGGTGCATTTGCCTATTGTGAGGTGGATGGGACATATTCCGCATTGCATTACAATGATGACGTTAAGGATGAGGTCAAGCAGGAACGCCTGTCACGCCTTATGCGAATACAGCAGGATATATCGGCCAAAATAAGCGCAGCCAAGGTGGGCAAGACCTTCAAGGTGATGATTGACCGCATTGAGGGTGAATATTATGTAGGCAGGACTGAGTTTGATTCGCCAGAGGTTGATCCCGAGGTGCTTGTAAAAGCCGATGTGGAGCTGCCTGTGGGAGAATTTGCAGATATAAGGATTACAGAGGCAGATGCCTTTGACATATATGGGACCATTTGACAAATAATTAAACTAACCTATATGAACAACAAGCAGTTTTTGACAGAATTGTCCGGAAAGTGCCAGATGTCGGCCGACCAGGCTGCCGAAAAGGTCCAGACCCTGATGGAGGTGCTGGAAAAAATCTGGCAGGACGGCGATTCCGTGAGTCTTTCGGGATTCGGGGTACTTGAAGTTAAGAAAAAGAACGAGCGTGTATCAGTGAATCCGACAACAGGTGTACGTATGCTGGTTCCACCCAAGCTTGTGCTTACATACAAGCCCAGTACTATCCTTAAGGATAAACTCAAATAAGGTACGGTTATGGATAAGAAGATAAATCTCTCGCAGCTTGCTGATCTGATGTCGCAGGCCGGCGGAATGTCAAAAGCAGCCTCAGAGCAGTTTGTAAAGAACTTCTTTGATATAATTTCACAGAAAGTATTGACCGATGGTCTTGTCAAGGTAAAAGGGCTGGGTACATTCAAACTGATCCAGATGGAGGACCGGGAAAGTGTTAACGTGAACACCGGTGAGCGCTTTACGATAGAAGGACACCAGAAAATATCATTCACTCCCGATGTAGAGCTGAAAGAGCGCGTAAACAAACCGTTTGCCGCCTTTGAGACCGTTGAGATAAGTGCTGAGCAGGCAGACAAACTGGCTCAAATGGAAAAAGAGCCTGTTGCGGCAGAGAGCATTGTTCAGGATGAAAGCCAAACTGTTACAGCAGAACCGGAAAAAGAATCCGCAAATGATGCCAAACCGGTTGTAAAGGAGGTGACACAGCGCCGAGGTGTACGTTTCCTGCTTAAGTTTATAGTTTGGATTCTTTCCATTTTGCTTGTTCTGGTAATAGCTCTATATCTGTTCTGGCCGCTGATAGGAAATCGTGTGCTTGAACGTGTGGAACGGAACATACAAATCAGGGACAAACAGGAACTTGTGGTTCCTCAAGGTTCTCCGGTCAATGTACAACCGGCTGATGAGCAGCCCGTTAAAGAGCAACCCGTTAAGGAGATTGAATCTGCAGAGGTTGAACAGGAAACCGCGGAACCCGAGATACCGGAACCCGTGGTTACAGAACCTGCTGTTACGGAACCCGTTGTAACACAACCGGTTATAAAACCGCAAACAGAAACCGGAGAGACCAAACCTGCAGTAACTCTTGATGTCAGACTGAACAGTAAAGACGCCGCTAAGGATCTTACGGAGTTTACTGAGGCTGATACTGTAAACTTTGCAATGACAGGTGAACTTACTGTCCATACTCTTAAGAAAGGTGAGACGATAACCCGTCTTGCTCTCAGGTACTATGGCACCAAGAAGCTGTGGCCCTACATTGTCAAATACAACAATATAAAGGATGCCGGCAAACTTCAGGAGGGAGCTAGGATCAGGATTCCTGTACTTAAGGCAAAGTGACGGATTGGTATAAAAAGTGCAAAAACATTAAAAAACTAACTGAAAGCAATATTATTTAAACCTTTTTAGTCCACAACGGCGTACAAATAGTCATAAATTTGGCCCGTGTCCGTAACGGAAACGGACGTAATTGGACTAACTGAAATTATAGAATCTTATGAGTGAAAATGTTGACATTAGGGAACTGAATGAGCGCATTGAGAAACAGAGCGCTTTCGTGACCAACCTGATGGCCGGAATGGATCAGGTGATAGTGGGACAGAAACATCTTGTGGAATCATTGCTGATAGGACTTCTTTCTGACGGCCATATCCTGCTGGAAGGTGTCCCCGGCTTGGCCAAGACACTGGCCATCAAGACCTTGGCATCTCTGATAGATGCAAGTTTCAACCGAATACAGTTTACGCCTGACCTTCTGCCTGCCGATGTAGTCGGCACCATGATTTACAGCCAGAAGGATGAGACATTCCTGCCCAAGAAAGGTCCGGTTTTTGCAAACTTCATATTGGCCGATGAGATTAACCGTGCTCCTGCCAAGGTACAGAGTGCATTGCTTGAGGCCATGCAGGAGCGTCAGGTTACACTTGGCGGTGATACATTCAAGTTGCCCAAGCCATTCCTTGTAATGGCTACACAGAACCCGATAGAGCAGGAGGGTACATACCCGCTGCCGGAGGCACAGGTGGACCGTTTCATGCTCAAGGCCGTGATAGACTATCCCAAGATTGATGAGGAGAAGAAGATCATCCATCAGCAGATACACCATGAGATAGGTACCGTAAAGCCTGTCATGACTACCGAAGATATCATCGAAGCCCGTAAGGTTGTTGATATGGTATATCTGGATGAAAAGATTGAGCAGTATATTGCCGATATCGTGTTTGCCACACGTTATCCCGATAAATACGGTCTAAAGGATATCAAGGAACTCATTTCGTTCGGCGGTTCACCCCGTGCATCGATAAATCTGGCTCTTGCAGCCCGTTCATATGCATTCATCAAGCGTCGTGGTTACGTGGTTCCTGAGGATGTGCGTGCCATTGCACATGACGTATTGCGTCACCGTATCGGACTCACCTATGAGGCCGAGGCAACCAACGTAACCCAGGATGAACTTGTCAGCCGTATCTTGAACAAGGTTGAAGTTCCTTAATCCATTCGCCTTACAATCAGTTTGTTATGGAAACAAGTGAACTGATATCAAAGGTCCGGAAAATTGAGATCAAGACCAGGGGTCTGTCCAGTAACATTTTTGCCGGTCAGTATCATACTGCATTCAAGGGACGCGGTATGGCATTCAGCGAGGTGCGTGAATACCAATATGGAGACGAACCCCGCGATATAGACTGGAATGTTACCGCCCGCATGAACAAGCCATATTCAAAGGTATTTGAAGAGGAACGCGAGCTTACAGTGATGCTTCTGGTCGATGTGTCAGACAGTCTCAATTTTGGCACACAGGTAATGATGAAACGTGAGATGGTAACTGAAATTGCAGCCACGCTGGCTTTTGCCGCCATTGAGAATAATGACAAGGTTGGTCTGGTTTTCTTCAGTGACCGGGTTGAGAAATTCATTCCGCCCAAGAAAGGCCGCAAACACATTCTTTACCTGATACGTGAACTGCTGGATTATCAGCCGGAGAGTAATGCTACGGATATTACTGTTCCTTTGGAGTTTCTGACCGGAGCTGTCAAGAAACGTTGTACGGCATTTCTGTTAAGTGACTTTATAGACTCGCATGATTACAGCAATGCATTGAGCATTGCCAACCGAAAGCACGATATCGTGGCAATACGCGTTTATGACCGTCGCATGGAAGAACTCCCTGATGTGGGTCTGATGAAAATTCTTGATGCAGAGAGCGGGAAAGAGATGTATGTGGATACATCATCCATGAAGGTGCGTACAGCTCACCGTAAATGGTTTGATGACAATACTGCCCGTATCCGTGACTATCTGACTCGAAGCAGTGTGGATTCGGTCTCTGTCAGGACGGACCAGGACTATGTCAAAGCTCTTATGGGACTTTTTGCAAAACGCAATTGATGATGAAAAGATTCTTGATATATATATCGGTTATACTGATGCCTGTCCTGGCTTGGGGTCAGAACGTTGTGGTGCAGGCGGAGGTGGATTCCATGATTATGTGGATAGGACAACAGACCGGGTTGCATCTGTCTGTAACCTGTGATGCAGGACAGGAGGTGGTTTTCCCTGTCTACCGGGATACTATCGTTAAGGACCTGGAGATTCTCCCGCCCGTAAAGACCGATACACAATCCGTAAATAACGGCCAGCGTATGACAATAACCCGTAACTATACGGTTACCTGCTTTGATTCAGCGCTGATATATATACCGTATCTGCCGGTTTATGTCGATGGAGTTGAGTACCAGTCCAACCGCCTTGCATTGGCGTTCATGACATTTGAAATCCCCGAAGGTCAGGAGAATCAGATATTCGGTCCAAAGGCCAATATGAAGACTCCTGTCAGGTTCTATGAGGCCAAAGGACTTGTCTTTTACTGGCTGCTGGCGGCATTGGCCTGCGTAATGGCGTTTTACCTGTTTGTCCGTTACCGTGATGACAAACCAATTATCAGAAGGATAAAGATAGAACCCAAAGTGCCATCGCACGTCAAGGCAATATCCGAGATAGAGGAATTGCGCAATTCCGGAGGGCCGCACAGCGAGGATGCCAAGTCATATTATACACGGCTTACCGACATACTGCGTGAATATATAAATGACAGGTTTGGGTTCAACGCTACAGAGATGACTTCATATGAGATCCTGGAACGTCTGGAAGAGAGCCGTGACAAAGATTCACTCAATGAACTGAGAGAACTGCTCTCCACATCCGATATGGTAAAGTTCGCCAAGTTCAAACCCATGCTCAATGAAAATGACCGTAATCTTGTCAGTGCCATGGAGTTTGTGAACGAGACCAAGATGGAGGTGCCGGAATCAGAGTTGCAGCCCCGTGAAGAGGAGACAATAGTGGAGATGAAACGCAGCAAAGGAGCCCGTCTTGCATTACTTCTGGCTGGTGCTGCCATAGCAGCGGCCGGTGCGGTGTTCTTTGTGCTTGCGGTATTGAAACTGTATTATTTGTTCTTTTAAATAATAAAACCATGACATTTGCTGACAGCGCATATCTATTGTTGATGCTTCTGGTCATACCATGTGTTATATGGTATGTGCTCAAAGGCCGCAAGAGACGTGCCGCGCTTTCCGTTCCTACAACTGCCATGTACAGCGGAATGGGAAAGAGCTGGAAATATTATTTGATACATATACCTTTTATACTTGACATGGTGGCACTGGTGCTGCTGTCTGTAATACTGGCCCGTCCACAGTCAACAGACCGCTGGCAGGATACAGAGATAGAGGGAATAGACATTATGCTGTGTGTTGATGTCTCTACCAGTATGCTTGCCGAAGACCTCAAGCCTAACCGTATAGAGGCGGCAAAGCAGGTGGCATCGGAATTCATTAACGGCCGTCCCAATGACAATATCGGTCTTACAATCTTTGCCGGTGAGGCTTTCACCCAGTGTCCCATGACCGTAGACCATACGGTGCTGCTCAACATGTTCCAGAATGTAAGCAGCGATATTGCCGCCAAGGGTATAATAGAGGATGGTACTGCCATAGGAATGGGATTGGCCAACGCCATAAGCAGGCTCAAGGACAGCCAAGCCAAGTCAAAGGTCATAATACTGCTCACGGACGGTTCAAATAATCGTGGTGAGGTATCACCTTTGACAGCTGCCGAGATGGCCAAGAGTTTTGGAATAAGGGTATATACCATAGGCGTTGGAACGAACGGAACCGCGCCATATCCCGTACAGGGCGCGTTCGGCAAGCAGTATATCAATGTCGCTGTTGAGATTGATGAAAACGTGCTCCGTCAGATTGCACAGACTGCCAATGGACAGTATTACCGTGCCACCAGCAACAGCAAGCTGAAGGAGGTTTACGAGGAGATTGACAAACTGGAGCGGACCAAGCTGCAGGTTAAGGAGTTCAGTAAAAACCAGGAGGAGTATCAGCCGATTGCATTGGCCCTGTTGCTGAGCCTGTTGGTTTCTATCCTGCTCAAGCAGACAGTTCTTAAAACCATACCATAGCCAAGGCCAACGCCAAAGTAAAACAAAACACTATGTTCAAATTTGCAAATCCCGAATATCTCTATCTGCTGGCACTTGTTCCGGTGCTGGTGATATTGCATGTAGTCTCCGGAATACGACGTCGCAGGAAACTGTCCGAGTATGGAGATGTGGAACTGCTCTCCAGACTGATGCCCGATGTTTCCGTGAGTCGTCCCAATGCCAAGTTCTGGCTGCTGTTTGCGTCATATACCCTCTGCTGTTTCCTGCTGGCCAGGCCGCAGTTCGGCTCCAAGCAGGAGACTGTGACACGTAAAGGTATAGAGACGGTGATAGCACTGGATATATCAAATTCAATGCTTGCCGATGATGTGGCTCCCAGTCGTCTGGAAAAGTCCAAGCGTATTGTTTCCAATCTGGTGGACCAGTTCCACGATGACAAGATAGGTCTGATTGTATTTGCCGGTGACGCATTCGTCCAGTTACCGATAACGAGTGACTTCATATCGGCCAAGGTATTCCTTAACGCTATAAGTCCGTCTCTTATTACACGTCAGGGTACGGACATAAAAACAGCCATCGAACTGGCTACACGCAGTTTCACTCCCAATGAGGGAGTAGGGAAAGCCATTATTGTCATTACAGACGGTGAGAATCATGAGGGTGGAGCCGTAGAGGCTGCTCAGGCTGCATCCGAGAAAGGCTATATGGTTTATGTCATGGGAGTCGGACTGCCGTCCGGTTCACCTATTCCAGGCGACCGTAACGGTGAGTTCCGTAAGGACCGTGAAGGAAATGTGGTCATTACGCGTTTGAATGAGGAGATGTGCCGCAACATTGCTGCTGCCGGCAAGGGCGCATATTTTTATGTGGATAATTCCAATGCGGCCGAAAAGGCATTGCAGAAGGAGATTGACAAACTGGCCAAGGCCGATGTCGAGACCACCGTCTATACCGAGTATGATGAACAGTTCCAGATAATAGCATGGATCATTCTGGTAATCCTGTTGATTGAGATATTCATATGTGAAAGCCGCAACCCGCGACTAAAGAATTTCAGTCTGTTCAAAACCAATCAGGAGTAATGGATATGAAAAAGATATTGTTGTTCTGTCTTATGATAGCGTCCGCAGCCGCGATATCCGCCCAGCGTTCAGACCGTTCATACGTACGTAAAGGCAACCGTATGTTTGAGGACAGCCTGTTCATTAAAGCCGAGGAGAACTATCTTAAGGCTGTGGATATGAATCCGGAACTGTATGAAGGCAATTATAACCTTGGTAATGCATACACAGCCCAACAGAAACCAAATGAGGCTGTAGAGCAGTACAGAAAAGCCGCCAATGCATTGGAGGCCAGAAAAAAAGAACTGATGGATGATCCGTCTGCCAGCAGGAAGGAACTGGAGAAATGCAAGAATGAACTGGCTCAAACATATCATAATACCGGTGTCGTATATCATATGTCGGAACGTTATGACAAAGCGGTCGAATCATATAAGGAGGCTTTGCGTAACAATCCTCAGGATGATGAGACCCGTTACAATCTGATTCTGGCCCAGCGTATGCTGCAGCAACAACAGGATCAGCAACAGGATCAACAGCAGGAACAGCAACAGCAGGAACAGCAGAATCAGGAGGAACAGCAACAGCAGGAACAGCAACAGGAACAACAGCAGCAGGAGCAGCAGGATATGTCTCAGGAGAATGCCGAGCAGATTCTGGAGGCAGCCATGCAGGACGAGAAGGATGTCCAGGAGCGTGTTCAGGAGCAGCTTCTGCGGGTACAACCCAAGAAACCTTTAGAAAAAGATTGGTAATATGAATATATCAAACAAGACAAAATGCATGTTGCTTTCGGTTATGCTACTGATGCTGACCGGAGTACAAGCCATTGCCCAGGATGTTTCATTTACAGCCCAGGCCCCTCAGGCCGTGGTGGTTGGTGAGCGTTTCAGGATTACGTATAAGGTCAATACCCGTGACGCCAAGGAGTTCCGTGCTCCGGATATGAAGAGTCTTGATATCCTTACCGGTCCTGCCACGTCATCATCTTCAAGTACAAGTATTTACAATGGCCAGGTTACAAGTAGCTATACCATAACATATACTTATACCGCAGTAGCAACCGAGGAGGGTGAGATCCAGCTTGACGGTGCCACCATAAAGGCCAACGGAAAGCAGGTAACATCTAACAAGCTGACAATAAAGGTCCTTCCCCAGGACAAGACCACTCAATCTCAGGGCAACCAGGGGCAAAGGAGCAATCAGTCCTCACAGAGACAGTCATCAGGCGGTTCTTCGGCCATTTCATCGGAAGATCTGTTCATGCTGGCCACGGTAGACAAGACTACGGTTTATGAACAGGAGGCGCTGTTGCTTAGTTTCAAGGTTTATGCCCTTCCGTCAATAGACCTGAGGAGTCTGAGCAACAAAATGCCGGACCTTAAGAACTTCCATGTCCAGGAGGTTGACCTCCCTCAGCAGAAGGAGTTTCAGTTGGAACATTACAATGGCCGCAATTACAGGACAATACTTTGGAGCCAGTATGTGCTTTTTCCGCAACATTCAGGTGAACTGGAGATACCGGCCACTACATTTGAAGGTATCATTGCACAACCGGTTGAGAGCAATGACGTATTTGACATGTTCTTCAATGCCGGACGTTATACCGAGGTCAAGAAGGACCTTACCACACGGAACATCAAGATAAATGTCAAACCGCTGCCGCAGGGTAAGACAAGCTCATTCTATGGTGGAGTGGGTGACTTCTCCCTAAGTTCCACCATAAGCAGTACAGATGTGACTGCCAATGACGCCGTTACGGTACGTGTGATTTTGTCCGGTACCGGTAATCTTAAACTCATAAAGACTCCCGAACTCAAGTTCCCTCAGGACTTTGACATATATGATCCTAAGGTTGAGAACAAATACACCATAAAGAATGGACGGCAGACCGGTAACAAGGTGTATGAATA
This sequence comes from Bacteroidaceae bacterium, assembly GCA_017642425.1. Classification (GTDB taxonomy): domain Bacteria; phylum Bacteroidota; class Bacteroidia; order Bacteroidales; family Bacteroidaceae; genus Colenecus. The sequence continues at coordinate 11,079 of JAGCPB010000064.1, forward strand.
TCTTGTCATACCACGCCATTCGGGACAATACACGATTCCTGCGTTGGAGTTCCAGTATTTTGACCCCAAGAGTGGAACATACAAGACGACAAAGACCCAGGAATACACCCTGAACGTTGCTAAAGGACAGGGAGGTGGGGAGTCCCAGACATCTGTCGCATATGTCAATAAGGAAGACCTTAAATATGTAGGTCAGGACGTGCGTTTCCACTCCACACCGGTTGAACTCAAGTCCGGCAATGGAGGATTTTTCGGGTCTGCACTGTTCTATGCTTATCTTGCACTTCCGCTTGTTGTCTTGCTGATACTGGTTCTCATATCCCGCAAACGTATAGCAGACAGCGCCAATGTGGCTAAGGTACGTGTCAAGAAAGCCAGTTCTGTGGCAACCAAACGCCTCAAGGTGGCTCATAAACTCATGAAAGAGGGACGTAAGAATGAGTTTTATGATGAGATGATGCGGGCCATGTTCGGTTATCTTGGTGATAAACTGGCCATTTCAACGGCAGATTTGTCCAAGGACAGGATAGGAGAGAGGCTTCTGGACCATAAGGTATCCCAGGAAAATGTGAATCAGGTTATAGGATTGCTTGATGACTGCGAATTTGCCCGTTATGCCCCGGGTGATGACACAGGACGTATGGACCGGCTGTATGAACAGGCAGTGAGCGTGATTGGGCAGATTGAGAACTCAATCAAGTAAGATATGAAGAAGATAATATTTATATTGTTGGCGATTTTTCCGGTGCTGGCTGTGGCACAGGAGGATGGCGGAATGACCAGTTTGGTGGCAGATTCCACCAAGACAGATGCTTTACCTACGCTTGCTCAGGCAGACAGCGCTTATATACAAGGTGATTACCTGACAGCAATCAGTATGTATGAGTGGATTATTGATAATCAAGGAACCAATGCAACTCTATATATGAATCTGGGCAACTGCTGGCTCAAGCGTGATGAGGTGGCTAAGGCAATTCTTTATTATGAGCGTGCATACCTGATCAATCCGTCAGATCCCGATATCAGATTCAATTTGGAGCTTGCCCGTACCAAGACTGTAGACAAGGTTAATCCGGTGAACCAGCTGTTTATTGTGGTATGGTTCAATAAACTGGTTGCAGCTACCGATGTGAACGGCTGGGCTGTCCTTACAGTGCTTTTGTTTGCCGTTACCATTATATTGGCAGGTTTGTTCCTGTTCTCAAAGAAATCAGGCATCCGTAAATTGTCATTTTCTTTTAGCGCTTTTTTCTTGGTTTTGTCCATTTTATCATTTATCTTCGCTACAACGCAGTTGGGTAATCTTAAAAAGCGTGATACGGCAATCATCATGTCACCGAGCGTTACGGTCAAGAGTACTCCCAGCAGCGCCGGTACAGACCTGTTCATTATCCATGAGGGTCGTAAAGTCAAGATTCTTGATTCATCCATGAAAGAATGGGTGGAGATAAGGCTGGAGGACGGAAATACAGGTTGGATACCGGTCAATGTGATGGAAATTATTTAAAAAGCAGTATGGAATGACTGAATTACAGGGTCTCATAGAGACAGACAGATTGGCCACGCTGTCAGTTAATGGCAGCGATTCCATTTTCTGGGATGGTGTGGCCGATATATATACTTCAGTCATAGTCTGGATCCCGCTTGCTATATTCGCTATCTTACTGATAATAAGGAATATAAATCCCAAAAGGCTTATTTTGGCGCTTCTTGTTGTAGCACTTACGGTATTGTTGTGTGACCAGTTGTCATCAACAGTCTGCAAACCGTTTTTCCATAGGCTCAGACCTACACGCGATCCCTATATATTAGATATGGTGGATACCGTAAATGGCTATCGTGGAGGGCTTTACGGATTTATTTCCAGTCACGCGGCCAATTCGTTCGGTTTGGCGGTATTGTTTATGTGGCTGGTTAAAGACAAGTGGTTCAGTTTATCCGTTATTTCATGGGCTGTTTTCAATTCATTGATAAGAACTTATCTGGGAGTTCATTTTGTGGGCGATATACTTGCAGGCGCCATTGCGGGATGTCTCTTGGGTAGTCTGACATACTGGATATACAGATTGTTTACGCGCAAGGACACTGTGCGGCACACTCATGATTCAAGTCTTTTATATACAAAGTCCGGATTCATGCGCAGTGACGTATTCACGTTCATGTGTGTGCTGTTCGGGACTTATTCGTTCATACTTGTAGGAGGATGTATAAAACCCGTGTTATTCTGAAAAAAACAAACCAAGATTGATAATAACCAAATTTAAATGCTTATGACCAGATTAATCACATTCAATGAACTGCGCCAGATCAAGGCGCAACTTCCGGAGGGCAGTATTCACAGAATTGCCGATGAGCTGAATCTTGATGTAGAGACTGTACGCAATTTTTTTGGCGGTACAAACTACAAGAAAGGTTCAGCTGTAGGTTTTCATATTGAGCCGGGACCAAACGGTGGTTGCGTATTCCTGGATGATACGACGGTTCTGGACAGAGCGCTGGAGATAATTGCTGAGAGCAAGAAGTAAATTGAGAATTGAAAATTGAAAATTGAGAATTAAATGCTTGCGAAATATCGCAAGCATTTTTCTTATAATTATAAAGGAGAAATCCCTCATGCTGAAATTTCTCAATTATTTGCATAATAACTATTATGTTAAATAACGAATATTAAAACACACCCCACTGTCGGGAAATAACAAAACAAGAAAGGCTTCACAAACCGTGAAGCCTTTCAATTTTCAATTAAATAAATAAGAACCTTCTGAATGAAGGTCTTATTTATTTTAAAGCATTCCTTTTTCTTTCATTCTGGCCTCAACTTCCTTCAACTCCTTAGGCATATCAACCTGATAATAGATTGTCTGCAGAGGAATTCCCCATTTTTCTACAGCACTTGGCTCCATCTCCCTGTATGTGATAAAGTACGGGAGAGCTTTCTTATAGTAATTTTTCTGCTCCTGAACGGCTTTCTTGTATGCTGCTGAACGGTAGTCAAGATTGTTCATGGAATCAATGTAGTCCGAAGCCTGGAACATTATGCACAGACCAAGATTGAAATGAGCATCAGACAGGCTGTTGTCCTTTTCAATTGCTGTCTCATAATAACCGATAGCCTTCTCATAATCCTTGTTGGTCTGGGCTATATAACCAAGTACATAGTAGTTGTAGGCTTTTTCTGGAGCAATCTGAACCATCTCGTCCACAAACTTCTCAAGTTCAGTCATATCATTCTTGAGGTTGTAGTAGTTGAGCAGTTTACCGTAATAATACTCCACTGTAGGATATTTAACCAATCCCTGCTTCAGTGTCTCAAGCCATTTTACGGTATCCTGCAGATTGCCGTAGGCATCGCAAAGCATCTCTGTAGCTGTTTCTCCAACTTCCTCATCGGCTGTTGCCACAGTTGCAAACTTGAGAACTTTATCCCATTTTTCCATATTGTATGCGGCGAGTGCAGGATAATATGAGTATATGGGCCTGTTATTCTGATAGTTAGTGTCAGCGTCCGTATATTCCTTAACCATCGGATAGTTGCCAACGGTAAAGTAGCTGTCAAACATCTCATATGCCTTGTCATAATCCTGATGGTCATTGAAATAGAAAATACCGCCACGAATCAGGTCACTCATGGTTCTGTACATCTCATAGGCGTTTTTCTTTTTTGCCTCATCAGATGTCTTGCCCTTGGCATTGGGAATCTGCTGAATAGAATCTGCCATAATTGCGTAACGATACCATTGTGTAAGGTAATTATACATACCTACGGTATCATAACGCTGACCATCAAGATTGAAGGATTTTCTGTTCTCCTCAGTGTAGAAATGGTGATAAACATCAGCTGCTATGAGCCAAGTCTGATCCCAATCCTTGACCAAAGGATCTTTCATTGCCTGGTCTATGAGTCTTTTGGCCCCCCTCTTGTCTTGGACATCATCTCTTTCCATTTCGTTCTTAGCATCCTTAACCAGCTTTTGAGCCGTCTTGGTAGCCTTCTTGAGCTCTTTCTCAGTCATTTGTGCGTATGATGTGCAGGACATTCCCAGAACTGCAATCAAAACAAATACAAGCTTCTTCATTTTGAATAAGTTTTATAGGTTTTACATTATTAATATATCAATTCTAAAGTCTTGTTAAAATCACTCTGTCAAAGGTTCTTCCTGAACAGTTTCCGGGGCTGGTTGCTCCCCACCCTCAGATCCATTGATTGTGGGATCGCTGTCAACCTTGCAGATGGAACCTATCTGGTCATTACGCTTTTCCAGGTTAATGAGCCTTATACCTTGTGTGGCACGACCCATAACGCGGAAAGCAGATACTCTTACGCGCAGAGTGATGCCTGATTTATTGATGATTACCAGGTCGTTATCATTGGTAACTGCCTGAATTGAAACCAGTTTGCCGGTCTTTTCCGTAATGTTCAGGGTCTTTACACCCTTGCCGCCACGGTTGGTCTTGCGGTAGTCCTCAATCTCTGAGCGCTTGCCGTAGCCCTGCTCAGATACCACCATTATGGTCTCTTCGGGCTGCTCGTCGACAGCTATCATGCCTACAACCTGATCCTCACCGTCATCATCAAGCGTCATGGCGCGGACACCGGTAGATACACGACCCATGCCGCGGACAGTGCTCTCATTGAAGCGGATGGCACGACCGTTGCGGTTGGCTATGATAATCTCCTTGTTACCGTCTGTGAGCAGGACATTTATAACTTTGTCACCCTCATTCAGGTTGATTGCGTTGATACCGTTCTGACGCGGACGTGAGTAATCCTGAAGGATAGTCTTCTTGATTACGCCGTTCTGTGTGCAGAATACCAAATAGTGGTTGGAGGTAAACTCGGCATCATTAAGGTTCTTGATGGCGATATAAGCGTTTACGGCATCATCGGGCTCAATGTTGAGCATATTCTGGATGGCACGGCCCTTTGATGTCTTGCCGCCCTCAGGAATATCATAAACCTTAAGCCAGTAGCAACGTCCCTTCTGTGTAAAGAACAGAATGTAGTTGTGTGTTGTTGCAGTGAATATATGCTCTATAAAGTCCTCGTCACGCTTGTCGCTGCCGCGGGATCCTACTCCACCCCTGCCCTGCTGGCGGTATTCTGTAAGAGCGGTACGCTTGATGTAACCCAAATGTGACATAGTGATAATCATAGGCTCATCGGCATAGAAGTCCTCAGGATTGAACTCCTCGCTGGCCAGGACAATCTCTGTCTTGCGGTCATCGCCGTATTTGTCAATGATCTGCTGCATCTCATCCTTAATGACCTGCTTGCATTTTTCAGGATCATCCAGGATGCTCTGCAACTCCTCTATACGTGCCATTACCTGGTTGTACTCCTCATGCAGCTGATCCTGCATCAGTCCGGTAAGCTGGCGCAGACGCATATCCACAATTGCCTTAGCCTGAATATCGTCCAGTCCAAAGCGGTCCATAAGGTTCTGTATGGCATCGTTTGGCGTCTTGGCTTTCTTGATGATCTGGATCACCTCATCAATATTGTCAGATGCAATAATCAGTCCCTCAAGGATATGTGCACGTTTCTTGGCCTCCTCAAGGTCAAATTTTGTGCGACGTATTACGACCTCATGACGGTGGTCTATGAAGCACTTAATAAGCTCACGAAGGTTTAGGCATTTGGGGCGTCCCTTAACCAGTGCTATGTTGTTTACGCCGAATGAAGTCTGCAGCGCTGTCATTTTGAACAGTTTGTTCAGTACCACGCCTGCATTGGCGTCACGCTTTACGTCAATGACAATACGCATGCCCTCGCGGTCAGACTCGTCATTCACGTTGCTTATGCCCTCTATCTTCTTGTCTGTAACAAGTTCTGCAATGAACTTGATGAGTTCTGCCTTGTTTACGCCGTAAGGAATCTCGGTCACAACGATCTTGTCATGCTGCTCGCCGGCCTCAATCTCGGTCTTGGCACGCATGATCACGCGTCCGCGACCGGTCTCATATGCCTCACGTACGCCGCTTATACCATATATATATGCACCGGTGGGGAAATCAGGAGCCTTTATGAACTGCATCAGTTCATCCACAGTTATGTCTGGGTTGTCAACCATAGCCATGCAGCCGTTCAGAACCTCTGTCAGGTTGTGAGGCGGCATATTGGTTGCCATACCTACGGCAATACCGGACGAACCGTTTACCAACAGGTTTGGTATTGTTGCGGGGAGTACCGTTGGCTCCTCCTCCTTATTGTCATAGTTGGGTACAAAGTCAACGGTGTTCTTGTTTATGTCCTGCATCATCTCCTCGCCTATCTTGCGCAGACGAACCTCGGTATAACGCATGGCAGCCGGGCTGTCACCGTCAATTGAACCAAAGTTGCCCTGGCCGTCAACAAGCGGATAGCGCATTATCCAATCCTGTGCCAGACGCACAAGAGCACCGTATACTGATGAGTCACCGTGAGGATGGAAGTGTCCCAATACATCGCCCACCGTACGGGCCGATTTGCGGTATCCCTTATCCGATGTGTTGCCGTCACGCATCATGCTGTACAGTATGCGGCGGTGCACCGGCTTGAGTCCGTCACGGGCATCCGGAAGGGCTCTGGCTACGATGACTGACATTGAATAGTCAATGTAAGAGGACTTCATCTCCTCCTCAATGTTCACCCTGATAATTCTGTCCTGGTTTTCCAATTTGCTTGATTTTTATGTCTTTTAAATAACTTGTTAAGCCTAACTGCATAAAACACCCAAAGGTACTCCAAAAATAGTTCACGCGCAACTTTACGCGCGTTTTTTTAATAAGGTGTTGAAAAGATTCCGGCATATGCATCGGACTTTATGGCATAACTTTGTGAATGGCATGTGATTTGTTGATATCTTATAGCATGAAAAGGTATGAACCGGGCATAAAACCGATTATCTTTGCAAAGAATGGAATACAGATTATCAGACAAACTTAACTCTATACTGTCACTCTCCAAAGAGGAGGCGGAGCGACTGACCCACCCTGAAGTGACTGCCGGGCACCTGCTGCTTGGTATGCTCAGGGATGGAAACAACAAGGCTGTGGAACTGCTTGTCAATATGGGAGTTGACCTGTCGGAACTGCGCATGCGCCTGGAATCCGAACAGATGTTTCCGGATGCTGCGGCCGGCAAGGTTCCGATTGAGAAGATTGCCCTGTCCGTTGCCGTGACAAGGCTTATCAAGATAAGTATGCTTGAAGCCAGACTACAGAAAAAGGATGAGGTCGATGCCGAGCACCTGTTGCTGGCAATTGTCCGTGACCACTCCAGCCCTACGGCAAATATTCTTTCATCATACAACGTTGATTACCGCAGCCTGCTTTCACAATTGAACGGAACAGGCAGTGAGATACAGATGGGTATGGGATTGACTGACAGCGATGAGGATGATGACGATGAACCGGCATCATCAGATTCCGTAAAGCCCAGAAACTCCAAAACCGCCACGGCTTCAAAATCCGGCAGCAATACTCCTGTTTTGGACAGTTTCAGCACTGACATGACACAGGCTGCGCAGGAGGGCAAATTGGATCCTGTAGTAGGACGCGAGAGAGAGATTGAGCGTCTGGCGCAGATTCTTACCCGCCGCAAGAAGAACAATCCCATTCTGATAGGTGAACCCGGTGTGGGTAAATCGGCTATAGTGGAGGGACTCTCCCAGCGGATAGTCCAGCGCAAGGTGTCCCGTATGCTGTTCGGCAAGAGAGTGCTTGCTTTGGACATGGCGGCTGTGGTGGCAGGTACAAAATACCGCGGTCAGTTTGAGGAGAGACTGCGTTCAATTATTCAGGAGTTAAAGAAAAATCCTGACATTATCCTGTTTATTGACGAGATACACACAATAATAGGTGCCGGATCCGCTCCCGGCTCCATGGATGCCGCCAACATGCTTAAGCCCGCACTCTCCCGCGGAGAGGTGCAGTGCATAGGCGCCACTACCGTTGACGAGTACCGTAAGTCTATTGAGAAAGACGGTGCTTTGGAACGCCGCTTCCAGAAAATACTTGTTGAACCCACCACTGCCGATGAGACCCTGCATATTCTGGAGAATATCAAGGACCGTTATGAGGAGCATCACAACGTTAACTATACGAAGGATGCCATTAAGGCTTGCGTCAATCTGGCTCAGCGTTACATAACTGACCGCTCATTCCCCGACAAGGCAATAGACGTGATGGATGAAGCGGGCTCCCGCACCCATCTGTCAAATCTCTCCGTCCCCAAGGAGATTGAGGACAAGGAGCATCAGATTGACTTTACGCGTGAGGCCAAGAATGATGCCGTGGCACGTCAGGACTTTGAGCTGGCCGCCCGTTTCCGTGACCGTGAGAAAGAACTGGAGACAGAGCTGGAGAGCATGAGAAAGGAGTGGGAAAAGACACTCAAGAGCCATCGTGAGACAGTGAATGAAGAGAACATAGCTACCGTGGTTTCCATGATGAGCGGCGTTCCCGTTCAGAAGATTGCCCGCGAGGAGGGCGAGCGCCTTAAGAGTCTGGCCCCTGCGCTCAAATCAAAAGTGATAGCCCAGGATTCGGCTATAGACCTGCTTGCAAGAGCCATCCGCCGCAGTCGTGTAGGATTAAAAAATCCCAACAAACCAATAGGTTCGTTCCTGTTCCTTGGGCCAACTGGTGTCGGTAAGACTCTGCTTGCAAAAGAACTGGCAGAGCAGATGTTCGGCACATCAGACGCCCTGATTCGCGTGGATATGAGTGAGTTCATGGAAAAGTTTGCCGTATCGCGCCTGGTCGGAGCGCCTCCAGGATATGTGGGTTATGAGGATGGCGGTCAGCTTACAGAGAAGGTTCGTCGCAAGCCCTACTCCATCATTCTTCTGGATGAGATTGAGAAAGCCCATCAGGATGTGTTCAATATTCTGCTCCAGGTAATGGATGAGGGCCGTCTTACCGACAGTGAGAGCCGCACGGTTGATTTCCGCAACACCATTATTATAATGACGTCCAACCTGGGTTCTCGTCAGATTCAGGAGTATGGCCGCGGTATTGGTTTCGGCACATCCGATGCCGGTACTGACATTGCACGTCAGGATATAATCCGCAAGGCGCTCAACAAGTCTTTCGCTCCGGAATTCATAAACCGTATAGATGAGATTATCACTTTCAACCAGCTTGACCGTGAGGCTGTGGGACGCATTGTTGAGATAGAGCTTGCGCAGCTTTCATCAAGGATGGAAGGAATGGGATACGCCCTTTCCGTGACAGATAAGGCCAAGTCATTCCTTGCAGACAAAGGATACAGCCGTGAATATGGCGCACGTCCGCTTAAAAGAGCCATCCAGACCTATGTTGAAGACAAGCTGGCCGAGGTTATGATAGACGGTGAATGTGCTGCAGGTTCAACCCTTAAGGTTGACCTGAACGCCGATGGTACAGACCTTGCCGTCACTATGTAAATTAGGCAGATGGACATAGAGTCACAAAAAGACTCTGATTCAGCCAAAATGTCAGACGCCAACACGTCTGGCATTTTTGTTGTATCATATGTTACAGGCAAATAACAAAAACAATATAGATTATGCAGAAAGGCAAGATTGGAGTGACGACCGAGAATATATTCCCGATCATCAAACAGTTTCTTTACAGTGACCGTGAGATATTCCTGCGTGAGATAGTATCAAATGCTGTTGATGCAACCCAGAAACTTAAGACTTTGGCTTCAAAGGGTGATTTCAAGGGTGAAATGGGTGACCTTACGGTACATATAACCGTAAACAAGGACAATATTACGGTGAGCGACCGCGGTATCGGCATGACAGCCGCCGAGATAGACAAGTACATTAATCAGATAGCATTCTCCGGTGCCAATGATTTCCTTGAGAAATACAAGAATGACGCTAATGCAATCATTGGCCATTTCGGACTTGGCTTCTACTCCGCCTTCATGGTCTCAAAGAAAGTTGAAATCATAACCAAATCATATCAGGAGGGTGCCCAGGCGGTGAAATGGAGCTGTGACGGTTCGCCCGAATTCCAGCTGACTGACGCCGACAAGGCTGACCGCGGAACCGATATCATTCTCTATCTTGATGATGACAGCAAGGAGTACCTGCAGGAGACGACAATCCAGGGCCTGCTCAAGAAATACTGCCGTTTCCTGCCCGTACAGATTGCATGCGGCAAGAAGAAGGAGTGGAAAGACGGCAAGGAGGTTGAGACAGACCAGGACAACATCATGAACAATGTTGAGCCGCTCTGGACCAAGACCCCGTCCGAACTCAAGGATGAGGATTACAAGGGATTCTATCGCGAACTCTATCCCATGCAGGACGAGCCCCTGTTCTGGATACATCTGAACGTTGATTTCCCGTTCCATCTTACAGGTATTCTGTACTTCCCCAAGATAAAGACCAATCTTGACCTGCAGAAGAACCGCATACAGCTCTACTGCAACCAGGTGTTCGTGACGGATTCCGTCGAGGGTATCGTTCCTGATTTCCTCACACTGCTGCACGGCGTGATAGATTCTCCTGACATTCCGCTTAACGTATCCCGTTCATATCTGCAGAGTGACTCAAACGTAAAAAAGATCTCAGGCTATATCACCAAGAAGGTGGCTGACCGCCTTACATCCATATTCAAGAATGACCGCAAGGAGTTTGAGCAGAAATGGGATGACGTGAAACTGTTCATCAACTACGGAATGCTGACCGAGGAGGATTTCTACTCCAAGATGGAGAAGGTAGCCCTCTTTAAAGATACAGACGGCAAGTACTTTACGTACGATGAGTACAAGAAACTGATTGAAGCCGGCCAGACCGATAAGAACAAGAGCCTTATCTACCTTTACGCCACAAACAAGGAGGAACAGTACGGTTACATTGAGTCTGCAAAAAACAAGGGTTACAGCGTATTACTGATGGATAACCAATTGGATATTCCGCTAATAGGCATGCTGGAGCAGAAGTTCGGAAACAACAGCCGTTTCCAGAGGGTTGACAGTGACTCCATTGACAATCTGATTGCCAAGGAGGATACCGTAAAGACAGACCTTCCGGCAGGCCAGCTGCGCATGATAACCAAGGTGTTCAGCAGTCAGATGCCCAAGATGGACAAGGCCGATTTCCATGTCGATGCCCAGTCACTCGGCGATTCTGCCCTACCCGTCATGGTTACATGCAGCGAGTATATGCGCCGTATGAAGGATATGGCCGCCATTCAGCCCGGCATGAGTTTCTATGGCGATATGCCCGATATGTACACCGTGATATTGAATAAGGACCACAAGCTTATAAAGCGTGTTCTTGAGGAAGCAGGTGCAGCTTGTGATGACAAGGTTAAGCCGGAAGATGACAAGCTGAACGCACTCAAGGAACGTCAGGCAGAGTTGCGCAAGGCACGTGAAGGCAAGAAGGATGAGGATGTGCCTCAGGCGGAAAAAGATGAAATGAAGGATATTGACGGAAAGATATCAGAAACTGAGAACGCCATATCAGGCATCTATAGCGAGTATGCTGCCGGCAATAAGATAGTTCATGAACTGATAGACCTGGCGCTTCTTCAGAACGGAATGCTTAAAGGTGAATCACTAGCCGCATTCATCCGCCGCAGCGTGGAACTTATCTGAACTCATATTATTTGTATGAAAATGGGCATTGGGAGTACATCCGTGCCCATTTTTTGTATATATTTGGATTCCATTACAGATATTTCATGTTCAAGAGGGCAATTATATCCTTGGTTTCAGCAATTTTGCTGTCATTTCCGGTGTCCGCCCAGAAGGTCGGTCTGGTTCTTAGTGGCGGTGGCGCAAAAGGTATGGCCCATATAGGTGTTATACGTGCCCTTGAGGAGAACGGAATCCCCATTGATTATATTACCGGAACGTCTATGGGAGCTGTCATAGGCTCATTGTATGCCATGGGTTATTCCCCCGATGAGATGGAGGACCTTATCCGTTCCGATGATTTCAGGAACTGGTATATGGGATCCAAGGATATGGATTACCAGTTCTATTTCAAGCAGAATCCCCCCACTCCGGCTTTCATATCGGCCAGAATTGCCATAAAAGACTCCATGACCGTCATCAGGCCTATGGTTAACAGCGTTGTGGATCCTTTGCAGATGAACCTGGCTTTTGTTGATGTGTTTGCCGGTGCATCGGCAGTGTGTGACAACGATTTTGACAGCCTTTTTGTTCCTTTCAGGGCTGTTGCATCGGATGTCTTCAACAAGAATTCCATAGTTCTTTCCAACGGCGACCTGGGTAATGCCGTCAGGGCGTCCATGTCATTCCCGTTCGTGTTCCGTCCAATTAAGATTGACAGCATAATTGCCTATGACGGAGGTATTTATGATAATTTTCCTGCAGATGTGATGGTTCAGGTTTTTAATCCTGACTTCATTGTAGGAAGTGTGGTGGCAGTCGCCCCCGGTGAGCCTGAAATAGAGATTCCGGACGAGTTTGACCTTATGGGTCAGGTTAGCAGCATGATAGTCCAGAAGAGTGATTACAGTCTGGATCCCGGACTGGGTGTCAAAGTGGAGTTTGACCTTAAGAGCGTAGGACTGCTGGATTTCCATAAGTTGGATGAGGTATCCGCTCTGGGATACCATAATACTATGCTGCTTATGGATTCAATCAAAAGCAGGACCACCGCAAGACTTGATACGCTGGAACTCAGGAACAGGCGTGAAGAATTCAAGAAACGTATCCCGCCGCTGGTATTCCGTGAAATAGGAATAACCGGCGTGAACCAGGCTCAGAAACGTTATATCCAGAAAGAATTGAACGCTACTGACGGCAAGTTTGATTATGAGGATTTCAAGTCCGGATATTTCAAGTTGCTTTCTGACGATGCCATTAATGAGATAGTCCCTTCAACCGGCTATTCAGAGTCCGATTCAACTTTCGGCCTGAATCTGAGAGTCAACATTGATGAGCACCCCACCTTCAGTCTTGGAGGAGGATTGTCCACATCCGTATCCAGCCAGTTGTACGGTTCTGTCTCTTACAGCCATATAGGCGAGGCCTCCGAATCATACCTGCTTGAGGGACAGATGGGACGCTCATACAACAATGCCCAGTTGTTGACCCGGATAGACATGGCAACCAAGATACCTATGTCCTTCTCGGTACAGTTGGCATACAACAACATGAACTATTTCCGCTCCGGAATGTTCATTTTCTCTTCCGACAAGTTCATGCCCGCCCTTAACAAGTCTATTGAGTTCTTCAGTAAGGTAAAAATGTCACGTCCGTTCCTGAATAACTACAAAGCGGTTTTCTCATTGGGCATAGCTCATCACAAGGATTATTACTCGCAGTCAAGCAACGTAGATCTGCGCGGCTTCAGATATGACTGTAACCGTCACAACATTCTGGGTGGATCGGTCACATTCACCGGCAACACCTTGAATTCAATACAGTATCCCACAAGCGGCCGGTCCGAGACCATACGTGCTTTCATAGGCACGGAGAATGACCTGTTCAGACCAAGAAATGTATATTCGTCCGAATACCACTCCGTGGACCGTTCCTGGTTGCAGGTATATGCCAATCTTGGGCATTACATAAAAATGAATTCGCATTTCACTTTGGGTACTCTCTTTGAGGCTTATTATTCATCAAGGAACTTCTCAACAAACTATCAGGCTACAATGATGCAGGCCGGCAGTTTCCGTCCTACGGTTAACAGCAAGTTCGTTTTTGATCCGGATTTCTGTGCCAATGCGTATATGGCGGCAGGTCTTAAACCCATATGGATAATAAACAGCATATTCCACCTGCGTTCTGAATTCTATATATTCCAGCCTACACGTCCCATTGTTGAATCTCAAGGAGTTGCCGTATATGGAAAACCTCTTAGCGGAATGCAGGTAATGAGCGAACTTGCATTTGTGGCCCAATATCAGAAGATATCTTTCAATGCATTCCTGGACCTTTCCACATCCGGTTATAACCCGTCTATGTTCGGCGTGACATTCGGGTTCCTTATGCCGAACGAGTGGTTTATTGAATAATCTGTTCCGATTCCCTTATTCTCTGTTGCCTGAGCCAGACTGACGGGGATGCTCCGGCTATCTTCTGGAATTGCCTGTAGAATGTGGAACTGCTTATATAGCCGCATGAATATTCCACGTTCTTGGCCGACTCTCCTTTTAGTAGCAGTTCCTGGGCGTATGTAATCCTGGCGTAGTTGACATAATCAGAAAAAGACTTACCGCTGAACTGTCTTACAGCCAGTGACAGGTATGTGCGGTTGGTGCCTAATCTCTGGGCAAGGTCTATCAGATTCAGTTCCGGATCAAGAAACACCTTTTCATCATTCATGAGCCGTTCCAGATTCTTCCAGCAGTTTGTTATCGTGAGCTCCTGTCTGTTTTCCGGGTAGACTGGTTTGTCACGTTTGTCATCACCCTTTTCCAGCATATGCCTTATATCATCAGCGCTATAGTCAATACTGAAAGCCATGACGGTGAGTGCCAGCTGGAAAATAAATGTGACAAGAATCAGAATCAGTTTCTGGATTGTTATTTCCTGCTGATAGTCAGGTGATGCCTCACGGAGCAGGACTACCACCACACCCAATGCGGTGAGTACGGATATTATTCTGGATTGACTTACGGACTTTCCATAGTTTGATGAAAAATATTCGTTGACCGTATCCTCATATTTGTACATGCACCAACAGCACCACAGCAGCACACCGGCCTCAAACCAGAATGTGACGGTCCTGGCCATATGATAACAGAGGTACTTCAGGACGCTGGACGGGATGTCATTCTCTGAAAGGAACTTACCGCCCAGAATCACGTTCTCATGTATATTGTACAGCGTATTATGGCTGGCGCCAAGATATATGGCCAGAAACATTGCGGTAATGGCGGCTATAGGTATGAAAACCATGTAATCCTTACGCGTAATACCCCTTATGTTTGTCAGTTCCGTAGTAAACATATAGAACAGAGGCGCGTAAGCCATACTGGAAATTATATATACCGGCCAGGTCCATATCATATGACATTTGTCAGGGTTGAACAGCTGCGCATAAATCAGCATTCTCACACTCCACACAATCTGGATGGCAACTAGGAACCAATGGCTTTTGTTCTTGTCCTGTTTGAACAATGCGATTGAGAGCGCACAGATAAAACTGAAAACGCCCAACAGAGTATAAAGCAGATGTACCGGTATGTTGCTCATGTTCTTGTCGCCGCTTGGTTTCGGTTCACGAAAGTAATCAAAATGCCACAAAGTATAGTCCGACAGGGTTGTTTTATTCATAATATGTGATAAATTTGCACAATCAATTCAAGAAAAATCTATGGAAAAATATCCTCATTATCTGGAACGGCTTCAGGCAGCCACAAGAAAATTCTGGGATAAGCCCGCGTTGAACAACATCGGAGGTGAGACATTCACATACTCCCAGATGGCACGTTCAATTGCCCGTTTCCACATAGTATTTGAATATGCCGGCATAAAGAAAGGTGACCACATTGCGCTATGTGCGCAGAACGGAGCCCGCTGGGGATTCGCCTATCTTGCTGTAAATACATACGGGACGGTCATTGTCCCTATTCTTGCGGACTTCAAGCCCGACAGCGTGATGGGTCTTGTCAACCACTCTGAAAGCATTATCCTGTTTACTGATGCAGGACGTTGGGCAAAGATGGACAGCGCAAAGATGCCAAAGGTCCGCGCTGTCTTTGACGTCAATGAACTCAAGTTGATGTACTGCACTGATGAAAAGGTACAATACGCTTTTGAGCATCTGGATGAGCTGTTTGAAAAGAAATATCCCAATGGCTTTGGTCCTGACGATGTCGTGTTCCCCACAGATAACTGGGACGATCTTTCAACCATCAACTATACATCCGGCTCAACAGGTGACCCTAAGGGTGTTATGCTTACCTACCGCAACTTTTCATCTATTGTGGATTACAGTCAGCGCCATGTGCCGGCTGGCGATAAGATGGTATCCATGCTGCCTATGGCTCACATGTACGGACTTGTCATAGAATTCCTTTATCCGTTAAGCAACGGAACATCCATTTACTGGCTTGGTGCCGCCCCCACTCCCGCAGCACTCATGAAAGCCTTTGCCGATGTCAAGCCCTACCTTCTCATTACCGTTCCATTGGTAATGGAAAAGATATACAAGTCCAAGATCAAACCTATGATTGACAAGCCGGCTATTAAGTTTGCACTTAAAGTACCTGGGCTTAACTCCATCATTTATAAGAAGATAAAAGACGGACTGATTGCGGCGTTCGGCGGTAACTGTGAGGAGTTTATCATGGGTGGAGCAGCCCTTAATCCTGAGGTGGAGCGCATTTTCAGGAAGATAAAGTTCCCGTATCTGGTGGGTTACGGAATGACCGAGGCCTGCCCTCTTCTGGCTTATGAGCATTGGACCAAATATGTACCCGGTTCATGCGGCAAGCCGGTCGATGTAGCCCAGGTACGTATCGATTCTGATGATCCCCAGCATACTGTAGGTGAAATCCAGGCACGTGGTGAAAACATCACCATCGGATACTATAATAATCCAGAAGCAACAGCCAATGCATTCACAGATGACGGCTGGCTCAAGACCGGTGACCTTGGCATAATGGATGCAGATGGTAACATATTCATCCGCGGACGCTCCAAAAACATGATTCTGGGTCCTTCGGGACAGAATATCTATCCCGAGGAGATAGAGGCTGTAGTCAACAATCAGGATTTTGTGGTGGAGTCTGTAGTGGTTGACCGTGGCGGCAAACTGGTTGCCCTGGTATATCTCGATGAACAGGCAATAGCAAAGGCTCTACTTGATCCCGAGGCTAAGGATGCCATTCCGGAGAACATACGTCTTACCTCCAACCGTGTCCTTCCTGTATATAGCCAGCTGGCAAAGGTTGAAATCCGGGCCGTTCCGTTTGAGAAGACTCCAAAAATGTCAATTCGCCGTTTCCTTTATAAATAAAGGCACATTATTTAAAATAAATGCTTAATTTTGAGGCGCAAAAAACGAAACAACAATTATTAATCACATCTATAGATCATTAATTAATGAAAAGAATTTCAACAATTGCTCTCGTTGCAACTATAGCACTGATGAGCGCATGCGGCCCCAAGGATCCGGGCTTGAAGGATGCCTACAAGAATTATTTCAAGATTGGTGTAGCCGTTACCCCGCGTAACGTAACTGATTCACTTCAGGCATCAATCATCCTCAAGGAGTTCAACAGCATTACCGCTGAGAACTGCATGAAACCGGGTGAGATTCACCCCCAGCCTGGTGTATGGAACTTTGCACAGGCCGATGCCATAGCAGACTTCTGCCGCAAGAACGGTATCAAGATGCGTGGTCACTGCCTTGTATGGCACAGCCAGTTTGCCAACTGGATGTTCAACAAGTATGATGAGAACGGCAATCAGGTTGTCGAGCGTGACGAGAACGGCGATACCATTTGGGTAGAGCAGGCTGCTCGTGGCGGATTCGGCGGCTTTGGCGGCGGTTTCGGTGGATTCGGTGGCGGTGCTCCTCAGGGCGGCCAGCGTCCGCAGGGTGCTCCCCAGCAGGGTGGTCAGAGACAAGGCGGCCAGCGTCCGCAAGGTGCCCCCCAGGGTGCTCCTCAGGGCGGATTCGGCGGTTTCGGTGGCTTTGGCGGCGGTGCTCCTCAGGGTGGCCAGCGCGCACAGGGTCAGGCTGCTCCTCAGGTAACAAAGGTTCCCAAGTATGCTAAGGCTACCAAGGAAGAGTTCTATGATTCACTCCGTGCCCACATCCACACTGTAATCAACCGTTACAAGGACGTTGTATACTGCTGGGATGTTGTAAACGAGGCTATGAGCGATGCCAACAATCCCGATGCTCCCTACGAGCAGTCATTCCGTCAGTCAACAGCTTATCAGCTCTGCGGTGACGAGTTCATCCTCAAGGCTTTCCAGTTTGCTCACGAGGCCGATCCTAACGCAGGTCTATTCTACAACGACTACAGCGCTTGGACTCCCGCCAAGAGAACTTACATCTACAACATGGTTAAGAAGCTCCAGAGCGAGGGTGCTCCTATTACCGGTATCGGTATGCAGGGTCACTACAACATCTATGATAACCCCACCATCGAGGACTTTGAGAAGGCTATCCAGATGTACCTTGAGCTGGTTGACGATATCCAGATCACTGAGTTTGACGTTCGTATCAACCACGAGGCCGGCGGTCAGCTTCAGTTCAGCCGCGGCGAGGGTCAGACTCTCACCGACTCTATCGCTCAGCTCCAGATGGCCAAGTACGATGAGCTCTTCAAGGTTCTGCGCAAGTACAAGAAGAACTTCTCATGCGTAACATTCTGGAACCTCGGCGACCGCGATTCATGGCTGGGTGCCAACAACTTCCCGCTGCTGTTCGACAGCCAGTATCAGCGCAAGGAGGTTTACTACACAGTCCGTGACTTCAAGTAATAATCAGGACTGCTTAATATGCAAAAAAGAAGACCGCCAAACAGCGGTCTTCTTTTTTTTGTGTGCTGAGCATGTGGCCTCTTCTTGGAAACTTATGAAAATATGATTGCTGTTTACGTGAATTATATTATATTTGCAACTGCAAACAAGGAGAGAGAAAAAGTAACCATTAAACGGTTAACCTTTTCGGGAGCATGAGTAGCTGAGACAGCTGCTCATTCTTTTTGCCGCATGGCTTTATCTGGCCAAGATACCTGAGTCCAAGCCGCGTACGGTCTTGAATCTCATGTTGCCGCTGGGATCTATGATGATGGCTATTCCGGCCAGATAGTTGATCCATTTGCGGTTAACCCAATAATGAAGATCCACCTGCTTATCGGATGCATAGATGGCCATCGGAGTCACCATATAATCATGTGACACAAGTACGTTGATACGTTTCATGCCTGGCAGATTTGCCTTGAGTGAATCCAGCCATTCCTTGCTGCGCTCCTCAAGATTGTAGAAACCCTCTTCACGGCCTCCCTCATATGCCCATTGCGACAGGGATTCCCAGTTATCCCAGCCATTGCGTTTTAATGCGGGAATATCTTTTCTGTACCAGTCTCCGTTAAGGATACCCCACTCTTCATGAATGAATTCATCTCCACGGCCTATTGCAATGTTCTCGCAGGTCTGCTTGGTACGGTCATAATCAGAGTGCGCATAGAATGCAGCCTCTCCGTTCCTGATCTTTTCACCAACCATGCGGGCCTGTGCCTTGCCGTTCTCTGTAAGCAGTCCGGCCTTTGAGTAATCCCGGCCGCGCTCTCCGTGACGGAGCAGGAATACTACCGTCTCATTGGCTTTTACCTCTGCAAATACATCGGCTATATCATTGAAACCTATGTCGGTATAGGTGGGTTGAGCGTTCAGGCTCATTGCGCCGCACAAGAGTATTGCGGCTGTCATTAGCATTATCTTTTTCATTTCCTGTTAGTTTTGGTTTGACTATGCAAACTTACAAAAAAGTACGCATTAGGAACTATTGTGAACCATCACTATTGCGGAATCAATTTTAGTGTTTTTAATGAAAAAAGTGCGTTAATTTTGGTCTATATCCGAAAAATAGAAGTATCTTTGCACCGCTTTAAGGCTAACCAAGCCATAGTGTTGGTTCCGTAGCTTAACTGAATAGAGCATCTGACTACGGATCAGAAGGTTCCGAGTTTGAATCTCGGCGGAATCACAAAAGCAAAAATGCCCTGGATCTTTGATTCAGGGCATTTTCGTTTCCATGCTCCTGCCGAGATAAAACCGAAGAATTTATCTCTGCGAAATCACTTTCCTAAAGCTTCCATAAGAGCACCATATGCCCCCTCGGCATCCCCTACCTTCTCCATCAGCTGAACGAACTTGCTGCCAATGATGCATCCGGCGGCATTGGCCTGAGCGCTCTCAAGAGTCTGCCTGTTGCTTATGCCAAAGCCAATCATACGGGGATGCTTGAGCCCCATCCCGTTCACGTGGTTAAAATACTCCTGCTTGCGGCGGTCAAACTCTTTCTGGGCTCCGGTTGTGGCGGCAGAACTCACCATATATATGAATCCGTCTGTGCTGTCATCGATAAAACGGATGCGCTCATCGCTGGTCTCAGGGGTTATGAGCATGATAATGCGCACATCGTACTTATCGGCTATGGGTTTGACTGTTTCCAGATAGTCCTTGAACGGCAGATCCGGAATGATTACGCCGTCTATTCCTGTCTGGCTGCACTTTTTAAAGAAAGCTTCATAGCCGTACTGATAAACGGGATTAAGGTATCCCATCAGCACCAGTGGCATCTTTACGTCCCTACGGATGTCGGATAACTGCTCAAACAGCAGTCTGAGCGTCATTCCGTTACGCAGGGCCTTGGTGGCGGCGTCCTGGATTACAGGACCGTCGGCCATAGGGTCACTGAAGGGTATTCCAACCTCAATCATGTCAACTCCTTTCTGCTCAAGAGTGCGTATTATCTGCGCGGTGCTGTCCAGTGTGGGATGTCCGGCGCAGAAATAGATTGAAAGTATGCCTTGTTTCTTGCTGGCAAACAAATTATTTATTCTGTTCATATCTTCTTATATTATTGATAAATAGACTCAGTTTGTTAATCTCTTTAAGGGCTGGCTCTGTCTCAAACCGGCTGTTAAGGTCAATGCCGCGGAACTGCTTATGACGTATGCCAAATATCTTCTGTTCCATTCCGGGGCCGATACCTCCGGCCAGCAGGAACGGCTTGCTGCCCTTATAGCTGTCCAGCAGGCTCCAGTCAAACTCCCGGCCGCTGCCGCCCCACCCGCTGCATTTGGTGTCAAACAGAAACATATCAACGGCAGCTTCCTGTTCATACTCGCTGCACTGTCCAAAATCCTGCGCTGATTCAATAGAAATGGCTTTTATTACAGGTAATCCGGTAATTAGACGGATAGTGCGGCAGAATTCTGCCGTTTCATTGCCGTGAAGCTGAATACGGTTAAGACCATACTCTGCTGCTTTTACCTGAACATATTCCGGTTCAGGATTGACAAAAACCCCCACTCTGCACATATCAGGCAGATAATCCGGCTTACAGCTTACATAGCGCTTGCTTCCCGCCCAGAACATGAATCCCATCATATCAGAATGCAGAGCCTCTACATCACGGATATTACGGCTGTCACGCATTCCGCATACCTTGATAATCATATGGCTTCAATGAATTGTTTAAGGGCCAGCCCCGGGTCCGGTTCTTTCATAAAACACTCACCCATAAGGAATCCGCGGAATCCTGCCTCACGCAAATGGCGTACAGTTTCCGGGTTACTTATGCCGCTTTCGCTCACTTTAACGGCCTCTGTTGCCATTTTCTCTGCCAGACGGAATGAATTGGCCACATCGGTATGGAAAGTACCCAGATTGCGGTTGTTTATGCCGGCCATATCAGGGTTGCACTCCAGATAGTCAAGTTCAGCCTCAGAATGCATCTCAAGCAGCACCTCAAGCTTAAGTTCATGAGCTGTACGGGTAAGTGTGCGGCAATCCTCCTTTCTTAGGTCTGCGGCAATGAGCAAGACTGCATCGGCGCCCACTGAGCGCGCCTCAAACAGCTGATACTCATCAATAATGAACTCCTTGCGCAGAATAGGAATATTGACACATTCCCGCACCTGCATAACAAACTCCAGCCTGCCGCCAAAATACTTGCTGTCTGTAAGTATACTCAGGGCCGATGCCCCCGCCGCCGCATACTTGGGTACTACGTCTGCGGGCTGAGCGTCCTCATGGATCCAACCTTTCGACGGGCTCTTGCGCTTAAACTCCGCAATGATGCCGTAAGGGCTGGCTGCCAGTGAGCGGCTCATGCTGCGGGTATTGACTCCATCGGCCATAATACGTTCTACCCGGGCGTAGAGGTCACGGGGTGATACACGCTGTTTCTGCTGCTCCACCTCAACCCTCTTGAAGGCCACTATTTCCTGCAGTATGTCTTGCATTACTGATTGATTTCTACAAATTTACGGAATGCTGCCAGAGCGCGGCCGCTGTCCAGTGACTCACGTGCGGCAGCCACACTGTCCTCAACGCTTATGTTGCGGTCCAAGATACCAATACCGCACGCTGCGTTGGCTATTATTACGTTCTTCTGGGCTTGGGTTGCCTTGCCTTCCAGCACGTTGTCAAAAATGGCTTTGGCTTCACTTATGGTGTTTCCGCCGTAGATATCGGACGGCATTACATAATCCAGCCCCATATCTTTTGGAGTATACACCTTCTCGTAGAAGTTGGTTACCACCTTGAATCCGCTGGTGAGCGATATCTCGTCATATCCGTCATAGCTGGTAATGACGCCAAAGTTGTCACCTATACGCTGATGTATGTTCACGTAGAGACGCAGCTGAGCCTGTGTGGCGGTTCCGTGCAGAGAATTCTTGGGGTGACAGGGATTTACAAGCGGTCCCAGCAGGTTGAAACATGTGGGAATGGCCAGAGCCTTGCGGGTGGGTCCTACAGACTTCATGCCGTAGGCAAAAAGCGGTGCATGGAAGTAACATACACCTGACTCGTCAAGCGAACGGCGAAGTTTGTCTATATCATCGGTAAAGTTCACACCGTGCTCCTGCAGTACGTTGCTGGCGCCGCTTACGCTGCTGCTGCCACCGTTTCCGTGCTTGGTTACCTTGTATCCGGCTCCTGCAATAACGAATGCCGAGCAGGTACTGATGTTGAAGGTGTTCTTGCCATCACCGCCTGTACCAACAATGTCCAGGGTGTTTTCTGAGTCAAAATCCACACGTTTTCCAGTCTCCAGCAGTCCCTGGCGCAAGCCAAGCAGTTCATCCACAGTGACGCCGCGGGTTTGGATAGCCATCATAAGGGCGGCTATCTGCTGGTCATTGTACTTGCCGTCAATAATGTTCAGCATAATGCTGTGTGTCTCATCCTGTGTCAGTGTGGCACCGTCAATGAGTTTCAAAAGATACTGTTTCATATTAGCAATGTTCATTGATTAATTATTTGTTATTCAACCAGTTATTGATTATATCCATACCGTTTGGAGTCAGCACGCTCTCGGGATGGAACTGTATGCCGCGTATGTCATACTCACGATGCCTCAGTGACATTATGTAGCCGTCATCACTGCGTGAAGTTACCTCAAGACATTCGGGAAGGTCCGTGTCACTGACCACCCAAGAGTGGTAACGCCCCACCTCAATCTCTTTGGGTAGTCCCTCAAAGAGGTAGTCCTGAGCGGTAAGATGTGCCGGTTTAGCAACTCCGTGAACCACATTACCTATGTTAAGCAGTTTTGCGCCGAATGCCTCGCCTATGGCCTGATGGCCCAGACAGATACCCAGAATGGGTTTACGGCCAGCATAAGCCTTGATGGCATCGGGCATAAGACCAGCCTCGTTTGGTATACCGGGACCCGGTGAGAGCACAATCTTGTCATACTGCTCCAGATCCTCAATCCGGAACTTGTCATTACGCACTACGGTCACATCGGCTCCAAGTTCCTTAAGCAGATGGCTGAGATTGTACGTAAACGAGTCGTAATTATCTATTATAATTATCTTTATCATAGTTTCTCTGCCATTGTTATAGCCTTGCGCAGGGCGCCCAGCTTGTTGTTAACCTCCTGTAATTCATACTCTACGTCGCTCTTGGCCACTATTCCGCCTCCGGCCTGGAACCAAAGCTCGCCGTTACGGCTCACAAAGGTGCGTATGGTTATAGCCTGATTTAGGTCACCGTTGAATCCTATAAAGCCGATGCAGCCGCCGTATGCGCCGCGGTTATGCGGCTCATACTGGCTGATCAGCTGCATGGCGCGTACCTTTGGGGCGCCGCTGAGTGTTCCGGCAGGGAAAGTGTCAATGAATGCGCGTACAGGATCGGCATCACTGTCCAACTCTCCCTGAACCCGGCTCACCAGGTGAATTACATGGCTATAATATTGCATATCCTTATAGAATACCACATGTACGTTATGGCAGTTGCGGCTCAGGTCGTTACGGGCCAGGTCCACCAGCATCACGTGCTCGGCATTTTCCTTGGGGTCATTTTTAAGGTAAAGGGCGTTCTCACGGTCCTGTTCGGCATTGCCTGTACGTTTTGTGGTTCCTGCAATGGGGTCAATGTATGCCTGCCGGCCCTGTATGCGGCAGTGAGTCTCCGGGCTTGAACCGAATATGCGGAATCCGCCAAAATCAAAATAGAACAGGTACGGGCTGGGATTGATGCTTCTCAGTGCGCGGTAAAGCTGGAAATCATCGCCTGTGTATGACTGCCTGAAACGGCGTGAGAGTACTATCTGGAATACATCTCCGCGTTTGCAGTGAGCAATGCCGCGACGTATGTTCTCACGGTGCTCGTCATCGGTCAGGGTGCTGGTGCAATCACCTACGGCACGGAATCCAAAGGTTCTGAATGTATGAGAACTCAGGTTGTGCTCAAACTTGTCAAGTGAACTCTTCTCACCTTCACCCAACAACTCAATGAGTGTGAGTTCATTGCTGTAATGGTCAAATACCGCAATGCTCTTGAACAGGGTATATTGCATATCGGCCGCATCATTCTCCTTCTGGGTCTCGTCCTTGATGCTTATGTTCTCAAAGTAGCGTACGGCATTGAATGTGGTGAACCCGTACAGGCCGCAGTAGTTGCTGCCCTCACCCTCTATGCTAAACTGGCTCAGGAAATCATTTATGAGCCTGGCAGCGTCATAATCGGCACTGATGGCGTGCTCCTGCGTGGTTCCGTCGGGCAGCAGCATGGTGCCTACGCCATGGGCAATGCTGACTGTGGCAATGGGATTGATGGCAATGAATGACTTGGAATTCTCAACGCCGTGGTAATCAGAACTCTCCATGAGTACGCTCTGTGAGTAGAGGTCACGTACGTTAAGGTATGCCGTTACGGGGGTGAGCAGGTCACCTGCCACTTTACGGCTCGCTGTAAGGTATTTAAATTGCTTCATAATCTATCTCGTCTTTATGTTTAAGGTATGTTGTAAGGTCTTTGTCGCCGCGGCCGCTTACGGTAAGCACAACCACATCGTCTTTGCGGAACTTCATCTTGGGCAGCATGGCCAGCGCGTGGCTGCTCTCCAATGCCGGTATTATACCCTCCAACCTGGTCAGCTCAAATGCGGCCTGCAGAGCCTCATTGTCGTTTATGGCCATCACCTGGGCGCGTCCGGTCTTGTACAAGTTACAGTGTATGGGTCCTGTGCCGGGATAATCCAGTCCGGCCGATATTGAATAAGGCTCTATAATCTGGCCGTCGGGGGTCTGCATCACCATGATACGGCTTCCGTGCAGTATTCCGGGAGTTCCTATCTCCATTGATGCAGCCGTTTCAGGGGTATCTATACCCATTCCGCCAGCCTCTCCAAGAACTATCTTAACTCTCTCATCATCAATATAATGATATATTGTCCCTGCAGCATTGCTGCCGCCGCCTACGCAGGCCATGAGATAGTCGGGATAGTCCCTGCCCTCTTTCTCCAGCAACTGCTCCTTTATCTCTGCCGATATCACACTCTGCAATCTTGCCACCATATCCGGATAAGGGTGCGGACCTACAGTACTTCCTATTATATAGAAGGTATCGGACGGGTTGCAGCACCAGTCGCGTATGGCCTCGTTTGTGGCATCCTTCAAGGTTTTGTTACCGCTGTATACCGGCATTACCTCGGCGCCAAGCATACGTATGCGCTCCACGTTCACAGCCTGACGCTCTACATCAAGGGCACCCATATAAACCCTGCAGGGCATATTCATAAGGGCGCAAACGGTTGCCGTGGCCACACCGTGCTGGCCTGCACCGGTCTCTGCAATGATGCGCGTCTTGCCCATACGCTTGGCCAGCAGGATCTGTCCTATGGAGTTGTTTATCTTATGGGCTCCTGTATGGTTCAGGTCCTCACGCTTAAGGTAGAGCCTGCAACCGTACTTGGCGCTCATGCGCGCTGCGTAATAAAGAGGACTGGGTCGGCCTACATAGTCACGCAGCAGTGTGTGATACTCTTGCTTGAACTCCCGGCTCTCTATTATGGGCAGGTAATTCTCTTTTAGTGTCTCTACGGTCTTATAGAGTATCTCGGGGATGTATGCACCTCCAAACTCTCCGTAGTAACCGTTGCTGTCAATCTGATAAGTATTCATATATGTTATTTTGATTATTTTGGCATAAAAAAAAAAGCTCTTCGTGAGTACCGAAGAGCCTTTGTATGTTGTTCATTTATGGATATATGGCCTCTTTCTCACGATTGTTTTAATCCTGAGTCAAGCCACCACCAGAATGAAAGATGCATTGTCATTTTTTTGCTTTTCTGTGTGCAAAGGTATACAAAAGTCTAAAAAAACAAATAAAATGATTGTATTTTATCGCAAAAAAACATAAATTTGACTATTACTTACATGACTACTGATTATTTGACCGATTATGATAAAAAAGGACTTATCTGCTTTTGGGGCAATTGTATGCCTGTCTGTATTATCTTTAATTAATCTCACAAGTTGCTGGGATGAATATCACCCCGGTACATATTACACCTTCCAGGGAAAGACTGTAGCATCAGATCTGATGGATAATCCCAACTACAGTGACTTCGTCAGGATTCTTGAAAGAGCCAATGTGCTGAATGACCTGAAGGTGTATGGAAACAATACCTGTTTCGCACCTGACAACAAAGCCATAGCCGATTTCCTTAAAGAACGTGAGGCGATTGCACGTAGAGAGGGAAAGGACGTGACTTATAACACGGTCGATGATCTCCCCCAGGAGGACTGTGACACCCTGGCCTGGACCCATCTGCTTGATATCACATGCTATGTCAATGATCTGGAACCAGGCCTGTTGCCAAAAGTCAACCTTAATGACCGTTTTCTCACTTTCACTCTTGACTCCACACTTGTCGAGCAATTGGGAGATTCTGTGTACGCACTTGAAAGACATTTGAATAATGCCATTATCATTGCTAAAGATGACTCTTGCGAAAACGGTGTGGTACATTACATAGACCGTTGCATTGATTTTAGCGGTAACTACGTTTATGATTTGGTTGACAATGACCCCAAGACCATGCTGTTCAGCGAGGCACTCAAGTTATGCGGATTACACAAAAAGCTGAGCGAGTGGTATGATTATAGCTACACTATAGGTGAGGATTCAGTTCTTAAGGGCGTCTCATTGATGCAGGTGACCAATGAATATTCCGTTTTCTATTGGGCCAAAAGAAAAACCGGTTTCACGCTTCTTGTCCCCGTTGACTCCATATTCCATGCAAACGGCGTCAACAATGTCATTCCCGATATGTTTGAACTTGCCAAGAGCATCTATGGAGAGACTGATGATGCCGAAATCATGTCAGATTACGCCAATCCCAAAAACCCGTTATACAAGTTCATTTCATACCACATACTTCCGTTTGTTACAGACCTGTCCAGGATAAACGGCCGCAGTGATGTCATGCAGACTCATAATGCCGGCAAAACCGATCCTGAAGATTATTTTGAGACATTCCTTCCCAAGAGCCTTGTCAGAATCTCAACCAAACTCAAGAACGGTGTTATGGATATGGATCAGATATACATAAACAGCCGCGGCAATGAGGGCAACGGAACCGTAGGTTTCAAGGGAGCCAAAGAAAGGGGTATAAGAATACTCAACACACAGGAAATGCGCGAATTGGGAGTATCAAACAATACTGCATTGAATGGCGTTTACCATTATGTGGACAGGATCATGAAATATGACACCTATGTTCGGGAAGAAATTCTTGACCGCCGTATGAGAATTGACTGCACTACACTGTCGCCAGACTTTATCACATCGGGAGCACGTCAGTTCGATTCCAGCATAACCGGAGTCAAATACTATGGCAGCGGTTTCAAGGATCCTAAGAATTTTGCTTCATATCATACTGATTACACTCTTTCCGTACGTTCAACCGCAGCCGATAAGAGTTATGCATATGAAGGTGACGGTATTGATATTGAAGGACAGTTTGATATATATGTCAAACTACCTCCCGTTCCCCATGACGGCACCTGGCAACTCAGGTTGTCATACCGTGGCAACAAACGTTGCGGTATTATACAGAACTATCTGGCATGTGTGCCTGTAGGACAGGAAGTAAGCCGTTCTGACTGGAAACCGCTGGGTATTCCGGTCGACCTGCGATTTGATAATCTGAATGAGACCCCCGCCGTAGGTTGGATTAAGGATGAAGACCTGGAGAATGCAGCTGCAGTTGAGGCTCTGGACAAATCAATGAAGAACCGTGGTTGGCTGAAAGGCTCTATAGCCCAGAGGACTGACGATGGTGATTTGCATCGTGATGTCAGATCTATGGGACGTATGATACTTACAACTGATTACATGAAGAGTAACATGGACTATTATCTCAGAATCAAGCAGATACTTGACAACAACAAGGCACAGTTCCTGTTTGACTTCATAGAACTGGTTCCCAAATCAGTTTATGATGGGCATGAGGACAAGAACTGATTGAAGCTTGTCTGCACTGCCTGGATATACAATGCCGCTCATTCCTAACCGGATGGCGGCATTTACATTATCCTCACGGTCATCAATGAAAAGACACTCCTCGGGCTTTAGACTGTATTTTGAAAGCAGTAGCCTGTATACGGCCGGATCCGGTTTTACCAGTCTGACCGAGCTGGAAACCACATAGTTTTCAATACTACCTATGGTTCTGAAACGGCATCGTGCTTCAGTGAATGTTTCGGCCGGCCAGTTGGTCAGGCCATAGACCCCTACTCCTCTGTTTTTCAGGTCCTGTACCAGTTCATACATACCTGGAATTTCACCATGGCACATGTCAAACCAGCGGTCACGGAACAATGCTATGGCATCGGCATAATCGGGATGAACAGCCTGAAGCTCAGCTACGCACACGTCCATACTCTCGCCACGGTCCATACGGGTAAACCATTCCCGGTTACAGACATGCTCGGTAAAGAACCTGCATTTCTGTTCATCACCGCCAAATACGGGCAGGAAAAGATATGCCGGATTCCAGTCGACAAGGACGTTGCCGTAGTCAAATATTATGTTTTTAATCATTTGAATCAGTGATACTTATGGAATCAGATAATAGTATTGACCGCAAACTGTCCGGCAGAGAGAGCCCCACCTTGTCCATATATCCGCTTACAGTTCTCAAATATGCGGGCATATCCTCGTCCTTGATAGGATCTACTGCCGGCAGGTCCATACGCAGCGGATCTATTGCCGTTCCGTTCTTGAACACGCGATAGTCCAGATGAGGACCTGTGGCCACTCCGGTTGCCCCCACATAGCCTATCAGCTGGCCTTGCGACACATGTGTTCCCTGGTTGATTCCTGCGGCAAAGCCACGCAGGTGCATATACTCGGTTGTATAGGTGGAGTTGTGCTTAATCTTAAGATAATTGCCTCCGCCTTTGCTGTCCCATGCCTTGGTTATCACCACTCCGTCACCTACTGAATAAACAGGTGTGCCCGATGGTGCTGCATAATCAACGCCGTGATGGGCGCGAACCACCTTTGTTACAGGATGTACACGGGCGTTTGAGAACTTGGAGCTGATACGTGAATAACTCAAGGGAGCCTTAAGGAAAGCCCGCCTGAGACTGGTGCCGTTCTCGTCAAAATACTCACCGCGCTCATTATGATAGATGTATCGGAAAGCGTAGTGATTGCTGCCTCCGGTAATGAAATTGGCAGCCAGGATGTTACCTGTGGCAACCTTTATGCTGTCGGCATACAGTTCCTGATAATATACCGCAAATGAGTCATTCTTCTGGATTCCAAAGAAATCTATGGTCCATGAATAGACATCGGCCAGCATTCCAGCCAGGTCAGGCGCAGCCCCCTGCTCTATCATGGCGTTCCATAAAGAAGACTGAATGCTTCCGCTTATATAATTGTCAACTGTATCTACAGGCAGTGTTCCACGATAACTGAAAATGCTGTCAGTCAATGAATAGACCACATAATCGGTCTTGTTTATGTCATATACGAAATAACGGGCGGTTGCAACAGAGTCATGGTCACGGATTACGTGATATGACTTGCCCTGCTGAATCTTGCGTACACTCCAGGTGCTGTCTGATGACTTATCCAGATAGTAAATGGTCTGAGCTGATACACCGTATTTGAACAGTATGTTTGACAGCAACTCATTGCGGCCTATAATGCCGTCGGTGATATCCATGCTGTCAATGCATACTCCCCAGCGATATACCGGCTGGGGAACAGTATCGGTAATCTCCTCCTGTTCTTGTACAGCCGGCTGCCCGTTCTGTTTGCACGATGCAATGAACGGAATAACGGTCAAAATGACAAGACGCAGCAGTTTTCTCATTACTCAATACCGGCAAAACCTTTAAGAATCTCCTTATGCAGAGCGTCACTTACCGGCACAAGCGGCAGACGCATCACGTTCTCCAACTCTCCGCGGTCAGACATCACAGCTTTAACGCCGCAGGGATTTCCCTCCTTGAACAGCAGGCCATATAGCGGCTCAAGCTGCTTCTGGATAGCTGCAGCCTCATCAAAACGGCCATCCATTGACAGATGTACAAGCTTGCCGAACAATTTGGGTATGGCATTTCCTATCACTGAGATCACGCCTGTAGCACCGTTCCGTATGGCCTCCATGGCAAGGCTGTCATCGCCTATGATAACGTGGAAACTATCCGGAGCGCCGGCAATTATCTCCTTGGCCTGGTCCATCTTGCCCGATGCCTCCTTCACGCCGATAACGTTCTTGAATTCACGTGCTATGCGCAGAGTGGTTTCGGCGCTCATGTTAATACCCGTTCGCCCGGGAACGTTATAGAGAATGATTGGTTTGGCCGATGCCTTTGCAATCTCGGCAAAATGGCGGTATATACCCTCCTGTGAGGGCTTATTGTAATAAGGTACGGCACTCAGTATTGCATCTACTCCGTCAATCTGAAACTGCTTTATCTGCTCCACCACCATAGCAGTGCAGTTGCTGCTGCAACCAACCATTATCGGAATACGGCCATTTACCTGCTTTATTACGTGTTTGGTAACTTTCAGACGTTCATCGGGAGTAAGTGTGGGAGTCTCGGCGGTAGTACCAAGCACACACAGAAAATCCGTTCCGCCTGCAATAAGGTTTTCAACTATGCGGGTCAGCGTGTCATAGTCAATCTGACCGTCCTGCATGAAAGGCGTTACCAGCGCAACGCCAAGTCCCTTAAAAGGGTAAGAGTAATTCATTGGTTGCTATTGAAGGTTTTTCATTAATCATTTCCAGAAACTCATTCTCACTGACCAGCCTCACGCCCAGCTCCTGCGCTTTCTCGCGTTTGGCGGGTCCCATATTGTCACCGGCCAGCACAAATGACGTCTTAGCCGATATGCTGCCGGAGTTCTTGCCTCCGTGACGCTCTATGAGCGCCTTGTATTCATCACGAGAGTGGTAGTTGAACACTCCGCTTATGACTATCGTCTTGTCTTTCAGCAAGTCAGATCCTCCCTCCTGCTCATCCTGTGCAAGTTCCATCTGCAGTCCATACTCCTTAAGGCGGTTCACAAGCTCACGGCTGCGCTCATCATTAAAAAAGCTAACAATGCTCTGCGCAATCTTTGTACCAATCTCATTCACGGCAGTAAGCTGCTCTATAGTGGCGTTTTCAAGCGCCTCCATTGACTTGAAGGCCCGCGCCAGTATCTTGGCCACAGTCTCGCCTACAAAACGTATTCCTATGGCAAACAGCACGCGTTCAAACGGAACCTTCTTGGAGTCCTCAATCCCGTGCACTATACTTACGGCCGATTTCTCTCCCAATCCCTCCAGACGGCAGATATCCATTGCCTTAAGTGTATACAGATCTGCAATATCCTTAATCAGGCCGGCCTGATAGAAAATATCTATCGTCTCGGTACCCAGACCGTCTATATTCATCGCCTTACGGCTCACGAAATGCTCTATACGGCCCTTAATCTGCGGTGGGCAGCTGATTGCATTGGGGCAATAGTATGCAGCCTCACCCTCGTAACGTATCAGTTTTGTGCCGCATTCAGGACATACATCGGCAAACTTAACGGGATCACCCATCAGGAGTGAACGTGAATCAAGGTCCACAGCCGTAATCTTGGGGATAATCTCACCACCCTTCTCCACATAAACCATATCGCCAACATGAAGGTCCAAGCCCTTGATAATGTCTGCGTTATGCAATGTGGCACGCTTTACGATTGTTCCCGAAAGCTGGACCGGATCCAGGTTGGCCACCGGAGTCACGGCACCGGTACGACCCACCTGATAAGACACGCTGTTCAAACGCGTCAACTGACGCTCAGCCTGGAACTTGTATGCAATGGCCCAACGGGGAGACTTGGCCTTGAATCCCAGGTTGCGCTGCTGCCTTAACGAGTTAACCTTAAGCACAATGCCATCGGTTGCAACCGGAAGGTTCTTACGCTCTGTGTCCCAATAATTTATATAGTCCAGCACCTCCTCAATTGTGGTGCATTTCTTCATGTGGTCCGATACCTTGAAACCCCATTTCTGAGCCTCCATCATATTCTCATAATGGCCGTCACAGGGCAACTGCTCGCCAAGAAGATAGTAAAGGTATGAATCCAGCTGGCGGCGTGACACCTCCTGCGGATTCTGCAGCTTGAGTGTGCCCGATGCCGCGTTGCGCGGATTTGCAAACAGAGGTTCCTCCTGGCGCTCACGTTCTGCATTCAACCTTTCAAATGATGTCCAGGGCATCAGAACCTCTCCCCGGATCTCAAAACTTGATGGATATTTGCCCTCCTGGAGCACCAGAGGTACTGACTTGATAGTGCGAACGTTATCAGTCACGATATCGCCCTTTACACCGTCTCCGCGAGTCACAGCCTGCACCAGCTTGCCCTCCTCATAAATAAGTGAAATGGAGAGTCCGTCATACTTAAGCTCACAGCAAATCTCAAACGGCTCATTAAGCAATCCGCTCACACGCTGAAAGAAATCCCGAACCTCCTGCTCGCTGTAAGTATTGTCAAGCGAAAGCATGGGATAACGGTGCTCAGCCTGCTCAAAACCCTTGCTCAGGTCACTTCCTACACGCTGTGTGGGTGAATTGGGATCGTACAGTTCAGGATGACGTTCTTCCAGGTCAATGAGCTCATGCATAAGCTTGTCAAACTCGATATCGGATATTACGGGAGCGTTCTGCACATAGTACAGGTTGTTGTATTTATGCAACAACTCGCGCAGCTCTATTATCCGTTCGGTTTCGCTCATTTTTTGACCCAGTCTTGAAAGTGCAGTTTTCAGACCGCGAATTTACGCATAATTTTGTAATTTTGCAGGCGATTATAGTACATATTTATGCGTATAGATATACTTACAGTATTTCCCGATATGCTTGAGGGTTTCTTTAACTGCTCAATGATGGCACGTGCCCAGAAAGCCGGTCTTGCCGATATCCATCTGCATGACATAAGGGACTACACCACCGATAAGCACCACAAGACCGATGACTACCCATTTGGAGGCTGTGCCGGCCTTGTAATGAAGATAGAACCCATTGACCGCCTCATTACCGACCTCAAGTCACAGCGTGAATACGATGAGGTAATATACACTTCACCCGACGGCGAGCAGTTCAATCAGAAAGCCGCCAACAGCCTATCCCTGCTAAACAACATAATCATTCTGTGCGGTCACTACAAAGGAATCGATTACCGCATCCGTGAGCATCTGATAACCCGCGAGATAAGCATCGGCGACTACGTCCTCACAGGAGGAGAACTTGCAGCCGCCGTAATGACCGACAGCATAGTACGTTTGATTCCCGGCGTCCTCTCCGACGAGCAGTCCGCCCTCTCCGACTGCTTCCAGGACAACCTCCTGGCTCCACCCGTCTACACCCGTCCCGCCGACTACAAAGGCTGGAAGGTTCCCGATGTCCTATTATCAGGAAATCAAGCTTTAATAGATGATTGGGAATTCCAACAATCCCTGGAAAGAACCAAAAGGTTGCGCCCAGACTTACTCTAAGGCTCCGATGATATCCTGAACGGAATTGAAACCGTGACGTGAAAGGTAATCTTCGATTCCGTCAACAACTTTCTCAGAGATAGAAGGGTCAATAAAGTTTGCCGTACCTATTTGAATGGCTGAAGCACCAGCCAAAAGGAATTCAATTGCATCGGTAGCAGAGCAGATGCCGCCTAAGCCTATTACGGGAATCTTGACAGCTTTTGCAGTCTGCCAAACCATACGCAAAGCCACAGGTTTGACTGCCGGCCCGCTCATGCCGCCGGTAACAGTTGACAGGATAGGTTTGCGCTTCTCGGCATCAATAGCCATACCAAGCATGGTGTTGATGAGCGATACGCTATCGGCCCCAGCCCCCTCAACCGCCCGGGCAATCTCAGTAATATCAGTCACATTAGGTGAAAGCTTCACAATCAAAGTCTTATCATAAGCTTTGCGCACAGCACTCACAACCTGAGCAGCGCTTTCAGGCTTGACACCAAACGCCATTCCGCCCTGCTTTACATTAGGGCAAGAGATATTAAGCTCAATGGCCGGTATGTCATCAAGAGTATTAATTATGCTTGCACACTGCACATAATCCTCAATAGATGAACCCGATACATTCACAATCACGTTAGTCTGGAACTTCCGTACCTCAGGATAGATATGATCCACAAAGTAGTCAACACCCTTGTTCTGCAGACCTACGGCATTGAGCATCCCTGCCGGAGTCTCGGCCATACGGGGATAAGGATTACCCTGGCGCGGATTGAGCGTAGTACCTTTTACTATTATGGCGCCAAGACGGTTGATATCCATAAAATCAGCGTACTCAGTGCCGTAACCGAATGTGCCCGATGCCGTCATGACCGGGTTCTTGAACTCCAGTGAGCCTATCTTAGTGCTTAATTGAACCATTTCAGTCTATCTATATTGAATACCGGACCCTCTTTACAAACACACACGTTGCCCTCATCGGCAGTATCCTCAACGCAGCACAGACATGCGCCTATTCCGCAAGCCATACGGTGCTCCAGAGACACCTCACAGGCCATCTCATGCTCCTTTGCCCACTTGGCCACAGCCTTGAGCATAGGCGTAGGACCACAGGCATAGATGCGGTCAAATGACTCGCTGTCCATAAGCAGGCTGTGATTAGTCACAAAACCCTTCTCTCCGGCCGATCCGTCCTCGGTCGTCATGAACAGGTCACCGTACTTCATAAACTCCTCCTTACGCAGAATAAGGCTCTCTGTCCGTCCTCCAAAAAGGAATACAGGCCTTATGCCATGTTCTGCCAATTCCTGACCAAGAAACAGCAACGGAGCAACACCCACTCCGCCACCAATAAGCAAGGGCCTTGAAACATGTGTAGTGCGGTAACTGAAACCGTTGCCGAGCGGCAAAAGGACATTAACCTTATCACCCTGCTTAAGCTCTGCAAGCGATGATGTTCCTTCCCCGACAATCTGGATAAGAAACTCAACCAGGTTTCTTGCACGGTCAATGGAATGAATTGAAATGGGCCTGCGCAGCAGCACCTTGGCCGATGGCACCTGCAATTCGGCAAACTGCCCGGCCACCATATCCGGCAATTCTCCGGGATATTGCAATGTCAGCAGTGTGGCACAAGGACCGACCAAGCGGTTATCGGCCACAACCATATCTGATTGGAATTTCTTCATACGTAGTAAAATAGCACTGCGAAGGTACAAAAAAAGGTGCAACCCCAAAAGGCTGCACCAGGTTAGTTATAGGTGTAATTGAATTAGTATTCCTGCACGTTCTTGAAATCGCGCCATTCCAGACGTCTCCTATAGTTCATTATCTGGCCTCTTGGCACATACAACTTGGCATTCTGTTTGGTCTCATCATCAAACACTGTGGGGCTGTTGTGCGGCGGGAATATGCCATGAGAGTTAATCAGAGCCAGTTTTGGACAGTTCTTGAATGAATCAACACCCAATATTCTAACGTTTCCTCCCAACTCAACTTCCTCAAGAGCAGTGCAGTTCTTGAATGCATAGTCGCTGACTGCAGTAACAAAGTTACCAATATTGACCTTTCTCAGGAAAGAGTTGTTTATGAATGCCTCGGTGCAGATCAAAGATACCTCCTCAGATATGACATAATCTGTCAGAGCCTTCTTGTCCGGATATTTAATGAGCATTCTGTTGTCCTTGCTGAACAGAACGCCGTCAACATCCTTATATGACTGGTTGTTCTCATTGACCGTGTATCTCTTTACACCGGTACAGCCTTTGAATGCGTCATTGACAATACGTATTACACTGTAAGGGATATCGATAGAATTAACCTCTGCATTATAGAAGGCATTCTGGTCTATCTCCATTACACGGAATGTGAAATCATCATTCTCACCTGTTACGATAAATGAAGGTATGCTGATGTCACCCTTGTAATTACTGGGACCATCGTCAAAATTCTTACGGCCGTTGGTATGATCCCATGTAAGAGTCACATTGCCAAAGTTATCCAGAATCCTGTAGCAGAGAGTAGTACCGTTATTGTACTTTACGGTAATAATCTGATCCTGCACCTGAGCGTCAAGTTGTTTTACAAGCAGGGTCTGCCATACCTCATTCTGGTTTGTTTTTGATGCTTCTTTACTGCTACGGCAACCGCAGAGAGCAAACACCGCGATAGCCAAAACAAATAGATATTTTTTCATAGCTTTAATTGGTTTATTCTTGTTATCAGCAAAAATAAACATCAAATTCTAAAAAATCAAAAAATCCGTATTATTTTTTTAATTCCGATGAAAATTTCTGATATGTACCATCATCAAAGAAAACCATGACCTCTTTAATTGTCTTTTCCTTTAATGGTTTTGGGATATCTGTGAGGGGCGTATCTTCCTTATTATTACGTTTTTTTCGTTGTTTCTGAAGCGAATCTTCCTCTCTGAGACTTGAAAAATCCGGAGTTTTCCGTACATCATCCAGGAATATCGAATCCATACCGGGCAAAAGAGGATAATCCGGTTCCTGACGCACATTATCCTGTAGTCCGGGAATTGCCGATCCTTTTCCGTCCAGAAGCCATTCAAGTTCAATATCAGGATAGGCCTTATGGATTGCCATCATAAATTTAAGGCTGGGTTCGTTTCTGCCGTTTAATATATGCTGCAGCGTAGCCCTTTGTACATTTATTGCATTTGCAAACTGTGTTGGAGTAAGATGCAACAGTTCCATTAATTCTATCAACCTCTCTTTCATAGCTGAAAATGACACATTTTTCGTTATTGTTACAAATGTATCAAAATTAATTTGGTTTCGCAACATCCAAATGTACACAACATTTGTAGTTTACAAATGTATAATCAAACATATGTTGCAATGATCTTTGAATATTCAATCAGATTGATAGCGGAATTGATGAATCAAAGGTTGAATAAGGTTTGGATATCTTTATTAAATTATTGATTAATAAGACATTATTATATGCATAATATCACTATGGCCAGTATTTTGGACCGTTTTGCATAATGAAACCGGTAGATTTGTTGAAAAACTTTAGAGTTAATCATATAAATAAACTGATTTAAAGCATATTATTATTTATTATAAATCATGTATACACTTTTGCATAAGCCGACCATCTGGTCTTTTCCTATTATCTCAAGGTCTCAGAAATGTATACATTTGTGTTGTTGATGTACTGCAAAATAGGCTTGCGGCATTTGCGTTTGCAGCGCTTTTAATACAAATGTATATGTTAAATATAATTAAAGGCCACCCATCGGGCAGCCTTAAAAACAAATAATCAGCGAGATTTCAAAATTTGAAACAAATCCCTACTGTTATCCGAAATATTCAATTGTCAGTGCAGTATCAGGAACAGCAATTCTTTCAAAAGTCCCTCCCCTGTATTGGCTGTAGCGTCAACACCTTTGGATTTGGCATCATATCTGCGTATGGTATTTATAATCTTCATGGTTTGTGTCGCCGTATAATTACGCATACCGGTTGTGTAGTCCCCGACTCCCCAGGTACTCTTAAGATCCAACTGGTCTGCTATACCCCGGTCTGTTTTGTCCGGTGCGTAGAAAGCCAGCATAAGATTGGCAAAATACGGGAAAATGGCAGCCGTCACCAACTGGATGGGATACATTTTTGGATTACTCTCATAATATGCTGCAATCTTGTTGGCTTTCTGAACATTCTTGTTTATGATAGCGTCCCTGAACTCAAATATATTGTAGTCCTTGCTTATGCCAACATGTTCTTCAATAAATTCCGGGGTTATCTCCTTTACTCCATCAGGCATTGCCGTGACAAGTTTCTCAAGTTCTCCGTTCATACGGCTCAGGTCTGCGCCTACAAATTCGCTCATCATGGACATTCCTTTAGGAGACATCTTGAGCCCATGTTCATTTAGGAATTCGCCTATAAAATCCGGCAGCGCATCATCCTTAACCTTCTTGGACTCAAACAGAACACCGGCTTTCTCAATGGCAGCTACAATCTTCTTGCGCTTATCCAACGAGCCATTCTTATGACAGAACACAAGTATGGTGCTGTTCTGCGGATGCAGCAGATATGCGCCTAATATATCCGATACACTTCCGCCCGATTCAGAATCACGTTTCATAAGGTGTTGCGCCTCCTTGACAATGATCACCTGGCGGTCAGCCCCCATGGGATAAGCTCTAGCGCGCTGAATAACCTCATTCATTGAAGTTTCGTTGCCATAGAGCACCAACTGGTTGAAATCTCTTGCCTCCTCCGGCAGAGCATGTTCCCTTATATAGTCCGATATGGAATCAATGAAGAACGGTTCGTCCCCCATCAGGTAATATACCGGCTGGTATACCCCTTTTTCAAGTTCCTTAAGAACCTGACGGTATGCGGTTCCCGATGTTGCCATTTCAAATCCTTTTAGTAAATTCGCAACTCAAGAGTATGAATACTCATTTTGAGTTGTTTACAAAGATATGACTGATAATTTGAATTTGCCACCATTTGAGCCGAAAATATCCGAACAGGGCGGAAAATTATCCATTTGGGACCCTATTCGCATGATTTGGACACCCCTTACCCCCGAGGAAAACGTACGTCAGGCATTCGTTTCATATCTAATCAACTACAAAGGATTCCCCGCATCACATATCGCCAATGAGCAGGCCATTGAACTGAACTCAATGTCCCGTCGCTGCGACAGTGTCATCTATGACAAGGCCGGCGCGCCAAAAGTCATAGTGGAGTACAAACGCCCATCGGTAGCAATCACCCAGAAAGTCTTTGACCAGATAGCCAGATACAATTTAGTACTCCATGTAGACTACCTCATAGTCAGCAACGGCCTAAAGCACTACTGTGTAAAAATGGAATATCCTGCAGGAAAATACGTTTTCCTACAGGATATTCCTGATTATACTGAGATTTGAATCAATCTTCTTCGGCAGCAGCCTTACGGGTGCGACGCTTGGGAGCCTCAACGTGCTTGACTTCCTCCTTTACACCTGCCAGCTCTGGATCAATCATGATACGTCCGCAGTACTCGCAAACTATGATTTTCTTGCGCATGCGGATATCAAGCTGACGCTGTGGCGGAATCTTGTTAAAGCAACCGCCGCATGACTCACGCTGTACATAAACGATACCCAGACCGTTGCGGGTGTTGTTGCGGATACGCTTGAATGACTGCAGCAGACGGGGCTCGATATTCATTTCAAGAGCCTTGCATCTGTCACGCAATCTCTCCTCTTCCTGTCGGTTTTCCTCAATAATCTCATGCAGCTCTGACTTCTTGACCTCAAGGTCCTGCTGTTTCTCAGCAACGATAGCCCTGTTTGTCTCAATCTCCTCCTTCTTGGTGCTGATAGCGTTTGTGAACTCACGGATACGCTTATCGGCCAGCTCAATCTCCAGGTTCTTGAACTCAATCTCCTTGTTCAGTGAATCAAACTCACGGTTGTTGCTTACGTGGTCCTGCTGCTCCTGATACTTGGCAATGGCAGCTTTTGAAACCTCAATTGTGTTCTTGTTCTCTGCAACGCCCTTGCTCATCTCGACTACATCGGCACTGGCCTTCTCGATACGTGTGGTCAGACCGGCAATCTCATCCTCAAGGTCCTGAACCTCAAGAGGCAGTTCGCCGCGCAGTGTCTTGATCTTGTCAATCTCGGTCAGCATGGTCTGCAGCTGATACAGTGACTGGAGTTTCTCCTCAACAGAGTACTCGCTCGGGTCTTTCTTTACTTCTTTTGTTGCCATAGTTATATGTAATAATTTATCGGATTCGTCTTGTTTGCGGTCTTTAGCACTCTCAGTTCCGGGAATGCCTCCTTCAGGATGTCGGCAATCAGGTCAACCGTGAACTGCTCGCTCTCAAAATGACCGGCCTCAATCAGCTTGATGGTGCCGTCATATCCAAAGAACCTATGATACCCTATCTCACCGGTCATGAATGCATCGGCCCCCGCAGCAACAGCCTTGTCTGTCAGAAACGCACCTGAACCTCCGCATACAGCCATACGCTTGATTGGTCTGCCCAGTTCTCCGTTATGCCTTATGCAGGTTACACCAAACTTCTCTTTGACAAGAGCCAGCAACTGCTGCTCGGTCATGGATTTAGGGAATCGGCCGATAATACCGGCACCGTTTCCATCAGGTTGCTCATCAAGAGGTCTAACATCGGTCAGTCCAAGAACGTTTGCGATGCGCATATTCACGCCCTTGTAAGCGTTGTCCAGATTGGTGTGGCTTGCGTAGATGGTTATTCCCACGCGTACGGCGCTCATCACGATGCTTCCTATGCTGTCATCGGTAAGACGTTTGAGCGGGCGGAACAGCAGCGGATGGTGCGAAATGATCATATTGCATCCGTTGTTGATGGCCTCGTCAACAACCTGACGGGTCACGTCCAGACACAATAAAACCCCTGAAACTTCGGTCTCTGTAGTTCCAACCTGCAAGCCTGAATTATCGTAATCATCCTGCAGTGGCAGAGGCGCGAAACTCTCAAGGGCATCAATTACCTCCCTGATTTTCATCACCTTTATCTTTCTGTGCTGCAAAGGTAATAAAAATTTGTGAATACGTTACTTTTTCTTCATTGTGATAATGAATCTCTCACCTTCAATCTTGTGCCGGATATCGGCATAGCCTTCACAACTTATGTGCAGGATGTTCTGGGGATTGACGGAATCAAACCTGAACTCGCCGTTAGCGCCGGTTCTTGTCTCGGATATGATATTACCCTTTGGGTCCCGCTCAGTTATGACTGCATCCTTAAGTGGTCCGATGGCATTCATCACCACTCCTGTGAAAGCGGAATCTGTTGTGGGTTTCCTACCCGTCACCACAACTACTTTCTGCTTTGAAAACCGAGGCCGTCTGGTGACTTTGACATCGTTCAGGTTAAAATAATTCCATACATTATCGATTGTATACCAAAAAGAAGAATATTCCTCATCAATCTCCTTTTCAGCAATTTTCTTCACGACAGGTTCATATTTCAAGAACTTGCCCCTTTCCTCATCATAGCGCGTAAGAGAGGCCTTGAGCATCAGGACATCCGGATCCTTTACTTGCAGGTAGAAGAAACCGCGCTCATCGGTACATGTGGCATTAACCAGTCTTCCTTTGCTGTCAGTCTCCTTTACGATGCATCCGCCGCTGCCCCAGTAATCTACAAATACATTGCCGATTATGTAATCATTGTAATGTCTGACCATTTCGTAATTGCTCAAATCATTGGAGCTTATCCAGTGATATGATTCATATGCTGTCTCCGATGGATTATAGTAAGGTGTAACCTCCCATCGGTTGGCATTAGCCATCGGCTCCGGCCCCAGTTGACTCTTAAAATCATAATACACATTACACCAGGGGATATTCAGAAGTATCTCTTTCCAATGTTCGGCAGCCTTACCATCCATCAAGACCTTAACCACATTGAAATCCCGGGCAATATCCACTTTGGGACCCTTCTGATACACTTTTGCACGGTCAATATCTCTCTTTGCCGCCTCAATCAGATTGCCGGCCTCCCATTCACTCTTCTCCATAACGGCAGTTGACATTACATCGTCAATCCTGTCCCTGTCATATTTATAGTAATTAAGGACAACGCGGTAACCTGCGCTGTCTTTCTGCAGGAACATACCATAGGGCTTATAACCGTACGGGCTGAATGTATATCCGCATATAAAACTGTCAGGAACCACCTCAATCAGGCTCTCCTCATAATCACATACAATGAATCTCTCCTCATTCTCAGACGCATCATATGCAGGAACCATATCACTAAGGTCGGGCTCCGGTTCAGGCTCGGGTTCAGGCTCCGGCTCTGGCTTATCTCTCAATGATATCTGATAATATAACCGGTTGATTGAAACAACCGTATCCCGGTACCCTCTTTTGGAAAACCTGATACTGTCCTTAGGATTTATCAGCATGAAATTGAAAACGCCCTTGCTGTCAGTAGGCACTTCCTTCAAGGTGTCACCAGCCGCATTCAGTTCAATTACACTGACTCTGTCAATATAATGTCCCAGGCTATCAGTGACTAAGCCTCTGACCCAATCGCCGGCCACCGGCTTATTCTGTGCCGTTACCGATAATACAGCCGATTCAAGCAACAGCTGTACCAGAATTACGTAAATGGAAAGGGCCTTTCTCATATTTGTTTTATTGATCATCGGGTAATAACGTCAAGCGCCCCGTTAATTCCCCACACAAACCATTCGATTTCCCACCTGGGTTTTTAAAAAA
Source organism: Bacteroidaceae bacterium (assembly GCA_017642425.1). GTDB lineage: Bacteria > Bacteroidota > Bacteroidia > Bacteroidales > Bacteroidaceae > Colenecus. The sequence continues at coordinate 53,746 of JAGCPB010000064.1, forward strand.
TCCCACCTGGGAAATATATTTTTCTCAGGTGGGATTGTACTTTATTAAATCAAGCCAAGGATAACTTTGTAGGAGTGAACCTCATCGGGATCACCCAGCTCCTTGCCCGGGGTGTCGGACAGTTTTACGCAGCGGTAGACGTGCTGGCGGGGGTTGACCTGGAAGGTCTTGAGTTTCATTACGATGTTTAACGGATCTACAGTGCCTACATCGTTAGTGAGGTTTGTGCCGATGCCGAACGATACCTTTATCCTACCCTCAAAGTACTTCTGGATGGCCAGGGCACGGTCAAAGTCAAGGGCGTCACTGAACACTATTGACTTGGTCATGGGGTCTATGTGGTATGACTCGTATTTGGCTATGATCTTGTCGCCGAACTCAAACGGATCGCCGCTGTCGTGACGTACGCCGTCATATAGTTTGGCCATATCGAGCGAGAAATTGCGAAGGAACACGCGCGTTGTAAAGCAGTCAGGCAGCATCGTACCCATGTTTCCGCCGAATATCTGAGCCCAGTTGCGCATAACGTAATAGTTAGCCTCCTTGGGTCCCATGAATGCGGCAGTTGCCATCATAAGCTCGTGAGCCATAGTGCCGATAGGCTTCAGGTCCGGACGGATTGACTGGTATTTCATTGCGAAATATACGGTCGATGAGCCGATGAAATACTTGGCGTGGCGTGTCAGATACTCGGTTACATGATCCTCAACCTCACGTGAGTAGCGGCGGCGCATACCAAAGTTTGCAAACTTGAGCTTGTTCTCGTTTGATATTGCAACCTTCTTCTCCAGATGGCTGTCTATGTATGCCCAGTCCGGCTCGGTTTTCTCATATATCTTGTAATATACCTCCGATACCGTACTCAGAATGGGGATTTCATACAGTGTGACCTTGTAGATAAGGTCTTTTGCCTCAATGTGCAGGTGGCCCTCCTCATCAAGCGATATGTCGATTATATCGGCATTGAACCTGAAGCCTTTGAGCCACTCAAAATAGCACTGAGGTATGAAATAGATATTGGAGAGGCACCATTTGAACTCCTCATCGGTCAGGGCCAGTGTCTCCAGTTTCTTGAACTCCTTACGTAAGAGATTCACAAACTCCGGCGTGAACTTCATGCCGTTGCGGTCATTGAAACTGAATGTGCCTATACCATCGGGAGTAGTCCGCTGGTAATAGTATGACATGGAGAATTTATAGAGGTCATTCTCCAACACACTCTTTACTATAGTGCTCTCCATAAAATCCTTATTTATAAATCTTTATCTTATTCTCGTTCATGTAGGTAACCAGAGGCTCGTTGCTCTCGATGGATGCTACGCCCTCCAGGTAGACTGAGAGTTCAAAACCTACCTCCTTGCTAAGACGAACCAGGTTCTTGAGTGTCTCCAGGACGCAGTACTCGGCAGCTATACCGCATACAACAACCTTGTCACCCTTTACAAACAGGTCCTGGTCATTACCCTTGGTGTTCTCAAACTGACCGTACTCCTCCTTATCCTGAGCCTGGCCCTTGGGCAGGAAACGTACGTTATTGATATCCAGATTGTCCAGAATACCGTCAGGCAGAGCTGCGCCAACAGTGTAGCGTACGCAGTGCTGAGGCCAGATACCGCCGTTTGCCTTGAATGAGCAGTGGTTCCATGGATGCCAGTCAAGGGTAAAATATACCTTGTCAAACTTGGTAAGGACGCTCTTTACAGGCTCCACAACGCGTGTGCCGTCGGTAGCAGGCAGGTTTCCGTCAATGAAATCCTTCTGAAGGTCAACCACTACCATAATGTTTGCGGGTTCACGGTTTGTCATAACTGTCTGTTTTTTGTTTCCTGTGCAAGCCACCACAGCCAAGAATGCGACAGCAGCGGCAAAAATCCTGATTGCTTTCATTACAACAATTGTTATTTGAATGTGCAAATTTAGTGATTTCTTTCTATTTTTGTTATTCTATTTGACAAAGCAACTGATAATAACATGTTTAGAAAGGATATTAAACTCTTACAGGCCGCTATCCTATTCTTAAGTATGGCTTTTATAACATCGTGCAATAATAATGACGCCGATGACAACACCCCTCAAGGTGAACCGGTTGATGTTCAGGAAGAGTTCTCTATCGTAACTCTCAATGTAGATGGCCTGCCCAATACCATAAAAATCCTGGGAACGGTTCAGATAACCATAAATGAAGATGGTCCCGGTCAGGAACTGACACCCCAGATAAGCCGATATCTGGCAGATCATAGTTATGATTTCATAGCCGTTCAGGAAAACTTTGACTTCAATGAGCAACTCAGTTCAGCACTTAAGTCAGATTACAATCAGGATTCCTGGTATTGCGGTATTGATGTAAGCAAGATGGTCAATGCCCGTTTCCCTTGCGATGGAATCAATGGTTTCTGGAAAAAGGATATTGATGCAAAGTGTTCAGACAGTGTCAGTTGGACAACAGCCTACGGTAAATTCAACCATGCATGGGATGATATTGTGACCAAAGGTTTCCGCAGGTATGATGTAAAGCTAAAGGAAGGTTCCGAACTGGTAATATACAATATGCACATGGATGCTGGTGATGATGCCGATGAATTTGCAGGCAATGATGGTCCGGACCGTCGTGCACGAATGGTCCAGTGGCGCCAGCTGCGGGATTACATTCTCAAGCATCTGGACAAACGCCCCGTAATAGTTGTCGGAGACCTGAACACCTGGTATGCCCGAGACAGTGTAAAGACCCAATTCATAGACTATATCGCACAAACCGGACGCGCCACCGTAAGCGATGTGTGGATAGAAATGGAACGTGGAGGCGTATACCCTGATATTGTGGATGGCATAGTCACCAGGGATCCCGGTTCAAAGGATTGCAGCCGTAACGGTGAGGTTCTTGACAAGATTATCTATCTGAATCCCAAGAATGGTGGCAAGCTGACTCCCGTAAACGTAAACATTGATGAAACCGGCTATGTAAGAAGTGACGATTCAATGCCTTTGGGTGATCATTTCCCCCTTTCCGCCACCTTCATCGTTAATTCAACCGTATACAGATAAAAGATGTTATTTTTGCAGTCAAATAACCCTATTATATGAACAAATCAACAATAATCGTAACCGCATTTGCGGCCATGCTAACTATGTCATGCAGTGAAAAGAGGACAAATCCGTTCTTTGAGGAGAGTAAAGCGCCCTATGGTGCAGTTGAGTTTGACAAAATCCAGTCCAGTGACTATATGCCCGCCTTTGAGGAGGGTTTCCGCCAGTTCAAGGCCGATATAGACGCTGTAGCAGCCTGCACAGACACACCTACTTTTGAGAATACCATCGAGGCTCTTGAGGCCAGCGGCCAGCTGCTCAACAAAGTAGGCGCAGTATTCTTCAACCTCATGGAAACCGATGCCGATGACATCATGAAAGAGACCGAGGAGAAGGTCATACCCATGCAGACAGAGGCCGATTCCTATCTTTACATGAATGAGGTTATATTCAAGAGAATCAAAACATTATACGACAAGAAAGACAACAGCGGACTCACCACAGAGCAGATAAAGGTGTTGGAGAAATACTACCGCCGTTTCGTCAAGGGCGGTGCCCTTCTGGATGACAAGGCAAAGGCCCGTTTCGTTGAGATCCAGAACCGTCTGGGAGAGCTCCGTGTCAAGTTTGCCAACAACAATCTGGATGAGAGCAACGCCTACGTGCTCAATGTGAATGATATCAACCGCCTGAAAGGCCTGCCTCAGGACCAACTTGACGCCGCAGCCACACGTGCCCGGGAGAAAGGTCTGGACGGATGGGCGTTCAACGTACAGAAGCCCTGCTGGATACCCTTCCTGCAGAACTGCAAGGACCGCGACCTCCGTGAGCAGATGTACAAGGCCTATTACAGCCGCGGAAACAACAATAACCAGTATGACAACAAGGCCATAATCAAGGAGATGCTCACCCTGCGTCTGGAAATGGCCAATCTGCTTGGATATGAGACGTTTGCTGATTACAAGCTGGTGGACCGCATGGCCAAGACGCCTGAGGCAGCCTATAACCTGCTTATGGAGATCTGGAAGTATGCCGTTCCACAGGCCAAGCGCGAGCGTGACGAGATGCAGAAGATAATTGATGCCGAGGGCGGCCGTTTCAAACTGGCAGCTTGGGACTGGTGGTATTATGCCGAGAAACTGCGCAAGCAGAAATATGACCTGGACGAGTCACAACTGATGCCCTACTTCAGCCTGGACAACGTACGCAAGGGCTCATTCATGGTTGCCGAGACCCTGTTTGGCATCAAGTTCAAGAAGGTAGAAAACCTGCCCGTCTATAATCCCACAGTTGAGACCTGGGAGTGCCTGGATGCCGACGGCAGCCATCTGGCATACTTCTACACCGACTGTTTTGTACGCGCCACCAAGCGTCAGGGAGCGTGGATGAACGATATCACACCGCAGTTCAACTATGGCGGACGCAGCCAGCGCCCCACTACTATAAACGTATGCAATTTCTCAGTGCCTACCGACACCCTGCCCTGCCTGCTTTCCATAGACGATGCCCGCACCGTATTCCACGAGTTCGGTCATGCGCTGCACGGAATGCTCACACAGTGTCACTATCCTACTGTAAGCGGTACCGCCACGCCGAATGACTTTGTTGAGATGTGTTCACAGATTATGGAACACTGGGCCATAGATCCCTCAATATTAAAGCAATACGCATTCCATTACAAGACTGGCCAGGCTATCCCCGACGCTCTGATTGAGAAGATGCAGAATGCCGGCCATTTCAATACCGGATTTGAGACCGTGGAGCTTGTTGGAGCCGCCCTTCTGGATATGGAGTACCACATGCTCAAGGATTACAGTAACTTCGATGACCAGAAGTTTGAGGATGAGATATCGGCCAAACTGGGCATGATACCGGAGATTGAGTACCGTTACCGCGGCACATTCTTCAACCACATATTCAATAATGACTATTGCGCAGGCTATTACAGTTATCTCTGGGCCGAGGTGCTGGACTGCGACGCTTTCCAGTGCTTCCAGGAGGAGGGCCTGCTTAACAAAGAGACCGGAATGCGCTACCGCAAGAACATACTGGAGAAAGGCGGCAGCGATGACCTTATGAAACTGTACCGCCAGTTCCGTGGCAGCGACCCCAAGACCGAGGCTATGTTACGAAACCGTGGACTAATTGATTAAAAGACTATAGACATGACACTTACAGGAATCCTGTTTCTCATCATTGCGACCATCCTGACCGCAATGTTCTCTATCGTATTCAAGATATTTCACCGTAAGGATATCGACGCCAACCAGGCAATATTCTTCAATTACCTGACCGCATTCGTACTTGGAGTGCTGTTCTCACTGAATGGTGAAGCGGTTGTAAACCCATTGAAAGCCGATTGGCTGGTTGACGTAATAATACTGGGATTCATATTCATGGCCGGAATGGTCATGCTGTCGGCCTCCACCCGCCGCGTAGGTGTGGCCATATCGACCGTATGCAGCCGCGCATCGATGGTAATCCCTATCATAGTATCATATCTGCTGATTGAGGGCAGTGCAAAACCCAAATGGCTGCTTATCTGCCTTGTACTGGTGGCTATGACCCTTACCATCTGGACCGATAAGCCCCAGGGCGGACACAAATACACTCTGCTGGATATTCTGGCACCTGTCACAGTGTTCCTTATGTTCGGCGCCAGCAACGCATACCTTAAGGTTCTGCAGCACCGTGTGACCGTAAACGACACCGCAGCCGGACTATCGGAGCAGGTAATCAACAGCGAGATATCACTTGTAACCGCATCCGTGTTCTTTGTGGCAATGCTTATGTGCATATACTCGTTCTTCAAGAAGGGAGAGGACGGCAAGCGCTCCCCTCTGCTTCTTAAGAACGTATTAGGAGGTGTAGTTCTTGGTTTTGTGAACTATTTCTGCACCTACACCCTGATGCTCTCAATGAAGACCATAGACTCATCGTTCCTATTCCCGGTCCACAACATCGGAATCGTGGCAATAGGAGCAATCGTAGGCTGGCTGGCCTTCAATGAAAAACTAAGACCGCACCAAGTACTCGGTATCGTACTTGCTGCGGTCTCAATAGCCCTACTCTGTATTTAATCGAATATCAGTTTTACGCCCAGCTGGAGGTACCAGCAGTTGGAGTTGGATTTATCCATATCGAAGGTCTTGGAAACAAGGCCTTCTTTGTTTGTTGCCATTGTGAATTGCGGATAACCGTCGGCATCAGTGCCCTTGTACTCAAGCAGTTTGGCGTTGTTGCAGGCTGCGGGAGTCTGCATGACACCCCATTTGCTGTTAATCATATTGCCTACATTCATGATATCCAGTGACAGCTGCAGAGTCTCGTTGTTACGTTTGGAGCCTCTCAGGGCGCCTACATTGAAGTTTTGTGCCAGATGCAAGTCAAAACGGTTCAGCCACGGCATACGTGCAGCGTTTGCATCGGCATACTCACCCTTGTGACGGCTAAGGTACTTGTCCTGGTTTACAAAGTCCCAAAATGCCTGCTGCTGCTCTGCGGCGGTGATTGTTCCGTTGTCCACAAACCTGACCTCTTCCTTGGCGGCAGGTATGTACAACAGGTCATTTGAGATACCGTCACCATTCATATCATTTGTATGGGTGTAACTGTAGGTACCTGCAGTGTAACCTGTGTAGAACACTCCAACCTCAGTACTCATGAACTTTTTGCTTGCATAACCAATGCGGTATGTAGCCATAGCCGACAGTTTATCCGGTATGACATAGGCCGATGGGCGCAGAACCACCTCGTTGGGACTGTTTACATTGGGGGTATTGCCCCACGCGGAGTTCAGAGCCGAACCTTTCATATCCTGAACGGACATTGAGGCTTGATGTATGTACGAAATTTCCGTCTTGAGTCCGTATACAGGCTCAGCCTTGAGAGTACCGCCCAGAGACCAGCTGTAACCCTTATCGGTATTGCTTATAACCATAGCGCCACCCGACTTTGATACTGTTGAATAAACCGGAGCTACGGTGTTGTAATTCACTCTGTTATCGGCTCCGCTGAAACGTCCTGCGGCACCGTCATGAACCTGATTGTAGTTCTCAATATAGACGGCGTTGATATCCTTGTTATAGATACCCTCAACCGATATTGCCAGCGGGAATGCCAGGTCATCGGGCTCATAGTCTATGGCCAGGGATGTCTTGAATACCTGCGGGAGCTTGAAATCACTCCTGATGCCGGTTATTGATGCGCCCTTTAACACCGGATTGGGGTTGGCTGTCATAGGCAGACCCTGCTGAACAAGATAGTTCCTCAAATCGGCCTCGGTATAGAGGAAATTGCCCTGCAGACCCGTCAGGAAGGCATCACCTGCCGTGGGGAACATCACGGTGTTCTGCAGCATACCGCTGCTGTTGGGTATTGTGGCAAAGAAAACCAGAGGGATACGGCCCGTAAACAGACCTGCACCACCGTGAACCGTCAGCGTGCGGGCATCGTCCACATCCCAATTGAATCCTATGCGCGGCGATAACTGCACGTTTGCCTTGGGCCACTTGCCGTTGTCAATAACGGGAGACTTATAGCCTGCAGGAGCCTGTCCTGCTGCATAGAAGTGATTTGTCCAGTCAAGAGCCTTGAATGACTCATTGGTCTGGAGGGGCTCATAATACTGCATATGGTCTGCCCTGAGTCCGTATGTAACAGTAAACTTGTCTGTTATATGTGACTCAGCCTGCAGGAAAGCGGCGGTCTGACCAAATGATGTACGTGATGCAGGATCATCAATCCCGTCATAGGTGTAAGTCATTCCGAATGCCGCAGGAGCAGCCTGATTGATAAAATCCTCGAGTGAGTTGTATCGGTAGTAACCCGTTCCGTACATGCGGTAGTTGGTGGCACCCTTCTGGTACTGATAGCTCAGACCGGCCGTAATGGTGCTGTGAGCCAGTGTCCAGCGTATATGGTCACTGAAACTGTATGTACGCACGTAGTTTCCGGTACCGTTTGAGAATGCCTCATAACCTGCGCTCATAAACGCGTCACCGTCCTTGCGGATATCGATATGCGGGAACCACTCCGAATCGGATCCACGCAGATTGCTTACGTCCGATACGCTGGCCGACAGCTTATTGCTCATCTTGCCGCTCAGACGGCTGTTGAGTTCGGCCACGGCTGACCATGCGTTATCATTGATACTGAAGCAGTTATTAAGGAATGCATATGAATTCTTTGATATACGTTCCGATGCGGCCTTGGCGCCAACTGTACTCTTGGCATTGGGAGTGCTCCACTGCTTGTTTCCGGTCCAGTTGTAACGCAGCATCAGGTTGTGGTTGTTGTTGATGTTCCAGTCAATACGTGCCAGCACCTTGGTGTTTGTCTGATCACCTTTGGTAAGGTCATAACCGCCTGCATCATAACCATATGTCTTAAGTGCAGTTGCAAACTGTTCCATATCGGCTGTGGTAACACGACTTATCTTGGCGGCATCATCACCAATTCCATCCTGGGACAGCTTATACTCGGTAATCGGGCCTGGAGTGGTAACATACTCAGCATTAACAAAATAGAACAGCTTGTCCTTAAGTATCGGACCACCCAGAGTGAATCCAACCGTAGTATGGCTGTTGCTTACCCTATCGCCCAGATCCACGCCGTCAATACGGTTACCGCGCATCTTCTCATTATGGTAATAGGTGTATGCAGTACCTTTCAGCGTGTTTGTACCCGACTTGGTTATTACATTGATGCCACCGCCGGTAAAGTTGCTCTGACGTACATCGTAAGGCGCAATTGCCACCTGCATCTCATCGACCGCATCAATAGAAATAGGTGTTCCGCCGCCGGGCAGATCGGCCGAAAGACCAAAACTGTTGTTCAGAACGGCACCGTCGATTGTGAGTGTGGTTCCGCGTCCGTCACGACCAGCCATAGTGTTCTCAATGCCGCTGTAAGGCGATAAACGAGTGTAATCCAGCATGCTACGGTTTACTGACGGCAGCATGGACATGCTCTCCCTGTCAATATGGTAGGTCTGACCGGTACGGGTCTCGTTGAAATGTGTGCTCTCACCGCGTATGGTCACGGTCGGGATATTCTTGGTCTCCTCCTTAAGGACGACATTGAAATTGTAATCCTTACCCATAGAGAGCACCACGTTGTCATAAGCCACATCCTGATAACCCAGGAACGATACCGTCACCAGATACTTGCCGGGCTTGAGTCCCGACAGGGAAAAGATGCCGTACTTATTGGCAACCGCGCCATAGAATGCGCCGGTCTCATTGTTGGTAACTACCACTGCAGCAGCCTGGAGAGGCTCACCGTCGGAATCTTTCACGGATCCGCTAATGGATGCGGTAGTGTTCTGTGCCGATGCACCAACGCTGGCAAACAACAACACGAACAGGCATGCAAACCTGATGAGTCTGAATGACAAACTGTCGGCAATAGCCGAAAAACTGAACTCGGATGTCTTGTTCATGCCCTTGGCACAAACAAGTTTTGCAGGCGCGATAACGCCTGACAGGACTGTTTTGATACTCATAAATTCTTCTTCCATCCAGACTATACTGTCGGTACCGTAGTTGCAACGGTTCGGCCTTTCGGCTCGCGGACTTTACCGCCGGTCGGGGAATTTCGCCCCACCCTGAAGTTTTACGCCTGCAAATTTCCGCTTTCTACCCCATTCCACCAAGCATTTTCTGCTAAAAAAGGTAAAGTTTATGATAAATGGTAAGGCCGGTTTCCTCCAACGGGATACCGGAATGCCACGCTCACATAGGCTCCTTTCTGCAGAAGGTTTTATTTTGCACGGAGCCGGACTATACCTTTGGGGACCATCAGTGCAGCGACGTAAGCGTAGCCCCCTGGAGGATCCCGTTAAGAACGCCGCTTGTTCGAGGAACGTTAGGCCCCGAAGGGGACTATGAGGACGAGTTCGGCGTTTAGGGTCCGTAAGGGAGGCGGAGTAGTCGCGGAACGTTGCGTCCCCAAAGGTATAGTCTGGTGTAGTGTAAAAGAAAACCGCTCCTCAATAACGAGAAGCGGCTTTTTCTTATGCTTTCAAGTCAACCTTAAGTTGAAGCTCATCAAGCTGTGACTGGTCAAGAGGACCCGGAGCATCCAGCATGACATCGCGGCCTGAGTTGTTCTTGGGGAACGCTATGCAGTCACGGATGCTGTCCAGCTTGGCAAAGATGCTGACAAAGCGGTCCAGACCGAATGCCAGACCACCGTGAGGAGGAGCACCGAACTTGAATGCGTTCATCAGGAAGCCGAACTTGGCCTGAGCCTGCTCTGGAGTAAAGCCCAGGATCCTGAATATGGTAGCCTGCAGCTTGCTGTCGTGGATACGGATAGAACCGCCACCAACTTCAATACCGTTGATTACCATATCATATGCATTGGCGCGAACGCTTGCCGGATCAGTGTCAAGCAAAGGAACATCCTCAGGCTTGGGGCTGGTGAACGGATGATGCATAGCCATGAGGCGGTTCTCCTCATCACTCCATTCGTACATCGGGAAGTCAATCACCCACAGGCACTTGAACTGGTTCTTGTCGCGCAGACCAAGCTCATCGGCCACCTTAAGACGCAGTTCAGAGAGTTGCTTGCGAGTCTTCATAGCATCATCACCGCTAAGGATAAGGATAAGGTCACCGGCCTCAGCATTCATGGCAGCCTTAAGCTGCTGCAGAACCTCCTGGCTGTAGAACTTATCGACCGATGACTTGACGCTGCCGTCAGCCTCAACGCGGGCATAAACCATACCCTTGGCACCAATCTGAGGACGCTTTACATACTCAGTTAGAGCGTCAATCTGCTTGCGGGTATAAGTAGCGGCACCCTTTGCGCAGATACCGCCTATGTAAGCGGCACCGTCAAACACGCCGAATCCGTAGCCCTTGAGAACATCCATAAGTTCCACAAAGTGCATATCAAAACGCAGGTCCGGTTTGTCGCTGCCATAGTATTTCATAGCATCCTGCCAGGTCATACGCTGGAAAGGATCCTTCATCTCAATGCCAAGGATGCTCTTGAACAGATGCTTGGCCATAGCCTCAAATATCTGCAGGATATCTTCCTGCTCCACAAATGACATCTCGCAGTCAATCTGTGTGAACTCAGGCTGACGGTCGGCACGCAGGTCCTCGTCACGGAAGCACTTGGCTATCTGGAAGTAACGGTCAAAACCTGATACCATAAGCAGCTGCTTGAGTATTTGGGGGCTCTGAGGCAGAGCGTAGAACTGACCGGGATTCATGCGTGAAGGAACCACAAAGTCACGTGCGCCCTCGGGAGTTGAATTGATAAGGATCGGTGTCTCAACCTCCATGAAGCCCAGGTCATCCAGGAACTTGCGTATCTCCATGACCATCTTGTGGCGCAGTTCCAGGTTTTTGCGTACGCACTGGCGGCGCAGGTCAAGATAGCGGTATTTCATACGCAGGTCATCACCGCCGTCGGTATCGTCCTCGATTGTAAAGGGAGGCGTATCGGCCGCATTGATGACATTAAGTGTGCTTACCAATATTTCAATATCACCTGTGGGAATCTTGGAGTTCTTGCTGGAACGCTCGCTCACCTTACCGGTAATCTGAATCACGAATTCGCGTCCCAGACGACTTGCCTGCTCGCAAAGGGCGGCATCGGTTGCATCGTCAAACACAAGCTGGGTAATACCGTAGCGGTCACGCAGGTCAACAAAGACCATACCACCCATTTTACGTACTCTCTGCACCCATCCGGCCAGCGTGACTACGGTGCCGGCATCGGTCAGGCGTAACTCTCCACAAGTTCTTGTTCTGAACATAATCCTTATACCTTAAAAAGACTTGCAAATTTACTTTTTTTGTTTGATAACCGTATAATAATCCTATTTGATTTGTTCTTTGAGTCCTTCATATAAGGATATATGTAAAATTTGCTTAACTTCGCCCTGTTTTATCTATATTATAGGTACACGTAAACATGAGAATGCTTATGAAAAAGAGATTATTCAGGTTGTCATTGGTATTGGCAACAGTTCTTATCCTTTTTGCCGGTTGCGGCAAGGATGATTTTGATGAGGACATGCTTATCGGTACATGGAAAACAAACACATGGACATATCATTTCCTGGACGATTATTCCGGAAGCCGTGACAGAGGCGGCATAACCCAGAATTTTACATGGGATCTCTATGGCGACGAGCTGGAACTGCGCGTTACCCAATATGATGAATCAGAATCAAGTATTACCACATATGTCACATTTATCATAGAGTCACTCTCTGAAACCAAGATGGAGGCCTATGACAAGAATGACAGCAGTAAGTCCACAATCACATTTACAAAACTGTAATGAACAAAAAACTTAAGAAAACCCTTAAAATATCAGGTATCACACTGGGTTCTCTGATAGGACTGGTGCTGATTCTTGTCGGAGTGGTATGTTGGCTGGTATTCACATCTTCCGGCCTGACCAATGTCGCCCAGAAAGCCATAAACCGATACTCCCCTGCCCGCGCAAAAGTTGACTATGTGGACCTTAAACTGGTAAAGACATATCCGTTCCTGGGATTCCGCCTGAACGGTCTTGTCGTTTATGACGATATGGAGGACTCCCCGTCCGATACCCTGGCCGCCATTGATGATTTTACCGTAACTGTAGATTTCAAGACTCTCTACAAGGAGAAAAAGATAATCCTGACCAATCTGTTCGTAGATGGTGTAAGCGCAAACCTGTTCACCGCAGTTGACGGCCGGTCCAATCTGGATGTATTCGGAACGTCAGAGCCCAAGGAGGAGGTCAAGGATGACAGCGGCATGGATGTATATGCAGATCTGCAGAAGATATTCATTAAAGACGTTAATGCCACTTACAAGGACATGTCATCGGGCACCGATGCCGCAATCAGCCAGTTGGGCATAGAACTTAAAGGCCTGCTCAACTATGACAGTCTCGAGGCGCGGACCGATATCAGGATTGCCTCTGTTAACGCAGCCATCAAAAATGATTCTACCGATGTGGCGGCAAATCTGGACGATATCAGGATAAAAGGAGATATTGCAAAATACGGTGATGACATTAACAGTTCTCTTGATCTGAGCCTCAAGGAGACATCGGCTGCGGCCGGAACTATGAAAGCCAACCTGAATGACCTTAAACTCATACTTGACGGTATCAGTTTCTCTATGGGACAGGAGGGCATCAAAGACCTCATGGCCGGAATACGTATGGATGCCGCTGATTTGAGTTTTGAGAATGACGGCATGTCAACCACCACAGGCGCCATCACTATGAAAGCTGCAAAAGCCGTGTTCACCGGCGACAGCATCAATGTCGATGACTTTACGTTCAGTTCCAACACCATCGGACTGGAACTTGAGGATTCTGCCGGAAACATATCAAAAGCCGGCGTTGACAAGTTCGTGATAGGAATTGACGGTGGAATCAAGCTGGATCTGTCAAACGTGAATACGGGAATGAATGTTGAGATTGACGGTGGTCAGTTTGAGACAGGCGGTGAGAATCCCATGAAGGCCCGTACTGAAAAGGTTCTGTTTGCTGCCGACGGAATGATTCACGGCGATGACATAGCGCTCAACTCTGATTTCTCCACACCTAGTCTGGAACTGACGTTGGGTGATGACGTTTATATACCCGGTTGGTCACTCGGTCTTACCGTACCGTTGGAGACCAACAGGAACGTAGACCGTTTTGTAATAAAGGACGGAGCCAACGCCAATATTGACGGCCAGCAGATTGGTTTCAGTGCAAGCGGCACATTGGGCGGCCAGCAGGCAGTTGCCGGCAAAGCCCGTGTAAAGACCGTACGTGACATGGATATTGACCGCCTCGTATCAATGATCCCTGATCCGTTCAAGGATGCGCTTGACGGCATAGACATACATGGCATTGTTGGTTTTGACATAAACGTAAAAGGTGCCGTAAACGATAACGGTCCCGTCGTGGATGATGCCAGAGTACAGTTGTCACTGCAGGATCTTGATGCTCTGCTGAATGATTCGCTCAAGGCTTTATCGGACAAACTTGCTGCCGATATCACCTACCCCAGCCGTATTGCAATTGACAAGGACCGTCAGACTGCCGATATCGTGTTGACTGCCGCAGACCTTGCGGTATCCATAATTGATTCCACCACAATCAATGCATCATTTGACAATCTCGCCCTTAATGCATCTGTGGCCGGTTTTGACGAAGAGACTGACAAGATGAACATACTGCTTGACCTTCAGGCCGAGGAACTTAAGGCAGACATGGATACCATATCGGGAGCTTTGGACAACGCAGACATCAGCATAACAGTCATCCCTGCAGAGGTCGGTACTGCAATGATGGCAAATGTGGCATTCACCGGCCTGTCGGCAGCAATGGGCAGTACGCTCAGCGCAACCTTGGGCAAGACCACATTGCTTGCCATGGCTCAGCATGACGAAACCAAGGATGACCTTCTGCTCCAGTGGGATCCCCGCATCAAGGTTACCCTTGAGGACGGTGAAATAGAGATGCTTGAAGAACCTATATTCCTTCCCGCATTGGACATGGACTTCTCTCTGGGCCGATTCAATATAAATGACTGTCGTGTAGAGTTGGACAACTCGGACATAATGCTTTGGGGCGATGTCTATAACATAGGCGCCTATCTGGACGGCACCGGATTGCTTACCGGTGAGTTGTTCCTTGAATCGGATTATGTTGATGTCAACAAACTGATGAGCCTTGCCGGAGCCGATGAGGAAAGCGCAGCAGCAGCCCAGGAGACAGCCGGTAAGATTGAAGCCGGACAGGATACTATTGACGGAGGTCCGTTCATTGTCCCCAAGGGCATAGACCTGACCCTGTACACCAATCTGTCAGAGGTTAATTTCAATGACCATATCTTCACTGACGTAGGTGGTGACGTGACTATGCGTGACGGAGTTGTGATACTAAAGGAGCTTGGATTCTCATCGAATGCAGCCGAGATGCAGCTCACCGCCATTTACAAGACCCCGTCTTTGGAACGCAGATACATGGAACTTGACTTCCACCTGCTGGATATTGAGATTGATGAGCTGATTGACCTGATTCCTGCAGTTGATTCGGTAGTACCCATGCTGAAGGCATTATCGGGTAAGGCACAGTTCCATCTTGCAGCAGAGACATTCCTGGAGCCCGATACCAAAAAGTACGGTGACTACTATCCTATAATGTACTCTCTGATGGGTGCTGCCGCCATAGAAGGTCAGGATCTTGTTGTCCTGGATAATGATGTGTTTAACAGCATCAAGAAAAAGCTACTTATGAGCAAGGATGCCAGGAACGTGATTGACAGCCTTGACGTGGAACTCCAGATACTTGACGAGAAGGTTGACCTCTATCCCACCCGCGTCAAGATGGACAGATATGAAGCCATCATAAGCGGACGTCACAATATTGACAAGGACCTGAACTGCAACTACAACATATCACTGGTGGATTGCCCGTTGCCACTGCGCCTGGGTGTAACCTTGGACGGTCCCATCAATGGCATTGCAGAGTTCCCGCTCAGACACATCAAGGTAGGACGCGCCAAATATGACAAACTCTACAAGCCCGGTAAACAGGGTGTTGCAGAGCAGTCAATTCTGCGCATCAAGAATGATATCCTGAATACGTTGCGCAGCAACGTAAGATAAAACAAAAGGTCTTCGGGACGTCCCGAAGACCTTTTGTTATCTTGATAATATTGGTTAGATGTTCAAACCGACCAGGGCCTGGGAGATATTGATCATGAAGTCTCCCATGGTCTCAAACTCCTGGATAAGATCAAAGTAATAAACGCCTGCAGTATAGTCATATGACTTCTGCTCCATATTCTTAAGGTGCTCCTCACGCAAGCGGTCACGCATGTTGTTGATTGCATCCTCGGCCTCATATGCATTGGATATATCCGTCAGCATCGGAGTCTTGAGGTTCTGGTTCATTACGTCATACGCGTGCTGCATGGTGTCAAGCATCTCATGGATGCGCTCCATCATAAGCTTGTCAAACTTCTTCTCGTGGTCTTTCTTGCGCTGCAGAAGACGTGAAATGGCTTCACCCGAATCACCACGCGACTCCAACTCGCCTATAATCTTGAAATAGGCCTTGACCTGCATACGAGCCTGCTCGGAGATATCGTTCTGGCTAACCTGGTTCAGGTATGTGGCTATCTCATACTCTATACGGTCAGTAATCTCCTCATACTTGACCAGTTTCTGGCGGAACTCCTCAAAATCATCGGTCTCACATGTGTCAACAGCCTGACGCACATAACCGAATCCCTTGGTGCATATCTCACTGTAGTGGTTTATCTCCTTACGGGCCTCGGTGATGGACAACTCGGCCAGATTGGCGTTACCCTTGCCGATATAGACCAGATGGAACTTCTCCTTCTCACTGTCCTCCTTGGCGGGAACCATCTTCATCACAAGCTTTTCAAGCTGCGGAATGAACCATACCAGAATCAGGGTGGTGACGATATTGAACAGCGAGTGAACTATTGCAACGCTGTACGGAAGGCTGCTGGAAAGCAGTTGCTGCTGTGCAAGAGCCTCACCGGTGGCGTTCTCAAGTGACAGGACGCTGAAATCGGCCGTTAAAGGATTGGGGAATCCGAACAGCTCTACGATATGCGCATTCAGCCTCATATACGGCTGGAACAATGCAATAACAAGTATAGATCCGAACAGGTTGAACACCAGGTGGGCACGTGCGGTGCGCTTTGAACTGGTATTGGTGGATGTAGCAGCCAGGTTTGATGTGATTGTTGTACCTATGTTCTCACCCAGAATGAATGCAACGGCATTGGGGAACGTGATCACACCGCAAGCCAACAGCAACATGGTGATACTTGTTGCGGCTGCCGATGACTGCAGGCAGAATGTCATCACTGCACCTATTAATATAAACAGTACGGTGCTCATGCCCATATCGGTGATAGGTGCCAGGAAATTGCGTACGCCCTCGCTTGAAAGTAGCGGATATGATGTATCCTTAAGCATGCTCAAGCCTAAGAACAGGAATGCAAATCCTATCAGGAATGCGCCAAAGTCCTTGACCTTCTGTTTCTTGGAGAATGAGGACAATACAAATCCCACAAACACAAGCGGGATTGCAATCGCTCCCAGACTGAAGGAGCCGTCCATACTGACTGCAAACAGCCAGGCCGTAACCGTTGTACCGATATTGGCACCCATGATAACGCCTATTGCGCTGCGCAGCGTCATTAGACCGGCGTTCACAAAGCTCACAAGCATGAGCGTGGTGGCTGTTGATGACTGTACAAGCACGGTCACAATGAATCCGGTAAACAGGCACTTGCCTGTGTTGGATGTCATTTTTTCAATAAAAGAACGGAGACCGTTACCTGCGAATTTCTGTAACGAGCTGCTCATCAGATTCATGCCCCAAAGGAAAAGGGCAAGGCAGCCAAGCATCGTAAGAATCTGATAAAATAATGAATCCACCTTTGTAGTCTGTCAATTGTGGTACAAAGGTAACAATATTTCAAATGGACCTTAACAAAATCTTAACAGATTTGTAACAATCAGAAAAACTCCACACAGAGCCCGTCATACGCAAACTGCATGTGTGGCGGGAACTTGGCATTCATTATGGCGTGCATTCCTGCCCGATGGCTCATGTGTACGAAATAGGTCTCGCGGGCGCCCACTCTCTGGGCAAACAGTACAGCCTGACGTACATTCTGATGTGTGGGATGCTCCTTGGTATGCAGGGCGTTCACCACAAGAGTCTCAGTGCCTTCCAGCAGTCTGAAAGACTCATTATCCATGCTTTTCATATCGGTAATGTATGTCAGGTTTCCAATTCTGAAACCCAGAATGGGCAGATTGCCGTGCATCACACGTATGGGCAGTATCTCCAGGTCACCCACCTTGAACTTATTGCCCGGTTGGATCTCACAAAGTTCCATATGAGGCACACGAGGGTTGATTACCTGATTGAAACAGTACGGCATGCTCTGCACTATATGACCTATCACGTTCTTCTCGGCATAAATGGGAATGGTGGTGGTCGTGCAGTAAGGACGAAGGTCATCAAGGCCTCCTATGTGATCATAATGCTCATGCGTAATAATCACAGCATCAAGCTGTTCTATACAGGCTCTTAAAGCCTGTTGACGGAAGTCCGGACCGCAGTCTATGATGATTTTGGTGGTATCGGTTTCTATCAGGGCCGATGTGCGCAGACGCTTGTCATGCGGATCTGCCGACATGCATGTCTGACAGTGGCAGCGCATCTCGGGTACGCCTATTGATGTTCCTGTTCCAAGGAATGTGAGTTTCATATATAGTTTACCTCCGTTGAAAGGGTTATTCCGAATTTCTGTCTTACATCTTCAATTATGGTGTCAGCCAGACGCTTTATATCCGCACCGGTGGCTCCACCCTTGTTCACCAGCACCAAAGCCTGCTTCTCATAAACCGCCGCAGGCCCCAGTGAGCGGCCTTTCCATCCGGTTTTCTCAATCAGCCAGCCGGCAGGCACCTTTATCAGACCGCCGGCAGCGGGATATGACGGAACATCAGGATAACTGCTCCTTATTATATTGAAATCCTGCTCCGTAATGACCGGATTCATGAAAAAACTGCCTGCATTGCCCAGCACATCGGGATCCGGAAGTTTGCTGTCGCGTATGGAAATGACCGCCTGGCGGATGTTTTCAAGTGACGGACCGCCCAGACGCTCAACCTCCTGCTCCAGAGCCCCGTAACCCAGCCTGGGCTCAGGTTTCCTAGAGAGGGTGAATATCACGTATGCAACGGCATATTGGCCTTTCAGTTCATTCTTGAATATACTCTGGCGGTATCCGTAACGGCACTCTGCATTGATGAAATCACGCTCGCTGCCATCGGCCAGGCAAATGGTCTGGACTGTATCAATGACATCCTTCGCCTCAACGCCGTATGCGCCTATGTTCTGGACTGCGCTGGCCCCTACTTCACCGGGAATGGCCGACAGGTTCTCAACGCCCCAATATCCGTTCACTGCACACCATGCCACAAAGTCATCCCAAACCACACCGGAACCAACCCTGACATGTACATGGTCATTGGTGATACCCAGTATGTCAATCGTTGTGACCGATGAGTGCAGCACAGTCCCCTTGAAATCAGACATGAACAGCAGGTTGCTGCCGCCGCCCATCATAAGGACAGGCCTCTCCAGGTCTGCCAGGATGCCTTTCAGCTCATCGGGAGTAGACCAGTCAACCATACGGTCGGACTTTACGTCCATACCGAAAGTGTTGTGGTCTTTGAGCGAACAGTTTTCTCTAATTGTCATGCTGCAAAATTACAGAATCTAATTTGTGTTCCGCATGTTTTTTGCTAATTTTGCGCCTTGTAAAAAAGTATCGTGATGATAGAGAAAATAGAACAACTTATCAGCGAGATTAAAGAGCTTAAGGCATCATCGGCCGAAGAGCTTGAATCACTGCGTCTTAAATATCTGAGCAAGAAAGGTGCCATAAATGACCTCATGGCCGATTTCCGTAATGTCCCTGCCGACCAGAAACGTGAGGTGGGCCAGAAGCTCAATGAGCTCAAGAATATGGCTCAGGACAAGATAAACGCCCTCAAGGAGTATTTTGATGCCCAGAAAGCAGAGGCCGACAAACCCGACCTTACCCGCACAGCCTACCCCGTAGAGCTTGGCACACGCCACCCGCTCACCATTGTCAAGAATGAGATAATTGAGATATTCTCACGTCTTGGCTTTGTTTTGGCCGACGGCCCCGAGGTTGAGGATGACTGGCATGTCTTCTCATCCATGAACTTTGCCGAGGATCACCCCGCACGCGATATGCAGGACACCTTCTTTGTAGAGGCACATCCCGATATCATACTGCGCACACATACATCGTCCGTACAGAGCCGCGTGATGGAGGTCTCAGAGCCCCCTATCCGCATCATCTGCCCGGGCCGCGTATACCGTAACGAGGCCATCAGCTACCGCGCACACTGCTTCTTCCATCAGGTTGAGGCTCTGTACGTTGACAAGCACGTCAGCTTTGCAGACCTTAAGCAGGTTCTCCTGTACTTTGCACAGCAGATGTTCGGTCCCGACACCAAGATCCGTCTGCGTCCCAGCTACTTCCCCTTCACAGAGCCGTCGGCTGAGATGGATATCAGCTGCAACATATGCGGCGGTAAGGGTTGCCCCTTCTGCAAGGGTACCGGTTGGGTTGAGATCCTGGGTTGCGGAATGGTAGATCCCAACGTGCTGGAACTGAACGGTATAAACAGCAAGGAGTATTCAGGATTCGCTCTTGGTATGGGTATTGAGCGCATCACAAACCTCAAATATCAGGTCAAGGACCTCCGTATGTTCTCAGAGAACGATGTACGGTTCCTCCGTGAGTTTGAGGCAGCAAACTGATAATTAGCCTCTTATGAAAAAGAGGGAACTATACGATTTATGCAGCGAGAGACTCTCTCAGGCATTTCCTGAGGCAGCAACCGAGCTGCATTTTTCATCTCCCTACCAGCTTCTGGTAGCGGTCATGCTTTCGGCCCAGTGCACTGATAAGCGTGTCAACATGGTTACCCCAGCCCTATTTGAGGCATTCCCCACCGTTCAGGATATGGCGGCAGCCACCCCTGAACAGATATTTCCCTATGTAAAGAGCGTATCGTACCCAAATACCAAGTCCGAGCATCTGGCACAGATGGCACACATGGTCTGTGACAGGTTCGGCGGTGAAATCCCGCAGGATATGGACAGCATGACACAGCTGCCCGGCGTAGGCCGCAAGACCGCAAACGTGATGCTGGCAGTAGCTTTTGGAGGCAACGCAATGCCTGTCGATACACACGTTTTCCGCGTAAGCCATCGCATAGGTCTTGTTCCCCAGCGCTGCACCACTCCATTGAGCGTTGAGAAGGAACTTGTTAAGTATTTCCCCGAAGAACTGCTTTCACGCGCTCACCACTGGCTCATTCTCCATGGCCGCTACGTATGCACCGCACGCGCCCCGAAATGTGCAAATTGCTGTCTTAATGACATATGTCATTACTGTAGCAAATAATAATCGGCCTTTATAAACCTTTTTTTGTGTGAATTTGATTAATTTTGCGGTCTGTTACCAGTAGGCAATGGAAAAGAAAGACATTTTTGAAAGTATCAGGGACGTTAAAAAGTCCTTGCAGAAAGCCGATAAGTACATCCCCAAGGTTGAGGAGCGCTCCATTGACCGTGCCGAGATAAAGGAGGCGGTCAAGCTTTTCCGCCATGTGGTATTCGGCAATTTCTTTGGAGCGGTTGACCTCTCCACGTCTTTAAGCCGCCTGTATACCATTCTGTCACACCAGATTGACTATATAAGCCGTATTTTCCATGAGTCGATGCCCTGTTGTGCCGAGGAGATTTCACAGCAGTTCATTGAGAGCATACCGGAGCTTCGCCGCCTGCTTGGTACCGATGTCAAGGCCATCTTTGACGGTGACCCCGCAGCCGTAAGCCATGAGGAGGTAATTCTGTGCTATCCGTCACTGGTTGCAATGTACCACTACCGTATGGCACACCGCCTGCTGGAGCTTGGCGTGCCTATCCTGCCCCGTATAATCACTGAACTTGCTCACTCGCTTACCGGCATAGACATCCATCCCGGAGCCCGCATAGGTGAGTTCTTCAGCATTGATCACGGTACCGGAGTCGTTATCGGCGAGACTGCAATCATAGGCAATCATGTCCAACTCTATCAGGGAGTTACGCTTGGTGCCAAGAGCTTCAAGTTTGATGAGAACGGCAATCCCATCAATGTTCCGCGCCATCCTATCATAGAGGACAATGTGGTCATCTACTCCAACACCTCCGTACTTGGCCGCGTGACCATCGGACATGACACGATAATAGGCGGTAACGTATGGCTTACCCAGGACTTGCCGCCCTACTCCAAGTTTTTTCAGAACAGAGAGAAATAATTTAACCATAAACAAACAGTAATTATGACAATTGATCAATTCAACTTCGCTGGAAAGAAGACTTTCGTACGCGTAGACTTCAACGTTCCTGTTGATGAGAACTTCAACATTACAGACGATACCCGTATCGTAGCTGCAATGCCTACCCTCAAGAAGATCATCGCCGATGGCGGTCGTCTTATCATCGCTTCACACATGGGCCGTCCCAAGAAGAACCCGGATCCCAAGTACTCACTCAAGCACATCCTCAAGCACGTTTCAGAGTGCCTTGGTGTTGACGTGAAGTTTGCCGATGACTGCGCAAAGGCACAGGAGCAGGTTGCCGCTCTTAAGGACGGTGAGGCTCTGCTGCTTGAGAACGTCCGTTTCTACGCAGAGGAGGAAGGCAAGCCCCGTGGCATTGAGAAGGAGGATCCCGCTTACGATGCTGCCAAGAAGGAGCTCAAGGCTGCTCAGAAGGAGTTCGCCAAGACTCTTGCCGGCTATGCTGACGTTTATGTAAACGATGCATTCGGTACCGCTCACCGCAAGCACGCCACTACAGCCGTTATGGCTGATTTCTTTGATGCTGACCACAAGATGTTCGGTTATCTCATGGAGAAGGAGGTTGTAGCAGTTGAGAAGGTTCTCAACAACTCAGTAAAGCCCGTAACCGCTATCATCGGTGGTTCAAAGGTTTCTTCAAAGATCACCATCATTGAGAACCTGCTGCAGAAGGTTGACAATTTGGTTATCATAGGCGGTATGGCTTACACATTCGTTCTGGCCAAGGGCGGTAAGGTTGGTAACTCACTCTGCGAGCCTGATCAGGTTGACGTTGCCCTGGCAGTCCTCAAGAAGGCCGAGGAGCTGGGCGTAAAGATCGTCCTGCCCGTTGACTGCCTTGCAGCCGATAAGTTTGACAACAACGCCAACACCCAGGTGGTTGACAACAACAACGTACCCGATGGTTGGGAAGGTATGGATATAGGCCCTGCTTCAGCCAAGGCAATGGCCGGAATCATCGAGAGCTCCAAGACCATCCTCTGGAACGGTCCTGCAGGCGTATTCGAGTTCAGCAACTTCCAGGCCGGTACAAAGGCTATCGCTACTGCCGTTGCCAACGCAACTGCCAATAACGGTGCTTTCTCACTGGTAGGTGGCGGTGACTCCGTAAGCGCTGTAAAGCAGTTCGGTTTTGCCGATAAGGTATCTTACGTATCAACCGGTGGCGGTGCCCTGCTTGAGGCTATCGAGGGTAAGATTCTGCCCGGTATCGCTGCAATCAAGGGATAATTTTCCCGGATTTTTTATATCTTTGAAACCGCTGGAGCCATTCTCCGGCGGTTTCATTGTTTATGGGTGTAGATGAGGATTTGAAAAGACGTGCCGCACAGATCAGGAATCTGCTGTTGTCATCACGTCTCAAGGAAGCGCTGGAGCAGATCCAGATGCAGATGGCGGGTGTATCGGACTGGTCTGTTACATCCAGATATGAGGATATAGACCGTTCCTACCACTATATGCTGCAGTATTTTGGTCAGGGTTCGCCCGATGAACACCGCACCGAACTTTACCGTCAGCTGGTGCGTCGCGCCCTGTTGCTCAATGACGATGTCCTCCAGGCACGCATGCAGCCTCAGTCCATGCTGCTCTACTACCAGCACCTGCGCTCAAGACTGTCCGGGACCGCCAATATTGAGGGTCTCCGCATGTCACTTGAATCCTTTGTTGAGATTGGCGGTGTTGACGCTCACGAACGTAATCTGGGATTGCTGTTTGACCTGATATGGACCAACGGGCAATGGAACTCAGAGGATTCAGCATCACTGCTTGAACTCATTGATTCTCCGCTTGTTATGGAAGATGATTCAGCTCTGGCCATAAGTGCTGTCACCCTGTCGCTCATGGAGCGGTTTGACCCTCTCAAGTGCCTGTTCCTATGCCAGGCCGCACAGAACCTGAGTACGTCTGTATCCATCCGTGCGTTGACCGGTCTTGCCGTAACACTGGGCGGCTACACTGAAATCCTGCCCTACTTCCCTGAGATAAAAGACCGCATCGCACTCCTGCAGGACGTACCGGGCATAAAGGAGCGTATGCTAAAGGTCCAGATGGCTCTGCTACTGTGCCGTGAGACCAAGGAGATAGACCGCCGCATGCGTGAGGAGTTCATCCCAACCATGCTGCGTAACCCCAAGCTGGGTGACCTTATGCGTGAGGAACTGGAACGAGATGACGTAAGCCCTGACTGGAACGAGTGGATAGAGAAACCTGAGATAAAGGACAAACTTATGCAGATGACAGAGCTCCAGATGGAGGGAGCCGATGTCTATATGAGCACATTCTCCAACCTCAAGAACTATCCCTTCTTCCGCGAGATACATAACTGGTTCCGCGTATTCAGCATGGAACAGCCCGATGTCATGAAAGCCTTCGGCAGTGATGGCGTGGCTTCGGCCATAGGCAAATCCATGCTCTCCAGCAGCGTGTTCTGCAATTCTGACAAATATTCGTTTGCACTCACATTCAGCCAGATTCCGCGTGAACAGCGTGAGATGCTTTCCGGACAGCTTACTGACGAGGCTCTTGAGGCAATAGATGAGGCCAAATCACATCCTTCACCCACCGGTGTACAGGAATCCAACCTGGCTCGCCAGTACGCCCATGACCTGTACCGTTTCTTCAACCTCTTCAGCCGCCGCCACGAGTTCCGCAACCCGTTTGACAGCAATCTTAACCTACTAATAAACAGCCCGTTGTCACCATTGCTTCAAAGTGATGATTCGGAGCAGGCAATCGCCTCGTGGCTGTTAGGCAAGAACTATTATGATGAGGCTGCACAGGCATACCGTCTCATGGAGCGCAGCGCCCATCCCTCTTCAACTGACTACCGTTTCTATCAGCAGATGGGATATGCCCAGCAGCGCACGCAACAATATGCCGATGCCCTGGAATCATACCGCCGCGCTGATATCCTGCAACCGGACAACGGCTGGACCCTGCGCCACACGGCTCAGTGCTACCGCCTTACAGGCAATCCTGATGCGGCCCTGGAACTGCTTCTGCAAGCCGAAAAACGCAGTACCGACAACCTGTCGCTCCAGATCCAGATAGGAGATTGCCTTGTGGACCTAAAGCGTTATGACGATGCTCTGATGCGTTTCTTCAAAGTTGATTATCTCAAGCCTGACTATCCAAAAGCATGGCGGGCCATAGCCTGGTGCGCCTTCCTGGCTAGCCGCAGGGATAAGGCCATAGAATACTATGACAAGCTCATCAAAGCCAAACCTACAGGCAATGACTACCTCAACGCCGGTCATGCCTATCTGGCAGACGGCAACATACAGATGGCCGTATCAATGTACCGTCAGAGCCGAAAGATGCTTGGAGCAGAGCAGTTTGACAAGGAATTCCATAAAGACGAACCCTTGCTCACAGAGCGTGGAATATCAGGAACGGACATTCCTCTGCTACTGGACCTTATTTGAATAAAAAACAACATTTACCTATATGAAGAGAACTATCCTGTATCCTGCCCTGGCAGTCATGCTGCTGGTCTCATGCGGCAGAAAGACTGACAATTCCAAGTTAAGCTGGTGTTATGACAGCCAGATTGAAAAGCAAGTAGAGGCCACCCTCAAAAAGATGACTCTGGACGAGAAGATTGGCCAGATGCTGCAGCTTAACATGCCACAGGTAGGTCACACTGACCGCAGCGGCAAATTCGTGGTTGATGATGACAAACTTGACGAGGTAATAGGCAAATACAAGGTAGGTTCGCTGCTCAACAATCCCCAGAACATACCTCCCACGCCTCAGGAATGGGCTGTAATTATTGAGAAAATCCAGAAGAAATCCATGGAGGTTATGGGTATCCCCTGCCTCATCGGCCTTGACCAGAACCACGGCACCACATATACATCGGAAGGAACGCTGTTCCCGCAGAATATCAACATAGGTGCTACGTTCAATACTCAAACAGCATTTGAAGCCGCTCAGATTACAGCTTATGAGACACGTGCCAGCAATGTGCCATGGACATTCTGCCCCACTCTTGACCTTAGCCGCAACCAGTTGTGGCCGCGTTGCTGGGAGAATTTCGGTGAAGACGCGTACGTGAACTCAGCAATGGCCGAATCCGCAGTTATGGGATTCCAGGGCATACAACCCAATAAAATAGACCAACAGCATATTTCAGTATCGCTCAAGCACTACATAGGTTATGGCGTACCGGTATCGGGCAAGGACCGCACTCCGGCAGTCATCAGCCCCATGGAACTGCGTGAAAAATACTTTGCCCCCTATCTGGCAGGCATACGCGCCGGAGCGCTCAACATAATGGTAAACTCCGGCATGGTGAACGGAGTCATGACTCACGCCAACCATGAACTACTTACCGTATGGCTCAAGGATGAACCTGGCTGGGACGGCATGATACTGACTGACTGGGCCGATATAGACAACCTCTACACACGTGACAAGGTGGCCAAGGACAAGAAAGAGGCCATCAAGATGGCCATCAACGCCGGCATAGACATGTCCATGGACCCCTACAGCCTGCAGTTCTGTGACCTGCTCAAGGAACTGGTCAATGAAGGAGAGGTTCCCATGAGCCGCATTGACGATGCCGTACGCCGTATCCTGCGCATGAAATACCGTCTGGGACTGTTTGAGACACCTGTTGTCAACCCCAATGACTATCCTGACTTTGCCAGCCAAAAGCACGCGGATGTAGCACTGCACGCTGCCGAGGAGAGCATGGTCCTGCTCAAGAATGACGGAACCCTGCCCCTTAAGAAAGGAGCCAGGATACTCCTTACCGGCCCCAACGCCAACAGCATGCGCTGCCTTGACGGCGGCTGGAGCTACTCATGGCAGGGTGACATAGCCGATGTATGCGCCGCACAGTACAACACCATCTATGAGGCATTGGTAAACAAGTTCGGCGCAGACAATGTAATCCTGGAACAAGGTGTCAAATACACCCGCGGAGCAACATTCCAGGCCGAGGCTAAACCCGAGATAGAGAAAGCCGTGGCAGCCGCCCGCAAGGCCGATGTCATTGTAGCCTGCATCGGTGAGAACTCCTACTGCGAGACTCCAGGTAACATAACGGACCTGACCCTGTCCAAGAATCAGCGTGACCTGGTCAAGGCCCTGGCAACCACAGGCAAACCTATAGTCCTGATACTCAATGAGGGACGTCCCCGCATTATTGCCGATATCGAGCCTCTGGCAAACGCAATAACTGACATAATGCTGCCGGGCAACTACGGCGGTGACGCGCTGGCCAACCTGCTGGCCGGTGATGCAAACTTCAGCGGCCGCCTGCCGTTCACCTATCCCAAGGAGGTCCATTCACTCATCACATATGACTACAAGCCCTGTCAGGAGGTTGACAAAATGGCCGGAGCATATGACTATGATGCAGTGGTATCGGTCCAGTGGGCATTCGGATTCGGCAAGAGCTATACCACCTTCAATTATTCCAACCTTAAGTATGACAGGATGGTCAACAAGCCGGATTACCCGCCCTATCCGCCTGAATTCACCGCCGGTGACCTGCTCAGTTTCTCGGTCGATGTAACCAACACAGGTTCCGTAGCCGGTAAGGAGAGCGTTCTGCTGTTCAGCAGTGACCTCGTGGCCAGCGTTTCACCCGATGTCCGCCGCCTGCGTGCATTCACCAAGATAGAGCTTGCTCCGGGTGAGACAAAGAACGTTCAGATTGTCATTCCGGCCAGCGACCTGGCATTTGTAGGCCCTGACGGCAAATGGATTCTTGAGGAGGGAGAGTTCCGTATCCAGGTAGGCACAGAGACCGTAACCGTCAACTGCAGCGAGACCCATAAATGGGATACTCCAAATATTCCCGTTATTCCTTGAAGATTGATGGAAAAGGCGTTTAACTTTTTATTATTTTTGCAATCTAATATAGAAAGCTGAAACTATAACCAAATAACCAATTATACATAAAAATGACAGCCAATAGACTTTTCAGAAGCATCATGCTGCTCTTGGCATGTGCTTTGGTTCTGTCCACACAGAACTCTTTCGCTGCGAAAAAAGACAAGGATGCCGGCCAGGTAAAGGCCTCACAGCGTTTTGTACACAACTACGGCGGACGCGGTAACCCCTACCTTCCCCTCTGGGAGCATGTACCCGATGGTGAGCCTAAGGTATTTGAGGACCCGGACCGTAAAGGACATTATCGTGCATATATTATCGGTTCACACGATGTAAGCGCCAACCGTTATTGCGGTCCCGATATCCGTATCTGGTCAGCCCCCATCGAGAACCTTAACGAGTGGCGTGATGAAGGTCCCGTATTCACCTATCAGGCCGCAAACGGCCGCTGGGACGTAATGTATGCCCCTGATCTGGTAGAGGTAATTGAGAAGGATGAGAAAGGCAAGGACAAGAAGGTCTATTATCTGTATCCGCACAGCCGTGGTCCACGTCGTGAGGCAATGGTCTGCAAGGGTGACCGTCCCGACGGCCCCTTCACTCCGCTCAACCTTGATGAGAATGGCGCAGCCATCCCCGGCAGCTGCATAGGATTCGACCCCTCAGTGTTTATCGAGAACATAACTGATAAGAATGATCCCGACTACGCAAAGGGCTTCCGCGCTTACGGTTACTGGGGTTTCCAGGGCTCTACAGCCGCTCAGCTTGACCAGGAGACAATGTACTCCGTACGTCCCGGCACCGAGCCTATTACCCCGTTCCTGCCCGCCAGCTCAAGCTACGGCCGCGTACGTGACCGTCAGGGTACAGTCTATACCGCTCTCGTAGAGGGTCAGGATCCCGGCGAATTCAACTTCTTTGAGGCATCATCAATCCGCCAGGTCGGTAACAAGTACGTCATGATATTCTCAGGTTACTCAGGTCCTGACTACGGTTTGGGTTCAACCAACTCAGCTCTGCGTTACTGCTATGCAGACTCTCCTCTGGGTCCCTGGAAGAGCGGTGGTGTAGCTGTAGACTCACGTGGCGTTACCCTGAATGAGGACGGCACCAAGCTTATGACCAGCAACTTTGCCCACAACACACACGGCAGTATCCAGCAGATTGGTGACCAGTGGTACATATTCTATCATCGTCCACCGAGAGGCAACGGAAACGCCCGTCAGGCTATGGTTGCTCCCATCAAGATTGAGTGGGATGAGAAACCCGTATCAGAAGGCGGTAAGGTTAAGATTCACGGTTATGACCCCTATGCTCCCGATGAGATCTGGGAGGCCAAGGCTTCAAACGGTGACTGCTACAGCGGCGCCGAGGTTACATCCGAGGGCTTCAACATCTACGGTCTGCCCCCCTATGCATACTATTCAGCAGGTTACGCTTGCGTATTCATGAACAAGGACGGCGGCCAGAACCGCAACTCACTGCAGGACAACTGGGATATCTGGAACAACGAGCAGGTCTGCAATGTTGACGCCGGCGATATCATCGGTTACAAATACTTCGGTCTGGGCGGTCTCAAGAAGGACAGCAAGGGCGTTGAGGCATTTGACGGAACCACCTCCAAGCAGCATTCATCATTCAACGTATGGTTCAAGCGTACCGCCGGTGAGGGTGGTATCAACATCAAGGTCATGATGGACGGTCCCTGGAAGAATGATGTCTGGAACGGTAAGGAGATCGGTAAGATCAAGATTCCTGCAAACTCACAGATTGACAAACTTGAGAAATATACTATTGATGTATCAGAGTTCGTTGATGATGTAGAAGGCAAGCACGCCATCTATCTGGTGTTCGATGCTGCCATTGACGGTCCTCTGGGCCAGTTCTACGGCTGCGGATTCAACAACAAGACCACATCACTCAAGCGTCCCGTACCTCCCACCCTTAACGTAACTATCGGTGGTAAGGAAGTTGAGCTTCCCGCAGAGCCCGTTCACTCAAATGACAACAACGGTTATACCGATAACACTCATTATGAGATGGACTACAAGCTGGAGCCCGGTCAGAAGTCAAAGGTTGCTGTAGAGTGCCTCTGGTCAACAATGCAGTTCTGGGTAGAGCAGATCAAGGGTGATGAAGGCACCGCTGTCATCACTGCCGAATACCTCTTCCCCGGCACCACCAGCAAGCAGACCAAAGTCTACAAAATCAACATCTCAAAGTAAATTGAGAATTGAGAATTGAGAATTAAAAAAGGTGCCAAAGGGGACGGTTCCATTTGGTACCTTTTTATTTTCTCTTTAAAAAACCGATATATATTTGCTCGTCACAAAAAAAATTCTCACCTTTGCACCGCTCTAACGGAGATGTAAAGCCGTGGTGAGTATGGAAGGATGGCAGAGTGGTCGAATGCGGCGGTCTTGAAAACCGTTGACCTTCACGGGTCCGGGGGTTCGAATCCCTCTTCTTCCGCAAAAATTTGGGTCGCTGAACGCGGCCCTTTTTTTGCTCCAGAAGAGGGATTCGGTTCCTACCTAAAAAAATATTATCTTTGTGGGACATAGATTTTTAAAATGGACAAGAATAAGGTTATTCAATTTTTGAGGCATAGGGTGCTGGAGAGATTTGCGCTGGGAGCTGATGCCGCTACGCAAGAGGAGATAAACTCCAATGTACACAAGGGAATTATGATCAAGGGCACAAACCTCTGGGTCCTGATATTCGCCATATTCATTGCTTCTCTGGGTCTTAACACCAACTCAACCGCCGTTATTATAGGCGCCATGCTTATATCCCCACTCATGGGACCTATCATAGGCATGGGTTATTCAATGGGAGTGTATGATTTCAACCTGCTCAAGGAATCACTGCGTAACTTCCTGTTTATGATTGTGGTAAGCCTTATCACATCGGCAGTATTCTTTACGCTTCCGCTTATCACTTCCACCCAGAGCGAGTTGCTGGCACGTACGCAGCCCACCACATATGATATACTGATAGCCCTCTTCGGCGGTCTGGCAGGTATGGTTGCCCAGACACGTAAGGACCGCACCGGAACCGTTATTCCGGGTGTGGCCATTGCAACCGCCCTTATGCCACCACTCTGCACCGTCGGTTACGGACTGGCCACTTTCCAGTTCCGCTTTATGCTTGGTGCACTGTATCTCTTTACCATTAACTCCATTTTCATTGCACTGGCATCGTTCATAGTAACCCGTGTAATGAAATTCAAGATGATCGGAGAGTTGGAGCCCGACAAACTGAAAAGACTTAAACGTGCAATGGTTGCAGTAATTATTATTGTAACCCTGCCTAGCGTGCTGATAGCAATATCCATCATACAGAGGTCATCGTTTGAGACCAATTACCGCAACTTTGTAGCCGAGGCATTCAAGTATGACAACACTTTTGTCGTAGAATCAAGCTATGAGTACAAACCTGGATTCAAGAAACAGTCAATCATAGAGGTACGCCTGTTTGGAGAACCACTTGCCGAGAATGTGATAAACAACATACGCGGTCAGATGTCAAGCGTATATCATCTTCCCAAGGCTGACCTTGTAGTGCGTCAGTCCAACCAAGAGGACGGCGGAATAGCCATCACCGCACTGCAGAGCAACTACACCGAGATGCTCAACGAGAAGAACCGCCAGATATCACATCTGCAGGAGCAGCTCTCATCCATACGTACGGCCGATACGCTTGCCGTGAGCAACATGACCCGCGAGCTTGGCATATTCGTGCCCGAGATTAACGACATGTCGCTGCAGCGCCATATTTCATACAATACCGACGGTGCGGCCACCGATACTGCATATATCTGCATCATCTCATTCCGGGATGAGACCGATATACAGCCCAAGATCGATCTGATAAAAGACTGGCTCACCAAACGGGCCGGTGCCACCAACATTAACATTCTTGTCAAGTAAGATGATATATCCTGACAATTTTGAACATAAGACCGGTTTTGACGAGATCAGACAGATGCTCGCCGACCGCTGCATATGCCCGCTGGGTGTCCAGTTGGTTGACGATATGCAGTTCATGACTGATTTCCAGCCCATTGAGAAGGCCCTGGACCAGACCATGGAATTTGTCAGGATACTAACCGAGGGCAAATCTTTCCCGGACCAGAATTATCATGACCTGCGTGAGGCCCTGGCCCGCATAAAAGTGGTAGGCACATGGCTTGATGAGGCCGAACTTCTGGGCCTGTGGCGCTCGCTTGAGACCATAAGCGGGATAGTTGATTTCCTAAACAAGGAAGAGAATCAGGGACTCTACCCCAACCTTTCAGAACTGGCTGCAAGCGTAGCTGTATTCCCGTCTATCACACAGGGTATCAGTCGTATACTTACCAAGTTCGGCAAACTCAAGGACAATGCATCGCCTGAACTCTACCGCATACGCATGGACCTGGCCAACACCTCTTTCAGCATATCCCGTATCCTGAACGGCATCCTAAAGCAGGCACAGGCAGACGGATATGTGGATAAAGATGCCGCTCCAACCATGCGTGACGGCCGATTGGTACTGCCCGTAGCCCCCGGACTCAAGCGCAAGATACGCGGTATTGTACATGATGAGTCTGCATCGGGCAAGACCGTATTCATCGAACCCGAGGAGGTGGTCGAGGCCAACAACCGCATTCGCGAGCTTGAGGCCGATGAGAAACGTGAAGTCACACGCATCCTGATAGCATTTACAGACAGCATACGCCCGGAAATTCCGTCCATACTTGAATCTTACGCATTCATGGCACAGATAGACTTTATTCGTGCCAAAGCCCGCCTCACGATAGATTTTGACGGCTGCAAGCCCATACTGGAGCGCAAACCTATGGTTGACTGGGTGCAGGCCATACATCCGCTGCTAAAGCAGTCGCTTGCCAAACATGACAAGACGGTCGTGCCGCTTGATATAGACCTGGATTCCAAGAACAGCATACTGCTCATATCGGGCCCCAACGCAGGCGGTAAGTCTGTGTGCCTCAAGACAGTAGGCCTATTGCAATACATGCTTCAGTGCGGAATCCCCGTGCCCATGCGCCCCAACAGCCACGCCGGCATATTCAAGAGCATATTCATAGATATAGGTGACGAGCAGAGCATAGACGATGACCTCTCAACCTACTCCAGCCACCTGCTCAACATGAAGAACATGATGAAATATGCCGATAACCGCAGTCTCATCCTCATTGATGAGTTCGGAAGCGGCACGGAGCCTAACATAGGCGGCGCAATAGCAGAATCAGTCCTGATGCGTTTTAACCGCAATCACGTATTCGGCATCATAACCACACACTATCAGAACCTTAAGCATTACGCCGATGGCAACGACGGCATCCGCAACGGCGCCATGCTCTATGACCGTCATCTCATGCAGCCTCTATACATACTCCAGATAGGCAATCCCGGCAGCTCGTTTGCCGTCGAGATAGCCCGCAAGATAGGTCTGCCAGAGGATGTCATTGAGGATGCCACACAGATCGTAGGCCGTGACTACGTGAATGCCGACAAATATCTGCAGGATATCGTGCGTGACAAGCGTTACTGGGAGAACAAGCGCCAGAACGTGCATCAACTTGAAAAACAGCTTGACCAGCAGATAGAGCAGCACCGTCAGGAACTTGAATCACTGCAGAAAGAGCGCAAATCAATCATACGTGAGGCCCGCGAGAAAGCAGATCAGCTTATCCAGGACTCCAACGCCATGATTGAGAACACCATACGCACCATCAAGGAGGCCCAGGCCGACAAGGAACTTACCCGTCTGGCACGTCAGGAACTCACTGATTTCAAGGATACTATCCAGGAGCGTCAGGCCAACAGCGAGGATGAACTCAAGATACAGCGCAAGATGGAGCGCATCCGCCAGAGCCAGGAGCGCCGCGACCAGCGAAAGCGTGACAAACTCAAGGAACGCAGCCAAAAGCCCGCTCCCAACGCACCGGATGGCAGCCAAAAGCTAATAGCCAATAGCCAACAGCTGAACGCAAAGCGTTCATTTAAAGTTGGTGATTCGGTACGTCTGGCCGGTCAGACACAGATAGGTGAAGTCATAGCTGTAAACAAAAACGATATAACAGTTGCGTTCGGGCTCATTAAGACGTCGGTCAAGGCTAACCGTCTGGAGCCTGCCGAGCCTGTAAAGGTTCAGGATGTACGCACAGCCACATACGTTAGCAAGCAGACCCACGATGACATCTACAACCGCAAACTGGCTTTCAAACCGGATATTGATGTTCGTGGCATGCGCGGTGACGAGGCAATACAGACTGTAATGCACTTTATTGATGACGCCACACTGATTGGAATGAGCCGCGTGCGTATCCTGCATGGCACGGGCAACGGCATACTGCGCAACCTCATCCGGCAGTATCTGCACACCGTTCCTGCTGTCAAGGATTATCACGATGAGCATATTCAGTTTGGCGGGCATGGTATTACAGTAGTAGACTTAGGTTAACAGATTATTATAACACCGGAAAAATGGGGTATTGACGTAAAAACTACGGGCCTAAAGGCCCTATCCCTCCCACGCCCTTTGGGCGCGGGCCCCTCCCGTTCACAAGCCCACGGGCGGCCATGGTTTTTCCTGCCAATACCCCATTTTTCCTCGGCTCACTTAGAAGAGTCTATCATATTATTTTAAGATGAAAAAGATTGGTCCACACGTTTCAGCCTCAGGAGGTGTTTTTAATGCTCCTATCAACGCGATGGCTGTTGGCGCATCAGCTTTTGCCCTGTTCACTAAAAATCAGCGCCAATGGTTTAGCTCGCCATTACAACAAACTGAAATAGAAAGGTTTAAGACTGAAGTATTAAAGTCGGAAATTGAGGCAAAATACATACTGCCGCATGACAGTTACCTCATTAATCTGGGCAGTCCGGATGCTGAGGGGTTGGAGAAATCACGCGCTTCGTTCCTGGATGAGATGCAGCGCTGCGAGCAGTTGGGACTGACCATGCTCAACTTCCATCCCGGCAGCCATCTCAAGCAGATCACCCCCGATGAGTGCATGGACCGAATTGCTGAAAGCATCAACCTTGCTCTTGAAAAGACCACCGGCGTTACTGCAGTAATTGAAAACACCGCCGGTCAGGGCTCCAACATCGGTTTTGCATTCTGGCATATCAAACGAATCATTGACGGCGTGAATGACAAGAGTCGCGTAGGAGTCTGCATCGACACCTGCCACACCTACACCGCCGGCTACGACCTCAAAAACGAGTATGAACGCGTATGGCAGGAGTTTGATGACGAAATCGGTATGAATTACCTGCGTGCCATCCACCTCAACGACAGCAAGAAAGAGCTAGGCTCACGAGTAGACCGCCATGACTCCATCGGCAAAGGTTTCCTTGGCATTGATTTCTTTAAAAAGATAATGCAGGACCGCAATCTTGATCACATCCCCTTCATCCTTGAAACCCCCGACGAATCCCTCTGGCCCCAAGAAATCACCCTACTCAAGGAATTCTCATCTTTATAATTACTATAAAGGTTTCCAGTTGCACCCAGTAAAAACAAACCCTGACAGCGAAGCCCGTCAGGGTTTGTTTTTACCCGGCCTGGAAGGCCGGCAGAGTGGAATGGAACGTAGTGGAATGGAACGGGTTTGGGGCGTCGCCGCCCCAAACTAGTATTTATGTTTGAAATCCAAATAAAATTGGAAGAGCCCTGTCGGGCTCAAAGTGGTTTGTGTTTTTCATAGTATTGAATTGAAAAAAATTAAGCTACTAAGTTTTTGGTTATTTTTATATCACCACAATAACAAA
>JAGCPB010000065.1 GCA_017642425.1 Bacteroidaceae bacterium
AAAGGAGGCGGAAGCTGGGGGATTCGAACCCCCGGTACGGTTACCCGTACGGCAGTTTAGCAAACTGCTGGTTTCAGCCACTCACCCAAACTTCCTTGGGAACCGTAGGTTCGGAATCCTTTAGCGGGCACAAAGGTAATGTGCATATTTGAGTTCTGCAAGTTTTGGAATGATATTTTTTCTAAAAACAACAAAGAAATATTTTATTCGTTATCTTTACAACATATAGTCATTCAGTAAGTGCTGTTTATGTCTAAAGACGACAATATACAATTGCCCAGAGGGTGCAGAATCATAGAGTTTCCCGAGTCTGTCGATGACCGTGGCGCCCTTTCATTTGCCGAGGGTGCACATCAGATCCCGTTCCAGATAGAGCGCGTTTTCTGGATATACGGCGTACCCGACGGCAAGACCCGAGGCGGGCATTCACACAGTGAATCGGCCGAGGTGGTGGTACCTGTATCGGGCAGTTTCAACATGATGGTGGATGACGGATCTCATAGCGCTGTGGTGCGGATGGATTCGCCGCGCAAAGGTATCCTTATACCTCCTGGCGTCTGGTGTGACTTACGTGATTTTGCTCCCGGTACGGTGTGTGTGGTGTTTGCATCGCATCCGTATAATGCATCGGGATATATCAATGACTATAATGAATACCTGACCGAGCAGCTTGCTGTGGTTAGATATGATGAATCCCACAAGGATGAATGGAACGCCTTTGTGGCGGCATCCAAGAACGGGACATTCCTGTTTGACCGTGGGTATATGGATTATCACAGCGACAGGTTCAGGGACTGTTCTCTCATGTTCTACAAGCACGGCAAGCTGATTGCCATGCTTCCGGCAAACTGGCGTGAGGATGAGGGTACTGTACAGTCACACGGCGGTCTGACATACGGCGGTCTGATAGTTCCTAAGGATATGATAGCTGTCGATGCACTTGAGGTGTTCAGCTGTGCCATAGACTGGATGAAACGTCAGTTGGGAGCCCACAGGTGGATATATAAGCCGGTTCCTTATATCTACAGCAAACTTCCGGCTGAGGAGGACCTGTATGCGCTGTTCCGCAGCGGCGGTACGCTTAAGGAGAGGGGTGTTTCATCGGTCATAGATTTCAGTAACCGCCTGCCCATGCGGCAGTTGCGCAGACGCGGATATGCCAAAGCCCTGAAAGCCGGCCTGACGGTTGATATGGGCAATATGGGTGATGACCTGGAGGCATTCTGGAATATCCTGGCCGGCATACTCATGGAGAAGCACCGTAAAAAACCTGTTCATACCATGGATGAACTCCGCTTGCTTCACAGCCGCTTCCCGGACAGGATTAAACTGCATGTGGTCAGAAACGGTAAAGAGGTAGTGGCCGGAATAATGGTTTATGACATGGGGCATGTAGTGCACGCGCAGTACATAGCATCATCCGAGACGGGTAAAAACACCGGCGCATTGGATCTGCTTATCCATAACCTTATCACTGAGGTATATGCCGACAGGACCTATTTTGATTTCGGCGTATCGACCGAGAACGGCGGCAGTTATCTGAATGAGGGACTGATTTTCCAGAAAGAGGGTTTCGGGGCCCGTTCTGTGGTCTACGACACTTACGAGATGCTTTTTTAGGAGCACAAAAAGCGCTCGGCTCCGAAGGAGACGCTTGGCTTGTCCAAGAACCGTCCCCGTGATGCTTCACTAGGAATCATCCCCGTGATGGTAGGGAAGGTTGTGCAGGATTGAAAAGGCGCGATAGAGCTGCTCCACGAATATGAGCCGCACCATCTGGTGCGAGAATGTCATGCGGGAGAGCGACAGGCGGCCCGGAACGCGGGCATATACATCGGGCGAGAAGCCGTAGGGGCCTCCAATGATGAAAACCAGCCGTTTGGTTGACTGGGCCATGCGTTTCTCAAGCCACTGCGCCATCTGGGGTGATGTCATCTCATGTCCCTTGTCATCCAGAAGCCAGACATCGTCTGATGGCTGAAGCAGTTTCAGTATCTGTTCCCCTTCGCGTACCTTCTGTACCTGCGGCTCCATGCTCCGGGTGTTCTTTAAGTCAGGGATGACCTGAATATCAAACTGGCAGAAATGAGTGAGACGTTCCACATACTGGTTTATGCCGTCAGTGAGCCACTGCTGGTCCGTCTTGCCTACCACTATCAGGAGAATCTTCATGACTAAAGTATTGTTTGCCGTACGAAGATACAATCAATCCGTGTGATTTTGGCGGATTGGAGGATATTTGTTAAGTTTGCATGTTTTTTGTAATCATAGGAACGAACGGCAACCGGATATGTACCAGAGTCTTCAGCAACTAGATACACTTTCAATCAATTTCAACAGGACGGGAAACTGGCTGCTGGTGCTGTTTATGGCTGTGGTTATGT
This sequence comes from Bacteroidaceae bacterium, assembly GCA_017642425.1. Classification (GTDB taxonomy): domain Bacteria; phylum Bacteroidota; class Bacteroidia; order Bacteroidales; family Bacteroidaceae; genus Colenecus. The sequence continues at coordinate 2,385 of JAGCPB010000065.1, forward strand.
ACGGTGTGGCGCTTGGACTGAAGCCTCAGTTTTTCCGTGGCGTGTTCAACCGTCCCCGCTCCCTTTTCATAGGACTGGTCTGCCAGTGGATAGTGCTCCCTTTGGTAACGTTCCTACTCTGCGTACTGTTCCACAGCTTTGTACCTCCAATGGTTGCCATGGGCCTTATTCTGGTGGCGTCATGTCCGGGCGGCGCGGTGTCAAATTTCATGACAGCATACTCAAAAGGCAATGCCGAGCTGTCAGTACTGATGAGCACTATTACCACCCTTGGCGCACCGATATTCACCCCGATAAACTACGCCATCTGGGGTGGGCTCTACACAAAATATATGGATGCTGCGGCAGGTGATGTGTTACGCACGCTCCAGGTGCCTCCGTTGCAGATTGCGCTTACTGTAATTGTCATCATCGGTATACCGGTACTGCTTGGACTTATCACCGTAAAGTTCGCCCCGAATGCATCGGCCCGGCTTAAGGAGATAATGAGATATGTGTCAATAGTGATATTCCTGGGCGTAGCGGGAATGATGATTTCTCAGAACTTTATCCTTTTCAAGGAATACATAGGTTTTATTTTCATAATAGTGTTTGTCCACAATCTGGTTGGATTCGGGATAGGTTACACTGCTGCCACTATTGGCGGAAGTCCTGTCAAGGACCGTCGTGCGGTTACCCTTGAGACCGGTATCCAGAATTCCGGATTGGGACTCCTGCTGCTGTTCAACACCGGTATATTCCCTCCCGAAATTGCCAAGGGCGGTATGGTGTTCGTGACTGCATGGTGGGGCGTATGGCATATCATATCGGGATTGCTGCTGGGAACCGTGTTCCGTTTCTCGGCTTTCGATACTGTAGGCCTTGCAAAATTCCGGCGTAAGAAGAAATGAGAGAGCATATTCAGGACCGTGACGGGTTCTATACATTCTTAAAGTTTTTTGTTGACTGGTCTGTCAAAAGTTCATACCGAAAGTATCAGGTTGAAGGTTTGGAGAATATACCTGCCGATGGTAGTGTGATATGGGCATCAAACCATACCAATGCACTGATGGACCCTATGGTGATGCTCTCATCCACCCGCGGGCGCAAGGTGTTTGTGGCAAGGGCTGACATTTTCAAGAAAAAATGGGCATGTAAGGCGCTTACATTCCTGCGCGTAATGCCTATCTACCGCATAAGAGACGGTATCAATGCCGTAAAGCAGAATGACGGGGCCATTGCACAGGCCACGGGAGTCATCATGGACGGTGTGCCATTTGTGATATTCCCTGAAGCTACTCACCGTCCCAAACATTCGCTTCTTAAACTGAGTAAAGGCATATTCCATATAGCAGAATCCGCAATAGAGAAATCAAAGGACGGAAACCCTGTTTATATACAGCCTATCGGGGTGGAATACGGTGACTATTTCAGATTCCGCAATACGGTCCTGATTAAATTCGGCAAGCCTGCCAATGTGACCAGGTTCCTTGAGGAGCACAGTGACGAGCCGTTGCCGGTGGCAATGCAGCAGATGCGCACACTGCTTAATGACAGGATGGCGGAGCAGATTGTCTATATTCCTGACGATGAGGATTATGATGCAATCTGGGAATACGCAAAACTCAAGGCTGACAACCCCAGGTATTTTAAAAAGACACTTGATGAAATAGAGAAGAGAGAGGGTAAACTGAAAGGGCTGCTCAGAATCCAGGCTGTAGACAAACAGGCCGTGGCAGAGATTTTGGCCCTGAGGGAGAATGAGCCCGAAAAAGCCCGTGAACTGTTCAAGCGGGTTGATGATCAGCGTTTGTGGAGATTACAGAACGGCATTTCAGTATATTCAATTGCCCATGAACCCGGCAGGATGATGCTGTTCCTTAAGAGCCTGCTGGTTATCCTTGGCATTCCATATTACTGTTTCTGCGGAATAGTGGGTTCAATCAAGTGGGTTCCCATACTTCTTATACTCAGGGGCGTAAAGGATGACGCCTTCTACAATACGGCACGTTACGGCGTTCGTCTGGGGCTGGCCATTCCGGCTGTCATAGTCTGGGCGCTATTGTTCTTCCTGCTGTTGAACTGGAAACTTGCGGCTGTGCTGTTCGTGCTCTCCCTGCCGTCACTTAAATATCTGTATGACTACGGTGAATTCTTCCGCCGCTACATTTCGGATATCAGGTGGAAAGTCAGAAAGAAACGGGCTCCTGAAATTATTCTATAATCCCGAATAGAACTCCTCATACCGTAAGGCTACCCTCATGTAGTCATGATGGCGGCGTACATACTCCACTGACTGCCGCTTCAGTTCCGATATCCTTTCAGGGTGCAGTATCAGTTGCTCCAGTTCATCATAAACGCTCTGCTCGTTGGGTTGTACGTTGATGATGGGATGCAGTTCATTTTCATCAAGAATACTGTAATTCTCGGGTTCACCGCCTCCGACAACTATTATGCCCTTTGACATGGCCAGCAGGGAGTTCATGGACGGGGTGTAGCTGTACAGCTGGTCCAGTATGGCATCGCTGCCGTCCAGCATCCGGCAATACTGTTCAAACGGCACCCCTTCGGCAACTCTGAGTTCAAGCTTGTCGGGATATCTTTCCTGGAGTTTACGGGCGGCTTTCAGCATTATGTCAGTACCCTTGTATGCGGACCGTCCGCGGCTTATCCCGACAAACAGTCTGAGCGGACCTCCGTAAAAAAACGTATGGATGATTTCGGGCATTACGATAGGGAACGGGATGAAGCGCATCTTGTCACGGATCTGACGTCCGTCAGGACATAAGGTATGGACTTCATTGTATGTGGCCCAATATTCATAAAGCCCGGCGGGAATGCCGTCGCAGTCAATGGCAATCTTCTCATTCAATGTCTGTTTGGGAGTACCTATCCACTCGTCGCGGAATCGCTGTGCCTCTATGTCGGTGCGGGGTTTGTCGCCAAAGTTGAAATCGCTGTACCGCAAGGGCCTGATGTCAGTGTTGACGCTTGCCCAATAGTAGTCCATTCCGAACGCCCCCATTACAATCTTACGGTTGTGACGGCGCAGGTAGCGGTAGAAAGGCATGATGCGCTGGGCCTTGAGTTCAATGAATATAGGGTTGATGAGCTGTACCACATCATAGCCTCTCAAAAGTGGCAGTGACTTGAACAGCCTCCACAGGAATGAAATGCGGCCGGTACGGCTCTCCAGGTCACGGTGAAGGTCAATGTCGCGGGGGTAGTCTTTCCAACCGTCCCCGTCACTGGCTACCGTCACCTCATGCCCCAGTTCCCTCAAGCCTTTGGCCAAGGTATTATGCACGTTACTGTATTCTCCAAGCAGCAGTATCTTCATAGATTCTTTTTCCTTGTCATTATCCATAGGGCAATCTTCCATGCGCCACGGCCTCCGAATGCGGTGTATTGCTCCAGCATACGTCCTGCAGAGTTGCCGTCAGGTTTCTTGCCAAAGTGTTCCGCAATGAATGAACGGCATTGGGCGGACGCTTTCTTGTCACCTTCATACAGCAAACGGCCGCTGAGTATGTATGTCCTGAACAGTATGGCTTTTCTGCATCGTGATGAGGTATGCGTATCTGTGGATGCGGAGTCTTCCAGCACCTGGCTTATGGATTCCAGCTGCATCCTGTAACGTGACTTGAAACTGGGGCCTGTCAGGCTGTCGGAATGGACCTTTATGGTATGAAAGGCCTTTCCGGTTATCCATTGAATCCGCGGACCGGCCATGAGCGCCCTGGCACCAAGCTCCCAGTCATCCCAAACACGGCATGAGGTGTTCCAGCCTCCTATCTCCTTGAGCCATGATGTGCGGAATATCATGCTGATGGTGTTGAGCATGCCGTTAAGGATATGGACGGCAGGATCAGATACGGGTTTGTATGCACGTACGGTTGTCTTGCCTTCAACACTCTGGCGGGTGGGGAATGCAATCATCTCCAAATCCTGATCCCATTCATGGGGAATGTCCTCAAATTCGTCATCGGAATCAAAGAAACAGACCCATTCGGTCTGCACCAGTGACAACCCTTTGTTGCGTGCTGCGGCTGCGCTGCGCTGAGGTTCGTGCGCCAAGGTTACAAACGGGTGAACGGAACAATAGCTTTCCAGAAACTCCATGGTGCCGTCAGTGCTGCCGTTGTCAACCACAATAACGGGGACGGCACCCAACGGGCTGCGCATTATGCTGTCAAGGGTATGCTTAAGCATGGCCTTGCGGTTATAGACAGGTATGACTATCGTAATATCCATATTCCTTTTATCATGTTGAACAGGATGGGCAACGGGTTGGCTCCCTTGTGAATCAGATACCATCCGGCCTCCTTCAGGCTACGCCAGACGGCACCGCAAACACCGTACACATGGCGGAATGTGGCGCCCTTGGTTATCTGCAGCTTCTTGTTTCCAATGAATCCAGTGGCAGTGGTGACGCCTTGGGTTTGGACAATTACCTGCGGTATGTATTTGATATTCAAGCCTGCACGTTGTGCATCGGCCATGAATACATCCTCCTCGCCGGCACACAGCAGCGGGCTGCCCAGTCCGAACCTTTCATCAAACCTGAGTCCGTGTCCGATAACGGAACTGCGGCGGAACGTAATCTCCACAGAACAGACGTACGGGGCAGGATAGGGGTGCAGAGGCGCTCCGTCATAGGTCTGTGCCTGGAATGTGATTATGTCTGCGTCAGGGTTCTCAGACCATGCAGCCAATATGTTGTCTATGTATTGCGGGAGATAGCGGTTGTCATCATCGGCAATAAGGCAGATGTCTCCGGTAGCCATATCAATGGCGTTGTTTCGGTTGCGTGACAGCCCGGTCCCGTCTATGAATGATACATTAACATCGGGTCTGGATGACAATAGGGCCGGAATGTCTGTATGGCAAAGGTTGTCCGGGCACTGGACAGAGACGGTGTAACGGACATTGGGGCGCTCGGGCAGCAGCATATCAGGTATTCCGGATATGTTGTCACCCATAGTGCAGATCATTATGTCAAGTATAAGCCCGGGACGTTCCATTCCAAACAGCGTCTTATGTATCAAAACGTAAATATACTGCTTTTATTTTTGATTTAATAAGTAATTTTGTACGGCATTTTCCGTTATTCATACGTGGGTAGTTCAGAAAACGACAAGACAGTTATAGAGTCCGAGCGTCATCTGTTTGACAGGATTGTCAAATATACCGGCGTGTTTGGCAGCGTACAGGGGGTGACCATGCTTGTAACCCTTCTGATAAACAAAGTCAAGTCAACCCTGCTTGGTACTGCCGGATACGGAATTACCGAGTCTCTGAACCGTAATACGGACCTTATACGTAATTCCACCAATCTGGGCATCTCTACCGTAGCTGTTCCCGAGATATCCCGTTTTGCAGATGAACCATGCTCACGTGAACTCAGCGATAAGATACTTCTTACCCGCAGTTGGGCGTTGCTGACTGCCGTAGCCGGAATGGTAGTATGCCTGATTCTTGCGCCTTTTCTGAGCCGATGGGCGTTTGACGGTGACAGCGGCTATACGGTCAGTTTCATGGTGCTCTCACTTGCTGTGGCTGCAACGGCCATTACCGGCGCTGAGACGGCAATCATGCGCGGGACAGGTATGTTGCGCCAGATAGCCCTCAGCCAGCTGCTGTCCGGACTGCTTTCATTGTGTATTTCACTCCCTCTATACTGGTGGCTGAGATATGACGGAATAGTGCCTGTGATTGCGCTGACCACTGTAGGAGGTACGGCTGCAACCTGTTATTACTCATGCCGTCGTTTTCCTTACAAGGCCCGTCCTTTTGCCTGGAGTCTGTTGCGTCAGGGTACAGGCATGATAGGTTTCGGTATTTTTTACACTATTGCAGCATTCATAGGGGCATGGGCATGGTCTTATATAGCACGTTATCTTACAGCTAACGGAGGCGATGAACTGACGGGTACTTACAGTGCAGGTTATATGCTTGTCACATATCTTTCCAATCTGCTTCTTTCTGTTACGGACTCGGAGTATTATCCCAGACTGTCGGCGGCAGGAGATGATAGGGGTAATGCGCATCACCTCATGAACAACCAGGCTTTGGCCATGTGCATGATTGCGGCTCCTCTGGTGATACTGTTCATGATCTGTCTGCCGGTGGTGGTATTTGTGGTTCTGGAGTATGAAAAATTCTATGAATCAACAATGCTTGCCCAGATGGCGGTAATAGGACTTTTCTTTAAGGCGGTTTGCCAACCCATAGCTTATGAAGTCCTGGCCCGTTCAGATTCCAGGATATTTCTTTTTCAGGAGTCAATGTGCTATATAATGCTCATTGTGTGCGTGGTGACCGGTTATAATGTGGCCGGTACAGTGGGAATAGGGGTCTCGTTGGCTTTGGTGGAACTGCTCTATCTGTTGCTGGTACTGATAATCTCCAGAGTCCGGTACGGATTTGTGATGTCCGGCAAGGTTGTAAGGAACTTTCTGATTCAGTCCGGATTGGTGGCAATGGCGGCTTTTTCATTGTTCGTGAACTCTTTTATTGGGTTGGCCATAGGAATAGCCGCTTGTGTGGCTTCATTGTTCATGTCTTTAAGATTCTTGAGGACTCATACCACTTTCATGCCTTCATTCCTGTCCCGATTCCTGCGTAGATCCTGATGACTTAAGGTTCTTATGCGGCACTTTGGTGCTGTTTTTCGTGTTTTCTCTTGAACTATTCGGGAGAAAACGTTACTTTTGCCTTTTGCGTGCGCACATCCGCGCACGCAAAAGGCAAAAGGATTGATAAATTGACAATTGATAATTATGGACGAATTATTAGGACTTGTAACTGCCAAGGCTCAGGAGTGGCTGGGCGGTTCATTTGACGAGAAGACACGTGAGGAGGTAAAGGCTCTCATGGCAAAAGAGGACAAATCAGATCTGATAGACGCATTCTACAAGGATCTGGAGTTTGGAACAGGCGGACTGCGCGGAATCATGGGCGCAGGTACCAACCGTATGAACATCTACACCGTGGGTATGGCTACCCAGGGCCTTGCCAACTATCTGAACAAAAACTTCAAGGAGCGTAAGGAGATATCGGTCGTAGTAGGACATGACTGCCGCAACAACGGCCGTCTGTTTGCCGAGACCGTTGCAAACATATTCAGCGCCAACGGAATCAAGGTCTATCTGTTTGATGACCTGCGTCCTACGCCTGAGGTGTCATTCGCCATCCGTTATCTGGGCTGCCAGAGCGGCGTGAACGTGACCGCCAGCCACAACCCCCGTGAGTACAACGGCTACAAGGCATACTGGGAGGACGGCGCACAGGTGCTGGCTCCGCATGATACCGGCATCATTGATGAGGTTGCCAAGGTAAAGGTGGCCGATATCAAGTTCAAGGGTAATCCTGATTTGATCAAGATAATAGGCGAGGAGGTTGACAAGCCCTATCTGGATGCAATAGAGGGAATCTGCATTGATCCTGATCTGGTAAAGCGCAACCATGACCTCTGCATCGTCTATACTCCGCTTCACGGATGTGGCCGCGTGATGATTCCGCGCTCACTCAAGCAGTGGGGATTCACCAACGTGAACTGCGTTCCCGAGCAGATGATTCCGGACGGCAATTTCCCGACCGTAGTATCACCCAACCCCGAGTATCCAGAGGCTCTGACCATGGCTCTGGCCCTGGCCCGCAAGCTGAACGCCGACGTGGTTATGGCATCGGACCCCGACGCTGACCGTCTGGGCGTGGCCTGCCGCGATGACAAGGGTGAACTTACCCTTCTGAACGGCAACCAGACCGCAATGATTTTCCTCTACTACATCATAACACAGTACACCAAACTGGGCAAGATGACCGGTAAGGAGTATATTGTAAAGACTATCGTGACCACCGAGGTCATAAGCCGCATAGCCGAGAAGAACAACCTTGAGATGTTTGACTGCTACACCGGTTTCAAGTGGATTGCCAAGGTCATTGCCGATGAGAACGCCAAGGGCAAGCACTACATCGGAGGCGGTGAGGAGAGTTTCGGTTTCCTGGCCGAGGACTTTGTGCGTGACAAGGATGCCGTATCGGCCTGCTCACTGATGGCCGAGATTGCCGCATGGGCCAAGGAGAACGGCAAGACCCTCTGGGATCTGCTGCTTGATGCATATCAGGAGTACGGATTCTCACAGGAGGCAGCCGTAAGCGTAGTAAAGCCCGGCAAGAGCGGTGCCGATGAGATAAAGGCCATGATGGAGCAGTTCCGCGCCAACCCGCCCAAGTCATTGGCAGGTGAGAAGGTGGTCCTGGTCAAGGACTTCAAGCTGCTCAAGCAGACCGATGCCGCAGGCAAGGTTACGGATCTGGTTATGCCCGAGCCGTCAAACGTGCTGCAGTACTTCACTGCCGCAGGTGACAAGATATCGGTCCGTCCTTCAGGTACCGAGCCCAAGATCAAGTTCTATATGGAGGCCAAGCTGCCAATGGCAGACAAGGCTGATTACCTTAAGGTTCAGGCTCAGGCCCTGAAGAAGATTGAGGCTTTCAAGAAGGATTTGGGTATCTGAAAAGTGTAGGTTTATGAAGAGGACAATAATCACTTTATTGATTCTTGCAGCTATTGTACCTGCTTATGGACAGGGTTACAGGACCATGTCCGTTTGGCAGGGTGGCAATGCTCATGAATACTCTCTGATTACTCTTGACAGTCTTGTTCCAGGCAGTTATGAAGGTAAGGCGGTGGTCTATTACAACAAGAACACCACTTTCTCCAAGATCAAGATAGACTCACTCAACCTGGCCGATGTTGACAGCATTACCGTATCGGTTCCTGATATTGAAAGCACCAACCAAAGGACTGTAAAGGAGCTGATCCTGGAGAAGGCAAAGGTGTCTTTCAAGAAGAATACATATAAGAAAGTGGGCAATAACAACCCGTTGATGGGCCACAAGTTCGGTGCTGACCCGTTCGGAATGGTTGACGGCGACCGCCTGTATGTATACATGACAGATGACCATCTCTACAGGTCAACAGACGGGCAGCCTATTACAGGCGCCTGGGATTATACAGACTGCAAGAATGTGACCATCATATCGTCCGAAGATCTTGTCAACTGGACAGATCACGGCACGCAGCCGGTAGCCGGAAGCGGCGGACCTGCTTCATGGGCCGGTAATATGTGGGCGCCTTGTGCAGCACACAAGACCATAAACGGCAAGGAGCAGTATTTCATGTATTTCTCAAACAATTCGAGCGGTATAGGCGTGCTTAAATCCGATACGCCTTACGGCCCCTGGACTGACCCTATCAAAAGGGCGATGATTGATCACAATACAGCTAACTGTTCCCGTTCTGTTGTTCCTTCCGTTTATGACCCGGCTGTGTTGGTTGATGATGACGGAAAGGCATATCTCTATTTTGGCGGTGGCATAGATAATCTGGACGCTGCCGATCCGCGCTCGGCACGTTGCGTACAGCTGGGTGACAATATGACGTCAATAGTAGGAACTCCGGTAGAGATAAGGCCCCCCTGCCTGTTTGAGGATGCCGGAATCAACAAGGTTGGCGGTAAGTATCTTTACAGTTACTGTGCCAATTTCCAGGCAGACGGCGGCCCCGGCAGGGGTAACGTGGGCTATATGGAGTCTGACAATCCCCTTGGCCCGTTCACTTATATAGGCTGCTGTTCCGATAATCCGGGCGGAGCGTCATGGGCAGGCGGCGGCGGAAACCATCACCATGCATTCGTGGAGTTCAAGGGTAAGTATTACGCCCTCTATCACACCCGTACGCTTAAGAGTGCCATGCGCAATGACAATCCGGACATAAATGACAATGTGGAGTTACGCAGCACCTGTCTGAGTGAGATGAAGGTTGATACGGTCAATGCAAGGTTTACCAGACTGACAACATCGGACTTAACAGAAAAAGGTGTTACACAGATCAAGAATTTTGATCCTTATCAGACTGTTCCCGGAACAACCATGGCTTGGGTATCGGGCGTAACCACCAAGTACAACAAAAATACCTATAAATGCACGGCAGAGATGAAGTCAAGTTCATGGATGGGCCTGTCAAAGGTTGATTTCGGAAGCGGTGCAATAGGATTTACCGCAAAAGTGAAAGGTGAGGGTATCCTTACCGTAACTACCGACGCTCCCGGATCCGGAGGAATAGTCGTTGCCATTGCCGAGGTTAACTCCTCTTTGGTTTACAGTGAGGTACTCGTACCCCTGGTCAGCCAGGTAAAGGGAGTGGTAAATGAACTGTATATTACTTCAGTCGGTAACCTGAGTCTTGAATCATGGTCATTCATAAAATAATGAGACGCTTATCTGTCATATTTTGTACGTTTGCCGTACTGGTTTGTGCGGTAATGGCAGGCTGTTCATCCGGAAATAAGGATTTGACCATACGTATTGTCTCCACATCCGATATTCACGGCCGCATATTTGACAAAGACTGTCTTACCGGTGAGGAGAGAGAGGGCAGCATGGCCAAGTTCTCCACATTCCTGAAAAGACAGCGCAAAGAGTACAGCAATGTGATATATCTGGATGCAGGCGATATGCTTCAGGGTTCTGTAGAGGTATATCAGGATGTGACCGCCCAGTTCAGGAGAACAAGTCTTCCGGCCGAAGCCTTCAATTATCTGGAGTGCTTTGCCACTGTTCTGGGAAACCATGATTTTGCCGTAGGAGTACCCAGCTATGACCGTTTTTTCAGAGCCAATAATTGTCCGGTGCTGGGTGCCAACGTCTATTTTGAGACCCCCGACGATTATCTTCCTCCCTACAGGATGCGTGAGATAAAGGGGGTAAGGATTGCCGTCCTGGGCATGTCAACACCGTTGAGCAATCTTCAGCAGACGATAGACCGCAGAGAACTTGACGTGTCTGCAATAATAGATGAGGCTAAATACTGGATGCCCATACTTAAGGAGAAAGAGGAGGCTGATATAGTGATAGGCCTGTTCCACTCCGGTTATGACGGCGGCCGCAATGAAGACGGGGTTACGGAGAATGTGGTCCGCAAGATACTCAGTGAGGTTCCGGGATTCAATGCCATCCTTTACGGTCATGACCATAGGTCACGCTGTCTTAAGACAGTTGACTGTAACGGTGATTCTGTCGTGTTGCTAAATACAGGTCCTTTCATGACAAAGGCCGGCGTTACAACTATAACCGTATCGGGAGCCGGCACAGAAAACCCTGTAATCAGCGCTGACGGTGAACTTGTGGATATTACCGCAGAGATACCGGACAAGCGTTTCATTAAGAAACTGTCCGGATGGTATGACGACGTGAAAGCGTACTCGGATTCCGTACTGGCTGTGCTGGCGGCTCCGCTGGATGCCAATTCAATCCTTTGGGGAGAATCTTCATTGATGGATCTCCTTCACTCAGTGCAGATGAATTTCAACGGAGCTGAGGTGTCACTTGCGTCACCTATGTTCACCAAATCCGCTTTCCCTGCAGGAGCGATTCACTGCAAGGATATGTTTGACGTATACAGTTCGGACTACTATATGGTATCGGTCATGCTTAAGGGCAGTGAAATCAAGACAGTTCTGGAGAATACCGCAAGCCAGTATTACAATACCGTCACCGACGGCAGCGGCGGTCTGTTGAAGACCCGCAAATCGGGTGATATAACTCTTCCCAGACGCTCGGTCAGCAGTCTGTTTACAGCGGCAGGAATCCGTTATGAAATAGATGTAACCAAACCGGAGGGTAGTAGGGTCAACATAATCTCCATGTCAGACGGAAGACCTTTTGATCCTGACAGGATGTACCGAACCACAATCAACTCGAACCAGTATACGGGAACTACGTTCCCAAGAATGATTGGTCTTACAAACAGAGAGATTCGTGGAAGGCTGAACGGCGGATCGCCGGCCGATACCCGGTTCTATCTGATTACGACCCTGTCCTTGAGTCATGAAGCCGGCAATGATTATACGGCTCCAAAAATGACAGACTGGAAACTGGTTCCTCAGGATATCGTATCAGCATGTCTTGCCAAGGACACCATAGGCTTTAACATTATGCAGTGACAAACGTCGCTATAAAAGGAATAATTTACAAAACAGATTGATTATGAAAAGAATGGTATATTTGCTGATAGCTGGAACAGTGTTTTCATTGTCAGCGTGTAAATCCAGTCAGAGTGCCTATCAGCAGGCTTATGAGAAGGCTGTAAGCGGCGATGAAGCCAAGGCTGTCATAGAGGAGCCTGTGGCACAGAGTGAGGCTCCTGTGGCTGAGGATGTTTCTAACGTGTCGGTGCGTGAAGAGAAGGTATCAGTGGTATCGGGCGACAGCGATATCAAGGCATACGGGATAGTATGCGGCAGCTTCTCGCTTAAGGCCAATGCCGATGCACTCAGGGAACGTCTTGTCAATGACGGTTACAAGGCTGTCGTGGTGGTCAATGAGGCCGGCAAGACTTATCGTGTGGTGTTCGCCAGCTTTGACACTAAGGATGAGGCTGTGGCAGAACGTAACAGATTCAAGGCAAGATATCCTGACAATCAGGATTTCCAGAGCGCCTGGATCCTTTACAGAAAATAGCATTGGGACGGATTCTGGCCATTGATTACGGTACAAAACGTACCGGAATTGCGGTAACGGACCCGCTCCGCATCATTCCCGGAGGATTGGGTACCGTAGCAACGCATGACCTGTGGTCTTTCCTGGCAGATTACCTGGGCCGTGAGCAAGTGGATATCATAGTGATGGGATATCCAACAAACATGAACGGAGAGGATTCGGCCAGCATGAAACAGATACGGCCTTTCACGGAGAAACTGCGTAAGCAATATCCCGAAAAGCAGATTGTTATGTTTGACGAGCGTTTTACATCCGTATTGGCTCAGAGGGCTATTCTGGATTCCGGAATAGGCAGGATGGCCCGCCGTAACAAGGCTCTTGTGGATGAGGTCAGCGCAACAATAATATTGGAGTCATTCATGGATTCAAAACTATACAAAGAATTATGATTTTACCCATCTATACATACGGACAGGGTGTCCTTAAGAAAGAGGCCGAAGAGATAGATGAAAGCTATGAGGGTCTTGAACAGCTTATAAAGGATATGTTTGAGACACTGCGTAAGGCCGAGGGAGTGGGGCTGGCGGCTCCGCAGGTTGGCCTTTCCATCCGTCTGGCAGTGGTGGACCTGGACGTGATATCCGATGACCAGCCTGAGTTCAAGGGCTATTTCAAGACTTATATCAACCCATATATCGAGGATACTGACGGTTCCATGGTCCCGTATGAGGAGGGTTGCCTCAGCTTTCCCGGCATCCATGAAAGGGTGAACCGTCCGGAACGGGTGCGTGTGAGTTGGCTTGATGAGAATTTCAAGGAGCATGACGAATGGTTTGAGGGATTCCCGGCCCGTGTGCTCCAGCATGAGATAGACCATCTGGACGGCAAATGTTTCATAGACCGCATGTCACCGTTGCGCAGGCAGATGAACAAGAAGAACCTGAGTTCCATTGCTGCCGGCAAGTTCAGTTGTGACTACAAAGTCAAGGTTGTAAGAAAGTAAGATGAAACAAGGGCGGAAAATCATTGCCTGCGTTGCATCTTTGTTCATCTTTGGTGTTCCGTTGCAGGCACAGATCAATACTGACCGTATGATGTCGGTAGGTCGTACCGCCCTCTATTTTGATGATTACGTACTTTCAATACAATATTTCAATCAGGTCATAAATGCCAAGCCGTATCTGGCAGAGCCCTATTTCTACAGGGCTGTGGCAAAACTCTCACTCGAGGATTACAGGGGAGCTGAGCAGGATTGCAGTAATTCATTGAGCCGGAATCCGTTTGTGGTAAACAGTTATCAGGTCAGGGGCCTGGCCCGTGTATATCAGGAACGGTATACTGAAGCGGCTGATGATTTCAGGGCAGGTCTTAGACTGGACCCCGGCAATACATCACTCCGGCATAACCTCATCCTGTGTCTGGCCAAAAGCGGCAAGCAGCAGGATGCAATACTGGCTGTCGACACTTTGCTGGCTTCATCGCCGCGTTACGCGCCGGCGATGGCTATGCTTTCCGATCTTTTATGGGAACAGGGAGACAGCACGGAAGCTCTGGAATGGGTGAATAAGGCGCTTGACGTCAACAGGTATGACGCCGATATGATTCATCACCGCGGAGTCATGCTTGCCCGTATGGAACGTTATGAGGAAGCCGAGGAGGATCTGGACCGCTCCATCTATCTGGATCCGGGTAATGCCGGAGCATACATAACCCGTGCCATGATACGCTACTTCCGTAATAACCTTAACGGCGCATTGGCCGATTATGATCTCTCCATCATGATAGATCCGGCTAATGTGACGGGACATTACAACCGGGGTAATCTGCGTGCACAGATAGGTGATGACAACCGCGCCATAGAGGATTTTGACATTGTCCTTGAAGCGGAACCGGATAATATGATGGCTACATTCTACCGCGGTGTGTTACGTGAGAATACAGGTGATTACCGTGGTGCCGAACAGGATATGACAAGGGTGCTTGAAGAGTACCCCCAGTTTGTCCAGGGTTATCAGATGCGCAGCGAAGTTCGTGAGAAACTTGGCGACCGCAGGGGTGCCGAAGAAGATGCCATGGTTGTTCTGCGGGAACAGAACCGCCGTTTTAACAATGCCATGGGATATTCAGACCCTGAAGATGAGGATGACTCCAAGACCCGTGAGCGTTCAGACAAGAACGTGCGCAACTATCGCAAGATCGTTGTGGACGAGAATCTGGAGAACTCGACCGGATTCTCCAGCGAGTACCGCGGAAAGGTCCAGAACCGCAATGTCGAAGTCCAGTTCCTGGAGCCGTATCGTCTTACCTATTACAGGGACAACAATCTGACCGTTAACGCCGTTCATGGCAGCAAGGTAGTGGATGACCTCTCTGCATCGGGATGCTTTATGTCCGAAATCCTGCTGGACAACCATGATGTGCAGTTGGATGAGAGACAGATTGACCGTTTGTTCGCTGACATAGGCCAACGCACCCAGATACTGTTGGATGATCCCGGCAACGCGTGGTGCATGCTGCTTGCAAGGGCAATTGATTTTGCCTTGCTTCAGGATTTTACCAACGCCGAGTCTGACCTGGACAATGCCGTATCACTGAATCCTGACAATTGGGCTGTATGGTTCTGCCGTGCGCAGGTAAGGGCACGCTCCATTCAGGTGAGACGTGCCGAGCAGGATATGGATCTGAAGCAGGGTATGACCGATGCTCGCGACAACGTTGCGGAGCCCGGTTATCAGTTCGTGCTGAGAGACCTGTCATACGCCATCAATCTTGAACCGTCATTTGCATACGCCTATTACAACAGGGGCACATTCTATGCTTTGACCAATGATTTCCATGCTGCACTTGTGGATCTGGACAAGGCAATTGAACTGGATGAGACCCTGGCGGAGGCCTGGTATAACCGCGGATTGGTGCTTGTGCTCCTGAACCGAATGGATGATGCTTTCCGTGACCTGAGCCGCGCAGGCGAGCTTGGCATTTATTCGGCGTATAACATCATAAAGCGCTTTTCAAAAGGTGACTGATTGAAAAGAATTTGATACCTTTGCGGACTTAAAAGAAATTACAATACGACAACATGATAAAGATTACGTTTCCCGACGGTTCCATTCGCGAGTATGAGAGCGGCGTAACCGGTTATGAGATTGCTGAGAGTATAAGCCAGAGGCTTGCTCAGGAGGTGCTGGCTTGCAGTGTTAACGGTGAGATTACGGAGCTTAACCGCCCCATAACAGCCGATGCCACCATCAAGCTTCACAAGTGGGAGGATGAAGAGGCCAAGCATGCATACTGGCACACCAGCGCACACCTCATGGCCGAGGCTCTGCAGGAGCTCTATCCCGGAACACAGTTCGGTATAGGTCCGGCAATCGAGAAGGGATTCTATTATGATATCATGCCCCCTCAGGGCGTAGTTATCAAGGAGAGTGATTTTCCTGCCATAGAGGCCAAGATGAAGGAGCTGGTCCAGAAGAAGGAGAAACTGGTCCGTCAGGAGATTTCCAAGGCCGATGCACTTAAGTTCTTCGGTGACCGTGGCCAGAGCTACAAGAACGAGCTGATAGCAGACCTTGAGGACGGTACAATCACAACCTATACCCAGGGTAACTACACCGACCTTTGCCGCGGTCCTCACCTGGTTGATACCGGCGCCATCAAGGCTGTCAAGCTGCTGGCTACATCGGCCGCATACTGGCGCGGTGATGAGAAGCGTCCGCAGATGACCCGTATCTACGGTATCTCATTCCCCAAGCAGAAGATGCTGGATGAGTACATAGAGCTTATAGAGGAGGCCAAGAAGCGTGACCACCGCAAGATAGGCAAGGAGATGGAACTCTTCATGTTCAGTGACATGGTAGGCAAGGGCCTGCCCATCTGGCTGCCCAAAGGCACAGCACTGCGTCTGCGTCTTCAGGACTTCCTTTCACGTATTCAGAAGCGTTACGGTTACCAGCAGGTAATCACCCCGCATATCGGTTCAAAGCAGTTGTACGTAACTTCAGGTCACTGGGACCACTACGGCAAGGATAGCTTCCAGCCCATCACAACCCCTGAGGAGGGAGAGTGCTACCTGCTCAAGCCCATGAACTGCCCCCATCACTGCTGCATTTTCAAGTCACAGCCCCGCTCATACCGTGACCTTCCCCTGCGTATAGCAGAGTTCGGTACCGTATACCGTTACGAGCAGAGCGGTGAACTGCACGGACTTACCCGTGTACGCAGCTTCACCCAGGATGATGCACATATCTTCTGCCGTCCCGACCAGGTTAAGGGTGAATTCATCCGCGTGATGGAGATCATTGAAATAATCTTCAAGGCCCTGAACTTTGACAACTTTGAGGCACAGATTTCACTGCGTGACCCTAACGACCACGAGAAGTACGTAGGTAGCGATGAAGTTTGGGAGAAGGCTGAGCGCGCCATTGTGGAGGCCTGTGAGGAGAAGGGCCTCAAGGCTACAGTCGAGTACGGCGAGGCTGCATTCTACGGTCCCAAGCTGGACTTCATGGTCAAGGATGCACTGGGCCGCCGCTGGCAGCTGGGTACCATCCAGGTAGACTACAATCTGCCGCAGAGATTCGAGCTTGAGTACATTGCTTCCGATAACCAGAAGGAGCGTCCGGTTATGATTCACCGCGCACCGTTCGGTTCAATGGAGCGTTTTGTTGCAGTGCTCATTGAGCATACCGCAGGTAAGTTCCCGCTCTGGCTCATTCCTGACCAGGTGGCCATCCTGCCTATCTCCGAGAAGGCCAATGACTATGCACACAAGGTACAGAAGGAACTTGAGGACAAGTATGAGGTACGCTCATTTGTTGATGACCGTAATGAGAAGATTGGCCGCAAGATCCGCGACAACGAGGTCAAGCACATCCCGTACATGCTTGTAGTTGGTGAGAAAGAGGCTGAGAACGGTGAGGTTAACGTACGCAAGCAGGGTGCCGAGAACCTTGGAAACATGAAAATTGACGAATTTGGTGAAAAAATTGCCCAAGAAGTTAATTCTATGATAAATAAATGGTAATTTTGCGCCCGCTTGGAATAAAAAATTGAAATAGGTATAAGAGATAAAGAGAAAACAATATAACAGATTCTGAATGAAGAAAGACAATTTGAGTGATCAGTATCAGGTCAATGACGAGATCCGTGCCCGTGAAGTCCGTATAGTCGGAGAGGGTTTTGAACCCAGAGTTGTTTCACTGCGTGAGGCACTCAAGATAGCGGATGACATGGAGCTGGATTTGGTCCTGATTTCACCAAATGCAGTTCCTCCGGTATGCAGGATCGTTGATTTCTCCAAGTTCATATACCAGCTCAAGAAAAAGCAGAAGGAGGCTAAGGCACGTCAGGTCAAGATAGATGTCAAGGAAATCCGTTTCGGACCCCAGACAGATGACCACGACTACAACTTCAAGCTCAAGCACGCCAAAGGTTTCCTGCAGAACGGCGACAAGGTTAAGGCATACGTGTTCTTCCGTGGTCGCTCGATACTGTTCAAGGAGCAGGGTGAAAACATCCTGGCACGTTTTGCAAAAGACCTTGAGGAGTACGGAAAGCAGGAGCAGGCACCCATTCTGGAGGGTAAGAGGATGACAATCTTCATATCGCCCAAGAAGGGAGGTGCCCCCAAGAAACCTGATGCCCCCAAGCAAGAGGAAAATAAGGAATAAACGACCGATAAGCTCCGGCATGGTGCTTACGGTTATAAATAACAAACAAAATTTTTAATAACAATGTTGAAATCAAAGACTAATTCCGGTTCCAAAAAAAGATTCGCTCTTACCGGATCGGGCAAAATCAAGAGAAAACACGCTTATCACAGCCACATTCTCACAAAGAAGAGCAAAAAGCGTAAGAGAAATCTGGATCACTTTACAATCCTTGACCAGGCCAACGCCAAGCAGGTCAAGTCTCTGCTCTGCATGAGATAACCCCGATTAAGAGATCAGTCAAAAAAGAAATTAACCGATTTGTCAGCATTAAAGACCTGTAAGGGCGCTGGCATTCAAAAAAACAAGAAACTATGCCGAGATCAGTAAATCACGTTGCTTCAAGAGCAAAGAGAAAGAAAATTTTAGGTCTTACCAGAGGTTACTTTGGTGCAAGAAAGAACGTCTGGACCGTTGCCAAGAACACTTGGGAAAAGGGTCTGACCTATGCTTACCGTGACCGCAAGAACAAGAAGAGAGAGTTCCGCGCACTGTGGATCCAGCGTATCAACGCTGCCGCCCGTCTGGAGGGTATGAACTATTCACAGTTGATGGGTGCCATCCATAAGGCAGGTATCGAGATCAACCGTAAGGTGCTGGCCGACCTGGCTATGAACAACCCCGAGGCTTTCAAGGCTATCGTAGCCAAGGTTAAATAAGCCGTTTGGATAAGTTAAAAAGCGGGTGGAATGCATTTCCACCCGCTTTTTTTATTACTTTTGTATGACCGCATCGGGTTAGATCGGGAGACTCATCAATAAAAACAGAGAACCGGGAAGGCTCTGGTTTCCAATGGCGGGCCACGCCCCGCAAGGGGTAACCTCAGGTCGGTGGATTACAAAGGAGGCCGGGCACCCAAAACTTATTTTCCGGAGTTCTCATCACATCACCGGTGCGGTTTTTTTACTGACAGTTACAACTTGAAAATAAAGGGCCGGCCCAAAACGGGTCGGCCCTTGTTATGTAGAGTGTATCGACTGATTATTTTATCTCCAGATACTTCTTGCCGTTCTTGATGGTGATACCATTGTAGCTGTCGCCTACGATGGCGCCGCCCAGATTGTATCTGGTTCCAGCGGCATCATAATCATCCTGAGTGACATATTCAACACCTGCGGGGAATGAGAAGGCAATCTTGTCAATATTGCAGTATGCACCCGTAATTGTAATGCGGATAATGTTTGTTCCCTCGGTGAGTGACAGGGTGCCGGTCTTGGTGGTATATGTATCCCAACTGCCTCCGTTGGGTACAGCCACGTTGGCAAGAGTTGTCTCCTTGCCGTCTTTCATAAGACCTATCCTGAAACCTGAATTGTCATTGCCCGAGCTGACGGTGGCAGTAAATGAGTACCTGCTGGTGGTAGTGACTTTGACTGTATATTCAAGCCATTCGTTGGCTGCAGTATAGCCAATCGCATAACCGCCGTTACCGGTTACTATATCAACACCTTCATTGTCAGAACGGTAGTTGGCCTTTCCTTCATCATTTGAGTCTGAATCATGGAATGATACTCCCTCACCGCCCTTGTCAAAGTTCTCTGCCTGGATGGTACCAGGTATGCTCACGGGGCTTGTGGTGTATGTGGTGCGCTTGTTGTTGACCTTGAGTGACAGCTTTGCTATATCGGATTCATGTCCAAGGGTATCAATGGCAATCGCATTGAAGGTTACTGTTCCCTTTGCAGTCGGTGTGTATTTGTACTGGAAAGGCTTGGCGCTGACCGTAGTCTTTAAATCTCCGTTAACATATACCCTTATATATTTTATTGCTCCCTCTCTCGAAGAGTTGGTTGGGGTAAATGAGATGGTCGATGCTGTACCTACTGTCGCGGGCGCGGGATTGGCCGACATTCTTATGTTTAGCGTGTTGTCAACCTCGACGTGTTTAAATGTAATCTTGTCAACGTTACAATTGTTGCCGGTAATGGTAAGGCGTATAATCTGCTTGCCCTCGTTCAGCTTGATAAGAGTTCTACCAATAATGGATGTGTAGGTACCCCAGTCATTGTTGCCGGTCTGAGGAACGACAATATTGTCTGTTATGTCCGTCAGTCCGTTTTCTCCGCTTATGGATAGACGGAAACCGGAGTTGGTGGTACCGGATGATGCATAAGCCTCATAGGTGTAATAACCGGCTTTCGTTACATTTACCGTATACTCCAGCCATTCTCCATTCTGGGTATAGCCGATGGCATAGCCGGTGCCTCCGCTTACAATATCCACGCCGCCTCCGTTAGAACGGTATGATGAGGTTCCCTCATTCTGGCTGTCGGAGTCATGGAATGACATGCCTTCGCCGCTTATGTCAAAGTCCTCTGCCTGAACGGTTCCGGGAAGTGACATAGTCTTGAATGTGGAACGGGGATTGTATGCAGTGAAACTACCCAGTCTTTCATAGGTGGTGCTGTCGCTGTAAACCACGGCCTTAAGATTGAACTTGCCGGTTGACTTGGGTACATAATTAACTACATACGGAGCCTCCTTGAATGTGGCGTACAGACTGTTGTTCACGTAGAACTTTATACTGTCAATGCTCTTTTTGCTGTCAACCATCCTGGCACGTATGGTAATTGGCATAGTGTCATTCTTGGTGGCGAATACGGATTCCGGCTTAATGTAGAGGGATATGGGTTTCTTCATACCCGGGAAAGGACTCTTTGCGGTCTTTGCGGCATCGGTAGCCATATACTGGCGCAGCCAGGTCATGGCCGGACGGTCCTGGCCGTCACGTATTATGCCGGAGTTACCGTCAGTTGTCCATGTGGTGCCGTAAATATATCCCCAAAGGGTTATGCCGGCGCAGTAGTCAGATTCCCACATATATTTTATCTGGTTTTTGTACTGCTGCTCCTGCAGGGCGTCATCGGTAGTGCCGATGTCATATTCCGTACTGTACATAGGCATCTTAAGGGCATTCTGGATCTCAGTCATTGCTGATTTGAAATCACTGAAACTCATGTCAGTAAGGTCATGTGACTGGCATCCGTAAGCATCGATAGGCGCTCCGGCATCACGCAGTGTGCGTACCAGGTCTATGAACTGTGTCTTCTGCCACTGGAATGTGTTGTAGTCATTATAGACAAGGATGGCGTTTGGCCAGCGCTCATAAGCCAGTTCAAAAGCCTTTATGATCCAGTCATATCCGGTTTTGCCGTCACCGCCCAGGGCGTTCTTGTACGGAGCGGGAGCATGACCGGCTACAGCCTCATTCACCACATCAATGATTGCAAGATCCGGATAATGGGCTTTTGCTGCGTCATACCATTCAACAATGGCTTTGTACTGCTCGCTGGTTGAAAGGTTGTCCATCCAGCTTGGATACTGTGAACCCCATATCAGGGTGTGGAACTTGAACGGGAAGTTGTGGCTCTTGGCATAATTGTACGCTGCGTCGTTCCAGCTGAACGAGCCTCGGCGTGAACCTTCTACGGAACTCCACTTGGTCTCATTCTCACAAGTGATCTGATTCCACAGAGTGTGGAACGCCTCATTACCGTAGTCTACCTGATACCTGGTCGTGATGTTGCCCAGGAATTTGTCCGGGTTTTTTGACAACTGTGCATTGGCGTTTGGTGCCAAAAGGCATATCAGACCCAGTGCAATTGCCGAAGATTTCAGGGTTATCCTCATAAATATCATTGATTTAATTGGTTATATCAATTTGTGGAGCAAATATATACAAAAAATACAACTATTTCAGCGAATTCCGGCGTTTCTTAGCGCCCGTTGATAACGTGCGGCGTTGGCGTTATGCTGTGACAGTGATGAGGTAAAGTTGTGATATCCGCTGAAATCCTCTTTGGCGCACATATAGATATAGTTGTGTCTGGCGTAATTGAGCACGGCATCGATGGAACGGGTGCTGACAAAACGGATGGGGGCGGGAGGCAGTCCGGGATACTTGTATGTGTTGTACGGAGAGTCCACCTCCAGATGTGCCTTAAGTACACGTTTGGGCCTTTCTCCTCCCAAAGCGAAAATAACGGTCGGATCAGCCTGAAGAGCCATCTTCCTGTTAAGGCGGTTCATGTAAAGACCGGCTATGGTAGCCAATTCATCAGATTTTGCGGTCTCTTCCTCAACTATTGATGCAAGGGTTACTACCTGTAGTTCAGAGAGGCCGATATCCTTGGCTTTGGCCTTGCGCTGGTCGGTCCAGAAACGGTCACGTTCCTTGACCAGGCGTGAAATCAGGGCATCGGCCGATGTGTTCCAATAGACTTCATACGTGTTTGGGATTATCATGCAGAAAACAGTAGCAGGCGTATAACCCAAGGAATCCAGGAATGACGGTTCAGACAACCGGCTTGCAATCTGTGCGGAATCAATCATGATCTGGTTGGATATGGCGCGGGCCATCTGGCCTACGGTACGGGTGCTGTTTATGGTTAGCCGGACCGGGGTCTGGGCGCCGCTTGAGAGCATGTCGGCCACCTGCTTGGGGGTTGCTCCGCTCTTTATGGTATAGCATCCTGTGCGGATGCGGTCATTGTAGTTGCGGCGCTTGAGCAGATAATCCAGGGCTTTGGTGCCGGCATCGGGGTCAGCCTCCAGAATACCGGAAATAATGCTTTCCTGAGTATCGGAAGGGCCGATATAGATGCGGTAGTCATCACATATGGAGACAGGGCTGGTGAATAGCCTGTAAAAACGGAATGTTACGATTGCTCCGAGTACAATCAGCGCTGAAGCTATGGTTATGATAATCTTCTTGGCCATATCACTGGTGTATATTGCAAAAATAATCATTATCTTTGTCAGAAGAGATGCTTAATTACTGAATAATAGATATGAGAAAGTTATTTTTCCTGCTTACCTTGACAGCAGCCCTGTCAGTAAGCGCCAAGAATGAAGTTACGGTAAATGTCCACGCCGACAAACCGGGTGCCACAATCAACAAGAACATTTACGGACAGTTCTCGGAGCATCTGGGAACCTGCATCTACGGTGGTCTGTGGGTAGGCCCCGACTCAAAGATTCCCAACACCAACGGTTACCGTACCGATGTACTGAACGCCCTTAAGGAGCTTGAGGTGCCCGTAATGCGCTGGCCGGGAGGCTGCTATGCCGATGAGTACCACTGGATGGACGGCATCGGTCCCAAGGAGGACCGTCCTGTTATGGTGAACAACAACTGGGGTGGAATTGTTGAGGACAACAGCTTTGGCACACATGAGTTCCTGAACCTGTGCGAGCTTATAGGCTGTGAGCCATATATTTCACTGAACGTGGGTAGCGGTTCTGTCGAGGAGGCTGCCAAGTGGATTGAGTATATGAATGCCGCCGATGGTCCTATGGCCAAGCTGCGCAAGCAGAACGGCCGTGAGGAGCCCTGGCACGTTAAATATATAGGTATAGGAAACGAGGCATGGGGCTGCGGCGGTAACATGCTGCCTGAGTACTACTCAGACATATTCCGCCGTTATCAGACCTACTGCCGTGACTTTAACGGCACACAGCTCTTCAAGATTGCCAGCGGTGCCACAGACTATGACTATGAGTGGACCGAGGTTCTGATGAAGAAGGTTGGCTCAATGATGAACGCCGTTTCACTGCACTACTATACAGTATCAGGTTGGGTAGGCGCCAAGAAGCCTGCCCTGGATTTCAGCGATGAGGATTTCTACTGGTGCCTGGGCAAGTGCCTTGGTATAGAGCCCGTTATCCAGAAGCATCTGGCTATCATGAGCAAGTATGATCCCGAGCACAAGACTCCGCTGCTGGTTGACGAGTGGGGTACATGGTGGGAGCCGGAGCCCGGCACACAGCTCTATCAGCAGAGTACCATGCGTGACGCTCTGGTGGCATCACTGTCACTTGATGTGTTCCACAAGTACTGCGACCGCATCCAGATGACAAACATTGCTCAGGTGGCCAATGTGCTCCAGTCCATGATCCTGACCAAGGATGACAAGATGGTGCTCACACCTACATACTGGATCTTTGACATGTACAAGCCTCATATGGATGCTACATACATTCCCACAGACCTTGATGGCGTAGAGGTTAAGCTTACTCCCAATGAGCGCTATGCCGCCAATCCCGATGAGGGCCAGACCCGTCCGTTGCCTCTGTTCAGTTCAACCGCATCAAAGAAGAACGGCAAGCTGCACATCTCAATGTCAAACGTTAAGCTTAACGAGGCTCAGAGTGTAGTTGTAAAGCTGGATGGCATCAAGGCCAAGAGCGTTACAGGCAAGATCCTTACCAGCGACAAGGCCAGCAACTACAACACCTTTGAGAACCCTGACAAGATAAAGCTGGCTGATTTCAAGGGCGCCAAGATTGACAAGAAGACCGGTGACATCACTCTGGAGATTCCCGCCGCCAGCATCGTAACACTGGAAGTAGAATGATACAATTGGGGTCAGGCCCCAATTGTACTATTTTTCATAGAAAAAGGTCGCTCAAAACAGAGTGACCTTTTTTGTTTTTAATTATCTTCGCAGTCGCAATTGCGATAGTAGCTCAGTTGGTAGAGCGTTGGCTTCCCAAGCCTAAGTTCGCGGGATCGTGCCCCGTCTATCGCTCAAAATAAGAGCTTGCGGATCCGCAAGCTCTTTTCAATTTTCAATTTGTCAAGCGGGTTGGTGCTGCGGACGCAGTAAATCGTTGACTGTCTTTACGGGATTGAAGGTGGTGAGCGGAACCTCAACGAATATGGTGTTCCAGTCACTCATGGCACCGTTCCAAAGGCCTGGTAACTCCAAAGCCTTGAGCTCACGTCCGTTCTTGGACTTGCTGGATATAAATCCGGTTGCCGGGTCAACATGTTTGGGCAGGTCAAACTTGCCGCCCTTGTAGCCGCGCAGCGCGCAAACCAGATCAACGGGATTGAAATGGGTGCCCTTGGTGAACATCTCCTTCTTGCGGGCGTCGTTCAGGTCAATCTGTGAACTTTCAAGTATCTGGAGTGATACGGTGCCGTCACTGTTATATGCCAGGAACGGGCCGCCGCCGGGCTCACCCACATTCTTTACCATACCGCACACGCGCAGAGGACGGTCCAGCTTGGCATGGAGCCATGCGGCAAGTTGCTTGTCATCCAGTTTGTCCAGGTCTTTGCTACGGCAGCACAGGGTCTTGTCCACAAAGTCAGATATCTGCTTGAGCTGTGCCGGTGTGTATTTGCCGCTGTCAAGCAGGCGCAGGTAATCAAAGATCTTGTTCTGTGCGGTAACAAGTATGCCGGCCAGAAGTTTCTTGTATGTTACGGTATCGGTCTTGAGATGATCCGGTACAACATTGTCAATGTTCTTGATGAATACTATATCGGTATCCAGGTCATTGAGGTTCTCAATCAGCGCGCCGTGACCGCCCGGACGGAACAGTATGGAGCCGTCATCGTTACGGAACGGACCTCCGTCGGCAGCAGCTGCAACGGTGTCTGTGCTGGGCTTCTGCTCGGAGAATGAGATATCGAATGTGGTGCCGTAGCGTTTGGACAGGGTCTTGGCACAGCTGTCGGCCAGTTTCTTGAATATGTCACGATGCTCGTTTGATACGGTGAAGTGCAGATGTACCACGCCGTCCACTCCCGATGCATACATGGCGCCTTCGGCCATATGCTCCTCGAGCGGAGTGCGTGCAGAGGTGCTGTACTTGTGGAACTTGAGCACACCCTTAGGCAGGGCTCCGTAGTTGAGGCCTTTGGACTGAAGGAGATTGGCAACTACAGCCTTATAGCTGCCACTGGCAATGAGCTCCCTGATGGACTTGCCCTCATTGGCCTTGCAGCACTCATCCAGGTCATT
The DNA here is from genome assembly GCA_017642425.1 of Bacteroidaceae bacterium. GTDB lineage: Bacteria > Bacteroidota > Bacteroidia > Bacteroidales > Bacteroidaceae > Colenecus. The sequence goes on from JAGCPB010000065.1 coordinate 28,336, forward strand.
GTAAAAGGCAAACTTCTCAATGCCGTCAAAGAATGTCTTCTCAAACGGAGTGGTGGGCTCGTTGTAACTTGCATCCAGGAATCCGAAAAGATCCTTGAACATGCGGCTGGCAGCTCCCGATGCGGGTACGAACTTTGTTATCTTACGTCCTTTGCTGCAATAGGTGTCCCAGGTCTTGATGTAGCTTTCACACTTACTGTCATCGACAGCTACTATGCCGTTGCCTATTGATGCCGCTGCTTCCAACTCCAGGAAGGGAAATCCATTCTTAATAAGTTCCAACTGCGCTTTTACATTCTCAGCATTCGTTCCCTTCTTTTTAAACTGTTCCAGGTCTTTTTGGTCAAACATATAAGAGTCCTTTAATTGCGGTATCAAAAATAGTGTTGTTTTTTGATATGGCAAAAAAAAGGAATCTGTATTTGCGAATGATTATTTTTCATAACTTAGCCACCGATTTAATAATAACAGAAATGAAAAGAACTATTTGTTTTTCCCTTATAATGTTTGCTTTGGCAATCTCTACGAGTGTTGTTGCAGAGAATATGCCGCAGGATGATGAAAAGTATCCTGAGATTACATTTGAGAAGACCACTCATGACTTTGGCCTTTTTGACAAGGCCCATGGTGACAAGACTTGCTGGTTCGTGTTTACCAATACCGGCAATAAGGAACTCCTGATATTGTCCGCTACGGCATCATGCGGCTGTACAGAGCCTGAATATCCCAAGACTGCAATTATGCCCGGAATGAAGGATTCCATAAAGGTTTCCTATAAGGGTTCAACCCGCAGAGTGGGAAAGATGCGTAAGACGATTGCCCTTACAACCAATTGTAAAGTCAACTCCGCTTACCTTTATATTACGGGTGAGATGGTTGATGAGTTGGTTGCTGACAGAATCAAGCCCGAAGATTAGGAATAACCGCAGTCATTTGCGGCGTCTGATGTCCGTGACAGTGAGCGTATCGGCATCAGGCACCTTGAACTTAACGGCATAACCGTCAAAATCAAAGCCGTATTCGCGGTCAGGGTCATCCTGGTAACGCGGACGCGGATCCTGACTTAGAATACCCCTGAGCGCCTGGAGCGTTTGGGGGTTTGTCTTTGTCTCCAGGTGGTGCGGAATAAGGACAGTCAGTTTGTGCATCGGAACGCTTCCCGCGAATCCCTGGGTAGCTTCCGGCACGCAGTCTGTGTAAGGGATGTACGGCTTGATATCATATATGGGTGTGCCATCCATAAGGTCAACTCCGCTTACGTGAATCAACGGGCCGTTGGCGGAATTCAGGTCGATGGATTCCAGTTTCACGCATGATAGTCCTATCGGGTTGGGACGGAACGGAGAGCGTGTGGCAAACACACCCAGGCGGGTATTGCCTCCCAGACGCGGCGGGCGTACGGTGGGCGACCACTGTTCACGCACAGCATCCGAGAACTCCCAAATAAGCCATATATGGCTGAATCCCTCAAGTCCCCGTAAAGCATCAACGTTTCTGAATTGAGGCTCGAAAATGATGGTTCCCTTAAGTTCAGGAACCAGGCCGCTTTGGCGTGGAATACCGAATTTGGTGGGAAAACCTGTATGTATCTTTGCTATAGGAACCATTTTATCCATATCAGATGCGAATGTACAGAAAAAAAGAATAATTTTGTCAATTATGCTTATGTCAAAGCTGTTCAACAAGACTATACTGTTGTTCCTTGCGGCGATTGTGCTGCCTGTGAACCATACATCGGCACAAGTGTTGCCTTTGTTGAACAGTTTTCGTGGCGTTACATACCAAAGGCCCGTGGATGTGTCATGGCCGGTGTTGTTTGAGAATTGCGTTTTTGTGACGGACAGTATTGCCATAACGCATTCATATGGCGCGGTGTTCCGTAACTGCACCTTTGAGAGCAGAAGCGGAGCCTTTTATGTGGCTGACAGTGGTGACGGGATCATTCTGGCGGATTGTGAGGTTAGAGGTTGCAGCGAGCTCAGATTCAGCAGACATCCCGGAGTCTCTGACAGGAACTACATTACCGGAATCAAGGTGAACGGTGATGAGTGCTCTGCTCTGGATGATCAGGAAAGCATAATAGAGATAGACGGTCTTGAACTGGGTGATGTGGTTACAGCCGGTAAGGGCGGACCTATGCTGATGTTTATGAGTGCTGACAGAAATACTCTGAGGGCAGGTGAGACTGCCATCCTGCGGTTGCGTGGCCTTGAGGATGATATGTTTGTGGGGTGGAGATCATCTGATTCGCTTGCAGACATGGTGGTGGACGAGCCTTTTGTATGCAGAGTCACTGCACCGGAACATATTACGGATAATGGAACGATAGTAGTATCAGCATACACTGAATATGGGCTTGAGTCTGCCTGTGTGCTTAAACTTGAGCCTGAAACAGAGATTATTAAACAGGAAAAGAAGTCCCGTAAGAGGAGAAAATGAACTTTAGAGGGTTTAGACATACTATCCTGGCGTCTGCACTGCTTGTCTTTACAGCATCGTGCACGCGTGTTCCTGAAAGCGGGTTGACTGCTTTTGACCTGAACGAGAAGGCTTTGTCATTCCTGTGGAACAATCTGGACTCGGCAACCCAGTATGCGCAGTTTGCCTTTGACGCCTCACGCAAACACTCGGATGAGCATGCCAAGGCCGTCAATACGCTGGCGCGCATAGCATTCCTTAAGATGGATTATACCCAGGCCTGGGATCTGTACTCGTCTGTTCCTTCCATAACCAACAACACATTGGAGATTGTGGCGTCACAGATAGGTCTGATGCGTATATGTCAGCGTACATCGGACAATGTCTCCTTTTACGAATACCGCAACAGCATACTTCTTAACCTAAGGGCTTTGCATGAGGAGAGCTCGGTGCTGAATGACTCACAGATGGAGCGTCTGCTCTCTTTGGAACGTTCGTTCAGAATGGAATCGGCACAATACTGGTTTGAACTGGAGCAACCGGCCCAGGCAGGGCGTGAGATGTCTTATGTGGTGGCCGATAACCTCCTGCGTGATGACCACGACCGTTTCCTGACCTATACATACATGCGTGGACTGGGGATAGGTCAGCAAGCCGACGGGTTGGATGAACAGGTGTCACAGAGACTGCGCAGCCTGGATAACTGTCTGCGCAGTGCGGTGCGTTACAACAACGTCAGGATGCAGGCCTTAAGCATAAGCGCAATATGCTCATTACTGCTGGAATATGGTACATACAATGTGCTGTCAGGGGTAAGTGATGACATGCTTTCACGCCTGAACGCATCGGATGTCCAACCTGAACTTTTGCCTACACAGCTGGCCCTCAAGGCATTGCAACTGTCAGCATCTTATGGTGGACAGTATGAGATCATTGAGAGTGAAAGGCTGCTTGCATCATGTTACATACAACGCGGGTTGTATGAAGAGGCTCTTGGCGTGTTGGGTAAGGCCCTTGATATGCTGAATGACAATTTCAGACTTAATAGCACGGGGTCTGATACGTATGAAAGCCTGGAACACTACAGGGATGACGGTGTTATTGTGGAGGGTCTGTGGATGGCTGCTATGCCTCATGCCGTAGTGCCTGAGTGCATGGCCTCACTGAGGGAACAGATGAGTCTGGCATATTCAGGATTGAATGACAAGGCGGCATCGGATTATAACCGCACTGTCTATCTGGAAATACAGAAGACAATACGTCTGGACAGACGCTATGAGGCGCGCACCATAATGCTGGAGCGGTCCAACCGACGTCTTACTGTCATGCTCTATGCCGTGGCCGGTGCGATAGTGCTGCTTATCCTGTTCCTGGTGCTGTTCCATAAGCGTATCAACGCAGCCAACAGGCGTTATGTGGAGATGATGCGTAAAACGGTGGGCTTGTGTGAAAGCATACTGCGTCCGGTTCCTGCCGATGCCGATATCATAGAATGGCTTAACTCTACTGTAAGTCCGGTCCTTACAGACCTTACCGGTGAACAGTCAATCAATATTGATGAAAATGCAGAGATACAAGCCTCATGGGGAGGCGGACGCGTAAGCCGTGACAGTCACACTGTTCTTAACACAGTGGCGCCATATCTTAAGGCGGCTCTGCGTAATGCCCATGAGCTGACGGGACAGGAGGACCGTCTTAAGCAGGCCGAGAAACAGCATTACCTGTACCGTATGCATGCTGCGGCCAACAAACGTGAGAACCTGGCCCGCAAGACCTGCTGTCAGGTGGTGGCCGAGTGCTTGCCTTACATAGACCGTATGCGGTCACAGATAGGTCATCTTGAGGATATGCCGGCAGACAGTCTGCAGTTTGAGCAGAGCCTGCAGTATGTACGTGAACTGGCCGAACGCATCAACCAGTACAATGACCTGCTTTCACAGTGGATACGCATACGTCAGGGTGTGGTCAATCTCAATGTGGAGAGCTTCAGGTTGCAGGATTTGTTTGATATAGTGGGGCATGGAAGCCGCAGTTTCGGCCAGAAAGGAGTTGAGCTGGAGGTGAATGCTACGGACGCCGTGGTACGCGCTGACCGTGTCCTGACACTCTTTATGATAAACACTCTGGCCGATAACGCCCGTAAGTTCACTCCGGCCGGAGGCAAGGTGACAGTCGATGCGGTTCAGGGTGATGATTATGTAGAGATTGCAGTAAGCGACACCGGTGTGGGACTGAGCGAAGAGGATGTGCATAATATCCGTGACAGCAAGGTCTTTGCTCCAGACCAGATAGGAAAGGGGGAGCATCAGGGTAAAGGAAGCGGATTCGGCCTGATGAACTGCAAGGGCATAATTGAGAAATACAGAAAGACAGATGACCTGTTTGGCGTGTGCAGCTTTGATGTGGAAAGCACCAAGGGAAAGGGAAGCCGTTTCTCATTCCGCCTCCCCAAGGGTATCAGGCGTGCCTTGATGATACTGCTTGTATTATGTACAGGTATCACTGCCAGGGCGCAGGAGTCCGGTGATATGCAGGACTCTCTGCTGGTGACAGCATACAATTATGCCAATCAGACCTATCTGTGCAATACTGAGAGTCGTTTTGAGGATGCACTTATGTATGCCGATTCTGCATTCGATGCCCTTAACCGGGATTATCTGATGAACGGTGGCTCACAGGATATGCTCCTGTCGGTTATTGATACACTGGTTCCCGCAGAGACATACTGGCTTGAGGACGGATTCGCCACCGATTACGAGACTGTGCTGTGGCTCAGGAATGAGATTGCGGTTTCAGCTTTGGCACTACGTGACTGGAATGTCTACAGATATAATGATGATGCATACCTGAAACTGTTCAAACTCTATTTCGGAGAGTGGAAGATTGAAGAGGATTGCCGTGAACTGCAACGTTCCAACAGCAACCTGTACATAGCCGTTACAGTGTTCGTGCTCATATTCCTTTTCATATTGCTGGTCAGATACGTCGTGCATTCCCGTCATTGGATGAAATTCCGCAGTGACCTGCAGCAGGCATTGCGTGTGGTTGACCGGATATCGGAGGTGACAGCCGTAACGGATCTGGACAGGTTTGATGCCGAGGATGTGGTGAGCCGTCTGGTTGACGGCATATATCTGGAGATGGATCATCTTACAGATATGCGTACTCTGATGATAACGCTCAATGATGAGGGGCGTATGATAACCAAGGTTCATGGTGACGGCCCTGTTGATGAACGGCTTGAGGACCGTGTGAATGCCTGTCTGGTGCAAGGTACGGAGCAGAACTCGGCAGACGGATTGTGCCGTGCAATCCCGCTTGTGCTCACATTGGACAGCCAGGAGCGCATGATAGGTGCTATGGGTATCCGCCTGGAACATGAACCGGACCAGACATGGCAGATAATAAAGGGAATGATAACCGGGTATCTGGCAACAGCCCTGTACAGTTGCGTGATCCGTTTTGAATCCGGATTCCGTGATATAGAGCAGATACAGGAGGAATCGGACCGTATCAGATATGAGGAGAACCGTCTGCACGTGAGCAACCTGATTCTTGACAACAGCCTGTCAACCCTTAAGCATGAGACTGTGTGGTATCCCAACAGGATAGTGCAGATGGTGAACGATATTGAGGGCACGGACGTGAAAGAACGCAATGTGTCACAAGTCAAGGATATGCAGGAGCTGGTGGATTATTACCGCGAGATATTCGGTATCCTTAGCCAATATGTCATATCCCAGACAACATACCGCCTGCTGCACAGGGATGTGTTTAAGGTAAGTGAGCTTACAGACCATATCAAGACCTTTGCGGATAAGCTCAAGTCAAAGTCCGGATACGATTGCGTGTTCAGTGCAGAGGCTCAGGATATCATGGCTGCGGCAGACCGGGATATGCTGGAGTATCTGCTGGAGTGTCTTGTGGAGAGCGGAATGAAGGAGGGCGGTGACATGAATCTGGAGGTGAATGCAGATGGCGGATTCGTACGTTTTGCCCTGCACAGGAAATGTGTCGTTCCGGAGCCTGAAGTTCTGGACGGACTCTTTACTCCGCTCATGAACAAGGACAATATGGAATATGTGATATGCCGGCAGATAATACGTGAACATGATGAGGCATTCGGTCATCCCGGTTGCCGTATCAATGCCGAGGCGGAGCAGGACGGTATGGTGATATGGTTTACTGTTCCTGGAGCAACAATGAAATAAAGTATTATACAATATGGATAAGATCAAGACAATCGTGGTTGAGGATGTTTCTCTTGAACTCAAGGGAACACTCTCCATAATAAGGAATGACATTCCCGAGGTTGAGGTTATAGGTACCGCTCAGACCGAACGGGACTTCTGGGCGCTTATGGACGGCGGGGCACAGCCTGATCTGGTACTGCTGGACCTGGGACTGGGTGGCTCTACCACTGTAGGAGTGGATATCTGCCGTAAACTGACACAGAAGGGAGAGACCAAGGTGCTGGTTTTTACAGGCGAACTGCTTAACGAGAAGCTATGGGCCGATGTGCTTGATGCCGGTGCCCACGGCATAGTGCTCAAGACGGGTGAACTGCTTACCCGCAATGAGATTATGGATGTGATGAGCGACAAGCGTTATGTCTTCAACCAGCCTGTGCTGGAAAAACTGGTGGAGCGTTTCCGCAATGCCGTAATAGATGAGGGATTGAGGCGCAGTGCCGGAATACAGTATGAGATAGATGAATATGATGAACGTTTCTTGCGTCATCTGGCTCTTGGATACACCAAGGACATGATAAGTGAACTGCACACCATGCCGTTCAGCGCAAAGTCCTTGGAGAAACGCCAGGCGGACCTGATTGCACGTTTGTTTCCTGAGGGAGAGCAGCGTGGAGTCAATGTGACTCGTCTGGTAGTTCGTGCCATAGAGCTGCATATAATAGACCCGTCCAATCTTGAAGCCGATGAATAATAAGAGGTGGTGGCATCCGGCCATTGTCTATCTGTTTTTGCTTGTTACGGTCATCATAGTTTCGTGGATAGGAAGCGTGATGCAGATAAGCCGTGTGGAAGGCAATGGTGAACTGACACTCCGTAGCGTATTGGGAGTGCCGGGCTTGAGATGGGCTGTTAGAACGGCTGCTTCAAGTCTGGCATATGCGCCTGTAGGCAATGCCCTGATGCTTTTCATAGCCGTAGGCGCGGGTAGGGGAAGCGGACTGTTCCGCGCATTGTCCAGACTCCGCAATCTTTCGCCCAAGGAGCGTAACGCGTTTTATATAAGCATGCTGGTGCTGATTATCTATATCTGTCTCATTGTGCTTGGCGTTTTTGCCGGCAGCCATCTTCTTCTGGGAATAACAGGAACTCTAAAGGGAAGCCCGCTTTATGAAGGTTTCATGTTTCTTGCCATGCTGGCCGTTTGCCTGCCCTCACTGGTATACGGCCTGTCAACCGAGACGTTCCGTACCGCAGCAGACTGCGCTGACGCATTCTGCACCATATTGTCTCCGTTCGCGCATTTCCTGGTTACAATGCTCGTGGCGGCCCAACTGCTCCAGACATTGGAATATACCCATATTGACGCATTGCTTGGTCTGACAGAAAGATCTATGCAGATTGTATCTTTCCTGATTTATTGGTTACCTTTACCGATTATACAGTTGCAAAGCATAAAGAAAAAAACAGGCGTCAAATGATGCCTGTTTTTTTGTGATTCCGTTGGGATTCGAACCCAAGACCCACAGCTTAGAAGGCTGTTGCTCTATCCAGCTGAGCTACGGAACCGAGCCTGAAGCAAATGAAGTTAACCCATTTTGCGGGTGCAAAATTAGCGCATTATTTCATATTTTCAAACCCATTTTTGCGTTTTTCTCATTGTGCATTGAGAAATGATTCGCAGGCAGTGGTGATGTCACGGTAAGAAGCCTCAAAGTCCCCCGTGTACCATGGATCTGCCACGTCGCGGTCAATGCCGGCGTATGACATCATGAGGTGAACCTTGTCTTGTGGGTCATCGGGGATGATGTAGCGGAGCCAGCGCAGGTTCATGCGGTCCATGCAGATGATAAGGTCAAAGCGGTCATAGTCGGCGCGGGTTATCTGGCGTGCGGTCTTGCTCTTGTCAAACGGTATTCCGTGTGCGTTGAGGCAGCGCTTGGCAGGAGGATAAATGGAATTGCCTATCTCCTCTGTGGATACGGCGGCAGATTCAATATAGAACTCGTTTTCAATTCCTTTCCGTCTGATCAGATCCTTGAAAATGAATTCCGCCATCGGTGAACGGCATATGTTGCCGTGGCATACAAAGATGATCTTTTTCATTGGTTCATGCAGTTGCGGTAGAAGAAACGGAATACACGTTTGTTGATATATTCACCGCCAAGGTTGTGGGTGAAGCCCGGCAGATATAGCTGTTCAAAGTCCTTGTTGTGCTTTACAAGTTCTGAAACAACCTGCAGGGTTGAGGCGGGATCCACGTTGTCATCCATTTCACCGTTAATGAGGAACAGTTTGCCCTCCATACGCGATGCGTTGTCAACGTTTGAGTTCTCCGAGTACCACGGACCGATGGGCCAGCCCATCCACTGCTCATTCCACCATATCTTGTCCATGCGGTTGTCATGACATCCGCACAGGGCTACAGATACCTTGTAGAAATCATTGAAAAAGAGTAGGGCGGAGAGTGCGTTCTGTCCGCCGGCTGAATAACCGTATATGCCCATGTTTGTGGTATCCATGTAGGGATATTTTTTCTGGGCTGCCTTGATCCAGAGTATGCGGTCGGGGAATCCTGCATCCTTGAGATTTCGGAACGCCACATCCTGAAAGCTCTTGGAGCGGTTGTCGGTGCCCATTCCATCAATCGTAACTACTATGAACCCCATCTCAACCAGGTAACTGAAACGCTCGTATGTACTGAAATCCTTGGTTACGAAAGAGTCATGCGGTCCTGCGTAGATATATTCCACAACGGGATATTTCTTCTTGGGGTCAAGGTTCATTGGGCGGTATATGTTGCCCCAGATATCGGTCTTGCCGTCACGCCCTTTTGCGTGAAAGACCTCGGGGAGTATATAACCGGCCTCAAGAACGCCCGTTATATCCTGTTTCTGCAACTTAAGCATTATCTTGCCGTCAGTAGCGCTGCGGACCACACTTTCATACGGTTTGTCCGGTCTTGACCAGTTGTCAACGAATATGGTCCGGTCACGGTTGAATGAGACCTGATGGTTTCCGTCATCGGGAGTAAGGTCAGTGACCTTTCCGCTCTTGATGTCCAGTCTGAGAAGATGCTTATTGTACGGGTCCTCACCCTTGCCGGCGCAGTAGCCGTTGGCATAAAAGAGAATGAATCCTTCTGATTCGTCAATATGCTCTATCTCACGCACGTTCCACTCTCCCTTTGTGAGCTGGCGGATGCTGCCGTCAGTAGTATCTATCATATAAAGGTGGCGCCAGTTGTCACGCTCCGATATCCAGAGTATATGCTTGCCGTCTTCCATCCAGTGGCGGTACAGGTCATTGTAATAGACGAATGTGGAGGATTTCTCCTCAGCCAGTATGCGTGGCGTGCCATCTGTGTTGATTGCTACCAGCTGGTATAGCTGATGTCCGCGCTGATTGTATTCAAATGTAAAGAACCTGGAATCCGGTGACCATCTGGCAAGTGTCAGGTCATACTGGTTCTGCCATTGTGTGGCATCTATGGGTATCTGCTTGAGATTGGTTACGTCAAACAGGGCGGGGACAGCCTGTGGCAGAGGATCGCCCGGCTTGTCATAGTCAAGCCAACGATAGGTGGGCTGCACCTGGTCATCGGGGCGTGATTCGCGCAGCAGTATCTGGCGCTCCTTGTGCTCCTGTTTGCGCAGGGCCGATATATACTTGGAATCCGGTGACCATGTGGGCTGCACGTATTGGTCCTGCTCATTGCCGTCAAAACTTAGCTGGGTGAGCTCCTTGCTCTCTATGTTGCGCACCCATATGTTGTGGTCGCGAACCAGACACTCCCAGTTGCCGTCAGGTGATCTCAGACCGGTCATGGTGCGGCCGGGCAGCATGGCGGGGAATCTGCCTTCCATTGCACCCCAGTTTCCGCCCACGCGCTCCGGTCTTGTGTAGGCTGACAGCGTGTCTTTGGTCACCTGCGTGCGTGTAAGAGCCTTGAGGTCAACCTTGTAGTACTCCGTGCTGTCTTTGCCTTGGGTCTGGTAACAGAATGTGTATGAGTCCCTCCATTGCGGTGTCACAGCGTCGTACTTATCCTTATATAGGTATTTGTAGACATTGTCAGTAGCTTGTTTATAAAGATCTTCAAAACCATCGGTTTGTGCCTGTGCTGATGGAAGAAACACAATAAACAACGCCCATGCAGATGCAATTCTTCTTTTCATGTCCATAAATGGTGATATTTAATCGCAAAAATATTTATTTTTGTTGCATAAATAAAAATTAAAAGCAGCAAGTATGAACATAAACAACATTATGGCTGACCTGGAGCGCAGGCATCCGGGTGAGAAGGAGTATCTTCAGGCAGTGCGTGAGGTGCTTATCAGTGTTGAGCCCGTTTATAATCAGCATCCAGAATTTGAGGATGCCAAGATTGTGGAAAGAATGGTGGAGCCGGATCGGATCTTTACATTCAAGGTGCCATGGACCGATGACAACGGTGAGATTCATGTCAATACCGGTTATCGCGTACAGTTCAATAACGCCATTGGACCGTATAAGGGAGGTTTGAGGTTCCATGCATCGGTTAACCTCTCCATTCTTAAGTTCCTGGGATTTGAGCAGACTTTCAAGAACGCTCTGACGACCCTGCCTATGGGTGGCGGTAAGGGAGGTTCCGATTTCTCTGCCCGCGGACGTTCCGCTGCAGAGATTGAACGTTTCTGCCACAGTTTCATGCTGGAATTATGGCGTAATATAGGCCCGGATACCGATGTTCCGGCCGGTGATATAGGCGTAGGTGCACGTGAGATTGGTTATCTGTACGGCATGTACAAGAAACTGGCCCGCGAGAACACAGGCGTGCTTACAGGCAAGGGCTTGACTTTTGGAGGTTCCAAGATACGCCCTGAGGCTACCGGATTCGGTGCCCTCTATTTCCTGCGCCAGATGCTGGCAGACAAGGGTGACTCGCTTGAGGGCAAGACCATTGCCATAAGCGGATTCGGCAATGTAGCCTGGGGTGCCGCCAAGAAGGCTACCCAGCTGGGCGGCAAGGTTGTTACTCTGTCAGGCCCCGACGGTTATGTCTATGACAAGGAGGGACTGAATGATGAGAAGATTGCATATATGCTTCAGTTACGCGCCACCAATAATGACGTGATTGAGCCCTATGCCAAGAAGTTTGGGGCCGAGTTCTTTGCAGGACACAAGCCTTGGGAGTGCAAGGTTGACATAGCAATGCCTTGCGCTACTCAGAACGAGCTTAACGGTGATGATGCCGCTCTCTTGATCAGGAACGGTGTCAAGTATGTGGCCGAAGTCTCCAACATGGGCTGCACACCCGAGGCTATTGATGCATTCATCAATGCCCGCGTACTCTACGGACCTGGCAAGGCTGTGAACGCCGGTGGTGTGGCTACATCGGGCCTTGAGATGACGCAGAATGCCATGCACATCTCATGGTCTGCCGATGAGGTTGATGCACGTCTGCACACCATCATGAGCGATATCCATGAGCAGTGCGTCAAGTACGGCACAGAGCCTGACGGCTATGTGAACTATATGAAGGGGGCCAATATTGCAGGCTTCATGAAGGTTGCCCAGGCTATGCTTGAGCAAGGCTTCTTAGGATAATATGATAAAGGATAGAATTGAAGCGTTGCGCCGGATGATGGCGGAGTGGGGTTGGGACGCCGCGGTTACCGTGGGCGAAGACCCCCATAACAGCGAGTATACGCCGTTGCGCTGGTGCCAGCGTCAGTTCATAAGCGGATTCACCGGATCGGCAGGAGTCGTGGTTGTTACCAGGGATCATGCCGGATTGTGGACTGATTCCAGATATTGGATTCAGGCCGCAAAGGAGCTTGACGGCAGCGGTATTGAACTGCACAAGATGGTGTCGGTTGAGGATAAGGACTGGATAAAGTGGATAGCCGATACGGTTCCGGCAGGCGGTAAGGTGGGAATAGACGGTTTGTGCATGAGCATGAACGAGGCTTTGCAGCTGGAGCAGGCTATTGGTCCAAAAGGCGCTTCTGTCATTTCCAGACCTGATTATCTGGAGGCATTGTGGCCGGACCGTCCGTTATTGCCGCAGGGACCTGTGTGGCTGCATGAGGATAAGTATGCCGGACGCAGCAGAGCTGATAAACTGACCTGGCTGCGCAGTGAGCTGGAGGCTAAGGACTGCAGTTATATGTTCCTGAATTGTCTGGACCAGATTGCATGGCTTTTGAACATAAGGTCAAATGATGTTGAGTATTGTCCGTTCGTAATTTCCTTTGCACTTGTGGGGCCGGACAGCGTTGAACTGTTTGCTGACGTTTCAAAATTCGGAGCCGATGTACTGGATGAACTGAAAAAAGCGAATGTCAGGCTGCATCCTTATGGTGAAGCCGGGCAGTATGTAAGCTCGTTGAGGGCAACCGGCAGGATTCTGATTGATGCCGGATCGCTTAATTATGAAACAGGTAAGGCAATCGCCGAATGCTTTGGCAATGAGAACACCATATCGGGAGAATCACCTGTGGAGCTGGCCAAATCCATCAAGAATGAGATTGAGATAAACGGATTCCGCAAGGCTTATGTACAGGATGGCATAGTCCAGACCCGTTTCTTCAAGTGGCTGGAAGAGGAGATTGCAGCCGGCAGACGGATAACTGAATCGGATGCATCGGACAGACTGCATGAACTGCGTGCCGCAATGCCTGATTTCCTGGATGAGAGTTTTGAGACTATATCGGCATACGGTTGTAATGCGGCATTGCCTCATTATACTACAGTTAGGGGTAAAGATGCCGTCCTGGAGCCTCATGGACTCTATCTGAATGACAGTGGCGCTCATTACAGATATGGTACCACGGATATTACGCGTACAGTTCCGCTGGGTTCTCTCACAGACCTGGAGCGTGAAGACTATACGCTCGATATGATGGCGATGATAGATCTTGCTATGGCGGTTTTTCCTGAAGGAACGCCCGGATGCCGAATAGATGCAATTGCAAGACGTCCGTTGTGGCAGGCTATGCGTAATTTCGGGCATGGGACTGGACATGGAGTGGGCAATGTGCTTTCAGTCCATGAGGGCCCGCAGTCCATACGTCAGAATCTCAAGAATCAGCCCCTGATGCCCGGTATGATTACATCCGATGAACCCGGCATTTATCGTGAAGGATTTCATGGCATACGTCATGAGAACATGATTTTATGCTCAAGGGCAGGGGAGAATGAGTTTGGTTCCTGGCTCAGGTTCGAGACATTGACCATGACATATCTGGACACGACTCCATTGATTGTTTCTATGATGGATAAGGCTGAAATAGAGTGGCTGAACGGATTCAATGCTTCGGTGTTTGAAACAATCAGTCCTTACCTTTCTGAAGAAGAGCGTAGTTGGCTTGAATCCAAGACTTCTCAGGTTATGATTTAATTACTTAATAATATTACAAATGAGTTTACAATCGCTGTTAGTCCTTTTTCCTGGTGCAGTAAGCTTGTTATGTTTGCTCACTTTTGCGTTTCCCAAGTCCGGAAATGCCTATTTCAGAAAGATGAAGCGTTTCATCGCTTTAATCGCGTTTTTCTTTCTGTGCGCGTCCTTTTCTTTCAATCTTGAGTCAAAGCTGATGTTGCACTTTGTCCTGCTGGAACAGGTCGGTGGACTGGCTCTTATTCCCTGCTTCCTCTCTTTCATTAAGGAGTATGAGCAGGATGCATCCAGAGGCCTGTTTTATAGGATTAGCTGTATGCTCCCGATGATTCATCTTGTGATAGGCATAGAATCAGTATATGTGGCAGAATTTGAGAACTCAGTGAGAATATATCTGGAATCTCTGACATTCAACGGCCCTATGTTCCCGTATCTGGCAAATAACGGCCAGATTGTGTTCTATGCGTGCTACACCTATATGTTCAAGGCGTTTATTCTTTTCAATTTCCTTCTGTTTGCTCTAAGCATGATGAAGTTTACGGTCAGCAGATATAATCTTAAAGATGTGGTTTCTTTCCTTTTAAAGGATGGTGAGTGCAATCCTGTAGCCGTTCTATATTTTCTTTCGCTGGTTATGTTCATGATTGTGGTTCCTGTTCTTATACTTGGCAAGAGTTGCTACAACGGGAAGCTGATGATAACCGTGATTGCCAGCCTGGTTCTGGTATATGTAGTGTTTGTGATCTCTCTGGTTGGCGCTGCCGGTCTGGCAGGGAAGCAAACCTTTAAAGACATTCTCAGGACCGCATTGAAGAGACCGTCCCGCAACAAATAATTCCCGGTATCATAGTAGGTTAAAAACCGAAATAAAAAAACAAGAGACTCGCTGCACAGCGGGTCTCTCGTTCTCAATAGTCCTTTTCCAATAATTGAAATTTAGATGAACCGGTTTCACAACCAATCTTCTCTCTCCTTGTTTGCGTTACAAATATATGTTCTAATTTGGAATACTGGTTCATTTTTTATAGTTAAAAATATGTAGATATAACAATTTTTACGATTTGGGAATGATTTTTGTGATTTTGACTATAAAAACAGAACCTGTGCTAAGAAATAAGGCACATACATGAACAGATGGTATGAACTATAAATTTTCTGCCATAATAAAAGCAAGGAAGCGGGGCTTCACAGCTCCGCTTCCTTTAAAATAAAATCTAATACCATGAAAAACACGAAGCAAAGATATACCCCTAAATCGGTAATTCCAAGAGATATGGAGTTTTTTTCTTAATTTTGCGTGATATAAATACTGATGCGGTATGACAAATGGCAATCACGGCAATTCAAGACATTTCGCGGGTGATAATATAAAAAGATATAAGGTTGATGAGGAGACAACCCTTTTGCCTTTCCTTCTTAAATCCATGTCAAATCTTAGCCGGACAGAGGTCAAATCCATGCTTAAATACAAGCATGTTGCCATAAAGGGTTCTGCTGTGACACAGTTTGATACTCCGTTAATGCCCGGCGATGAGGTAGAGGTAAATTACGGCCGCTCTTTCTACAGGTTCAACAATCCCCAGGTAAAGATATTGTATGAAGATAAGTGGATGATTGTCATAGAAAAGGCTTCAGGACTCCTTTCTGTAGCCAATGACAATGTCCGTGAAAAGAATGCATTCAATATCCTGCGTGATTATCTCCGTCATGGGAATCCCGAGGCCGAGCTTTATGTATGCCATCGCCTTGACCAGTTTACATCGGGCATCCTTCTGTTCTCCAAGGACCAGGAGATGATGCTTGAGATGCGTTCCAACTGGGATTTTTATGTAAAGGAGCGTAAATATATCTGTGTGACAGAAAACATCCCTCCCAGACAGGAGGATACCATTGAGAGCCTTCTTACCCAGAATGACCGCATGCAGGTATATTCCACCCCCGATGAAGATAAAGGCCGCCTTGCCGTAACTCATTACAAGGTTATCCAGACGCGTGGGCGTTATGCATTGGTGGATGTTGAGATATTCACCGGTAAGAAGAACCAGATCAGGGTTCATATGTCCGAGATGGGATGTCCTATTGCCGGCGATATTAAATACGGTGCCGAGACCAATCCTGCCCGCCGCCTTATGTTGCACAACTACCGTCTTACTTTCATTCATCCCGTAAACGGCGAACTGTTGCGTTTCTCTTTGCCAACCCCTCCCGTTTTCCGTAAACTGACATCTCCCGATAAATAAATGAAAAAAAGTTTCAAGCCGGGTACTATGATCTACCCCCTGCCTGCAGTTCTGGTGAGCTGCGGTGCAACCCCTGATGAATACAACGTTATGACCGCATCCTGGACAGGTACAGTATGCAGTAATCCGCCCATGTGCTATGTTTCCATACGTCCGGAGCGCTATTCATATGATATCATAAAACGTAACGGTTGTTTTGTCCTGAATCTTACAAACAAGGCTTTGGCGCGTGAAACAGACCTTTGCGGTGTTCGTTCCGGCCGTGATGGAGATAAATTCAAATTGGCAGGAATAACCCCCGGTAAGGCTGAGGTTGTGTCTGCTCCTACGGTTAATGAATCGCCTGTTTCAATTGAATGCCGTGTTGTGGACATTAAACCTTTGGGATCACATGATATGTTTCTGGCAGAGGTGGTAAATGTGCTTGTGGATGATCAATATATCGATGAAAACGATAAAATTGATATGGCGGCGATGAATCTTATCGCCTATACACATGGCGAATACTTTGATGTTACAAATCCTGCCGGTTTCTTTGGCTGGTCAGTCCGCCGCAAGAAAGTGATCAAGCGCGAGAAGAGATAATCATCTCAGAAACTTAAGGAAATTTTCCGGATTGGTGTCAAAGGTGTAGGGGCCTTTGATTAGTTTCCCTTTTGAATCTATGATTACATAGAAGGGTTGGGCGTTGGCACCGAACTTGTGCCGTTGCAGAAGACTCCACTTGTCACCGACAGTGCGGATTTTTACTTTTGTTCCGTTTTCATCGATGGATACAGTCTTTTTAAGAGGAGTCTTGTCATCTACGAACAGTGACACAAGAATGAATTTATCCTTAATGATTTCAGATACTCTCGGGTCAGTCCAGACAGACGCCTCCATCTTTCGGCAGTTCACGCAGCCAAACCCTGTAAAGTCTATAAGTATCGGTTTGCCGGTTATCTCCGAATGCCTCAATGCATCGTTGAAATCGGTAAATTGCGGTTCTACATTCTGTTTCTTCTGACCGAATATCTGTGTGCCCATCGGTGGAGTGAAAGCGCTGATTGCCTTGAGCGGCGCACCCCAAAGCCCTGGCACAAGCCAGGCGGCAAATGCAATTGAAATTATTCCTGTTATTATTCCGGCAATGCCTATCTTCTGTTTCCCGCCTTTTTTCTTTTTGCCTATTGCGCCCAAAAGATAGAGCCCCAGGAAAAGGGCCATCAGAATCCAAAGCAGTATAAAGAGGTCACGTGGCAGTATTCCCCAACCGTATGCCATATCTGCAACAGAGAGGAATTTAAGTGAGAATGCAAGTTCTATCACTCCTAACGTTACTTTTACCCTGTCCATCCAGCTTCCTGATTTGGGTAAGGACTGAAGCCAGCTGGGAAACATTGCGAATAGAGTGAACGGGATGGCCATGGCCAGTGCAAATCCCAACATTCCTATGGTGGGTGCAAGTATGCTTCCCGTCGAGGCTGCATCTACCAGCAGGAATCCTATAATAGGACCGGTGCATGAAAATGACACTATGGTAAGGGTAAGAGCCATAAAGAAAATGCCTCCTATGCCGGCGGCCGATGATTTCCGGTCCGTGCCTGTGCTCCATTTTGAGGGAAGTGTAAGCTCAAACAGCCCAAAGAAGGATAAGGCGAACACTACCAGCATTATGAAGAATATGATGTTGACGACAGCGTTTGTGGCCAGAGCATTAAGTGCATTTGCTCCGAATACGAGCGTGATGGCCAGAGCCAGGGCTACGTATACGGCTATAATGGAGAGTCCATAGATTACCGCATCGCGCACGGCTCGGCGCCGGTTTGAAGAGCGTTTCAGGAAAAAGCTTACGGTCATGGGAATGACCGGCCATACACAGGGTGTAAAGAGCGCTATAAGACCTCCCAGAAGGCTTGTCAGGAAAAGTCCCCACAGGCTGCTGTTATTGCCTATATTGACGGCGTCATATTTTACCGGCGCCCAGGTCTGCTCATCATAACCTTCTATAAGATATAGGTCCGGAGAGGCGGATTTATCGGTGGATACGGTATTTTTTGATTCTGCCGAACAGTTGAACTCAATATGCTGCGGCGGCAGGCAGCTTTCATCATTGCAGGCTCCGTATGTGAATGCTCCTTCAAGAATATAGTCCGGTGATGTGATTAGTAAGTCCTGATAGAAGCTGACCTTTTTCTCAAAGTAGCGTACCTTGATTCCGAATACAGGATCCATCTTTTCAATCTCATTGCCTTTAAACAGGATTGAGCCTACAGGAATTGCACCGGAAATGGTGTCAAAATTCAGTCCGGCACTTATGGGGCCGTCTGCCGGGAGGTTTGTGGAATATACATGCCATCCGTCAGAAATTGTAAGGTCAAAACAGAGACGGACAGTATCGGTTGAGATTTTTTCAGTCTTTTGTGAGTTGGTGACAGGCCCGGAACCCAAACCCGGCAGAGCAACCAGAAAAAAGGATAATATGCAGGTGAGAAACGCCATACCATTAATTTTGCGCGAAGATAATCAAAAAACACATATTGTTTTGTCAACAATAAATAATATATTCGCATTTCAAATGGATTATCACAATGAACAGGAATCGAATTACTGCACTTGTCGTTTTTATTGCAGCAGTTATTGCAGCCGCTTTTATTATGAATACTAAGAAAGAAGACAGCAAGGTAAACATAGGTAAAACCAACATTCGGATTGAGGATGGCAGGCTCACTCCCGAGGCATTGTGGGCAATGGGCCGGATAGGAGGCGTAACTGTCTCCCCTGATGGTACCAGGATAGCATATCAGGTGTCATATTACAGTGTTGAGGAGAATGCAAGTCACACGGTCATCTATGTGATGGATGACAAAGGTGAGAATCTGAAACTGCTTACCAAGACCGCAGTGTCTGAGCACAGTCCGGCATGGATAGACAATGACCACATTGCGTTCCTTACTGTAAAAAAGGGCGTGCAGCAGATCTTCAGCATGGATGCCAACGGTAGGCATCGTAAGCAGCTTTCATTTTCTGACAAGGATGTGGAGGGATTCCTCTTCTCGCCCGACATGAAGAACGTTCTGATGGTCATGGGCGTACCCAATCCTCTTGTCAAGGAGCGTCAGTATGAGGATCTGCCCAAGTCCAGCGGTATGATTGCTGATGACCTTATGTTCCGCCATTGGGACAGTTGGGTAACGTCACTGCCGCATCCGTTTGTGGCTTCTTTTGACGGTAAGGTATCGGACAAGACGGTTGACCTGCTTGAGGGTGAACCTTATGAGAGCCCCATGCTCCCGTTCGGCGGGATTGAGCAGTTTGCCTGGAGTCCCGACGGAAAAAGCGTGGCTTACACATGCCGCAAGAAAGCTGGTGCCGAGTATACAAAGAGTACGGATTCAGACATATACCTTTATACTGTAGCAGACGGTAAGGAAAAGAATCTGTGCAAGCTGCCTGGTGCGGATGATCGTAACATGGGTTATGACACCAATCCCAAGTTCAGCGCAGACGGCAAGTATATAGCATGGCAGAGCATGGAGCGCGACGGCTATGAGAGTGACATAAACCGTCTCTATGTGATGGATTTGCAGAGCGGCCGCAAGTGGTCTGTATCAGAAGCTTTTGACAGTAATGTGGATGATTACATCTGGGCTGAGGACAAGGATTATTTCTACTTCATAGGTTCATGGCAGGGCTGTATGTCAATCTTTACTGTTGACCTGGATGGTAATGTACTGCCTATTAACACTGAGGCTTGTGACTACAATTCATTGGCATGGGCCGCAAACCGCAGGCTGATTGTGACACGCCAGTCAATGAAGTATGCAACAGAGATCTATTCCATGGATGTAAGGCGTGGAATTGCCGAGAAACTGTCACATGAGAATGACCACATATTCGGCCAGATGCCCAACATAAAGGTTGAGGCCAGGGCCGTAAAGACCACCGACGGAAAGGATATGCTTACCTGGGTGGTATTCCCGCCAAACTTTGACGAGAGCAAGAAATATCCTACCATCCTGTTCTGCGAGGGCGGTCCTCAAAGTATGGTTTCACAGTTCTGGAGTTACCGTTGGAACTTCCGCATCATGGCTGCTCAGGGCTATATCGTAGTTGCTCCAAACCGCCGCGGTCTGCCAGGATTCGGCAAGAAGTGGTTGGAGGATATAAGCGGAGATTATGGCGGGCAGTGCATGAAGGACCTGCTGAGCGCCATAGATGATGTGGCTCAGGAGCCTTATGTAGACAAGGACCGTTTGGGTTGCGTGGGCGCAAGTTTCGGCGGATATTCGGTTTACTGGCTGGCAGGTCATCATGACGGACGTTTCAAGTGCTTCATAGCTCATGACGGTATTTTCAACCTGGAACAGCAGTATGTGGAGACTGAGGAGATGTGGTTCCCGCAGTGGGATCTGGGTGGTCCCTATTGGGAAAAGAACAAGGTTACTGAGAGTACATACGCCACATCACCGCATCTTTTTGCCGATAAGTGGGATACTCCTATCCTGTGCATACACGGTGAGAAGGATTACCGAATCCTTTATTCACAGGCAGTATCGGCTTTCCAGGCTGCAAGACTGCGCGGCGTTCCGGCAGAGTTGCTGCTGTTCCCCGATGAAAACCATTGGGTTCTGAAACCGCAGAACGGCATTCTGTGGCAGAGAACATATTTTGGTTGGCTTGACAGATGGCTTAAGAACTGAAGATTATATGGAGAATCTGGTTTTTATACTCTTCAACATCCCTCCGCTGGTAGTTCTGATAGGAACATTCATATTGTTCTTTAAAGGCCAATGCAGCAGGAGCGTGCGCATAAGCATGTCGGTGCTTTTGTGGCTGTTGGTTATTGCAATGGGATTGTATGCGGAATTATATAACCCTAGGGTTCTGCAAAAACACCTTTGGCTTTTCAGTTTTCTGTTTTCTCTTGTTGCGCCATTTCTTCCGCCTACCTATTTCCTTTTCCTTAACAGGCTTACGGATAAGCAGAAGACCCCAGGTCTGAATATACTGGTTTTCCTGCCGGCAATCCTATACGCTGCGATGCTGTTGTCGGCCAATATGTTCATGAGTCAAACCGAGAGGTTCGCCTTCATGGCAAATGAAATTATGGGGCAGAGCATACATACTGATTCTTCAAATGCATATGACTGGATGGTGCTGTTGGGAACAAAGGTGTTCGGAGTTTTTATTGCCATTGAGGGTATTCTGGTGATGATATACGGTGAATTCCGTCTGAATACCTATCTGCATTTGCTGGATGAATACTATACTACCAACCGTTCTGCCAAAATGAGAAAGGTAAGAGGTGTCCATTCACTTTCCATCATCGTGGCATCCCTGTTCCTGTTCATGTCAATCATTCCGTTGTCTGATGCCGCCAATATGATATGGTTCCTGGCCATAATCCTGATTATCGAGATAGTGATGGTATCATATATCATATCATATGTGATGAGAATCGAGTATTCGGCCGAGGATCTGTACGCGATGATGGATAACGACAGGAAAACAGAAGGCGTCAGTACGTTTAAACAAAACGCTGATGCAATCCCGTCACAATCGGTTAGCAATAACATTCCTGATTTCCCAAGAGTCGTGGAACCCATTCCGCCGCTTATTGTCAGAATAGATGAGGCAATGGAGAAAAAAGGTCTTTTCCTGCGTACCGATCTTTCAATCGTTTCTCTTTCGGAAGAAGTTGGAACCAACAGGACTTACGTTTCAAAGGCTATCAAGGATGCCAAGGGATGCAATTTCTCGGATTACGTGAACCGTTACCGTATGGATTACGCTCTTGAACTTATGAAGAATACTCCAAAAGATAGTATCATAATTCAGAATATAGCAGTTCAGTGCGGATGCGGGTCTATCCAGACCTTCTACCGGTATTTCAAGATGTTCTATAACGAGACTCCAACCCAATGGATAGAGAGGAATAAATGAAAAGAGCCCCGCGGGGCTCTTTTTATTTCTTCTGCTGCTGTTTCTGCAAGCGCTCCTGTTCTTTCTGGAGAGCCTCCAGGCGAGCCATCATGTTGCTCCCACCGGCTTTGCGCTTGGTGGGATCATTGCGGTTGGCTTCATAGTCAGCCTCTAGTTTTGCCAGGATTGCCTTGTCATCGGTAGAACGGCGCAGCCATATCATAGTGATGATACCTACAAGACCGGATATGAAGTAGTAGTAGCACAGACCTGATGAGTAGTTGTTGAATGAGAAGAAGAATATAACCGGCATGGCGTACATCATCCAGCGCATCATCTTCATGGTGTCCTCCTGTCCCGGGTTCATCTGTTGCTGCTGCATTGAGTAGATGGTGTTGATGATATTGGTCACACAGAACAGCACGCAGAATATGCTCAGGTGGTTACCTATAAGCGGAATATTGTTAGTCCAGCTGATCAGGTCATCAAATCCTGTCAAGTCTGTTGCCCAGAGGAAACTCTGCTGACGCAGCTCGATTGCGTTTGGCACAAAGAAAAAGAACGCCATCCAGACCGGCATCTGTATCAGTGACGGCAGGCAGCCACCCATGGGGCTGACTCCGTATTTGCTGTAAACGGCCATAGTCTCCTGCTGTTTCTTCATTGCATCCTCAGGTTTGGGGTATTTGGCGTTGACTTCATCCACGTACGGCTTGAGGGCACGCATTTTGGCCGATGACATGTAACTCTTGACCTGTGCGGGGAATACCAGAACCTTCACGATAAGGGTCATGAGCAGGATTACGATTCCCATGTTCAGGTTCCACTTTGAGAGCAGGTTGAACAGCGGTATTATGAGGAAACGGTTGACTTCACGAACTACTGGCCAACCCAGGTCTATCACGCGGTTAAGGCGTATCTTGCGGTCTCCGTGTGCAAGCTTGCTGTTCTGCTTGAGTATCTTGTAGTCATTTGGACCTATGTAGAACTGGAACCGGGTGGGCTGGCTTCCGCTGGGATCAAAATGAGTGTTGGTCTTGGCCATGAGCTTCTTCATGTAGCCATTGCCTTTAAGATATGATATGCCGGAGAGTTGGGCTCCGCCGTCATAGGTATCGGAAGCAATCATTATGCATGAGAAGAACTGGTTCTTGTAGGCAACCCAGTCAAGTTGCTCCTCGATGGTCTTGTTGCTTGCCCTGCGTGATTTCTTTGTAGCCGGAGAGATACCCATAACCTTAGCCTTGACTTTGTCTGCACGCTTATAGGTGAGGGTGGTGTAACGCTGCTCAAACTCGAATCCTTTCTCCTGCTGGCGAAGGTTCTGGATCCAGTCAATCGCCAGAGTGTTGAGATTTGACGAGAAGAAATTGTCCATACCCGATGCCTGTATGTCAAGGTTGAGCATATAACTTTCCGGTAGGAGAGTGTAGACAAAATCCAGATGTCCGTAACCGTTGGTGTTGAGACGCAGGGTCACAGATGATGAAGTGTTGCTGACAGTTTCAAAATAGAGGTTCTTGCTCTGTATGTTCTGGTTCTTGCCGTCAATCTTGAAATTCAGGCTTATCTCGTCCTGGCTGAAAAGGGTTACATTGTTTCCCTGTTGGTCATTGTAGTTGCTCAGTGTGGCAAAGGCGGGAACTGCGCCTTTTGATGAGATACCTATTTTGACCAGACCGTTATCCAGTACCGTGACGTTTTCATTGCCGTTCATGGCAGGGAAAAGCGGAGACAGGGAGTCCTGCTGGGATATGGCTATTGTCGTTTCCAAAGCAGACTGGATGGAATCAGCCGGGTTTTCCTTCTGAATGTTTTGCTCATAACGGGCTTTTGCAGGAGCGGTTTTCTTCTGGCTGTTGCCTGACCACAGAAATACCAGTACCAAAACTACGCTTATAAGCGTCACTCCTATTAATGTTCTTCTGTCCACTGTAACTGTTGATTATAATTCGGGACGCAAAGGTACAAAAAAAGATATACCATTATTGAGGAGCTGATACATATAAAAGGATTTTATTGTATTTTTGCACTTGAACCTTACTACAAGGCTATGAAACAAAGTTTTGCGATTATCGCAATTCTATTATTGTCAATTACGACCGCAGCTCAGGAAACCCCGGATTCAGTAAGGGGGATTCTTCCTGATACCGTTGTCATATCTCAAGGGTTGAAAGCCAGACTTGATTCTTTGTCAAATCCGTTTGATGATGACTGGGGCATATCATATGATGATATATCGGATAATCCTCTCTATTTCAAGCTTTTTATGCCTTTGGTGCTTTATGGCTCGGCCGTGTCTGATGCAATATCCCCTGATCCGGGCAGGACTGCTGACCAGGACAGCCTGCTCCCGTTGATGCCTTTGGAGGACGGTAATGACCGGACCCTTGCCAGAATGATAGACGAGGCGTTGGTAAAGATATATCTGGAGCATCCTGAACTGGTAAAGATGACAGAAGAGGAACTTATGGATGTGCCCGGTATCATTCCTATCTCTGATGATATGGTGAGCGGAATAAGATTCCGGGAGATGCGTGCAGGACGTCAGAAACCGTCTGACGACAAGAATCCTGAGAGGGTACGTACCAAACAGCGTTACTGGAAGACATTCGGTAATTTTCAGGGCAAATATACCCAGAGCCACTATTCGGACAACTGGTACAAAGGCGGTGAAAGCAACCATTCGATATTGGGACAGATAAATTTGGAGGCCGATTACGCAAAGAACCAGACTACATGGGACAATAAACTTGAGTTGAAACTAGGGTACTATACCACCGAAATAAACGGTGAGAATACATTCCGTACCAACGAGGACCTGATCCGTTTTACATCAAAATACGGTTTCAAGGCCTGGAAAAGCTGGAACTATACGGCCCAGTTCCAGGGCTATACCCAGTTTATGCCTGTATTTGACACCAAGGTTACAACCAAACTCAAATCCAAGTTCTTTGCTCCAGCGTATGGAAACATCTCCTTGGGTATGGATTACAAGCCTAAGTTCAAGAACAAGAACATAACGCTTTCGGTGTTGCTGTCACCCTTCTCATATAACTGCAGATATGTCAGCGTAGACAGTATTGCAACCAATTTTGGTATAGACAAGGGCAAGAATTTCAAATACACAATGGGTTCCCGTCTGGACGCAAACCTTAAATGGACGTTCATGACAGACTTTACGTGGACATCAAAGACACAGTTCTATACCAGTTTTGAGAGCACTGAGGTCAATCTTGAGAATACTATCGATTATAAACTGTCCAAGTACCTGTCACTGCAGTTCTTCTGCCACTGGCGTTTTGATGACAGCGTCAAGCGCAAGAAAGACAAGGACGGTAACCTGATGGGCTACGGTCAGTTCAAGGAATTCTTTACTCTTAATTTCAATTACGCCTGGTGATTGCGGCGTTCGCGCATTATGTCGCGGCGGCGTTTGAACGGTGAGTCAGGCTCGCACGCCATGTACCAGTATTCCATGTGGTCGGTTATGGTGGGGAACAGGCGTGTAAGTACCAACAGCAGTTTTCCGGTGAATGTAAGCGTAGCCCGGCGGGAACGCTTGCGTATGTGATTGAGCATGATAAGCCCCACTTTCTCTGATGACATCATCTTGCCCTCTTCACGAGGAGTATCACCCTGTACGCTTCCGTCTGCCATAAGGGCGGTCTTACGTATGTTTGATGCGGTGAATCCGGGGGCGTATATCATAACGTGCAGTCCATCATAGAGATGCTCGGAGCGCAGTGTGTCCAGGAATCCGTTGATGGCAAACTTTGATGCCGAATAACCCGTGCGGCCGGGCAACCCTTTGTAACCGGCGGTGGAGATGACTCCCACAACTGAGCCTTTGGTTTCCAGAAGATAGGGCAGTGCATACTTGGTGCAATATATTGTGCCCCAGAAATTTACGTCCATAAGACGGTGGATTACGCTTAGGTCCAGATCCTTGAACATGGCGCGCATGGATATGCCGGCGTTGTTAATGAGTATGTCTATCTGTCCGAATTTTTTTACGGTCTGTTCTATCAGGTTACGGCAGTCTGCCTCTATGGATACGTCGGTCCTGACGCTTATGACATCGGTATACTGCGAGAGTTCACGGCAAAGTTCATCCAGTTTGTCCACTGATCTGGCGGCAAGCACTACCTTGGCATGGTACTTGGCAAGCAGTGTGGCAGTGGCAAGGCCTATTCCGGAACTTGCACCGGTTACAATTGCAACTTTGTCCCTGAAATATCTCTCGTTGTTCATCTCGACTATTGTTATTGTGCCGTAAAGGTATAAGTTTTTTTGTCATCAGACACTATCGGAGCAGTTTTGTGGTCTTATTGGAACAAAATTTCTCCATTTTGTGTAATTTCGCGCCTTGAAAAACAAGATGAAATGACTGTAACGCTTCTATTGCACTGCCCCGACAGACCGGGAATCATTGCTGACATAACCAATTTCATAACTGAGAACCGCGGCAACGTGGTATATCTGGCACAGTTCGTGGACCACGTGGAGAACGTGTTCAATATGCGCATTGAGTGGAGTATTGACGATTTCCTTATTCCCAGGGACAAGATATCGGACTACTTTGGTACGCTCTATGCAAAGAAGTATGATATGAAGTTCCGACTCTATTTCAGCGATACCAAACCTCGCATGGCCATATTCGTGTCCAAGATGTCACACTGCCTGTTTGACCTTCTGGCACGCTACAGCGCAGGTGAGTGGAACGTGGAGATACCGCTCATCGTGAGCAACCATCCCGATATGCAGCATGTGGCCGATATGTTCGGCATACCTTATTATGTATATCCCATAACCAAGGAGAACAAGCTGGAGCAGGAGAGTGCCATGCTGGAACTGCTTAAGGAGCACAACATTGATTTCATTGTTCTGGCGCGTTATATGCAGATAATCGGTGACCGTATGATTGCGGCTTATCCCAACAAGATTATCAATATCCATCATTCGTTCCTGCCGGCATTTGTGGGCGCAAAGCCTTATCAGGCTGCGTTTGACAGGGGCGTTAAGATTATCGGTGCAACCAGTCATTACGTTACGGCAGAACTTGATGCCGGTCCTATCATCTGTCAGGATGTGGTGCGCATATCGCACAAGGATATGCCTAAGGACTTGATGAACAAGGGCAAGGACTTGGAGAAAATCGTTCTCTCCCACGCCGTCCAGAAGCACATCGAACACAAAATCCTGGTTTACAAAAACAAAACTGTCGTATTTAGTTAAAAGTTTCCAGTGTGCGTAAAACGCGACCGGAGGGAGCTAAGCGAAGCGCTTTTGCGATAGCAAAATAAAAAAAGCCTTGAAGGAATCCTGAAGGATAGCAAAGGAGGTGTCAGCCTCCTTTGCTGTCTTTCAAGGATTCGAGCTTGAACATTTCGTCTCGGTATTGAGCGGCCTCCATGAAATCCATGCGGGATGCAGCCTCGTTCATGAGGCGGCGGGTACGGGCAATGGCCTTGTCAAGCTGCTGTGGCGTCATGGCCGATATTACAGGGTCCGCTACTGCTCTGGTGCGGTCCTCTATAACGTATGGTTTGGGCTCGGGCTCCTGGGCCGAAGGTACCAGAAGTGAAGTGTTGAGCGCCTTCTCAATCTGCTTGGGGGTTATTCCGTGTTCAGCGTTATATCGCATCTGTTTCTCGCGCCGGCGTGTGGTCTCAGCTATGGTAAGGCGCATGCTTTCTGTAATCTTATCCGCATACAGGATTACCTTGCCGTTCACGTTACGTGCGGCACGGCCTGCGGTCTGTGTCAGTGAGCGGTGGTCACGCAGGAATCCCTCCTTGTCGGCATCGATGATTGCCACAAGCGATACCTCAGGCAGGTCAAGACCCTCTCGCAGCAGGTTTACGCCTACAAGTACGTCATACAGGCCTTTGCGCAAATCAGTCATTATCTGGATACGTTCAAGCGTATCAACGTCACTGTGTATATAGTTGGTGCGCACTCCGTTTTTGAGCAGATATTCATTCAACTCCTCGGCCATGCGTTTGGTCAGAGTGGTTACAAGCGTACGTTCGTCGCGCTCGGAGCGTACTGCAATCTCCTCCAAAAGGTCGTCTATCTGGTTCTTGCTGGGACGAACCTCAATCTCCGGATCCAGCAGGCCTGTGGGTCGTATTACCTGATCAACAACAACGCCTTCACTCTCAGCCAGCTCATATTCTGCCGGGGTGGCGCTCACGTAGATGGTCTGTCCGGTAAGCTCCTTGAATTCCTCAAACTTGAGCGGACGGTTGTCAAGAGCGGCGGGCAAGCGGAATCCGTACTCAACAAGGTTTATCTTACGGGCGCGGTCACCGCCGTACATGGCGTGCAGCTGCGGTACGCTCACGTGGCTCTCATCAATTACGGTGAGGTAATCCTTGGGGAAGAAATCCAGCAGGCAGTAGGGACGTGTACCGGCGGCCCTGCCGTCAAAGTATCGGGAGTAATTCTCTATTCCGCTGCAATGGCCAAGCTCGCGTATCATCTCTATATCATACTCCACACGCTCCTTTAAACGCTTGGCTTCCAGAGGCTTGCCTATCTCCTGAAAGTATTCCACGCGCTCCACCAGGTCATTCTGGATTGCGCGTATGGCACGCTCCTGGCTCTCCTTTGTGGTCATGAAAAGGTTGGCGGGATAGATGCGGTAGAAATCATAAGTGTCTATGCGCTCACCTGTCAATACGTCAAATTCCTCGATTGAGTCAATTTCATCGTCCCAGAACTGGATGCGGACTGCGGTGTCATTATAAGCCAGGTTTATATCAACGTTCTCACCCTTTACACGGAAACAGCCGCGGCCAAGTTCAATGTCATTCCGGGTATAAAGGCTGTCCACAAGCTTGCGCAGCAGTACGTTACGGTCTATGTGATCACCCTTGCGCAGCTCTATCACGTTGTTGTAGAAATCTGCCGGGTTGCCCATGCCGTAAATGCATGAGACCGATGAGACCACAATCACGTCATTGCGGCCTGACAGCAGGGCCGATGTGGCCGACAGGCGCAGTTTGTCTATCTCATCATTTATGGCAAGGTCTTTTTCAATATATGTGTCAGTTGATGGAATGTATGCTTCAGGCTGATAGTAGTCGTAATATGATACATAGTACTCCACAGCATTATCCGGAAAGAAAGCCTTGAACTCGCTGTAAAGCTGGGCGGCCAATGTCTTGTTGTGGCTCAAGACAAGGGTGGGGCGCCCTATGTTCTTTATGACGTTTGCTATGGTGAATGTCTTGCCCGAGCCCGTCACACCCAGCAGGGTCTGGGCATGAGCACCGTTCAGTATTCCTTCAGTAAGCTGCTGAATAGCCTGTGGCTGGTCACCTGTAGGTGCAAATGGCGATACTAACTTGAATTCCATCGTTTCAGAAAAAGTGAACGGTAAAGTTACGGCTTTTTTTTGTATTTTTGAGCCACATAAAGTTTATTGGAATGACAGTTGAGGAGAGAGAACAGAAAGCCGGTGAACTTTTCAAGGCCGGGTATAACTGCTGCCAGGCGGTGGCAATGACTTTTGCCGATGTGATAGGGCTGCCGGAGGATGAGATTGCACGTCTTGCCAGCGGATTCGGCGGCGGAATGGGCCGTATGCGTGAAGTCTGCGGTACGGTGTCGGCCATGACAATGGTGGCCGGAGCCATGATTCCGGCTAATGATGTGAATGACAAGGCGGCCAAGACTGCAAACTATGCTCTGGTCCAGGAGATGGCAGGTGAATTCAAGCAGCTGAACGGCAGCATAATATGCCGCGAACTGTTGGGCCTTAGCAAGCCGGAGGGTACTCCTGTGCCGTCTGACCGCAACCAGGAATATTATAAGAAACGTCCTTGCGGAGAGCTTTGCTTATTAGCTGCAGGAATTATAGCGCGGAAATTGAAAATTGAAAATTGAGAATTATATGAGAAGAGGGATTTTTATATTGTTGATGGCGGTATTTGGCGCCAAGGCATTTGCCTGCACGAACCTGATAGTGACCAAGGGAGCATCGGCCAACGGCTCCAATATGTGTACATATGCGGCTGATTCACACCAACTGTATGGAACTCTGCATTACAGTGCGGCAGCTGACTATCCTGCAGGTGCCATGAGAGAGATTGTTGATTGGGACAGCGGCAAGAAGCTGGGAGAGATACCTCAAGCTGCGCACGTCTATTCCGTGATAGGCAACATGAACGAGCATCAGCTGGTTATAGGCGAGACTACCTATGGAGGGCGTGAGTTCATTGATTCCACAGCCATTCTGGACTACGGTTCACTGATCTATATAGCTCTGGAGCGCTGCAAGACCGCCCGTGAGGCTATTCTGCTTATAGACAAACTGGTACAGCAGTACGGTTATGCATCAGAAGGCGAGTCTTTCACTCTCTGTGACCCCAATGAGATCTGGATTATGGAGATAATAGGCAAGAACCCCAAGTTTGACAAGAAGGGGCGCAATGTGAACAAGGGTGCAGTCTGGGTGGCCAAGCGTATTCCTGACGGCTACATTTCGGGTCACGCCAACCAGTCACGTATCACTACTATTGATTTCAATGATCCGGACAACTGCCTCTATGCAAAGGATGTTATAAAGCATGCCCGTGAGCAGGGAATATTCAGCGGCAAGGATGAGGAGTTCAGTTTCTGCGACGTTTATAATCCTCTTGACTTTGGCGGTGCCCGCGGATGCGAGGCCCGGGTATGGTCCTACTTTAACCGTTTTGCGGACGGCATGGATGAATATCTGGATTATGCAATGGGTTATGACCTCAAGAATCATATGCCGCTTTATGTTAAGCCCAATAGAAAAATCTCAACAAAAGACCTGGCAGACATGATGCGTGACCACTATGAGGGAACACCTATGGACATGACCACCGATATAGGCGCAGGCGGCAGTCATCTGCCTTACCGTTGGCGTCCTATGGAGTTTGAGTATCAGGGTTGGGAGTACGTTAACGAGCGTGCCATCGCCACCCAGCAGACAGGTTGGTGGTATGTGGCCCAGTCACGTCCTGACAAGAAAAACGGTATATTCTGGTTTGGTGTGGATGATGCCGGAACATCTCCGCTCATGCCGTTCTTCAGCTGCACAAACAGCGTTCCTGAGTGCCTTAGAGATGGAAACGGCTCTCTGCTGGAATACTCTGAGACATCAATGTACTGGATCGTGAGCCGCATAGCTCAGTTCGCCTATCTGCGTTATGACAAGATAGGAGCCGAGGTTCGTGATATAATTGACAAGTATGAGACTGAAATGATTGCCAAGGCCGATGCAATGAGTGACTCCGAGTCTGTGCAAAAACTTTCATCATTCGGAGTTGACAATGCCGTTGCTCTATTCAAGAGGTGGCAAAACCTGGATAAGTATCTATTGGTAAAATATATTGACGGAAACATTAAGCGTCAGAATGAGGACGGAACGTTCGTTACCAACGGTTACAGTGATCAGATTCCTGAGTATCCCATTTGGGAAGACTATTCTGACAAATGGAAAGAGAACGTGGTGCGTGACAACGGTGATGTGTTGCGCATACGTAAATAATATTAAATAACAGGTACAAGTTTGCTACGTTTGCTCAAATTGAGTAATTTTGCGGGTTGAAATAAGATAGGATGAGCAAGACTGCGTTGAAAATAGGTATTCTGTCACTGATTGTGGTGCTGTTTACGGGCTGTTCAGGATATAACAAGATCATGAAGGCATCGGATTACAACACCAAATACAGCATGGCCAAGGCATACTTTGTTGAGGGGCATTTTACCAGTTGCAGTTCCATCCTTGAGGAGTGTGTGGCATATCAGCGCGGTACCGCACAGGCAGAGGAATCCATGTATCTTCTGGCTACATGCTACTACAATCTGCAGGATTATCTGTCTGCATCCCAGTATTATATGGCATGTTACAGGTCATTCCCCAACAGCACATACTCTGAGAATTGTCTCTATTGGTCAGGCAAGAGCCTGTTCCTGGATACACCAGATCCCAGACTGGACGCTACGAGCACAACTGATGCAATCATTCAGCTGCAGCGATTTGTTGAGACTTATCCCATGAGCAAGTATCGCGATGAGGCTGAAAAGATGATTTACACCATGTATGACCGTCTGGTAGAGAAGGAGCTGGGTACTGCAGACCTGTACTATAACATGGGCAACTATCTGGGAAACAACTATCGTTCCTGCATAATAGTAGCCCAGAACGCACTTCGCGACTACCCGTATACAAAGTATCGCGAGCAGCTTTCACTTCTGGTACTTAAAGCCAAGTTCCAGATGGCCCAGGAGAGCGTTCTGGAAAAGAGGGATGACCGATACAGGGATGCCATTGACGAGTATTACGCTTTCAAGAACGAGTTTCCTGAAAGTACTTACATGAAGGAGGCCGAAAAGATGTTCCGTACATCGACCAAAAACTTAGGAAACAAGAATCAAATAATAGAAGAAGACTAAAATGGATTTCAAGAAGACAAATGCTCCGACCAACACCGTAACCCGTGACCTGGTCGATTATGTAAAGGACACCGGTAATATCTATGAGAGTGTTGCCATCATGGGTAAGCGCGCCAACCAGATTTCTGTTGAGATGAAAGATGAACTCAAGGCCAAGCTGGAGGAGTTCAGTTCATCGACCGATAATTTGGAGGAGATGTTTGAGAACAGGGAGCAGATTGAGATTTCACGCTATTATGAGCGTCTTCCCAAACCCACTCTGATTGCAGCACAGGAGTTTGAGGAGGGCAAGATCTATTTCCGCAATCCCGCCAAGGATAAGGAGAATCTCTGATAAATTCCGGCTTGATTCCGGATTGCTTTTATGAAGATAGAATTCTACCTGCATCAAGTATGGCTGGCACTCATCTGTGTTCTGATGTGTGCCGGTCTTTTTCTTCCCATTGGCCAACTGGTCAATGCGGACGGGGCATCGGCGGAGCTTACAAATTTCCGACTTAATTTCATTGAGGGTGACAGCAGCGGGGCCATGTGGGCTTTGGGAGTGATTATGATAATCACGTTGGCTGTCGGAGTGTTTGAACTGCTGCTATCCGGATTCCGCAATTTCGTGCTCCAAAAGCGTCTGCTTGTTTTCATGATGCTGCTTACGGTGGGTTACTACATACTGTTTGTGGTTTATGTGCTTCTGCTCAAGGGCGATGCATCCTTTGGACCGCTTCCGGCAGCCGCATTCCCGCTTGTATGCCTGATACTGGAGTATATGACCATACACGGCGTATCAAAAGCTGAAGCCGATATTATTGCAAAGGCAAGCGGATTCCGCCTGCGTGACTAAAAAAGATTGAAGGAGTAGGTGGCGCGGACTGAAATGGTACTGTTGGCGCATCGGCCAAAGTAGTCTTTCTTGGTGATGCCGTATATGTTTCCCAGTCCGAAATAGTAACGGCCTTCTATTCCAAAGTTTCCGGAACCCGTACGCATCTCAAGTCCTACACTGGCGGTGATTCCATAATCCAGTTTATTCTCTATTGCCTTGCCGTACTGTTCAGTTACCTGATTGGGGCGGTTGCTGGTATCCCACGGCTCCTTGCCACCGTATATTTCCCTTTCATTTATCAGGTAACCTACCTGAGGCCCCAGGTTTATGTGGCCTTGGAATCCTCGGAATTCGCGTCCAAACCCCAGGTGCGCCAGGAAAGGCACCTCTATGTAATTAGCCACACGTGTATACTCATTACCGGACCCATCCTCAATAAGTTCGGTCCATCCGCGGGATGCAATGTTGCATTCCAACTGTGTGCCGCATATCAGGAAAAAGTATTTTTCAGAAACATGTCTGACGCTTACGCCGAATGTAGGTCCCAGACTCAATGTCTGCTTTATTGAAGGCACAAAGGATACGCTGCTTGTTCCCATTCCTCCGCTTACTCCAAAAGAGAGCTGGTTACGTGCATCACCCACTTGAGCAGTGGCTGTGGTGACGGCGAATGCCAATGACAGCAATATGGCTAGTCTCCGCTTCATTTGTCAAAGTCTATCTTCTCCACTTTGTAGTCATTGGAGAAATGTACAAAGAACACCTTGCGGTTTATGAATCCGCCCCAGTTGTTCACACGCTCAAACTTGAATCCCATCTGGACGGGATTGGTGCGAATGTCATTCAGGTGGTTTTCAAGGTCTTTGCCGTATTCGGCCATTCCTTTAAGGAAATAATAGCCTGTATCATACCCGTATGACGCGTAGCTTGGATAGCTCACCATCATCTGACGGCTGAACGAGCGGCGGAACAGCGTATTGAAATCAACAGACTCCTTAAGCATGTTGTTTGTATAGAACCAGCTGAAGAACCATGTGTCAACCTCATACATCTCATCCATGTGGTCATAAGCGTAATACTGGTACTCAGGATAGCCGAACAGATGAGTCTCTACGCCTGGATCCTTGGTGCGGTTTATGATCTGCAATACAGGGAGCATTGTGTTGAGCGGACCGCTGTTGGATGAATTGATTATGAATATGTTCTGCTTGTCAGGCTCAAGCAGATTCATTATCTCCTGATATGTGGTGTCAACCATAATGGTGGAATACTGTATGCCATGATCATTCATGATGGTCTTAAGGCCGTCTATGAAATCGTTCCTGCGGTACTCATCAGCATCCAGCAGGATCACATTGGGGTTGGGGAACTGCTTCAGGAAATGGTTGTATATCTCCTGATGGAAATATGACTGAGGAGTGTTGAGCTGATATACGTAGGGGTTGTTGAATACTTCATCGGCATTGGAGTTCATGGGGAGCACCAGGGGTACCTTGTTGTCTGTGGACCACTTGGCGGCATCCGTTATGTGACTAGGCCATTTGGGGCCGAATATGATATCCACATCATCAAACTTTCCGCTTTCAAGAAGAGGCATGATGGAACTGTCATCACCTTTGGAATCAAATACTTTCAGGTTGACTGATACCCTCTCATCCTTGAGTCGGTCCAGTGCCAGCAGCATTCCCTGATAGAATTCAACCATCTTCTTCTGGTCTGTCGATGCGGTGTCATCATCAAGCGCAAAGGGGAGTATGAGTGCCGCTGTCAGGATTCCGTCATCCTCTTCCTCAGGTTGTGATATCACATCATTCATCCTGAACAGCGTGCTGTCGGGGATGGATTCCAGACGGGACTGCGCCTCACTGCGTTCGCGTTCAAACTGTGCCAGTTCCTCATGAGAATAAGGTATGTTCACCACATCTCCTTTGCGCAGTTTGCTGGTGCGGTACTCCGGGTTGGCATCCAGGAACTCATCCTGCGTTATACCGTACATCCTGGAGATCTTGTAGATGGTCTCACGACGGGCAACAGTATGGGTTGTCTTGAACTTTGGCGTTTCAGCGTTTATGGTCTCTATATCCTGACGCGTGCTTTCCGGTATAATCTCGCTTGCCTGTTCTATGGTCGATGCCAGAGGGTCTTCATCGGACGTGGCAGGTATGATTATTACCTGTCCTATCTTGAAGTTCTCAGCTGAGAGTCCGGGGTTGGCATCACAAATCTCCTTGACCGATACGCGGTTCTCGACCGACAGGCGGTAGAGAGTTTCACCCTTCTGGATGGTGTGGAAATGACCTGAACTTGTTTTCTGCCTGTTTGGGATGCGGAGTTCCTGGCCCACCTTGATGACCTTCTCGCTGCCGGGGTTGAGTTTGATGATGTCATCCTCGGTCACCCCGTACATGCGGGATATGGAGTAGAGGCCCTGACCTTTGGTCACGGTGTGCAGGAAATACTCCTGTGCCCCGGCCTGAAGAAAGAAGAATACGGTCATCAGGAGCGCGGATATGGTCTTTTTGAAAATATTCATAGCAAAGTTGTTATTGGCTGACTGCAAAAATACAAAAAAGCCTTTAATCTACGTTTATATATATTATCTATAACTTAAGCAGAGGTTAGAATCAATGCATATTTTGAGTACCTTTGCGTTTTGAAACGGGACTGTATGAAAAAGAGTGGTTCAATAAGGTTTTTATTCGCTGCCTTTCTGGCGGTTGCAACTTGTTTCCGTGTTTTTGCCGGCACTCCTCAGGTGCAGGTAAAGGTCACGCTGAGTCCGGTTTCGGGTGATCCTGTGGTGCTATCCCAGGATAATCCGCAGGCAGACAGTGAATTCAATGCACCTCTGCATGCCAGATTCGTTTCATCGCTTGTGGCTGATGACGGCAAGGATTATGAATTGCGCTCTCAGTGGACAATAAAGCAGCTGCCTATCGGTGAGTCAACGGATACAATAGATTTCCTTAAGCGTTTTGAGAACGAAACAGAGTATGAGTTTACGGATTTCGGTGCCTTCCAGATTGTATATGAGTGGTCTTACAGGGAAAAAGGTTCTTTGGAATTCATTCAAGGTGAAAAGATAACGATGAAGTTCAGCATAGACGAATCGGACGTTCGTCTTGATTATAACGGTTTCTCTCCAAACGATGATGGAATAAATGATGTATTCAAGATATATGTACGTTCCATAGTGGACATAAAGATAGCCATTTTCAATCGATGGGGGCAGACCATCAAGACTATATCAGGTTCAATGGACAGGATACTTCCTGCCGATGCGGAGCCTGTTGAAAATGGCGGATACAGATTTGAGATCTGGGATGGAAAGTACAATGGCAGCGTGGTCAATGACGGCGTATATTTCATAAATGTTCAGGCAGTAGGTGCGGGCGGAAAGAAATATGAACTTAAATCAGATATCAATG
Source organism: Bacteroidaceae bacterium (assembly GCA_017642425.1). GTDB lineage: Bacteria > Bacteroidota > Bacteroidia > Bacteroidales > Bacteroidaceae > Colenecus. The sequence goes on from JAGCPB010000065.1 coordinate 65,157, forward strand.
TCCTGAAAGGACTTGGGACGGGGAATTGATGTGAGATGGATAAGTCTAAGATAGTAGTTACAGGTGCAAGGTCCAATAACCTGAAGAACATAGACGTGGAGATTCCGCACAAGTCACTCACCGTGGTGACCGGACTGAGCGGAAGCGGCAAGTCTTCACTTGCGTTTGATACCATTTATGCCGAGGGCCAGCGCCGTTACATAGAGACATTCTCAGCATATGCACGTAATTTCCTAGGTAACCTGCAGCGTCCCGATGTGGACCGCATTACAGGACTCAGCCCGGTAATATCCATAGAACAGAAGACCACCAACCGTAATCCGCGTTCAACAGTTGGTACAGTGACAGAGGTGTATGACTATCTGCGTCTGCTGTTTGCAAGGGCGGGAGAGGCCTATTCTTACCTGAGCGGCGAGAAGATGGTTAAGTTCACCGAGGAGCAGATAGTGGAGCGTATCGTCAGCGACTATGACGGACAGCGCATCTATGTGCTCGCCCCGCTGGTGCGTAACCGTAAGGGTCACTACAAGGAACTGTTTGAGAGCATACGCCGCAAGGGATACATCAACGTCCGTGTGGACGGCGAGATGCGTGAGGTCAAGCCTGGCATGAAACTGGACCGTTACCGCAACCATGACATAGAGGTGGTGATAGAGAAGCTGGTCGTGAATGAGAAATACCGCCATCGCCTGACTGACAGCGTGGCTCTGGCCATGAAGCAGGGTGACGGCATCATGATGGTGCTTTCCATGCCGCAGGAGACTATTCCGGGCCGTCCCGAGCCCGGAGTCTTGCGCCATTACAGCAAGCGGCTCATGTGCCCTGTAACAGGCATCTCATATCGGGATCCCGCACCGCACAACTTCTCTTTCAACTCTCCTCAGGGCTTCTGTCCCAAGTGCAAGGGCTTGGGCTATATATCGGCCGTTGATGAGGACAAGGTTCTGCCGGACCGTTCGCTGTCAGTAAAGAAGGGAGCCATAGCGCCCCTGGGGCCGTTTAAGAATACGCTTATATTCAGGCAGATAACAGCTCTGCTGAACAAATATGACTATACGCTCGATACACCTATCTCAGAGATGACCAATGATGTCATTGATGAACTGCTTAATGGCAGTGACGAGCGCATAAAGGTGCAGATTACCGGCATAAACAGTGAGGCCGATGCCGTGTTCATGGAGTATGAAGGCGTTGTCAAGTACGTGCGCTCACTCCAGCAGCAGACAGACCTTACCGCCGCCGAGCAGAAGTGGGCCGACCAGTTTGCCGTTACACGTGTATGCCCGGAGTGCGAGGGGGCACGTCTTAACAAGGAGGCCTTGAACTTCCGTATTGACGGCAAGAATATCTACGAACTGGCATCGATGGATTTACAGGACTTGTATGAATGGACCTGTAATGTCGAGCCGCGACTGGGTGAACGTCAGCGTGCCATTGCTACAGAGATACTCAAGGAGATACGCACACGCCTGCATTTCATGCTTGATGTGGGCCTGGACTACCTTTCTCTTAACCGTCCGGCAGAATCCCTGTCGGGTGGCGAGGAGCAGCGCATCCGCCTGGCTACACAGATAGGCTCCAAGCTTGTAAACGTGCTCTATATACTTGATGAGCCAAGCATCGGACTGCATCAGAGGGATAATGTGCGTCTGATTGAGTCATTGAAACAGTTGCGAGACGGAGGCAACACCGTGCTTGTGGTGGAGCATGACCGCGACATGATGCTGGCTGCCGACTGGATCATAGACCTGGGACCGCGTGCCGGCCGCAAGGGTGGTGAGGTGGTATTCCAGGGTACCGTGCCCCAACTTTTAAGTACCGATACGCTTACCGCCGGTTACCTGAACGGCAAACTCGACACGGCATCGGGCAATCTGTCCGAGCGCAGGGCGGGTAACGGTCACAGCATCATTCTGCGCGGATGCTTTGGCAACAACCTTAAATGTATAGATGCCGAGTTCCCGCTTGGCAAGCTCATCTGCGTGACGGGAGTATCGGGCAGCGGCAAATCAACCTTGGTAAACGAGACCCTGCAGCCCATACTTTCACAGCGGTTATACCGTTCGCTTAAGGAACCGCTTGAATACAGGTCAATAGAGGGCGTAGAGTTCATTGACAAGGTGGTTGATGTGGACCAGTCACCCATAGGACGTACCCCGCGTTCCAATCCCGCCACCTACACGGGCGTATTCAGTGATATCCGCCAGCTTTTTGTTGAACTGCCCGAGTCCAGGATACGTGCGTACAAGCCGGGCCGATTCTCATTCAACGTAACGGGCGGACGGTGCGAGGCCTGCGGCGGCAACGGCTACAAGACTATAGAGATGAATTTCCTGCCCGATGTAATGGTGCCCTGCGAGGTCTGTCACGGCAAGCGCTACAACCGCGAGACTCTTGAGGTGCGCTATAAGGGGAAATCCATTGCCGATGTCCTGGATATGACAATCAATATGGCGGTTGAGTTCTTTGAGAACGTTCCCACCATTCTTAACAAAATAAAGGTGTTGCAGGATGTAGGCCTGGGCTATCTCAAGCTGGGCCAGCCTTCAACCACCATATCGGGCGGTGAGAGCCAGCGCGTAAAACTGGCCACAGAGCTTGCCAAACGCGATACCGGCCGCACCCTCTACATTCTGGACGAGCCTACCACCGGCCTCCATTTTGAGGATATCCGCGTGCTCATGAACGTGCTCAACCGCCTGGTTGACAAGGGTAATACCGTAATTGTTATTGAGCACAACATGGATGTGATCAAACAGGCCGACTGGATCATTGACATCGGCCCCGAAGGCGGTCGCGGCGGCGGTATGATCGTTGCCCAGGGCACCCCCGAGCAGGTAGCCGCCTCAGGCAAGGGCTACACCTCCCGCTTCCTCGCCGAAGAACTCTCCCGCTAAAATGATACAATTGGGGTCAGGCCCCAATTGTATCATTTTACCTTGAGGGTCTCGGTTCCGTCGGGGCTTTGAAGAGTGATGTTGTAGATGCCGGAGCCGGAATCGGGCCGGGGGAAGGAGAGGGATTCCGATGCCTGGGCTGTGCCGATAAGACGGCCGTCCATACCTGTTACTGATACTTTCTCACCGGGTTTGGCATCGGGCACCTTCACGTTGATTGTCTGGTCCGTACTGCTTACGCTCATACGGGCGCTTACTCTGCCGATTGCCTGAACCGAGCTGGTCTTGGGATTGATAAGGTACATACCGCAATGATATTCCTTGCGGTAATCATCTTTGCGTCCAATCAGCTCCAGGGTTGACATGTAGAGCATCCCATCTATTTTGGCAATGTAATATCCTGTTAGTTCCATAGTGAACTGGCCGTGTTGCTCACTGTCCGGCATTTTGCAATAAGCCAGTTCTGTTCCGTCCTGATTCATGATCTTGAATCCCTTGATGACCTTGATCCTTGTAATATGGCGATAGGTCATATCGTCTTTAGTAGATTCCGAACCCTGGTCCGGAGTATCAAGGAAGTCCACATCGGCCACAATGTACTCCCACTTGTCATCGGAGTTGAACAGGTTCTGGCTTATCATAACCTTTGATGTGGGGTAATATGAGTTGTCCACGTCCCGATATTCAAAACTGAGCAGGGTGGGCTCATATCCGGAATCGGAATTATCGGAGAAATCAAACTCCCAGTCGGTGCCGTTTGCGGATTTCTGCCAGTAGTTGCTGGCTGTCTCAGAGTTGTCTATTTTTACCGATGCTTTCACTTCCGATTGGCTCCGGGCAACCATAAGTTCGGCCTGAGTCCTTTCGTCGTGAAAATCATATACAGCCATATAAGCCACACCGTCATTTGCCAGTTCCTTGGGAATGGGCTCAAATCCGCCGCTGCTCATACGGTCAGTCATAATCACATTCTGTGAACGGGCAGGCATGCATAATGCCAGCAATGCCATAAGTGTTAAAGTAGAATATCTCATAATTCGATTTTTTGGTTGTGGCAAAAGTATTTATATGCCCGATTTGAGGTGTGGTGGAATCCGCCACATCGCGTGAGGTGAAGTTATGATTGTCCTGTAAAAATCATTGACTATCTTAGCAGACTCTAATATGTATATGCGCAGATTTGTTTTGACATTCCTGATATTGTTATTTTCCTGCGGTATGATGCCGGTCAGGGGTGCTGCGCCGCGTTTTATAAATTATACATCGGCCGATGGTCTGAGCTCCAACACCGTGCTTTCCATGCTGCAGGACCGTGACGGCTTTATCTGGATAGGTACCACAAACGGCCTGAACAGGTTTGACGGCTGTACATTCAAGGTTTACAAACGGTCCGATGGCTTATCGGATAACCAGATCAATGCTTTGGAGACGGATAAAGACGGCCGGTTGTGGATAGGAACATCCGCCGGACTGTGCCTGATGGAGGGGCGGGAGATAAAGGCATGCAGCATAGACGGTTATGTAAGGGCGCTTCTATGTGATACCGACGGATATCTGTGGGTGACATACAACGACTGGAGAGTAGAGAAGATTGATATATCCGATGAGTCATTCCCGGTTGTGGCCCAGTCAACATACGGTACAGGTCTTGTTGAAGGGGATTACTATTACAACCAGTTGTATGCCGATGCCCGGGGTGATATATGGATAGGCGGGCGTCTGGTAGCCGGAAAGAAGGTTGTTGACCGACAGACGGCGCAGTTGCAGGAATATGAAGGGAGCGGGTGCATAGGCAGCTTTGCTCCCGGCAGGAATGCTGGGCTGATAGGGTTCAATGACTTTACCACGATGCTGATGGCGTTTGACGGAACCAGGTTCGTGAACATCGGCCCTATGCCTGTATCACACTGCCGTCTTCTCAGAGACAGCCAGGGACGTCTTTGGGCTGCCGGATACAGCGGAATTACGATTGTTGATGAGGATGATCCCATAAGTAGTGAGGTGTTCCGGCATGATTCATCAGATCCTTATTCACCCGGTCCGTCGGAGTTTTACTGCGTGCTTGAGGACAGGCAGGGGAACTTGTGGTTCGGTGGCGACAAAGGTATCGCGGTCTATACCCGCATTATGAACCTTGTTGAGAACCACCGTCAGGGTGATAACATAACCGCATTGCTGGAGGCACGTGACGGTCGGATGTGGGTAGGCACCAAAGAGACAAACATAACCAGTCTGTATGAGGACAGCCAGGGGTGTATCTACACCGGATACTGGGAATTCGGCAAGGGGTTTGACCGGTATGATCCCGCCACTGGAGTTACGCGCCGATATGTGCTGCGCGGTGAGATACTGCCCCTTCAGGATAAAGTCTATTCGGGTGACCTGATTGGCGCCAACTGGTATAACGGGTTCCTGGAGGACAGCCGAGGCAACCTGTGGTGCATTACATGGGAGGGTTACGGACTCAATCTGTTTGACCGCAGTAAAGGGGAGTTCCTGCCTCCCCGGTGGCTCAGTCCTTTCAAAAGACCAACTCCGGATGTGGACAAACCGGAGTATGTAAGTTCCCGTCTGGGCAGTTGCGCCATCGAGGACAGCAAGGGCCGGATCTATTACGGAACGACCTTTGCCGGACTGAACATAATAGACCCCGATACCAGGCTGGTAAGGAAATTCATTACCGATGACAACATAACCGATTTGGCCCTTGTGGCCGATGACCGCGTGTATGCAGGCACTCATCGCGGGCTGTTCGTGCTCAGTGACGGTGACAGCACCGGCTGGTTGGCCGACGTCATGAAGATAAACAGCGTTGAGGCGGACCGTAACGGACGCATCTGGGCCGGTACCGATGAGGGCCTGATATTTATTGATACTGACTCTACCTGCGGAAAAGTCCCGGCGTGGATAGGTATATCGCAGGATATATTCAGCGAAAGGGTCTCATGCCCGCTTCATGACGGTGGCCTTGCATTCGGCGGCAGTTCGGGGTATGACACATTCAACCCCGATACGCTGATTGCCGCATCCTCCGGTCTGCATCTTAGGGTCTGTGATTATGCCCTTGAAGGCGAGCATCTGCAACTGTCATTCTCAGTTACGGATATCCCTGTGGCCCGACATGTTGAATACAGGTATATGCTTGCCGGACATGATAAGGAGTGGATTCCCACCACCTGGCAGCAGGCCAAACTCAACTATTCCGGACTTGCTCCCGGCCGATACACGCTCAAGATAGGGTGCACAGATGTTTTTGGCCGATGGGAGCACGGAGACGAACTCTCGATTCCTATAGTAATCCGGCCTCCGTTGCTGCTCAGATGGCCGTTCATCATACTCTATCTGTTGGTTGCCGGAACTCTTCTGTGGCTGTTCGTATGGCTCAGGGAACGTAATCTGAGGATTGAGAAGGCAAGACTAGAAGAGGCCGTGAACATCAAGACATCGGAACTCAGAGCCGAGATAGAGACCCGAAACCGTTTTTTCTCAATCATATCGCATGACCTCAAGAATCCTGTGACAGGGGTTGCACAGCTGGCATCGCAGTTATCGGCCCATATTGATACCTTGGATCATGAATCGCTAAAAAGCGGAGTGGACACCCTGCGTGACGTCTCCAACAGCACGCGGGATATGCTCGAGGACCTGCTGCTCTGGGCCGTCAGCCAGAATGATATGATCAAGGCCGAGATCCGGCAGGTTGCGCTGGATGAGATAATTGACCGTTCGCTGTCCAATGTCAGTGACCGTGCCAGAACCAAAGGTGTAAGCATCGAGAAGCATATGCCGGACGGTCTGATGGTGTCATGTGACCGCCAGCTACTGGTAACGGTACTAAGGAATATTCTGGAGAATGCGGTCAAGTACTCATATCCGGGCGGAACGGTAACGGTTCAGGTGGTTGATACCGAACGGGTTACGGAGATATCAGTCAGTGACCAGGGGCCCGGAATCAGTCAGGATAAGTTGGATGACCTGTTCAGGATAGACAAGATGCACTCCACTGAAGGTACCCAGGGAGAGAAAGGCACTGGATTGGGGCTGATCATCTCACGTGAACTTCTGCTCAGGATGGGGGCGGAGATATCGGTCAGGAATCTTCCGCAAGGGGGATGCTCGTTTACTGTAACACTTAATAAACAATGATATGGCTCAGACAAAGAAGATACTTCTGGTTGATGACTCGCAGATTTTCCTGATGGGACTCAGGATGGCGTTCCAGGCTGCGGATTGGGTGGATGGGATATTCGAGGCTCGGAACTCCGACCAGGCCCTGAAGATGTTGGAGCAGAATGACGACATAAGCCTGGCAATAATTGACGTCTGCCTTGAAAAGAGAGCCGATGGTCTGGAACTTATTCGTCAGATCAAGGATAAACACCCGGCGGTAAAGACGCTTGTGCTGTCACAGTACAAGAATCCCGATTTTATCTGCCGGGCCATTGTATCGGGCGCATACGCATATATAGCAAAGGATTCAGAGGCCGATGTAATTGTATCGGCATCAAAGAATGTGGCCGACGGATGCTGCATATTCTTTGGCGACACTATCTCCAAGGATCTGCTTACCCGTCTGTTCGGGAATGCCGATAACATCAAAGCCGGCAAGCCCCATCAGCTCTCGGTCCAGGAACTTGCTGTACTGCAGTATGCGGCATCGGGCTACGGCAACACGCAGATAGCCACCCTCATGAACATATCATCAAATACCGTTGATAGCTATAAGGAGCGCATCAAGAACAAACTGGGCTATGACACTATAATTGAGTGCGTTGCGTTTGCTGTCAGCAACGGCCTTATCGGCTTCAAAGACTAAAATGATACCATTGGGGCCTGACCCCTTTGGTATCATTTTGTGCTGTACCAGGATTGGAGGATGTAGAAGGCTTTCTTTTTCTCGCCCTTGTCGGAATAGAGGCCTTTGCGGTTGTAGTAGTCCTGGATGCCGTCCAGCACGCGGCGCGGTGAGCGAAAATCTTTCATGATCCAGGGGGTGGTGCCTACCAGACCCTCTATCTTGTCCAGCATGGCCAGGTTCTCTATGTAGAGGTTCTCCTGGAACTCCTCGGTCCAACGCTCGTTCTTATCGCCGTGCAGGCCGTATCGGGCGCCTCCTCCGAACTCGCTTACTATAACCGGTTTGTCATACGGGATTTCCCATTCCATCTTGGGCGCGTCATTGACATCCCTGTACCAGCCGATGTACTGGTTGAA
>JAGCPB010000066.1 GCA_017642425.1 Bacteroidaceae bacterium
GACACACCCGCCATCACCCCAAGACACACCGTTCAAATCCCCAAACATTATGCAGTTGCGGTTGTATTCACACCGCAAAAAACAGCCTACAGAGAGCCTGTACGAACTTTTATCGACCAAACATAATCCAAAGTTTCCTAAAAGTTTCCTAAGATCGCAAAAGCCGCAAGATAGAACTATATAGCTGAAAGAAAGCCCCTTCAAAGCTGACCAATCCCGGAACAAACCAACTGACTTACCCGAAACAATCCCGTATCCTTCAACCAGCCAGGACTTCAGAGCTTTATTAAAGCACAACCCACCCGTAATCACTACGAGTGGGCCGCAACATTGAAAAACACATTGAATCTAACCTAATTGGCAAAGTTCATTATCGGTAGGTCTTTTCATATAGTCCATGCGAAAGGTGTTTAAAGAAATCAGTCTTAACCCAGTCCTTGAAAGTCCGCTCCTTCATACCCATCTCCAAGGCAATCATCAGGCCCTCGGCCGTGGTAAATTGAATCGGCAGCTCTGAATAGACAGATTTCTGTACGGTGTTCATTGAATCAGTAGGATCGCGTCTGAACTGGTGGCGTGCCTTGAATGTACAACTCAGATAGTAGGTGCACAGGTCTATTGCTCCCCTTATGGAGTCGGCCGAAACTTCCTTGATTTCCTCCTGCCCACAGCCGTACTTCAGGGCCTCAAGGATAATGGAGAACCTCATGCAGTAACGCTCCATTTTGGTGGCCGCCTCCGCCATCCCGTACCTGTCGTGATCCTTCAGGTCGGCCAGAGAGTTATACCAGTCCAGGTAAATTCTGGCTGCATCGTCTGTAAGCCGAATGACCCTCCGCTGTTCATCTATAGGCAGAGTGTAGATGCGTTCTATTATCTCGCTCCAGCGTCTCGGTACCGCGGGGTCCAGCTCCTCCATATTCAGCCTGGGATAGTGCTTTATCTCGGGGTAGGAGAATAGCCAGCGGTCCAGGAATCCGCTCTCTTTCTTACCCTTGGCAAACTCCGGCAGCATACCCGGCTGCAGGGTTCCGATGATGCCTACAAACGTATCCGTGATGTTGATGGGCTGGCAGTTGATGCGGTTCACCACAAGGCTGTAACCATTGTAGATTTGAGTCCAGACCTGTTCATCGTTCCCGGCACGGTACTTATTGAAATTCCTGATGAATCCCATCAGCTCATCCACATAAACCGCAATGCCGCGTGGATTGGCGCTGAGAGTGCGCATCAGCACCTCCGTAGTGAAATCGGTCATCACCGTCTGCCGGCATTTCGGTTCCACCGGTATCTCACCACGTCCACGCAGCGCGGTTTTCATGGCAGCATCATATTTTGTGTATTCTTCCCTGAACTTCAGCATCTCCCGCGCATCACGCTCATCGATGGGAGTCATCGCAAACTTCAGCGGAGCGCTCTTGTTCGTGCCGGGCTTACCAACCAAAGCCATATAGAGGATGGCCTTATCCCTCCAGTTGTTCTTGAACTGCACTTCCAGGCTGTTTCCTATAGCAATGCTGGCCACGAACAGAAGGCTCGATGCAATATGATCCTTCGTGAA
>JAGCPB010000007.1 GCA_017642425.1 Bacteroidaceae bacterium
AACCAAAAAGAAGAACGGAAACTACGTCAAGAACTATGATATTTCAGGAATCACTCCACACATGCTGATGGTCAAGATGAACATGACTCACAGCACTCCTGTAAGCGCGGGGGTTGAGAGCTTCAATAATGATTATCTGGCAGTAAAGCGCGGTTGGATATCATTCATAATGGCTACAAGCGATGCCGGTTCATGGACTCTGGCTTTCAATTACTCGATACTGGGCTCCAACGGAACTTCAAGTGAGGTCGATATCACCGTCGATGCTCTACCTACAGGCCAGGAGTGGGTCAAGTCATTCAAGGCAGGTGATGACACATACTATGTTTCGGTGGTCAATCCTCTGGATTGGAAGACCGGCAAGAACGCCATCAAGGCCTACGTATCCAAAAAGAGCACCCCTGCCACAACACCTTACGGTCTTGCCAGTGAGCAGTTCGTGATTGAGATTGATCCCCGTATGCCTGATATGGGCAACCATACATCACCCGATAACGTGGGCCTGAGCCTGCAGGATGACGGCAGTTATCAGGGTACCGTCAATCTGACCATGACCGGCAGATGGCGCATACACCTTACAGTGAAAGATAATCAGGGCAATGTCGTTGCCGGCGGTGACGACCTTGACGAAGGATATAGTTCACTCTATTTTGATGTGACTATTTAAGAGTCTATTTACAGATTCATAAGTTTTGTGTTTTTCAAGATGCTGGAAACTGTCCTTTTGACATCAGTTCTGTTGGCCGATTCAGTGGCGCCCGACAAGGTGCAAAGTCTTGACGAAGTGCTCATTGTGTCCTATGATGGAAGAGCCCCGCAGCGCTCTGTCAAGGGGCAGGCTGCCAGCATTGACGAACATCTGGGCGGGTTGCGTAACGTCAATCTGGTCCGTCGCGGATCATACGCATGGGAACCCGTAGTGAACAACATGCAGACAGAGAGGCTGTCAACAACCATTGACGGCATGAAGATATTCTATGCCTGCACGGATAAGATGGATCCTGTAACCTCTTATGTGGAGAGCGGCAACCTGCAGAGCATCAGCCTGAATTCCGGGCTTGACGGCAATCCGCAGGCCACCGGAAACATAGGCGGCAGCCTGGATCTGAAACTGCGCAAGATAGGCTTTGAGGCCGATCCCCGACACATCAACCTACTGGCCGGACACGAGTGGAACGGACACCTGCAGGTTTACGGTGCCGACGCTGCGTTCAGCGCAGACCGGACCTATCTGAATACGGGGCTTTTCTACCGCTCTGCCGACTGCTACAGGGTGGGCGGAGGTGAACTGCTCAATTACTCTCAGTTTGGCAAGGTAAACTTCTTTGCCAACGCAGGACTGCGTCTTACTGATGTAGATGTCCTTGAGGCCACGTTCATATTTGACCGAGCCACCGATGTGGGCTATCCTGCACTCAACATGGATGTATCAAAGGCCCAGGGCCTGATTGCATCAATCTCTTACAAGCATCAGTTCAGTAATGTAGGCTGGGAGACAAAGGCCTATTACAATCACATAATCCATATCATGGATGATACCACGCGTCCCGATGTGGAGATACACATGGATATGCCCGGCGACAGCTGGACCACAGGTCTCTACAGTCTTGCTACCACCTCACTGGATCTGGCCGGTCTGCAGCATGATGTGGCCGTCAACTATGACCTCTACTACAACCGTCTGTTTGCCGATATGACCATGTATCCCGGCGGTGCCGCACCCATGTATATGGTTACCTGGCCCGATGTGGGCACATTCAATACGGGTCTGGCACTGACTGATAACGTGAGCATTGCATCCAATCAGTCGCTGCGCCTGTCGGCCAAGATTGCGTGGCAGAATCAGCGCCTTAACAACGAGGAGGGTTATCATGGCCAGAAGGTGTTCTTTCCGCGCATGACAGACATTTACTATCAGACCACAGGTCGCATAGCCGCATCCTATCAATTTTCAATTCACAATTCCCAATTATCAATTGGAGCAGGATGGGGCAGCCGTGCACCTACGGTGACCGAGGCCTACGGATACTATCTGAACAACACATTTGATCAGTATGATTATATGGGCAATCCTCACCTTGCTAATGAATCGGCGGTTGAGGTTAACGGTGCCTACAGGTTCTCCGCGCAGGAGTGGGGCATCGGTCTGGACGCGAACGCGTTCTTCTTTAAGGACTATATTATCGGTCATCTGGACAGCAGGCTTTCGGCAATGACTGTTGGGGCCGAAGGCGTTAAGGTTTACGGCAATCTGGAGCATGCCGTTATTGCAAATGTTTCAATCACTGCTGATTGGCAAATCAGCAAGCGTCTGGCGTGGAACGGAAAACTCAGTTACAGTCTGGGTCAGGATGATGTGGCCGATGAACTGCCGCTCATATCACCGCTGGCCTGGCGCACGGAACTCAATTATGATCTGGGTGCTCTGCAGGCCCAGGTTGAGCTGCGTGGCAATGCACGTCAGACAAATTATGCAGCCAAATACGGTGAGACTCTTACCGCTGGCTGGAATATTGTAAATTTGTGGGCGTCTTACAGGTTCTGGGGCGCCACTCTGCGCGGTGGCGTTGAGAACCTTTTTGACAGGAAATACTCGGCCTATTCTGACTGGAACAACATTCCGCAGAAGGGTAGGAATATATATCTGAACTTAACGTTTGAACTGTAATTATAGGTTATGAAAAGAACATTGATATGGATAGGCGCACTTGTTCTGGGCGCAGTATTGGGACTTCTGGGATTGACTTGGTTGGATAAATCCATGGAGTTCATTGCTCTGGTTTATACACGTCTGTTCCAACTGTTGGCTGTACCGACAATCGTGCTCGCCGTAATAACGACATTTGCCACGTTCGGTTCAAACGGGTCGGGAAAGATTTTCGGTCGCACCATTACCTACACTCTGCTGACAACTTTTGCGGCCGCTGCCGTGGGAGCAATCTTGTATGTGTTGATTGCACCGGGTAATCTTCCAGCTTCTGCAATCAGTGATAATTCCCAATTTTCAATTATCAATTCTCATTTATCGTACTCAGATCACGTTGTTAGCATAATTCCCAATAATATCATAAGACCGTTTCTGGATGGTAATGTACTCTCTTTGCTCATTCTGGCATTTGCGGTGGGTCTGGGTTTGTCAAAACTGCCGGACAGTGAAAATAAGGCTATTGTGGTAAAGGGACTTGTAGGGCTCCAGGATTTGTTGTTTCTGCTTATCCGCGGACTTGTATGGACACTTCCACTGGGTATCGTGGCTTTCTCGGCACAGTTATCAGCGCAGTTGTCAGCTGGAGTGATAGCTGATTCAATCGGAAAGTATGTATTGGTGGTGTTGGGCGGCAACGTGATACAGTTCTTTGTTGTTCTCCCATTGTTCCTGCTGGCACGCGGTTTGAATCCGTTCCATGTTTTAGGTCGCATGACACCTGCCGTGCTTATGGCTCTTTTTACCAAGAGTAGTGCCGCCACTCTGCCTGTCACTATGGAGACCGCCGAGAACCGTCTTGGCATCCACAGCAATGTGTCACGTTTTGTGTTGCCTATCTGCACAACCATCAATATGAACGGTTGCGCTGCATTCATACTTGTCACTTCACTGTTCGTTATGCAGAACGGGGGTACACCTATTACCCTTGGCACAATCCTGTTGTGGATTCTGATCTCGGTCATATCGGCCATAGGTAACGCCGGTGTTCCCATGGGTTGCTACTTCCTTACTTTGTCACTTATGTCGGGTGTGGGCGCGCCTATAGCCATACTTGGCATTATCCTGCCCATCTATACGATAATAGATATGGTGGAGACTGCCGAGAACGTATGGTCCGATTCGTGCGTGGCCTCAATGGTAAACAAAGACATTTATTTGTAATTTTGCATCCGATTCAAGATTGGACGGATGGCAATTGAG
>JAGCPB010000067.1 GCA_017642425.1 Bacteroidaceae bacterium
CATTACCTTTGTGCCCGCTAAAGGATTCCGAACCTACGGTTCCCAAGGAAGTTTGGGTGAGTGGCTGAAACCAGCAGTTTGCTAAACTGCCGTACGGGTAACCGTACCGGGGGTTCGAATCCCCCAGCTTCCGCCTCCTTTTGGCAGACATAACATAACCGATTGGCGCTTTCATCTAACGGTTAGGATACAAGATTCTCAATCTTGGCATACGGGTTCGATTCCCGTAGGCGCTACACGAAAAGACCCAACATGGGTCTTTTTTCGTTGTAGCGCCTACGGGAATCGGGCCCGGTGTCCTGACGGACACACACAGCCGCAAGCGGCTATCGGGCCCTAACCTTTTTTTAGTTTGCTAATGCAAACGCGCTCCTTACAGTCGCTTGGCGGCCCTCCGGGACCGCATTCTCGCTCCAAGCATTCGCTCGCCCCAATACGCTTGTACTTGCGTGTTACTTTCTGCGAACAAAATAGACGTAGAGGAGGAGTACTATGTTCATCATTAGGGAGTAGAGGATGGCGGGGATCGCCATTTCGGCGCTGTTGAAGATGAACGGGCTGGTAGCTATGGCAATGGCTTGGGCCGCGTTCTGCATACCCACCTCTATTACTACAGTACGACGCTGCTGGGCATTATTCTTGACCAGGCGTGACAGCATTGATGAGCAGAAAACAGCAACGAGAATCAGCACCGTGACACATATGCTTATAATCCCCAGATTATCCAGAATGGTACGGTGATTCTGGACATAGAACACTGTAATAAGCACCATCAGCAGCGGGAATGCCAGTTTGGAAAGAACCTTATCGGTCTTGGAAGCCGCATCGGGCCAGGCATAGTGCATGCCTATTCCAAGCAGCACAGGCAACAGCATAAGCAGCAGGTTCTGCTTTATCAGATTACCCACAGGCAACGTAATACCTACGCTCTCACCTATCATCTGTGTTGCCCAACTCATTATGACCGGAATGGTAAAAAGCGTAATCACGCTACTCAGTGCGGTAAGGATAACAGACAGAGCCACATCGCCACCAGCCAGTTTGGAGAATACGTTCGATGAGCTTCCGCCCGGACAGCAAGCAATCAGAATAAGTCCGATAAAGAATACCGGTGTCAACTTAAAAGCCCAAGCCAGCCCGAGTGCTATTATCGGCAGCAACACCAACTGCCCGAAAAGTGCTACCACAATTGGCCAAGGCCGCTTGAATACCTGCCCGAAATCCTCAAAACGGAGCGTAAGCCCCAGATCAAACATCAACAGACAAAGTATCGGCAAAACTATCCAGATCGTATTCATTCCATAATCTTTTTTCAGCCCGCAAAGATACATCTTTTTCCCGCAACTCAAAGGGGCACAAAAAGCGCTCGGCTCCGAAGGAGACGCTTGGCTTGTCCAAGAACCGTCCCCTTTGTGCCCCTGTAACGCAGTGAACCCCTCTACAAACTCTGCAGAGGGGTTCACCGTTTTATACTATGGCAGGATTATTTGAAGCCGGTTTGTGCCCAGGGGATCCATTTCTGGACTTCTTTGTCCTGGAGGACGTCATTTACGTGCAGGACATTGTTGGTATCAACATCCTTGCCCAGCAGGAACCTGTCAATGAATGCCTCAACCTCAGGGTACTGGCTCTGGGGGAGTTGGCAGTGACCGTGCTTACCCTCGATAGAGAATCCCATACGGTCCTCAATGCCGAACTTCTTCCATACCTCACGGGCAGCCACGCATGATACGTAACCTGCCTCATCGGCCAACCACTCGAAATCAGTATTGCCAAGTACCAGAAGGGCGCGCGGGCAAACCAGAGCGCAGAGTTCGTGGTGGTCATACGGGAGCTTGGATACGTTATCCTCCTTCCAGTCCCACATTGAGATCTTGAACCAGTGGTTATCAGTGTTGCCCAGATTCTCAACGTTACCCAGGGTCTGTGATACACGCCATGCAGCAGCACCGCCGCCACCCGGCTCCTGAGCAATTGTAAGAGCAATACGCTCATCGAGAGCACCTGACCATAGAGCCATCTTGCCTGCGTATGAGCAACCTGTAATACCGATATGCTTCAAATCAATCTTGCTGGCAGCGCCTACAATCTCAAGACCGTCAATAAGACGGCTAACACCCCAAGCCCACTCTGAATAAGCACCGTTGTCTACCAGTTCGGGATAGAGCTTGTCAAACGCATAAGTACCGCGGCCGTCCTTACGTTCACCTCCGCCAAAGCCGCCCATCTGTGAGTAGCTGTTCACCTGACGCTCGCTGAAATTCATCTGGGCAATCTTGCGCTCGCTGAAGAACTGACGCGGCAGGGCATTGTTTGAAGCACCGATCATCAATGGGAACGGACCGTCACCTTCAGGATATGTAATCCTGGCTGAAAGCTCAAGAGTCTCACCGTTGCGTGTAACCTTGACGGTCAGTGTATTGTTCTCAAGAGATGCCTCAATGTCCTTCTTGTCAATCATAGGCTTCTCACCAATCTCATAGTGCTGGAGTTCACGAACAATCTCGGCACGACGCTTCTCCCAGTCCTTAAATTTCTTGACCTGCTTCTTGCTGTTTGAGAACTCAAACGGGTTAGGCAGAGTCTCCGTTACCTTTGCCTCATCAACTGACGGGAAAGCCGGAGCAGGATACTTGGAACCTGCAAACTCCTGGTCATAAACCAGAGGAATGGATTTCTGAGCCATTGCCGGAATCACCGCAAGAACTGCGGCGGCAACAAAAAATGATTTAATTCTCTTCATCTCAATTATAAGTTATCGGTTAATAATTCTCCAAAAAGATTCCCAAATATAGACTTTATATTTTATATACCGACCAAATGTGTTGGTTAAACCTGCAAAAAGACTTACAAAATTAAAGACCGATCCGTATTTTGACAGGCAGATGGTCCGAATAACCGCCCTGATAACGCCTACCGTTATAGGTCCTGAAAGGTTTCACTCCTCCATAATTGTCATCATCGGCAAGCAGGAACGGCAGGTTCATAACCTCGGCTCCCAGCAGTTCAGTACAACCCAGTCCGTTCAGCATCGATGCCGATACTACAAACTGGTCATACGTATCCCACTCTCCCTGATACTTATAGCTATGTCCTTCCAGCTTATCCATAACCGTTACCAGTTCACCGTCAGCCAGACCGGAGCCTTGTGAAAAGGGACGCGCCTTCAACCCCTCACGTAGCGCTACTGCATCCGGATCGTCATTCAAGTCACCCATCAGTATCACGTATGGCTTGCGGCGTACGCTCAAGATGCTGTCAACCGATGCCCTTACAACCTTTGCAGCGCATATACGGCGCGGTTCTGTCTCTTCTGTCCCACCGCTTCGGCTCGGCCAGTGACAGACATAAACATCCAGAGTATCAAGATTCTCCAGTATTCCTGTCACATGCAGGATATCACGTGTGGCACCTCCGCCATACGCAGCAAGATTAACCCGCAGTGACTCATGTTCCAAAATACGGAAGAAACTCCTCCGATACAGCAACGCCACATCTATTCCTCGACGGTCGGGTGAATCGGTCATTACAAAACGGTAACCCGCCTGTCTTAGGGCAGAGCGCGAAGTCAAGTCCGTAAGCACGGTTTCGTTCTCAACCTCACACAACCCCACCAGTGCGGGAGCCATATCCTCATCGGCAGCCACAATTACCTTAGATATCGCATCCAGTTTGTTCCAGTAACGGGGGCGCGTCCAACGGTAATCACCGTTAGGGGTAAACGCGTCATCATCCTTAAGAGGGTCATCATCTGTATCAAACAGGTTCTCCGTATTGTAAAACATGACAGTCATGCTCTGCTGGGAACATGATATAGAAGGTAATAACAAGCAAACTGTAAGGAAAAGGAAAAAACGTATCATTCTAAGAATCAGGTGGAAATCATTTTAATGGAACATATTGATAGCAACCCGCATCGGCCCCCGACGGTGGTCTTGGCACACCCGCCAGATCCAACGGCCACAGAACCGACAACGTATCGGCAATGCCGCGTGCACGCGAGACGGAATCAAGCGCAAAAACAGAACTGTACCCTCTTACCGTACGGTCCACAAAGTTGTATGAGCCCCAGTTCTTGCCTTCAGTTCGTTCAAACACCACATTGCCGTAACGCGCGTCGGTGGTGTCACGAACCATTATAAGTGAGTTACTCACGCTGTACGGAGCCTTGTTTCTGACGGAATCGGCAAATACCGTAACAAACTCAGATGCATGACGGCCTGTTATTATGCAGTTGCGGAATGATGCTCCATAGAACGGGATCATTCTATCGTCACGTCTGTCAGAAACCAGCACAGTCTGGTCGGCCACTGTCCAAAGTGAGAACGCGGCAATGGTACAGAAAGTGAATTCAGACCATCCGCCAGCCAAGTCCACACATGAAAGACCGGCATTTGTTATCTGCGAATTGGAAACCTCTATCCTGCATCCCGTTGCCTCAATTCCGTTGCCGCTCACATTATGTATTATTGACGACTCAATATTAAGTTTGGTCATAACAGGGCTTGCGCTGTCTGCTACAATGCCCCAATTGCCACCGTGTATATCACACCATGCCAGCCTGTTGCCGTAACTGCTTTCACGCAACCTGATTCCACCCCACTGAGCGTTCAGGAGGTCATACTTGAGTTCCGGCAGCATATAGTCCAGACGGTCGCCACGCATAAGAATCACGCTGTCAGGCTTACCTTGAGCCACCAAACGGCCGGCAATGTCAAGCACCGCATCCTTATGGAAATACAGACACGTGCCTGGACTCAGGGTAAGAGTCGCGCCATCGGCCACATACAGGCTGTCATAAATAATATAAGGTAAACGGGCCTGGAACACGGCATCCGTCTCAATCCGCCTGCCTCTAAGGGTTACGGCATTCTGACCTTGCGCATCCAGTCTTACAAACTGAACATTGCCGCTCTCCAGCACAAACCTTACGGAATCAAACGCACGGTACAGTTCTACATCATCGGTAGCAGGGATATTGACTGACACAAAGCAGAACAGGCTGTCACCTGCCGGTATCTCAAGCCCTGTAATAACGGCACCGCCTTCGCCGTCCAGATTCATGCGGAACGGACTTGCTGTCCCGCCTCCCATGACAGCGTCAAAACGCAGCCCCACATCATTGGGATTATACACCATGAAACCTGCCGATGCCGACGCCACCCCGGTAAAGACAGTATCCATATGCACGGTATCGGCCGAAAAACCAAGCACATACCGTGAATCGGTACTGAATTTCCAGTCATCGGTACATGACCACAAAACCAGCACTGCCATCAACACTTTAGTCAACCTGAAGCGTTTCATAAAAGGGTTTTACGCGTTTTGGTGCGCTAAGATAAAACGTAAATCGCAAATAAAAAGTATCTTCGTGGTCTAAAAACCGCTTTTTGTCCAATGAAAGGCCCGCTGCTTAAATTCCTTAAAGACTGGATGCTTGTAATAGGCATGATATCCGGAGCCGGAGCATACCTGGTCTACATGCAGATTCCCTCTTTACACACGGCAGGCCCGGTGTTGGAATTCATTTGCAGGAAAGCCCAGCCCATTCTGCTGTTTCTGATGCTATTTATCAGTTTCAGCCGTATTGAACCCCGTCAACTTGTATTCAAGCGCTGGCATCTGCGTAACCTGCTCATTCAGGTGCTGGTGTTCATGATTCTATGCCTTACAGTGATTTGGGCCATGCACAGCACAACACCCTTAGCCTTGTGGATATTGCGCCACCGTATACTGTTTGAGTCTGCCATGCTCTGCATGATATGCCCCACCGCCACCGCCTGCGCCGTAGTGACCGGCAAACTGGGAGGTGATATGGCACAGGTGGTCATGTACACCATAATCATCAATCTTGCGGTTTCAATCGTGGTTCCGCTCACAGTCCCGTTGCTCTATCCGCAGGCCGGGATCAGCTTCATTATAGCTTTCAGCCGGATACTGGCCAAGGTATTCCCGCTGCTCATCCTGCCATGTCTAACTGCATGGGCAGTGCGCTGGCTCATGCCGCGGTTTCATGACTGGGTGGCATCCAAGATGAACCTGAGTTTCTATCTTTGGAGCGTATCACTCACCATAGCCATTGTTATGAGCACCCGCGCCATTGTACACAGCGGTTGCAGCGTACTCACATTATTGGGTGTGGCGCTTGTCTCCATGCTCTGCTGCATTATCCAGTTTGCTTTGGGCCGGGTTACGGGACGCAAGTCAGGCAGCCGGATAGAGGCCAGCCAGGCATTCGGTCAGAAAAACACCGTATTCGGAATATGGATGGGATACACATTCTGGAACCCTCTGGTATCAGTAGCCGGAGGATTCTACACCATCTGGCACAACATACACAACACCAGACAACTGTACAAGACTGCCAAACTCATAATAATTCTCTCTGCGGTTCTGGTCATATCAGGTTGCTCCAGAGATGAGATTGAGAAGGCCGATGAACAGGATTCTTCACGTAAGGAATGGTATCAGGTGGTAAGGACCGATACCCTAAAGAGTGAATCTGTCGTAAAATTCATAGCCGGATACCCTCTCCCCTTGGGACCTGACATGGTTAAGGTTACATTCATGTACCACTCTCTCAACAGGTCCGATACACTTGCCCTGTCCGGAGTGGTCTGCTGGCCGGTTGGAATGGAAAGCAGTTCACGGATATGGCTGGAGAACCACTATTTCACCGTCCGATGGGATGAGTGCCCCACCCAGACCCCACAGCCGGGAATGATCCTGTCATTCAGCACCAACAGCATCTATGTAGGGGCCGATTATCAGGGACTTGGTTTGACCAGGGATATGCCGCAGCCATATCTCAACACCATTCTGCTGGGACGTCAGAGTCTGGATTGCTTTATGGCGGCAATGGCTATACTTAAGGATATCGGACCGGACCTGGAGCAGGACTATTACACCTATAATATTGGCTTTTCACTTGGCGGCGCCGTATCACTGGCCGTTGCACGCCAGATTGAACTTGATCCCGCTCTGCAGAAAACCGTTCACCTCAAGAAGAGTTTCTGCGGAGGCGGTCCCTATGACCAGACCGCTATGTTTACCAGTTTCTTTCAGGACCCCAACCGGGAATTAAGTTATCCCATCGGACTCCTGGCTGCTGCAAGAAGCATGCTCATGAGCAATGATTCATATCTAAGCAAATACGACTATTCCATGCTGTTCTCTCCGACCCTCATCGGCAACGGAGTTATGGACTCCCTTGACCTTAAAAAATACAACACTTACCAGATTATCGACATCATGAGAAAAGCCGGATGCTCTTCTCTACGGAATATTTTCTCGGAACAGGTAATGGACCAGGAATCAGATGTATTCCGGGATGTACTGAAAGAAACACGAAAACTGGACCTGACCATAGGATGGAATCCGGAGATACCGATTCTGTTCCATCACAGCAAAAAGGATGAGACTGTCCCGTACGTATGTCTGGAAAGGGTACAGGAGAATATGTCGGGCAATCCCAATATCACATATGACATAGCGGAAAGCGGTTCACATGCTGATGATGCGCGCCAGTTTTACACATATCTCATATTCAGGCGATACGACTACTGATTTTTCATACCTTTGCAGAAATGGCAGTCAGTTTCAAAGATAAGGTCAGGGATTACATCCTATGCAACAACCTGTTGGAGGATGGCTCCACTGTATTGGCAGGTGTAAGCGGAGGGGCCGACAGCACCGCTTTGCTGCTTGTGCTCCTTCAATTGGGATACCGCATTCATGCCGTTCATTGTAATTTCCATCTGCGCGGTGCTGAAAGTGACCGTGACCAGCAGTTCATTACAGAATTCTGCAAAAAACTTGGTGTTGAATTGACCGTTTGCAGCTACGACACCCGCCGGTATGCATCGGACCACAGCATCTCAATCGAGATGGCCGCCCGTGAACTCCGTTACGCTGATTTTGAACGCATCATGAAAGAGACCGGAGCAAGCGCAGTCTGCATAGCCCACCACCGTGATGACTCGGTAGAGACCGTGCTGCTCAACCTGATACGTGGTACAGGATTGAAAGGACTTACCGGAATCAAACCACGAAACGGACATATCATCCGCCCGCTTCTATGCGTTTCAAGACAGGAGATAGAAGAGTGGCTCCATGAGATTGGCCAGCCATACGTTACGGACAGCACCAATCTTGAGACAGACTATACGCGTAACAAGATACGTCTTGAACTGCTCCCGATAATGCGCACTGTCAACCCCAGCGCAGACAGTTCAATAGAGAGTACGGCACTCCATCTGCAGCAGGCTTACGCATTCTACAGCAATGCAATTGAGCAGGCACGCCAGGAGACAGTATCAGAATGTGATGGCAACCTGACTATAGACATCGGGAAACTGAGACAATCACCTTCTGTTCAGGGATTGCTGTTTGAGATTCTCTCGCCGCTGGGTTTCAATGATGCGCAGATTACAGACATTGCATCATCCCTTGATTCCCAACCCGGAACACGTTTCTGTTCCGCCACCCATCAGATAGTCAAGGACCGCAACGTTTTTACCGTATCACCTTTAGATTCTAACCGGTTTGAGCCGTTAACCGTTAGCATTGAACCCGGAACTTCAATCCCCCTACCCGACGGCTCCCGTTTGACCGTAAGCACCGCCCCGGCCGGAACGCCTATATCAAAAGACCCTTCTGTGGCTACATTTGACGCAGACCTGATAAAAGGGCCTATCCAGATCCGCACATGGCAGGACGGAGACTGGTTCATTCCTTTTGGCATGAAAGGCCGCAAACTGGTAAGCAACTACCTGACCGACTGCAAGGTCAGCGCTGCGGACCGCAGACGCCAACTTGTAGTAACCTGCGCCGGCGATATCATCTGGCTGCTTGGCCGCCGCACGGATAACCGCTTCCGCGTCACGCCGCACACCACCACTCAACTTAAATTGAGAATTGAGAATGAGCCATTGGGGACGGTTCTCTTTGTCACATTATGATAAAAAAGCGTCTGGAGGATTTCCAGACGCTTTTTATTAACCAGGGAACTTATGTCATAAGGTGACAAAAAGAACCGTCCCCAGTGGCTCACTTCTTAGCGGCGAGAGCCTGAGCTACGTCAACGGCGCAAGCAACTGAGCAACCTACCATCGGGTTGTTACCGATACCCAGGAATCCCATCATCTCAACGTGTGCGGGAACTGAAGAAGAACCTGCAAACTGAGCGTCTGAGTGCATACGGCCCATGGTGTCGGTCATACCGTATGAAGCGGGACCAGCAGCCATGTTATCGGGATGCAGGGTACGGCCTGTACCACCACCTGATGCTACTGAGAAGTAAGGCTTACCGGCCAGAACACGCTCCTTCTTGTAAGTACCTGCTACGGGGTGCTGGAAACGTGTGGGGTTGGTTGAGTTACCTGTGATAGATACGTCAACACCCTCTTTCCACATGATAGCTACGCCCTCACGAACATCGTCGGCGCCATAGCACTTAACCTTGGCACGGGGACCGTCGCTGTAAGGAATAGTCTTAACGACCTTGAGCTTACCGGTATAGTAGTCAAACTTGGTCTGTACGTATGTAAAACCGTTGATACGGCTGATGATCTGTGCGGCATCCTTGCCCAGACCGTTCAGGATAACGCGCAGAGGCTGCTTGCGTACCTTATCGGCCTTAGCGGCAATCTTGATGGCACCCTCGGCGGCAGCGAAACTCTCGTGACCGGCCAGGAATGCAAAGCACTGAGTCTTTTCTGAAAGCAGACGGGCAGCCAGGTTACCGTGGCCAAGACCTACCTTACGGTCATCGGCAACTGAACCGGGAATGCAGAAGCTCTGCAGACCGATACCGATGTTCTCGGCAGCCTTAACAGCGCTCTTGTCACCTGTCTTCTCACCCTCCTTGAGAGCGATGGCGCAACCTACAACGTAAGCCCACTTGGCGTTCTCAAAGCAGATAGGCTGAGTCTCCTCACAAGCCTTGTAAGGATCGATGCCATAGCTGTCACAAATCTTGTTAGCCTCTTCAATTGAGGAGATTCCATGCTCCTTAAGAGCAGCGAGGATCTGCTTCATGCGGCGATCCTGTGATTCGAACTTGACTTCTCTAATCATAGTAGTATCTCCTTATTCTTTACGGGGGTCAATAATTTTTACTGCACCTGCCTCCTTGCTGAAGCGTCCGTAGGTTGAAGTAACCTTCTTGAGAGCCTCATTGGCATCGGTACCCTTCTTGATCTCATCCATGAGCTTACCAAAGTTGATGAACTCATAACCGCAAACCTGATCGTCCTTGTCAAGAGCGATACGGTTTACATAACCCTCGGCCATCTCAAGGTAGCGGACGCCCTTGGCCTTGGTGCCGTACATGGTACCAACCTGGCTGCGCAGACCCTTACCAAGATCCTCCAGACCGGCGCCTACAATCAGACCGCCCTCGGAGAAAGCGCTCTGTGAACGACCGTAAACAATCTGCAGGAAGAGTTCACGCATAGCGGTGTTGATGGCATCGCAAACCAAGTCTGTGTTCAGAGCCTCAAGCAGAGTCTTACCCTGCAGGATCTCAGCAGCCATAGCGGCTGAGTGAGTCATACCTGAGCAACCGATAGTCTCGACGAGAGCCTCCTCGATGATGCCGTTCTTGATATTCAGAGACAGTTTGCATGCACCCTGCTGGGGAGCGCACCAACCAATACCGTGGGTATAGCCCGAGATATCCTTGATCTCCTTGGCCTTGATCCACTTACCCTCTTCCGGAATGGGAGCGGGACCGTGCTTGGGACCTTTCTGGACCACGCACATGTTTTCAACTTCTTTTGAGTAAATCATAAATGGAATATGGTTTTTTATGATGATTTCTTAACAGGATGCAAAA
>JAGCPB010000068.1 GCA_017642425.1 Bacteroidaceae bacterium
GGCACTGGAAGTCACGTTTATTACCTGTGATTCCATAAAGTGTACGTAATCGTCACTGGTTATTCCGGACTTGCCCTGTGCAGTTACGGTCAGCGTTCCGTCACCGCTGAATACGAGCTCTCCTTCACTGAACAGCGCAGCTTTTTCATCTTCATCGGCCGGCGTTGAAGAATATGTGGTAGCGTCTTTGATGACATTTGTTCCTTTTACAACCACAAAACACTTCTTCTTTCCCTGATTGTTTATTGCAGCTCCTTTTGTGCTGGTCAGTTCAAGGCCGTCAAGGACCAATGCCTGTTTCTTGGAACTATAGAGTTTGATCGATCCGTCATTTGAGGTGCCTGACAGTTCATAAACTACTTTTTCATCGGTTGTGTTGTTCACTGTCACATAATTGCCATCAACAGTTACAGTATTGTTTATATCACCCGTAACATGGGCGCCGCCATCGGCAAATACTATCTGTATGGTCCTGTCAAACTTGGTACCGGATATACTGTCTCCGGACAGAGAGGATTGATCAAATTTTGGTGCCACAGTCGTAGTGTCATTACTGCTGCTGCTTTGTGTCTCTGTGTTCTGAGTCGTCAGCTCAAGATTGTTAATAAGACTGTCCGGCGAACATCCTCCGCAACCCAGCAACATTATAATTAGAGCAAAACATCCTTTTTTCATAATGCGTTTGTTTTTGAGAAACCTGTCACTAAAGTAGAACAGGTATCCACCCTTTGCAAAAAAAATATACAAACGCCCGATTTTCCTAAACAAAACGGCTTTATCCAAATGATAAAACCTATAAATTTGTCCCTATGGATATGGCTCACACAGGACTATTAAATAACATTTGGCAGATTGCTCTTCAGATCTTACCCTTTCTGTTGCTGTTCCTGCTGCACCATTTCCTGCTTGCTCCCCTATTCTTCCGTAAGAAACTTATCGCTTACATTCCGGTTACTCTGGCACTGCTTACCGCATTCGGCTTTTACAGTTTCAATGTGGGCAATCCGCCGGATATGGGCAGGCAGCCCGGACAGTTTCAGGGCCCGCCGCCAATGATGCAGGAAGGTTCCGTGCCTCCTCCTATGCCGATGGATGGGATGAATCCCCCACCCGAAGGCATGGCACCCCCGGCAGATGGAATGCGCCCGCCCATGATGCCCGATGACGGACATCGGCCCCTGCGCCCGGAGACCATGAAACTGCTCATGGCCATTCTTCTTATCGGTGTTGACCTGGGTGCAATTGCTTATATCCGCAGTCTGCACACCGAGAAAAAGGTGCAGCATCTTGAGGCTCAGAACCGGCAGCATCAGGACCGGCTGGAAGAATTGAGCCGAATTACAGAGAATCGGCAGAAAGCAGAAAGTGACCTCACATTCAAGACGGATTACAAGCAGGTACGCGTCAAACCGGAAAACATTCTTTATATTGAGGGCATGGGAGAATATCTCAAGATATACCATTTGGATGCCGCCACGCCATTAGTTGTGCTCATGAGCATGAAACGCATCCTTGAACAGTTGCCCGATGACCGTTTTGCCCGAGTCCACAAGTCATACATAGTGAACCTGAACCGTATCACCAGCAACAGCCGCACACAGATTACAATGGAGAATGCCACCGTCATTCCCATAGGCGAATCATACCGTGTAGCTATCTCCAATCGGCTCAAAGCCAACTAAAGTGACGCAAAGTGCGCTCGGCCCAAAGGGACAGTCCCCTTTGGGTCACTTTTGGGTCAATTGGTGATGTGCAGGACCAGGTACTCGGAGCGGGTGCCGATGCGGATCTTGGGGCCCCAGATGCCCAGACCGGAGCTGATGTAGTAGCGGGTGTTGCCACGGGTGTGGTGGCCCCATGATTTCTCGTACATGGCATCGGTAATCCATGATATGGGCCAGAACTGGCCTCGGTGTGTGTGTCCGCTGAACTGGAAATCTATGCCTGCTTCCTCGGCCTCCTCAAGATGATACGGCTGATGGTCTACAAGGATTGTGAATGCATGCGTATCCTTAACCAATGCGTTCAATGGTTTGCGCTTGCGGTTCGTACGGTCATCGCGGCCTATTATCTGTAAGTTGCCAAACTCTGCAACTTGGTCACGCAACAGAGTGATTCCGGCATCGTTCAGGAACTTGCGGGCACCGTCAACATCGCTGTAATACTCATGGTTGCCCAGAATGGTATAAATTGGTGCCTTTAGCCGTTTGAATTCATCGGCAAAACCGCATTCCAGGACGGTCCTTACGCTACGATCCACAATATCGCCGCCTATCAGCACCAGGTCCGGATTCTCAGCGTTCATAAGGTCTATCCATCGGCCCAGTTCCGCCTTACGGTTATGATATCCTATATGCAGGTCGCTGGCCAGGACTATGGTCATGGGCTTGTCCAGTGGTTTGTCTGTATGAATGGTCAGCTCCTCACGGTATTTGTGATGGTAGTGTATGCATCCGGCTGTCATGAGCACTGTTATCACCCCCACTACACTTACAAATCCTGTTACGCTGTCATGCAGGTATGTTTTAGGCAGGATTTTGCAGACCGATACGATATCAGCCAAAAGGAATATGATAAGCAGATACACGAATGCAACCAACCACGGATTACCCACCTCATATAGGAATGTGGCAAACCAGACTGAGAACCGCTCCGTGTAAAGGAATCCCGCCATCATGATGCCAAACCACAGCATAAACAGGCCCGTAACCACTAGTTTCATGGGCCATCCGGCCGGAGTAAGCCGCCACAGGTGCCAGACCTCATAAGCAAGCCCGGCCAGCACAATGGCAAATAGTATCAGGAACGTTGTTTTCATTGTTTGCGGTATTCAATATTTAGAACTTGAATATCGCAGCCGATACGGGCGATATGCTGATTACAGCAGCTCCGGAACGGTTCTGCTTGTAGGTGCATTTCTTATAGAAACCGCCTATCAGCTGGGGCTTGTTGTTTTCGGGAGCCACAGTCACGCTTACCTCCTTGGCCGATGGATTTATCACCACGTAGCAGCGCTCTCCGTCCTTTACGCGTTCATAAACCATTGGATACGGATTATCCAGAAAACTAACCAGACGCCATGAGGCATCGGCACCTAATGCCGGATGCTCGCTACGGAGTTTTAGCAGACCGCGAACATAATTAAGCAACGATTTGGGATCAGCCTCCGCCTTCTCCACAGTCATGCGGTTAGGATCGGGATCCTGCGGTATATAAATCTTCTCTATGGGTGCGGTTGAAAATCCTGCATTAGCTGTGCCGTCCCAGAGCATCGGGATGCGGCAGCCGGCGCGGAATCCGGAGCCATCGGTAGATGGAGCCTTGGGATTCTGCTTAAGCCCAATCTCATCACCGTAATAGATGAACGGCACGCCCGGCATGGTGAGCAGGAACGTCATTGCCACCTTAAGGTCCTCGGGCTTGGTGCGACCCTCGGTGCACAGGCGGTTGAAATCGTGGTTTCCGGTGGGCATGCACACATAACCCTTACCCTTAACGGCATCATACTGATAGGTATAAAGGTCATACCACTCCTTAAGACCGCCGTTACCGGCCTCATCAAAATAGGGGCCCGACGGCGCTGAACCTGCGCCCGGACGGCGGCGGTTGTTGAAAAAGAACAGCGATGAGTAGTTATACTGCCCGTCATGACAGAAGAAATCCAGGTCAAAACCAGCCTCGATGGACTGTGCAGGATTGAACCACTCGGCTATAAGCACGCCCTCGGGATACTCCTGACCGAACCATTTCATAAGGTCATCCTTCCATAGTTTTATTGTAGCCGATTTATCCGGGTCATTCTTGACCAGACTTGCAGCCATATCCACGCGGAAACCGTCCACACCCTTATCCATCCAGAATGATATGATATTCTTGAGTTCGCGGCGCATAGCCATCGGGCCCGGAGCATCAACTGCCTGCTCCCACGGATGAGTAGGATCAGGATTGGCAAAACCAAAGTTCAGCGCAGGCTGTGTGTCAAAGAAGTTCTTTATGTAGTATGGTCCGCGCGGGGCATCGGTAGCCACAAACTTGCTTAAGAGCGATGCGTATCCACCATCTGGCTTAAAACTGGGCCAGATATAATAGTCCGAATAACGCAGATTGGGAGCCTCCTTAGACTGCAGGAACCACTCACACTGGTCTGATGAATGCCCGGCCACAAGGTCCATCACTATCTTGATTCCGCGCTCATGAGCCTGATTGATAAGCTCCACCAGATCAGAGTTGGTGCCAAAACGCTTATCCACGCGGTAGAAATCTATAACGTCATAACCTCCGTCAGTCCAACCCGACACATATACCGGATTAAGCCAAATAGCATTCACGCCAATTGATTTGATATAATCCAGACGGGATATGATACCCGCAATATCCCCTATCCCGTTGCCGTCAGTATCCTGATACGATGACGGATAAATCTGATAGAACACAGCATCACTAAGCCAGCTGGGCTGTGACGGATTCTGAGCCTTGACAGCAAGCGCTGACAGAATAAGGAAAAAACAGAATAGCCTTCTCATAAGTTTAGTTGGATAGTCAGATTACAAATGTAATCTATTTCTCAATGTTTCTATTGAAAATACAAAACATTATTGTCAACTTTGCTAAATCAAAACCTGATAAAAAAAACTGCATCAATATGAAAAAGATTCTGGCTTTCTGCGTGGTTGCCATGGCTGTAATGTCCTGCAACTCCCAATCTTTCAATACCGGTCTGATAAAGGTCACAGGCGGTACAATCCAAGGCGTTGTTGAAGATGACATGATGATATTCAAGGGCATTCCGTTTGCAGCACCCCCTGTTGGTGAACTGCGTTGGAAAGCTCCGCAGCCGGTTATTCCCTGGGAAGGTGTGCGCCAGGCCGATAAGTTCGGTCCCGGACCCATGTCAAGCATGGGATTCGGAGGCAACTCAAGTGAGGACTGCCTATATCTGAATGTTTGGACTCCGGCAAAAACAGCCAAGGACAAACTGGCTGTTATGGTGTGGATATACGGAGGCGGATTCTCCATGGGTTCGTCATCACAATATAACGGTGCGCCTATAGCACGTGAGGGTGTGGTGCTGGTTACCATAAACTACCGCGTAGGCAAGCTAGGATATTTTGCGCATCCCGCGCTGAGTGCCGAGGACCCCAATCACGTATCGGGCAACTACGGTATTCTTGACCAGATAGCCGCACTCAAGTGGGTCCAGGAGAATATTGCAGCATTTGGCGGTGACCCCAAGAAAGTAACCATATTCGGCGAATCGGCCGGCGGAATCTCCGTGAGCATGCTCTGCGCATCACCCCTGGCCAAAGGGCTGTTCCGCGGCGCTATATCCCAGAGCGGAAGTTCATTCGGCCCCATCAGGAAAAACTCATATCCCGGTGAGAATATGAAATCACTTGCACAGAGTGAAAAGGAAGGCTTGGAGTACGCTGAATCCGTAGGTGCCAAGACCGCAGCCGACCTGCGTGCATTGAGTGCTGCCGACCTGAGCCGTCAGACTGTGGTTACAGGCGGTGCCTGGCCTATCGTTGATGGTTACGTTATCCCCGATGACCAATACAAGATGTATGAGGCAGGCAACTACAACGATGTGGCTCTGCTCATTGGCTATAATTCTGATGAGGGTGACAGTTTCGGGTTTACAGAGAATCCTGATGAGCATATTGCCGCAACACGTGAGCGTTATGAGGATTATGCCGACAAACTGCTGGCCGTATACCCGCTGGAGAATGGTAAGGTAGGCAAAACCGCACGTGACCTGGGTCGTGACGCCGCATTCGGCTGGGGTACCTGGACCTGGGGCAGACTCCAGAACAAGACAGGCAAGCAGCCCGTCTATATGTACTACTTTGACCAGGATCCCATGTACCGTCAGGGGGACCGCCGCTACGGCCACCGTTCACCGCACGGACAGGATGTGGATTTTGTGTTCCAGAGCCTGCGCCCCAACACCAACAATCCTACCGACCAGGCACTTGCCAAGTATATGCTCAAGTACTGGACCAACTTTGCAAAAGACTGTGATCCTAATGGAAAGAAAAAGGATGCAGATTTGCCCGTATGGCCGCTGTTCAAGAACGAGAACTCACAGGTGATGGTACTTACAGGTGAAGGTCCCCATCCTGCTCCGGTGGCATCAGAGAGCGCCATGTGGGTGCTTGACGAGTATTTTGCCTGGCGCCGCTCACAGGAGTAACACATTATGGTAAAACAATTACAACCACATATGAAACATTGCATTATCCTGCTTACAGGCGTGTTGCTGGCCAGTTGTGCCGGCCAGGTAAAAGGACCGTGTGATATTTATGAGAAGTATGGCGCTGAATGCGTGGCAGCACACAGCACAACAAGAAAGCTGTACTCCAAGTATGACGGGCCGCTATATCAGGTGGTTCGTGAAAGTGACGGCAAGACACTTGACATAGGCACCATTGAGGGCGGTTATGCCAATGCAGCCGCACAGGATGCGTTCCTTGAGGGAACCATAGGATATATCAGCATAATCTATGACCAGACCGGTCACGGGAATGACTTGATTCAGGCATCTCCCGGTACATTCAAGGGCCCGGCCAAAGGAGAGTTCAACACCCTGCCCATAGCCGATATGTCTCCGGCTACACTTGACGGCCACAAGGTTTACGGTGCATATTTCATGCCCGGAATGGGACTGCGCAACAACAACGCATCATATATGCCCATCAACGACGAACCAGAGGGCATCTACTACGTGGTGGATGGCACACACTATGACAGTGGCTGCTGCTTTGACTACGGCAACTCGTCAACCAACGGCAAAGCTGTGGGACGCGGCACAATGGAGACCACCTACTTTGGCACATCCACCAATTGGGGAAGCGGAAACGGTGACGGGCCCTGGATCATGGCCGATATGGAATCAGGCCTGTTCTCGGGTTACAACGCCAAGAAGAATGACGTACCCAGCATTACCGACTGGCGTTTTGTATCGGCTTATGTGAACGGTGGCGGTCAGAACATGTGGGACCTGCGCGGAGGTGACGCCACAAAACCGAATGTTGTGACATTCTATGAAGGAGAACGTCCGTCATCACCCGATCCTAATGACGTCTATTTTCCCATGAGCAAGAAAGGCGGCTTGTTGCTGGCCAACGGCGGTGACAACGGCAACGGATCGGCCGGCACATTCTATGAGGGAGCCATTACTGCAGGTTACCCTTCATTTGAGGCAGTCAAGGCTGTTCAGGCAAATATAGCCGCGGCAAAATATGCAGAATCGACCATAAGGACCACACGTCTTACAACCTTCCGTAAAGGAGAATCACAGGAACTTGTAGTGACATTCCGCAATAACACAAAAGAACCCATAACAGATTTTGGAGTCTGGATGGAATTTCCTAATGACTGGAACTCTGAATGCCTTTATACGGGAGAATTTGAACGGATAATGCCCGGTCAGGAGATTACGGCAAAATTCAGGATTACCGGTCCTGATGCCGACCAGACTCTGTTTGTCAAAGTAGGTGCCGATTATAATGGCCAGAGTGAATTCAAACCAATCAGAGTTCGCAGCGCTGCAGCGGTAAGTATCAATGAGATAAGTCTGGGCAGTGAGCAGTTCATAGAACTGTACAACTCATCAGATGAGCCTGTTGACCTTTCCGGTTGGGAGGTTGAGATAACCCGCAGCGGATGGGCTCCAGTGCGTGCGGCTCGTCTGCCTGCAGGCACCGTAATCAAGGCAAATGATTTCCTTGTGCTGCGTCCCAATGCAGATGCTTTGGCTTTTGATGCAGCACCTCTCACCAACATATTCATCCCGGTATCAACAGATCCAAAGCATATGTTCAAGGCCGGAAGCACTAATCTGCCCGTAACATCGGCAGCTGGTCTTGAGGCCGGACAAAAGATAGGTATTGACCTGGGTGGCAAATATGAGGAGGTAACACTTACCAAAGTGGGTACAGCGGGCACACAGACCACTCTTGTAGGTCCGGCCAAGGCTGGAGACAAGACCCTTAACCTGGAGGTGACTGCAAATCTTACAGAAGGTATGGAAATAACCATAGGAACCGGTCAGAGAAAAGAAGTCCGTAAGGTTACCAAGGTAGTAAAGGTATCTGAGGCACCTGCTCCAAGGCGTTTTGGACAGCAGTCGCAGCCGCATGAGCCAGGCGTTGTAGAGATAGACAAGCCTCTTACGATTGACCAGATTGCCGGCATCGATGTATGGGCATTCGGAACAGGCATTGAATTCACCCCAGCCCTCAAGTATGACCACATGAGCGGTGATGCAATATCGGGACCCGCAGCTAAATTGGCACAGGATGGCAGTTACAGTTACACCTACTCTACCCGTGCAGGTGCAATCGCGTTGTATCACGGAAACGTACTTGTTGATGCTGTAATCTACGGCTCCAAGCAGAGCAACTCAAGCGCCAACGGCACAATTGCCCGTCCGGACCTGGCTGTGCTTGAAGGAGAGCAGACACAAGGCGGCTGTCTGGCCGAAGTCCCGCAGATGCGTATGCCTCGCGGCATGAACCAAGGCGCAAACCAGGCCGCCCCATCCTACTCGCTGGTGCGCCTGCCCGACGGCAACGACAACGATGCCCTATGTGAGATTGCCTACACCGGCACTCCTACTCCGGGCAAACCCAACATGCGTTAACTTTATGGGTAAGGATACCGGTACATTAAGAAAAACAATGGTGGTTCTTACCGCCATTGTCCTTCTTTTGTCTGTTATACTGTGTATCCACTCCATCTCCGGGCACGGTCTTATAGGTTGCACACAAGGTACCAACTGCAACATAGTGCTGGGCAGCCGCTGGTCGTTCCTGTTTGGAATCATACCTGTAAGTGCTCTGGCCGCAGGAGCCTATCTCACGCTTTTGGCTTGTCTTATGCTTTCAGACAGCAAACAGACAGGAGCCCAGGAGCGGGAATTCCTGTTTCATGCCATACTTGTCATAAGCGGTGCCATTGTAGGTTGTGCCGTATGGTTCATCTGGCTGCAGAGCCACATGATCCGGGCATTCTGCCCCTACTGCATGACAGCCCATATACTGGGCATAGTCATTTCCGTGCTCTCAGTTATCTGGTGCATCCGGCAAAAGACCGGACACATTATACTGAACGTATCAATAGGTGTATTCATTGCAGCCGCACTTGCAGCAGTCCAGTTCACAACCACCCCGCGCACCCTTGCCGAGCGCGGTTTCATTAACGAACCCCTGCGCTATCCCGACCCCAAGGAGATGCCCGTAATAGGCAATCCCGAAGCAAAGCATAAGATTACCCTGCTGTTTGACTGGCAATGCTCCCACTGCCGCCGCACGCACCTTATGCTGCCCGATGCCTTAAGTCAGCTGGATGACAGCGTTGCAGTAGTCTGCTGCCCAGTATCCATGAGCCGCGAGTGCAATCCCCACGTATCGCCGGGCATAGACCGGTTTGCAGGCTCATGCACGTTCATGCGCATCGGCCTGGCAATTTGGCGCACCAATCCGGATGCGTATCGGGAGTATGAGGAGTGGTTCTTTGGAACAGACATTGCCCAAGGCTGGAACCCGCCAACTGTTGAGCAAGCCACAGCAAAAGCAGAACAGCTTATAGGCAGAGAACGGCTCAATGACGCAATGCAGAGCCGCTGGATGGAAAAGTACACCATAATAGTGAACGAACTCTTTGGCCGCACCTCAAGAGGCACCACATCGGCTATCCCCCGCCTGATATACAACGGTCACATCCTTATCCCTGATGCCGACACGCCCGCCCATCTGGCAGAGCTTATAAGCGAAATATCAAGTAACGTTAGCGGACGGTGATTTTCTGTACTATCTGGCCTGGATCTATTATGGAGAGTGTGATTTCATGCTCTCCTTTTTTCTTGTCAAGCGGCAGGGTCAGGACAAACTCCTTGCGGTTCTCAAGCACCTGAATCTTCCACTCGCGTCCCCACTCCTGGAACTTGTTTTCACATACCACGGGCTCACTGCCATCTACACTCACGCCAAAGCGGTTGCTGCGGTCATATGCTACAGGCCATAGAGGTACTACCGATACACATATGGTAACCGTCTCGGCATCAGCATCTATATACTCTGCAGGAATAGGTATGTTTATGGAGCCACCAGTCTCAAAATCCAGAGGCTGGCCCATCTGGAGCGCTTTCCAGTCTGTTCCTATACCGTCCAGCAGGCGGAACGGATCTGTGAGTGCAAGTTTGGTCAAATCTATCTTGTTATTGAATTCCGGATGTCGCTGGTTGTCAGGCAGGCGGTATCTGGTGGTCGGAGCATCAACCAGAACCGGCATATTCTGATACAGAGCTTCGTATCCTGGAGTTATCTCCGATATCATTTGGTCCCACTTGCCGTCAAGCATGGTGTTATAGCGTACCAACAGGTTGTTCAACTCCTCATTGGCGTTACGACACATATCGGCATACAGCACATTACCGGTCTCGTGGTTTGCTTGGGCATAGAGGAACTTGCGGTTCATCTGATAGGCCGAGTGTACAGAATATCCAAGCATCTCAAAAAGAGCAGGAGCAAGTTCTTTAGACACGCCGCTCTCTATTGCATCATAAACGGTACAGATGTTCTGATAATCTACAAGGCGTTTCTGGGCGCTTCCGGTCTCAAATGAGAAATCTGTGTCATACAGGCGGCTGTATTCACGTGAATCCCACTCCATCTCATAACCCATGAACTCAGGCTTACGGTCCCATGCAAGACGATAGTAGTTATCAAGGATAAACTGGAACATAGACTCATAGGCCTTTCCAAAGATACCTGCCAGCCACTTGGCCTGATACAGATTCACATTGTCATAATTGAATGAACCAAAGTCATAAGCCATATCCATGAACATGCTCATCTCTATCTCCATAGGCTTGATATCACCCACATTGAGCAGCCAGTAGCGGTCTGCCCCGGCGGTATATGCCTTGAGCAGCTCCTCATACATAAGTTGTGGAGCAGTAGTTGAAATCCATAGGTTGTCATGCGGAACACCGCAGTAGCTCAGATGATAATAGACGCCACTGCGGCCCGGACGTTTCTGCTCATCGGCATTGCTTACGCGTTTCATGTAGCCGTAGTTGTCATCGGGCCATACAAGGGTTATATCCTCCGGTACACGGAGTCCGGCATCATATATGTCAAGTGTCTCCTTGTAGGGCACGAATATCTGCTGCAACTGGCTGGAGGGCTTTTTCTTATATTTTTCCAGTATGCTGCGCTGCTCCTTGAACACTTTCTCAAGCGTACGTGCGCGGTCCTCGGGCTTATCGCTGCCGTGCATTGCCTCATCATGCAGTCCACGCATTCCCATTGTGTAGATATTGTCATACTGGGCGGTCTCACGGATGCGGTCATCCAGTTTCTTTAGGATGGTTGCTCCGTTGGTCTCATAATTCCACTCACCGTCACGCTCCTTGTTCCACTCCAACTCTGAAGCATTGTTGAACAGCAGCGGCTCACAGTGGCTGGTGGTAATCATGATGCCCCACTTATCGGCTATGACCTGGCTCTCGGGGTGGCAGTAAAATGCGCCGGTGCATGAGTGCATGGCCGGAGCCAGCATATTACCCTTAAGGCGCAGTATCAGTTCACAGATCTTATCGTATGTCTTGGGACCTATATCGCCAAGTTCAGGCTCAAATGTTTTCTCGGCCCAGGTCTTGAGCCCCCAGTCCTCATCATTCAGGAAAACTCCACGGTATTTTATTGTAGGTGACTTACTTACGCATACACACTTAAAGTCCTTGACTTTGCTGTCATCCTTTTTTACTGGCACATCGGCAAACCAGTACCATGGGTTTACACCTATCAGCTCGCTTATGTGTAACACGCCGTATGCAAGGCCTCTGGCATCGGAACCGGTAACGTAGATATTGTCACCTTCTGTATCAATGGCGTACTGCTCCCACTTGCCGCGCAACTCCTTATGGCGGCTGGTATTCTTTGCGGTAGCCAGAATCACGTTCTGCCCTTTACTCTTCTTGGTTGCAACATCCGGTTTTACGCCCGATACAAGCTCAATGTCCTGAGCCAGCACACCTGCAACATGTCCGGCAAGCGCAGGATCCTTTTGGTTATATACTATGGTGGCCTTTGTCAGATCTACAGCATACGCTGCAGAAAGGCATATGGTAAGCATCACGGACAAAAAAAGAAACTTTCTCATAAGTTTATGGCTATAGTCGTCTTCAAAAATACAACTTTTTATTAAATTTGGCTTGAATATAGGTTGCGACCCTGATTATAAATATGAAACGTTTATTTTTTTCTTTAATTGCCTTGCTCTTAGTCCTTGAGCTTAAGGCAAATGACGGAGCCTTTTATGTAAACGGCAGTACACTGGTGCCGGTAAAAGAGACAGACATCTCCATATCAAAGGAGATTCTTACCATTACAATCGGCGATGACGATTACGCTACGGTTGATGTTTACTATGAATTCTTCAACCCCAAGTCTTCAAAGACTATAACTATGGCTTTTGAGGCCAATCCTCCCGGCGATTGGAATCCTGTTCCCTTTAATCGTGACGGAGTTCATCCTTTCATAAAGGATTTCTCGGTCACCATGAATGGTACCGCACTGCCCCACAGCAACATGGTTATACAAAAAGACTATAAAAAGGAACAGGACTTTGAACCTTTTGACCTGAACGGGTGGAAAGGTTACGGTGACACCATACTTTATAAAGGTGAATACATTACTAGCTATAGTGAAGAAGATGGAATTTTCTGGGATGGCGGCAATTTGCTGTATAGTGAGAAACTGGACAGTTTTGCTCATTTTGCATATGGTTATTTCTTTAAGGCAACATTCAAGGAAGGGCTTAACACAGTACACCATACATACCGTTATCGTACCAGCTTTGTCAACACTTCAAAGTATGAATTCATATACTGGCTCACTCCCGCTTCCCGATGGGCAGGAGGCAAGATAGGTGATTTCACTCTCAGGCTCATGGCCCAATCACCCCGGACAGAAATATATATGGAGAACTGTCTGTTTGACGGACAACATTGGAGCGGCAGTCCGGATCAGTATCTCATTACTTGGTCAGAATACGTAAACCGGCATTATGTCTTGGCCGAACTGTATCCCGACAAAGTACTGGAGTGGCACACAACTGACTTTGTGCCAAGCAAAGACTTTGTCATTTATTCTCCCGAATACAACCAGCCTGACCCCTTCTTTGCCGTATGGGATGTGGTTGTAGATGAAACCAATGGAGATGTCTATCTGTATGCAGGCCAGGATGACGACCACTACTTTACCTTTGCCGATGGCTGTTACGGAGAGGTTGCCAAATCAACAAGCCATGTTGAATCTTTTTACAATCGTGAAGAGCATGTGATCCGTGACAAGGATTCAATCATCATAGCTGCAAAAGAACAGTCCAAAATAGCTGTAGACCTGGGGCTCAGCGTGAAATGGGCAGCATGGAACATAGGTGCAGAAAAGCCGGAAGAGAGCGGCAACTACTACGCATGGGGTGAAACCAGCACCAAGAGATCCTATGGCACCAATTATTTTGACCGTGAATTCCGTAAATACAACAGAAAACGTAAAACCGTTCTGGATTTATATGATGATGTAGCCAATTCCCGATGGGGAGGCGGTTGGCGAATACCTACTAAAGATGAAATCCAGGAGTTGGTTGACATATGCAACTGGAAATGGACAAGACAGAATGGCGTTTTGGGATACCTGATTACCGGTCCTGTCCCCAACCGCAATTCCATCTTTCTGCCCATTACAGGAATGAAGCTTGATACCCGGTTACTCTACTCTGACACGTCTGCATATTATTGGTCCAGTTCTCTAGGCACTACGAGTGATGAAAGCGCTTGGCAGCTGTACTTTAAATCAAATGAAATTAAAATAGTTAATCTGGTTCGTAACGCAGGACGCGCCATCCGGCCTGTTTATCCTAAAGATAAGTGATTACCAGCCGCCGGGACGACCGCCACCGGGACCACCGGGGCCACCACCGCCAGGTCCAAATCCGCCGCCGTTGATGCGCACCAGAGAAAAACTTTTTACGGCCTTGGTTGTTTATTGCAGCACCCTTTGGATTTGTCAGTTCTACTCCATTAAGTACAACTGCTTGTCTTTCAGAGCTATACAATTTGACAGAACCATCCTGTGCAGCGCCGCTCAATTCATATAAAACCTTATGGGTAGTTGTGTTTCTTACTGTCACATGATTTCCCTCCACTGTTACTGTATTGTTGTCATCACCGCTTACCTGCGCTCCGTCCGGAGTGAACATAAATAGGGGCACAAAAGGGACGGTTCTCTTTGTGCCCCTATTACGCATTATGCGTAGGAGTGCATACCGCCCAGCAGGAGGTTTACCCCAAAGTAGGTAATCAGTACCGTTAGGAATGCCAGGATGGCATATGTGTGGAAGAACTTGGGGCGGTTAAAGCGTGATAAGGAGCTGCTGTGCAGCATTGCCGAATATACCAGCATGGTTATCAGAGCCCAAGTTTCCTTAGGATCCCAAGACCAGTAACTGCCCCATGAAATATTGGCCCATACTGCGCCGATGAATGTGCCAATAGTCAGAATGAAGACTGCAGGATACAGTATGGTAAGGCTTACGTCACGCAGCATGGACTGTGAGTCCTGATTCTTCTGCACCAGTCCCATCACACCTGTAAGGGCTACCAGTCCGAAAAGCGTGTAGGAAACCATCATGCAGAGCACGTGTACACCCAATAATGGTGAATTAAGTACCGGAGCCAGATTCTGAGCTTCAGGGTCAGCAAATGAGAGCGATGCCACCAGCATGGTAAATCCGGCCAGGATAAATCCCATAGGCTGAATTATGGGCAGGCTGCGACGCAGCAAGGTCATTGCAATCGTTGTGAGCCAAGCCATCAGCATCATAACTGAGTATGTTCCCACTAACGGAGCATGGCCCGATATATACCAATGCAAGCCAAGCACAATAGTCAGGTA
This sequence comes from Bacteroidaceae bacterium, assembly GCA_017642425.1. Taxonomy (GTDB): domain Bacteria; phylum Bacteroidota; class Bacteroidia; order Bacteroidales; family Bacteroidaceae; genus Colenecus. The sequence goes on from JAGCPB010000068.1 coordinate 14,964, forward strand.
ACAGAACAGAACGGCAGTGAGTACCTGCATTACTATCCTGATCGCTTTTGAAAAACCGCGTCCACGTGACAGATTCAATCCACTTATGATAAAGAGGATTATACCCAGAGTAATGGATGCCATAAAAGGTACCATCGGCCTACAGATACTGCTATAAAGTGTTTCCATGATTCTTTAATCGTTTTACAGCGTTTCTGAAACCAGAGTTTTTCTGGAAGAAGAACCCTGTCAAAGATAACAGCAGCAGGAGATAACCCGTATATGTAACCCCCACTCCCCACGGATCATGACTCACAGCCAGTACGCTGCCACGCAGGTCATCGTCATAACTGGACTGATAGAACCTGTATCCGTCATACTTGAGAATGTTGTTCATGGATATGGTATACTCTGTTTCCGTGTCATTGCGACTGTCCTTCAACACAACCTTGCTTATGTAATCAGACGGATCATGCGATCCCGGATAATACTCAATCCTGAACTCTTTCAGTTGCAATGAGAAAGGCAAATCCTGCCTGAAACCATTGTCCGATGACCACTGGCTGGTAACCAGACCGCGACGCAGTTCCATCATGCCACTCTTGCCGGTGAGCATAGTTATCAGTGCACCAGCCAGTATCAGCACAAACGATATGTGAAGAAAGAATGTGGCGGGCTTGCGGATAGTTCCGCGCCGTATCAACAGCAACACTCCCGATATGGCCGAAACCGCCCACAACACGATGAAAACAGGACTGTGATAGACAATGCTTAAGGCTCTGTTTGTACCGTACAGCCTTTCAATAACGGTAGCGGCGGCCATCATAAGAATGACGGCTGCCGCAGTACCGATTACTGTATATTTAAGTATCTTGTTTGTTTTCACGCAGCTAAATTAGATAGAATTGATGAATTCTACAACTGCATCACGCTCATCTTTGGAGAGGTTGTAGAATTTCTCTGTGCACCAGTAGGCATCACTCTCCTTGCTGTAACCATGCCACATTATGGCCTCAATCACGTTACGTGCGCGATTATCGTGCAGACGGTCCTCAGCACCTGTATTCTCACGTGAAAGACCGCGACCCCAAAGCGGAGTCGTACGGCACCAGCTTCCGTGAATGCCATTTATCATATATAGACGATGCTGAATCATGTCGGTATAGGGATAAATGGTCTGGTCCTGATACTGAGGAAGTTCCTTGTCGGCATAAACTGCCGGTTTCCAGTAATTGTCCTTTTTGGTCTTCCATGAAGCCCGGTGGCAGCTGGCGCAACCTATACGGTTAAATACCTCCTTACCCTTCTGTACCTCCTCGCGGTTCAGGTTACGTGCACGCGGAATTGAGAGGCCGCGATGCCAAACCATAAAGTTATAGTACTGGTCATCACTCATCTCAGGTGTAAAGTTGTGCCATGAATTGTCAAACTGATTGGTACTGGGATCAAGCAGATGCAGGACTGCATCCTTAATGCCCTCATCGGTACCATCGGCATAATAAGGTGATGTGGGATCGGCCTTGATGGCAGCTATGACCTGAGCGTTCTCAGACATTGCCTTGGCCCATGCAGCTGTGGTGTAGAGCTTGGGACGGTCACTGCGTGTTACGTTGGTGATGTTCCAGATGGCGTTGGCGCCTGCACCGTCCTGCAGCGAAGCACGTGTCATAGCGTATGTGAAACGCTTGAGCAACTTGGTGCCGGCTGGTGCGGGAGTGCCGTCAGCAAACTGTCCTTCGGCTAGGCTGTACCATGCTGTGGCAGCAAAGTCATTAGCCTCCTTATCCCAGAAAGCAGGATTGAGTTCTGCATGCTGCGCCTCCTTGCGATACTGCTCACGGATGCTGTCCTGAGGTATTGCATCAAGCAGACCTGAGCCGATGATACCAATGGTCGATTCCTGACGGAATGCAACAGCGCCGGTCTCATACGGTGTAGGACTGGTATTGAATGCGCTCTCGGGAATGGTCAGTTCAGGATAGATAAGGCTGTACTCCTCGCCGTCTGGGAACTTCATAGGCAGTCCGCTCTTCATTTCAGTCACGGGCAGCCACTGGATATCAATCTGCTCCTCATCAATGGGAGGAAGGAACGGATATGTAGCCTTGGTCTGAGGCATACCTGTCACTTCCGATACATACGGACCGTCATCGCTGTTCTGACCATCTACCGGATGATAGATAACCAGCAGATATCCGTTTCCGAACTCGGCACGATACTGTGACTGGCGCTTTCCATGACCATAGCCCGGATGACAATCCAGACATGATGAGCGTACGTATGCAGGTCCCAGTCCCTTGAAGGGAGCCGTTGAAGTTGTGTATTTGCGCTCAAATGCAGCCTCACCCATATTGAATGCTGTAAGCAGACCTTGATTGACCACTGACGGAGTTTCATCCTCGTAGCATCCCGCAGTTACATTAGTGGTAGTACCAAGTTCACCGCCGGGATACCACTCATCAGCACTAAAATTACCAACTGCCTGGCCAACATACTTGGCATCGGGCTCACGGGTATTAACGTTCTCCTTAATACCGCTATTGCCGTCGGTACATCCGACGGCAAAGGTCAACCCTATAACTAGGGCGCTAAATCCTTTTATGTTCATATCATATTACTGTTTAACAATCCACTCGGCGGCTTTGTTAAGTTCTTCGTCAAGTTCGTTGATCACGTCCATTGCGGCCTGAACCAGGGCATCGGTATAGATATCTACGAACGCACCCTTGGCCTGACAAGCCTTAAGAGCATCGACTGATGCATTGAGTTTGCTCTGCAGAGCATCGGCACCGTCATACTTATAGTTCTTGAGTACATTGATGATTGATTTGCTCTGGGGAGAGGTTGCACCGGCCTTACCATAGAGCGAGTACTGAATACTGAGTATGTTGTCAATGAAATCCTGGAATGACTTCTTGCTGTAGGGTGACTCAATGTAGTTTACATCCTCACCGCTGTGAGCGTTACCCATCTTAACGTTGGCAACCTCGTTACAGATATTTGAGCATCCGGCAACAAGTATTGATGCCATTGTCTCATGCCAAGTAGCATATGTACTTCCGGCTTTTGCAGCTCCCAGCATGTTCTCGCCGTAGGTCTTGTCTGATCCTGTCATTGAAACCGGAACTTCAAGCTCCTCGCAACGGTCCTGATAAGCCTTTGGAGCATCGGGGTTCCATGATACTATCAGGCGGTAGCAGTTGTCACGAAGGTCACCGGCTACTGCTGTAGCATAAATCAGTTCCTGTGCACCGGTTACGGTCTTGCTGCTGAATGCCTCATCATCCTCATTGCCGCGAAGAGCCTCTATAGTGCGGTTCTGGCCGTCACGGAACAGGATGAACTCAATTCCGTGGAATCCAAGCAACTCGGCACCCAGTTTGGCCGATGCATATCCTATGCCGTCCTCACCCTCAAGATTGGATACCTGCTCTGCATTGCTCAGTGCAGTTGCAAGAGCCTCAACGTCAAGGGGCCATGTGTCAATATGCGGGTCTATACCGAAATCGGTTGCTGCACCATACAGGAATGCTTCTGACTCCTCCCATGACTGACGGGCCTGCAGAAACTTTGCACAAATGGCGTCAATCTCAGCCTGAGAGAGTGCGTCTACGCCCTTCTCTGCTGCATCGGCAAGCAAGTTGTAAAGTTCTTCTGACTCTCTGGCCAGATCATTATAGGTAGAATATACCACACCCGGCACATACTGCTCTACAGCTGCCTTGATGTCATTGTCCAGAGAAACAGAGTTCTCACTTTTCTTCTCGTCATCACAGGCAGTAAGTGCTATAGCAACTACTGCCATTCCAAAAACCAGTTTCTTGTTCATTGTTATCTGAATTCGTTATTATTTGAAAAATCCCATGTATGCTATTCCTATTGATACCGACGGCTCATTGTTATAACGCTCCTGACGGAAACGCTCCGAGAACTCAGCCTTTACTGCAATCTGAGGTATGGGCAGCCAGTTGATGCCTGCCGCAATCCTGTGCACATCGGTAAATGTGTAATCCTGCTGATCTGATGCCGGCATGTACGGATCATAGTACTCGTATCGGCCAAACACAAAGAGCTTGTCCTGAATCTTTTCTGAATGGCCAAGTATGTCATAACCGGCTTCAGCACCATATGTGATTGCCGACTGACCTACCGGAGTCTTCTTGTACGGAGCGTTGTTTGAGCTCATGTTACGCTTTATCGTACTGATAGTAACGGCGTCCGATACATGACCGTAATCAGCGTTACCGCGTACAATCAGATTCTTTCCTTTGTAGCTGAAATCAAAGCTGCCTATCCATGTGCGGCCTTTGACATCCTTGTAACGGGTGTCCTTAAGGTCATTGGGAAATGAGTTGTGCATGCTGTTGCCGTAGTATCCGCTTACGCTCAGCCGCAGGTTGCTGATTGACCTGTTGTCAATTCTTGCGGCAAAACCGTAATTATTTGCCACCTTGAACTCATACGGCGATGCAGCCCCGTACTTTATGAAATTGTCGCGGTCAAACATGAAAGCGTCCAGACCTGCAATCATCTGCAGTTCATAGCTCCAACTGCCGGCATCACCCCAAAGACTGATACCCGTATCATGCCAGGTAGAAGGCATGATGGTAAACTCACCTTCAGGACGGTATACCGTAAAGAAGTTAAGAGGTTCATGGGCATTGTTAAGAGCGCCTACAGGAACCACAAAATGACCTATACGCAGGTTGAGCCAGGGTTTGAATGATTTCTGCAGCCAGAACTGCTCAAGGGCAACCTCACCGCCCTTCTCTATCTCTGACTCCCACTCTCCGGCCTCGGTGAACTCTTTTTCGACAGCGCTGCCTGTACCAGTGTGCTCAAACTCTATTTCGGTTTGCATTGACCATCCCTGGCCAAAGTCATACCCAAGATAGATTACGGCATGAGGTATGTCAAACCGGCCGTGACTGGGATCATCCTTATATTTGGTGGGATTTGAATATCGGTACACATTGTCGCTGTAAAAGTTACGGCTCATGGCTATTTCACCGTAACCACCCACACTTAAACCTTGGGCCGATGTTATTGAAAAAGGTACAACAGATAATATGATTGCTGTCAGTGTCTTGTTCATTTCTGTTTTTTTAAAGACGGTGCAAAGGTCCTGAATCGGCATCACTGCCGCAATACTCACTTTTTGTGAAATTCGCCTCTTTGGCTAATACTCACTTTTGGGTATGAAGGCATATACCTAAAACTTGTATTTTTGCAGTCGGATACTCATTAATGGTTATGAAAACTGAATACACGCTTCAGGACAAGATGAGGGATCTGATTGATGACAACAATCTGATTCTCTTAGCATTAAGCAGATTCGGAATACATTTCGGCTTTGGAGACAGTACCATTGCGGAGGTATGCCGCGAGAATAACGTGGACTGCCCCACTTTCCTGGCCGTAGCCAATCTGATAGCAGGAAAGAACTATAGCGGATACAGTGTATCGCTTCCTGCCATTATGGAATACCTTAAGCGTGCCCATACCTATTTCAGTGATTTCATACTGCCCGGTATCCGCCGCAAACTGATTGAGGCTCTCAACTGCAGTGACGTGAATGACGTAGCATTCCTGATACTCAAATTTTATGATGACTACACCATCGAGGTTGAGAATCACATGAAACATGAGAATGATGTGATATTCACATACGTAGAGAAGTTATTGCACGGCCAGCCCACAGGAAGGTTCAACATAGCCAAGTACTCAGTGGCACATGACAACGGCTCACAGAAACTAAAGGAGCTTAAGGACATTGTGATACGCCACTACCGCCAGCCCAACAACGACCAGCTCAACTCTGCACTTTATGACATAATAAACTGCGAGAACGATCTTATTTCGCACAGCGAGATTGAGGAACGTCTGTTCGTGCCTGCAGTAATGAAACTTGAGAAATCGGTCATGACAGGTACAGAACCCGTTCAGAACAAGGCTCCCGAATACAGCGCAGGATCAATGGCCATACTGAGCGACCGTGAAAAGGATATCATCAAATGCGTTGCCCGCGGTATGTCAAACAAGGAAATCGCCGATAAACTGTTCCTCTCAATACATACCGTAACGACTCACCGCCGCAATATCACGGCAAAACTCCAGATTCATTCTCCGGCCGGTCTGACCATTTACGCCATCATGAACAATCTGGTGGATATATCGGATATAAATCTTCAGTGATTATACTTTCTCCTCACCGATCATAATGAGACGGTAGAGGTTGCAGCCTATGAAATTGCCTATCACCAGGCAGAAGTAGAGCAGCAGTACGCTCCAAAAGTTCTCCTTGATGAAACTGAACGGAACGGTCAGGTAGTAGAATGCATCGGCTATACAGTGAGGGAATCCGCACAGTATGAACATCGGGACCGCAAACAATAGCGGCAGCCACTGGTTACGGCGTGCAAAAGTAACTGCGGTGGTCATCAGGAATCCGCAACCTATGGCAAGCAGTCCGGCACGTACGGGACCTATCGCCAATCGGCCTGCCAGAATCTTCTGAGCAGCCTCCTGCAGCGGCATAGGTGATACTCTGGCCAGCAGAGATACCAGCAGACAGCCCACGATATTGCCCAGCAGAATGAGTAGCAAATCCCCTACTTCACCCTTAACTATGAATCCGGCAGTACCGGTATACAGTTTGAGCTTGTAGCAGACTACGGTGATAAGACCGAATGCGAACAATACGGCGCCTACAACGCCACCCAATGCCAAAAAACCGAATCCGGCAATACCAATGCAGATTCCAGCAAGTACAGAAGACTTGAATATAGTGCTAAAATTTCCCATAACGCAAAGATACAAAAGGGGTCAGACCCCAATTGTATCATTCTGCATTAAGTTTTCAACAGCGAAAAACAGTACAATTGGGGTCTGACCCCTTTTGTACTATCAACAGGTTTTGTGCTTCTTAAGGTCGTCCTCGTAGTTGTAGAGGTTGGTGGGATAGTCGCCGTTAAAGCAGGCGGTACAGAGCTGGCACGTTTTCATGTCGCGGCCCGATGCCTTATAGAGCGCCTCCAATGAGAGGTAATAAAGAGAGTCTGCACCAATGTAGTCACGAATCTCCTCCACAGTATGACTGGCGCCGATAAGTTCCTCATACGTGCCGGTATCAACGCCGTAGTAGCAGGGATAGGCATACTTGGGGCTTGCTATGCACACATGAACCTCTGTTGCTCCTGCTTCACGCAGCATACGCACAATCTGGCGTGATGTGGTTCCACGCACAATCGAGTCATCAATAAGTATAACGCGCTTGCCGTTAACAATGCTGCGCACGGGCGACAGCTTCATCTTGACGCCCTTGTCACGCAGTTCCTGCGCGGGCTGGATAAAGGTACGTCCCACGTATTTGCTCTTTAGCAGCCCCATCTCATACGGAATCCCGCTGGCCTCGGCGTAACCCATTGCGGCGCTAAGGCTTGAATCGGGCACACCCACCACAATATCGGCATCAACAGGATGCTCCTCATAGAGCAGACGGCCGGAGAGCTTGCGGAACGAATGCACGTTACAACCCTCAATATCGCTGTCCGGGCGTGAAAAATAGATGTACTCCATCACGCACATACGGTGACTCCTAAGCTTGGAATAATCATTGGAGCGTATGCCGTGATGATCTATAGAAATGACCTCTCCCGGATTCACGTCCCGGATGAATTCGGCGCCTATTGCATCGAATGCGCATGTCTCGCTGGCCACTACATATCCTTCGCCAAGTTTTGCAATGGAAAGCGGATGAAAACCATACTTGTCCCTGCATGCATAGATGCGGTTTGGAGTCATTATCACCAATGAGAAAGCGCCCTCAATCATGTTCAGGGCATTGATAATGTTGATTATCCTGTCCTCCTCAGTTGGGTCTTTCTTTATGAGATGGGCAAACAGTTCGCTGTCCGATGTGGTCTGCAGCAGACTGCCCCTACGCTCCAGATACAGGCGCAGTTCCTTTGAATTTATAATGTTACCGTTATGCGATAAAGCAAAATCGCCCGTATAATGATGGAACGTGAACGGCTGGATATTCTCCAGTCCACCCACATTGGTAGTGGGATAACGCACATGACCTATGGCCATATTGCCGGTCAGCTCATCCAGATGATTCTGCCCGAATATCTCAATCACCAGCCCGGCGCCCTTATGCAGATGCATCCCCTGCTTGTCGGCGCTCACAATCCCGCAGCCCTGCTGACCGCGGTGCTGAAGGCTGTGCAACGCATAATAGGCATACTGTGAAGCATTCTCCACACCGTAAATGCCAAACACACCGCATTCGTGATGCAACTCTTCCATAAAGAATTATTCTACTGTTACAGACTTGGCCAGGTTACGCGGCTGGTCCACATCGCGGCCCTTGGCAATAGCGATATGGTAAGCCAGCAGCTGCAGCGGAATTACTGACAGCAGCGGGACCAGGCACTCCTCGGTATCCGGAATCTCGAACGAGTAGTCCGATATGTTCTTTACATCCCTATCGCCCTCGGTCACAATGCTTATCACCCTGCCCTTACGGGCCTTAACCTCCTGTATGTTACTCAGAATCTTGTCATAATGGCCACGCTTGGGGGCAATCACCACCACAGGCATCTCATCGTCAATAAGCGCAATAGGCCCGTGTTTCATCTCGGCAGCGGGATAACCCTCGGCATGAATGTACGATATCTCCTTAAGCTTTAGAGCGCCCTCCAGCGCCACGGGATAGTTGTAACCGCGTCCCAGATAGATAAAGTTATGCGCGTATGTGAAAATCTTGGCCAGTTCCGATATCTGCTTGTCATGCTTGAGAATCTTCTCAATCTTGACCGGAATGTTGGGAAGCTCGGCAATTATACGCTGTCGCAGTTCCGGCGATACCGTACCTTTCTCCTGCGCAATATTAAGTGCCAGCAGCAACAGAGTCTCCACCTGTGCGGTAAACGCTTTGGTCGATGCCACACCAATCTCAGGGCCTGCATGAGTATAACAGCCTGTATCGGCAGCACGTGCTATGGATGAACCCACCACATTACAGATACCGAACAGGAACGCTCCCGATGCCTTGGCCAGCTGCATAGCCGCCAGAGTATCGGCAGTCTCACCTGACTGCGATATTGCGATCACCACATCATCAGGATAAATCACGGGATTGCGGTAACGGAACTCTGATGAGTACTCCACCTCAACCGGAATGCGCGTAAGATCCTCTATCAGGTACTTGCCGATGAGCGCAGCGTGCCACGATGTACCGCAGGCGCAAATTATTATGCGGCGTGCAGCCATAAGCCTGGCCCTGTGGTCAATCACACCCGACAACTTAACTATACCCAGCTCCGGGTGCAGACGGCCGTTCATCACCGTACCTGTAGTGCGCGGCTGCTCATGAATCTCCTTGAGCATGAAGTGCGGATAACCGCCCTTCTCTATCTCGCTCAGGTTCATCTCCAGCTTCTTTATTACCGGAGTCTGCTCCACGCTCTTAAGGTCCGTAATCTTAAGCTCCTGACCGCGCTGTATGAACGCAATCTGCTCCTCGCCCAGATAAACCACACGGTCCGTGTATTCTATGATCGGAGTGGCATCGGAGCCAATCAGGAACTCGTCATCGCCCACACCTATAATCAGCGGACTGCCCTTGCGTGCGGCAATCATACGGTCAGGCTGAGTCTTATCCACAATCACTATGGCGTATGCACCTATCACGCTGTTAAGAGCCAGCGGAACGGCCTCCTCAAGCGTTATAGAGTGGCTGTCCATAATATACTGGATAAGCTGTATCACAACCTCGGTATCAGTCTCGCTCTTAAAGTGGTAGCCCTGATTCTGGAGCTCGGTCTTAAGCGCACGGTAATTCTCTATGATACCGTTGTGAATGAGCGCCAGATTGCCCGATTCAGAGAAATGCGGATGCGCATTCACATCATTGGGCTCACCGTGAGTGGCCCAGCGGGTATGCGCAATACCTATGTTGCCGCTCAGGTCCTTACCTTCCACAGCATGTTCCAGATCGGCCACCTTACCCTTGGTCTTGTAAATGACCAGGTTGCCGTCATCATTTATAAGCGCCACACCTGCGCTGTCATAACCGCGGTACTCCAACCTGGAGAGTCCCTTAATCAGTATGGGATACGCTTTACGTTTACCCACATAACCTACTATACCACACATAGTTATTGCGTTTTATCTATTATTGTTTCAATTGTATATAATAGAGGAAGGCTGGTCCAGACTTGAACCAGCCTTCTTCTAAAAGATCATCTATCTGGTTAGACAGACAGTTATAATCAAACTTCTCTTCATCATTGTTTCAAATATGATGCAAAAGTACGCATAAAACTTCAAATTGCAACATATTTCAAAGAAAAAATTACGTATTAACACAAATCGCGCGTCAATCACGTAATAATGCAATCAACACGGCAAGATTATCAACATTTTGCGTTTCAGCAACGCTCAATATCCATATCAGATATGTTACTTGTACAACTGTTTAAGCAGTGACAGCATGTTTGGCCAATAGTTTTAACGATCTATATAATTCTCTGCTGCATCTCATACTGTATTCTTTATCACTGGAACAGACTCTGATCACCCCATTTACCAATGACAATGATACCAGCGGAGCGGGCCGGATTATCTGATCCACCAGCAACTGGACCTCGGCACTCTCCTGAAAGTTATCATCAAAAAAATGCCCCCAGATTTCATACTCCGATTTCGATATGGGAGTGAATGCTTTCTGCGCATTGACCGTTAAGCATGAAAGCAACAAGAATATAGATGCTATTGTTATCTTTCTCATAAACAAACCTTTTACATATAATACTAATTGAACCTGAAAAAGATCTGCCTGTTATCTGTTGTAGTTCACTGCTGGAGGACCATACATTTCAGTCTGTCGGGTGTTGTTCAAAATGTCAACCACGGGAATATCCTGCCGTTCAACCATAGTAACTTCAAAGAATGATCCGGTAATTTTAGTTATTGCCTCATTAAATCCTATATAGGTTACAGAAATACGGTTGGCCGGATTAACAAGTTTGAAAGAAAATTCACCATTCACATCAGAAACAGCATGAGCTACTATACGGTAAAGTGAATCTCTTTCTGTTATGTTAACCATAACCATAGGACCGCTTGCATCACGGACAACTCCACTTATTATATCACCTGCCTTGGGCTTAGAACCAGATACTGAAATCTTTGATTTAGCACTATCCTTTGGGACTGTCAGTCTGCGTTCCTGAACCGGACTGGGAACGCCGTACATAAGACGAATTTCTGGTGTTACTATTCCCAGTCCCTGAAAATCTTCCATATTGATTACTGAAACACCGGTCTTGGTAGAATCAACAGGTTCTTTGTCTTCTGATGCCTCCACCCCTTTACTCCCTTCTGTCTTTTCTTTTGCTACAGACTTTGATGATGAGCAGGAGCAAAGGAATGACAGTACCAGGAATGATACGCTATATACAACGCGGTACCAACCGCGGGAAAGCCAGATTCTTATCCTTCTTATTTTCATACCGTGAATGTTTTTTCCGAGTCATTAGTTTATTCAAACTCTATACGGTCTCCAAAGCGGCGCTTCAGTTCTTTCTTCTGGTCGGCCGATACCTTGCCATTTATTACAAGATGACCAATATCCATACTGTCCATCCAATCTGGTATCTCAACTTTGTCAGTAAAACGCAGTTCCAGCCTGTCGTAATGATTGACAGAACGCAGTTCCTCAGGGACCTTGTCCACACGCAGAACAAGCCAACCAGCCATCTGTTTGAACTTTTTCAAGTTTTCATCAGCTTCTGACTCATTTACGGCCCAGCCCAGTTGGAATGACACGCAGTCATTCTCATCGGCCATATATCCTGCTATGCCACCGGTGAGTTCAAGCGGTATGACTGCAATGACCTGGCCTGTTAAGGAATCCACCTCAATGTATTTGACCGGGGCCGATGCCATCTGTTTGGGCATCTTATCATAATTGTGCGGAACTTTGGCCGGTGTAGGCTTGCCTTCCTTGTCATAAGGCATAAGTTTTAGGAACCAGCCGTCAAGTTCAGTGGGCTTTTCCATTGAACAGGCACCTCCACGCAGTCTGTCAGGGGTATTCTTCATTACTATATCCTGCCAGAATGCCTTGTCCGGGTTTCCC
>JAGCPB010000069.1 GCA_017642425.1 Bacteroidaceae bacterium
ATAGCCGACACTCCGGGACATATCCAATATACCAGAAACATGGTTACCGGCGCATCGACTGCCGATCTTGCAGTGATCCTTGTAGATGCCCGCCACGGAATAATGGAACAGACCGTAAGGCACTCCTGTATAGCATCCCTGCTGCGTATCCCCAAGGTTGTGGTAGCCGTGAACAAAATGGACCTGGTGGATTTTGACAGTAACGTCTTTAACAACATCTGTTCTGACTACACAGCCATGATAAAGAAGAACGGACTTGAATTCTGTGATGTTATATTCATCCCCATGTGCGCCAAGGACGGTGACAACGTGGTATCGCGCTCCGACAGGATGCCTTGGTATTCAGGACCTTCATTGCTGGAGCATCTGGAGAACGTTGAGATTCCATCGGGCAACAGTGAGAGTATGCGTTTCCCGGTACAGTACGTGATACGCCCCATCTCAAGGCAGTTCCCCGATTTCCGTGGATACGGCGGACGCATAGCACAAGGCAGTGTGCGTATAGGTGACAGGATTGACGTGCTGCCATCGGGTTCACAATCCACAGTGACAGGCATCTGGCTTGGAGAAAAGCAGAAAGAGCAGGCTGTGGCCGGTGAGTCAGTCTGCTTAACCATTCAGGATGATATTGACATAAGCCGCGGTGACGTGATTGCATCGCTCTCCGGCATACAACCCTCTTTGGCCAATGATTTTGTACTTGATGTGTGCTGGCTTCGTACCACACCTTTAGTATGCGGCAAGCGTTACATAATACGTCACGCCACCCAGGAGGTTGCCGGCATTGTAAAGGAGATAGAGTACAAGCTGGACATAGACAAACAGGAGAAGGTATATGGCGTGGAGCAACTTACCGCCAATGACATAGCGCGTGTAAGACTCAAGACCGCTGCTCCGCTGGTATTTGACCCGTACAAGGATAACCGCACAATGGGTTCACTTATTTTTATTGACGCAACAAATGACACCGTAGGTGCCGGAATGATAGTGGAAAGCAATGACTAAAGAAGATAAAATTGCGCTCGTAGCGCAGAAGAATGCCGAGTGGACAGGACTGGGAGCCCTGGAGAGCGCACAAGCCGCCGTTAAGTGGGCAGTGGATACATTCGGCAAACGTGCCGCCCTATCCACCAGCCTCAGCTATGAAGACCAGGCTGTGACCGATATGATAGCCAAAGCCGGACGTGACAGCGCCCGCATATTTACGCTTGACACAGGCCGCATGTTCCCCCAGATTTATGACCTGATAGACCGCACCAACCGCCGCTACGGCATCCGCATAGAGGTTTTCTTCCCTGACTATGCCCGGGTGCAGGAGATGGTCCGCCAACACGGCATCAACCTGTTCTATGACAGCGTTGAACTGCGTCACCTGTGCTGCGACATCCGCAAGATAGAGCCCCTAAAACGCGCTCTTGTAGATGTAGATGTATGGATAACCGGTCTGAGACGCTCACAGTCAGTAACCCGCACCGACATGCAGATAATAGAATATGATGCCGCCGATGACGTTATCAAACTCAACCCCCTGATGCTCTGGAGCGAAAGTGACGTGATAGAATACGTAAAATCCAACAGTGTGCCTTACAACAAGATGCACGAGCAGGGCTACCCCAGCATAGGCTGCCAGCCCTGCACCCGTGCCATCCGCCCTGGCGAGGACATACGCGCCGGCCGCTGGTGGTGGGAAAACCCCGACAAACGCGAGTGCGGCCTCCACAGCCGCAAAGGCTAAACTAAAGAATAGAAGATACCGCCAAATAGGCCGGCAAGAAGTATTACTTTGATGGGACCTATTTTCCAGACGTAGGTTGCTATAAAAGCTAGGACAAATAGGCCAATGCTTACGTAAAGCTGGAGATTATCCCTTTGGAATCCACCCAGGTTCTCCTCATTAAGGAGCAGAAGCACTGCGGCGGCAAGCATGCCAACCACCACGGGACGCAGCCACTTGAGTACAGTCTGCACGGACTTATGGTCCTTGTAGTGCATAAAGAAGGCGCTGATAAGGAGCATCAGGATGAATGACGGCAGCATTACAGAGAACGATGCCAGCAGGGATCCGCAGACGGCCTCCGTTCGCGTCATGCCGGCATTCTCAATAGCCTTGAAACCCACGTATGTGGCCGAGTTTATGCCTATCGGCCCCGGAGTCATCTGACTTACGGCTACGATATCGGTAAACTCTGAATTTGAAATCCAATGCTGTTTCTCAACCACCTCATTCTGTATCAGCGAGAGCATGCCGTAGCCTCCGCCAAACCCGAAGAGACCTATCTTGAAGAAGGTCCAGAACAGTTTCATCCAGATAACAATGCCATTCATGCCTTCCTGAGTTTAAGTATGTAATACAGGATTGCGCCCACAATGGCCGCCAGTATGATCCATACCGGCGATACCCCCAGCCACCAGATAAGCAATGCGGTAACCACCGGCACCCACCAGGTCCATTTGTTCAGGCCCGCCTTTGATGCCAGACGGATGGTGGGAGTAAGGATAAGTGCAATGACAGCGGGACGTATGCCCTTGAACACATTCTCCACAATCTCATTG
>JAGCPB010000070.1 GCA_017642425.1 Bacteroidaceae bacterium
CGTATACAGCGAAACCATATATCGGGAACTGTACCACATACCGTAAGCATCATTCTGTTCAATGGCGTATGCCTGCATCTCCTGCAGCAACTCAATAGAGGTGTTAGGCCTTCAATTGTTGTAATAAAAGTTTTGGGTCAGCTCGTAAGCGTAGTAGAAATACTGCCTGTAGCCGTATGAAAGAGCTATTGCCTTAAGTTCCTCGAAAGCCTTGAGAACCCGTTCCTCATTACTGAACGGACCGCGGTTAAGGTGCTTGAGCCGCTCCACATAATATATGACCTGAGCCTTGTTGTCTTTCTTGGCCAAAGCGGTTTGCAGCAACGAGTCATTCACAAGGTTGAACTCCTCGTCGGATACGCCCCCCGCCAGACTCTCTGCCCTCTGGAAAAGCGCATAACACTCATCGTCAATCCCATAAGAATTATTCTGTGCGGACATATTCACGGCCGATGAAACCGCAACCAGCAACAGGATGATTCTAAACAGTCCTTTCATAATGCCGTAAATGTACAAAAAATGACACAAAAGGGGCAATTCCTTCTGTGTCATTTTTTTATAACACTGCTTTTTTTGCTTATTCAGCCGAGAAGAGTGCAGTTGAGAGGTAGCGTTCACCCGTATCGGGCAGCAGCACGAATACGTTCTTGCCTGCAAACTCAGGACGTGAGGCAACTACGCTTGCGGCGTATGCTGCAGCTCCGCTTGATATGCCTACCAGCAGGCCCTCCTCCTTGGCCAGAGCGCGTGCAGTCTCAAATGCATCTTCGTTCTGTACGGGCAGAATCTCATCAACAACGCTGCTGTCATAGTTATTAGGAACAAAACCTGCACCTATACCCTGTATTTTATGCGGACCGCTGGGATTACCGCTAAGTACGGCCGATGAAGCCGGCTCCACAGCAATCACCTTGGCGTTGGGGAACACCTCCTTTATGGCCTTGCCTGCGCCGCTAAGAGTACCGCCGGTACCTACACCTGCCACAAAAGCATCGATGGTGATTCCGGCCTCACGGGCATCGGCTATAAGTTCCGGACCTGTGGTGGCGTAATGCTTCTCGGGGTTGCTGGGGTTGTTGAACTGTTGCAGGATAACTGCACCGGGAATGGAGTCACGCAGCTCCTCAGCCTTGGCTATTGCGCCCTTCATACCATTTGCTCCGGGTGTAAGAACTATCTCCGTACCATATGCCGCAGCCAGTTTGCGACGCTCAATTGACATCGTGTCGGGCATGGTAAGTATAACCTTGTAACCCTTTACTGCGCCCACAAGTGACAGACCAACGCCTGTGTTGCCTGATGTGGGCTCAATGATTGTACCACCCTTCTTAAGGATACCCTTCTTCTCGGCATCCTCAATCATAGCCAGCGCGATGCGGTCCTTGACCGATCCGCCAGGGTTGAAGAACTCAACCTTTGCAACAATGTTGGAGTTGATACCACGGTTTGCCGTGAAAGTCTTAAGACTGACTGTCGGAGTCTTACCGATAAGTTCAGTGATAGAATTGTAAATTGCCATAATATCTAAGTTTTGTGTTTGTTTTCTGTTTTCGGTGCAAAGTTATCGGCACCGGAAACAACCAACAAGAAAAACCAAAAATCAAGAAAACCATTCTAATTCCCCATCAAACCGTAGTGTAATTTTTCTAAAACGATACAAAAGGGGCCTGACCCCAATTGTATCATTTTCTCGTTTGGAGAGTACTGCGCTTGGTGCGCCCGTAACTGCGGTAATCGTCCAATTCAATCTCAATATCGGGTTCCGATAACTCTCCATCGGCCGAGAGATTGAAGACTATATACTTGATGGTCTTGCCGCGCTCCAGCCACTGCTCCTCGTAATGTGTCTTGATTGACAGGATATGGTCGGCATCTCCGCTGGCATAGAGGTCATCGGTCCGGAACTCCACCGGCAGATTGTTATGGTCAACCATTGCGCAGGTATATGTAAAGAGGAAATTACTGTCGGTCTTGAGGTGAATCTTGCCGCCGGGTTTCAGAATCCTGCGGTAGCGCTCCATAAACCAGGTCGATGTAAGACGCTTGGTGGCCTTCTTCATCTGCGGATCGGGGAACGTAATCCATATCTCACTCACCTCACCGGGAGCAAAGAACCGGTCAATAAGTTCAATCACAGTGCGCAGGAAAGCCACATTCTTCATGCCGGCCTCAAACGACTGCTTAGCCCCCGTCCACATACGGGCACCCTTTATGTCAACGCCGATGAAATTCTTGTCGGGAAACAAGTTTGCCAGCCCCACGGTATATTCACCGTGACCGCAGCCCAATTCAAGCACGATAGGGCCGTCATTATGAAAGAAGGAGCTGTTCCAGCAGCCCCTCATTTCAAACGGGACATCCTCACGGAACGAGCCCTGAGGCTCGAACACGTGCGGATATGTCCGCATATCGGCAAACTTGGCCAGTTTACCCTTACCCATATCAGAGATCCAGAACGGTTACCCAGCCGTGAACATCGGGAGCGTCACCATACTGGATGGCACGCAACTGATGGTACAGGCCTGTCAGTACAGGACCCGGCTTACCGTCACCAATTACATAAGACTTGCCAAGTTCAATATCATCAATACGTGATATCGGAGATATAACGGCTGCAGTACCGCATGCACCGGCCTCACTCATCTCATTAAGCTCCTCCAGAGGAATCTGACGGCACTCT
Source organism: Bacteroidaceae bacterium (assembly GCA_017642425.1). Taxonomy (GTDB): domain Bacteria; phylum Bacteroidota; class Bacteroidia; order Bacteroidales; family Bacteroidaceae; genus Colenecus. Next base: position 2,681 of record JAGCPB010000070.1, read on the forward strand.
ACTGTCATGCCGTTATCCTTGGCCAGCTGCTGCAGGCTCTTGTTGGTTATTGAGGGCAGTATTGACTCTGACTTGGGAGTAATATAGCTGTTACCCTTTATGCCGATAAAGTTGGCGGCACCGCACTCATCGATATACTTCTTCTCCTTGGCATCCAGATAGAATTCGCTGCCGTAACCCTTCTCATGAGCTATGTTGTGGGCAAAGAGGCTGGCAGCATAGTTACCGCCTACCTTGTATTTACCCATACCCAGAGGAGCCGAACGGTCATATGAACGAACCAGAGCATATGCGTTAGCTGCAAAACCGCCCTTGAAATACGGACCTACGGGCATTACGAATATAAGGAACAGATATTCCTGAGCCGGCTTAACGCCAATCTCTGCACCGGTACCAACTAGCAGCGGACGGATATAGAGTGATGCGCCGCTCTCATAAGGAGGAATGAACTCCTTGTTGAGCTCAACCACGCGCTTAACCATCTTGCAGAATGTCTCGGTAGGAAGCTCAGGCATCATGGTTGCGCGGCAGGTGCTCTGCATACGCTCGGCATTGGCCTCCATGCGGAATATGCGAACCTTACCATCCTTACCGCGAAAAGCCTTAAGGCCCTCAAAAGCCTCCTGACCATAGTGCAGGCAGGTTGCGGCAATGTGCATAGGTACATACTCGGAGTCAGATTCCTCTATCTCACCCCATTTTCCGTCTTTAAACCAGATGCGGAGATTCCAGTTGGTTTTCATGTAACCAAACGAAAGGTTGGACCAGTCAAGTTCTTTCATAGCAGTCTATTGTTTAATCTGTCGCGAAATTACAAAAAATGAGATGAGTTTATTCTTACAGACAACCAAATAAAGTAAATTTGTCATCAATATGAATAATAATACAACAAAACCTATACAGGAAGAGAGTCCACAGCCCCAGGAAGCTTCAAAAAGAGAGCGTAAGGGTAATCGCATAGACGGCAAGATCAGGATTATACGTTTCATAATCCTCTCTTCAATACTCTATTTCATAACCGATGCCATAGGCCGATGGTTCCTGCCTGAGAGCGATTCCGTTCCGGGACTCTTCTCTGCACTGATATGGACGCTCTGCTTCATAACAGGTGCCATACAGTTCTACCTGTGGCGCAAGATAAAGCAGGTATGGCTCAAATGGGCGGTGGCAATCATCTACATTGCGGCATTTGCAGCACTGATAGGCTGGGGCGGATTCTACCGCTACGGCGGTTCCGCACTGATAGGCTACAAATTCTCGGTGACCCTAATGCCGGCATGGGGATTCCTGATAGAGGCCACATTCACATCGTTCCTGCGCTGGTACGGAAACCTTATAAAACGTATATTCCACCTGGAATCCATAAACAGCATAATATTCATGCTCTTTATGCTTATTCCGGTAGCTCTTGTAGTGATGCTGTTTATAGGCGGTTACAAGCTGTCAGGTTCACTTTCACAGAAGGGGGCCGATATCCAGCAGTACATAGATGAGGGTGAGGTGAACCACAACACAGACCGCCGCGAACCGGTACGCCAGTATGACCGCCTGTTCAATGACCTGAATGATACCCAGTTGGAGGCAGCCATAAGAAACGGCCTTTCCAGCCCTATCACTAAAGAGCAGGCCGAGACTGACCGCCGTCTTGTAAAGATTGAACCAAACCAGTTTTATGACATTGACAAGCTGACCCACTCAGTCCCCTATCTTGTACCCAAGGCGGCTAAACTGCTTGAGGATATGGGACGTGCATTTCAGGATTCACTCTTTAACCGCGGCTACAACCGTAACCACCGCTTTACCGTAACCAGCGTTCTGCGTACCGAGGAGACCGTACGCCAGTTACGCCGTACCAACGTGAACTCCACCGAGAACTCCTGCCACTGCTACGGCACCACTTTTGATATATCGTATTTTACCTACACCACATCCAAGGTGGGCAAGGCCGCATCGGTAGACAAGATGCGCCAGATACTCTATCAGGTAGCATATGATATGCAGAGACAGGCCCGCTGCTACGTAAAATACGAGAAACAGCAGACCTGCCTTCACATTACAGTCCGATAATATCAGTCACCTAAGGTGTATGGATCGGTGCCGGCCCAATCCCGCTCAACCTGAAGGCCGCCGAATCCTATATTGGTATATTCCAGGCAGCCACCGGCAAAGAATTCACCCGTGCACTCGGTAATCCTGTTCCTTGTCACGGGAACATCGCTCAGCACACGTTCCTTGACGGCGTTTCCGTAAATATCAATAGCCGTAACAGTTACTTCCAAATCAGATATTTCACCGCTCTTGTCATCTTTGCGCGGGAATGTATATACCTCAAATACCTTTCTGGAATGGTCCTGAACTACAAATGTCTCCTTCTGGTTGCTTTTGGTGGTACCCTCCAGTGTAAATGGATTGACAGCTGCGCTACCACCCTTGTATGAGAACTGCAGTTCTGTTACCTGTGCCGGAATCTGGTCATCGGTAAGTCTTAGCCTGAACATTGCCGTTGCACGTGTCAAAGAGACATTAACAGTACCCGTCTCCTGTGTCACGGTAATCTCACCTGCCCAGCAGAATGTATCCGTTGTCTTAAGAATAGTGTTGCTGCCAAATGAGATTGACTCGGAATTGGTCATTGTGGCATTCTTGTCACCGTTATGGGCCACAACTACAATCCTGTGTACGCCCACGGTAATATTCTCCGATACGGTTCCGAATGATTCATCACCACGTGCCTGGTTAATCTGGATCTTGTCAAAAGATTCTCCTTCACACGGATAGATGCAGAAGCTCAGATTTGAGCAAACCTGCTCCACATCCACCATCGCTCTGGTCTGTGAATACTCGGAGCCGCCCAGATTGCTTACATGGATAGTAACAGGGACCTTGTCTTTGGCATCAGGTTCAAGCATCTCGTGAATCCTGGCATGACACGATGCAAGCAAGGGAATCAGGCCAAATACCGCCCACACACTCAGTTTACAGACTCTTGTCTTCTTCAGGGCAGAAGACTGCCACATCTCTTTTTTCTTCATAGTAAATAAATAATTAAATTGATACTAGACGCAAACAAAAAATCCGGTACATCGGGCGGACTAAACCCAATATACCGAATCAGCTTATTTGCACTGCAATATTAGCGCATTATTCCAAATCCACCAACAACAAACAAAAAAAAGAGGCCCGGAGGCCTCTCTTTTTGTCTGAATCCCTGTCAGATCAATACTGACGGAAGTTCCACTTGCAGTTTACATCATTGAAGTCAAACTTGCCGAGTGAAGCGTTGGAGTCACCTATTGAGATAAGGCAAACCTTCTCATTGGTGCCGGGAACGGCCTTGGGGCAGATACGATATGTACCGTCAATGAGCTGGTCAATGCTCCAGAGCTGCTCAGGTGCGCCTGTGAACTCAGGAACTGTGGTAAGCTCCTTGCCTGCAACAGCAGCAAGTGCACGGTTGGTACCGGCAATGAGAATCTTGTAGTACGGAGTTCCGAGTGTACCCTCCTCTACAGGAACAAGCTCCCACTTCTGGTTGGGACGGAACTGATAGTCAATAACGCGAACATCGATGTTACCCTTTGGCCAGTTGCCGATTACATCCTCCAGCTGCTGGAAAGGAACTACAGTGTTGGCACCGCCGCCACCACCGAACATACCGCGACCGCCACCCAGACGAACGTACTCGGTAGCAATCTCAAGAGCATAACCTCTGCGCTCTGACTCAATCTCATAAACACCGGGCTTTACATTGTAACCAGCCTCGGGCCAGCCGTTACGCCATACGATAGGCAGGATAGCCAGGGTGCTGCGGCCACTCTGATAGTAGTCAGCCTCCCAGTGGAATGACATCTTCTCAACGCCTTCCTCAATGATTGTGCGGCCAAAGTGACCTGCGCCGGTATAACCGTCACGGCAACCCAGAACCATCTTACCGCCACCCTCAATCATGTCACGGCCTACGTTATCGATGAACGGGCCTGTGGGGCTCTTTGAGCGGCCGCAGATGATGTTGTAAGTTGAGTTGACGCCATCGCAGCAGGTTCCGTGGGTACCCAGCAGGTAGAACCAACCGTCATGCTCGATCATTGTTGTAGCCTCGCAGTCAACAGCGATATTGATATCCTCTGTCAGAGTGTCCAGACGGGCACCGGTCTGAGGATCAAGCTCTGTCATACGGATGAATCCGAAATATGTACCGAATGTAACGAACAGACGGCCATCGGAAGTCATGATAAGACCGGCATCAATGGCATCGCAGTCCTCATCCATCAGTGAACGGGCAACTGTTGTACGCTCGGCTGCAGGTGGGAATCCGTAGTCGGGAGACTTGGGATCAAGGGTCTTACCCCAGCAAGTAACGATTGTACCTGCGTGGCCGCCGCCCAGACCACCACCGGTGGTTGAATAGGCAAGAAGATAACGGTCACCTATCTTAAGCATATCGGGAGCAGCACCTACGTTAGGAATACGCTCACCGCTGGTCCATACCCAACCGTCTTCTGAAACAAGACCTGAACCGCCTGTTCCCCAAGTGTAATACTTACCATCGCACTCTGCAATCGTAGCAGGATCGTGGATGAACGGAGCACCGATCTGAGCCATAACGGCCTCAGACATTGAGACTGAAACAAGGGCTACCAAGCCCATCTGAAATATCTTTTTCATATTCTGATCCTTTTAGAATTAATTGTTGGTGATGGTGTAATTCTTGAGAATTGTGCCGTCCTCATTGTAGAAACGGACGCACATATCACTCATACCCGGGCCGTTGATGACAGCGCCACGAAGCAGGTTCTTACCCTTCTTGAGGGTGACGCGCTTTGACATACCGTCATCGGCAACCATACGGCGGTCAGCCTGAAGGGTGAGGATCTTCTCACCGTTAAGCCACCAGATTGATGATGCGTTTGAACCGGCAGCAAGACGTACGTTAGGAATATCCTGATCGCAGTTGATAACTGTGAATGCATTGAAGATAAGACCATAACGTTTCTGGCCGTTTGATGTACCCTGAGCAAAACGGATAAGCTTGATGTTGAACAGCTTGCTGTCAACTGAATGCCATTCCAGAGTATCCTTGACTGTAGCAGGAGCGGGAGCTGCTGCGGGAGCACCACCCATCATGCCGCCGCCAAAGCCGCCGAAACCGCCCTGGGGAGCACCACCCTGAGGAGCACCACCCTGAGGAGCACCACCCTGAGGACGAGCCTGTCCGGGAGCACCACCCTGAGGACGAGCCTGACCTGCACCGGGAGCACCAGCACCGGGAGCGCCCTGAGGACGAGCCTGACTTGCACCGGGACCTCCGGCAGGAGCACCGCCTCCAAAGCCGCCGAAGCCGCCACGACCGCTTGCACGCGGAGCCTCAGTCTCTACGATTACCTTATCACCGGTCTTGGGAAGAGCCTTGATATCATTTGTGAACTGACCCTTGAAATACTCCTTGGTGAGCTCAGCAAGGATGTAGCTGTCGGTGAAACCACTATTGCCACTGTTAGGCTTGTTGATAGGCTCAATGATAGTCCAACGACGGATGAAGCCCTTCTCATCGGGTTTTGCCGGAGCTGCATCGGCCTTGATCTCTGTAAAATACTGGTCGAAATCAACATTCCTGTTGGCATAACGCTGCGGATCAACTTTTGAACCGTTGGAACCGCAACCAACCAAAAACGCTGCCATTCCTAATGCCAGAATTGATTTGAAGTTTCTGTTCATAGTGAACTTTGGATAAAATTAGGTTTATAATAAAAATTGATAGTCTGCACGTTTGGGGTGCTAATTTACAACAAAGATGTGAATTTTGTACACAATTATTAAACTATTTGATACTTATTGATACTTAAAATATATAAAAAACAGCCGGCCTCAAAATGAAGCCGGCTGCCTTAAAAGTAATACACTGTTCAGATTACTTGCCCCAGAAGAACTGAGCCATCTGATAGAGTGAACGACGCCATGTCAGGAACTCATGAGCAGTACCTTCTGATACATAACCCATTGCATCGAAACCTGCCTCCTTAAGAGCGGCAGCGGCGTTACGGATATTGTCCGGACCCTCCTTGCTACCGCAGCTGATGAAGATCTTCTTAACCTGCTTCTTGTCAGCAATCTCTGAGGGGCTGTAGGTACCGCCTGACAGCAGACCGTAGTAACCGAACATCTCGGGACGTGCCAGAGTGATTGAGTGAGTCTCCATACCACCCATTGACAGACCGGCCATAGCGCGGTTGTCCTTATTGGCGATTGTGCGGAAGTGAGCATCTACGTAAGGAACAAGCTCGTCACAGAGGAATGTCTGGAAGCCGGCGTTGCTGCCAAAGCCGCCTCCAAAGCCACCACCGCCTGCGGGACGCTGACCCTGGCCCTGAGGACGCTGCTGTGCCTGACCCTGAGCATCGGCATCAACTGACGGGCCACCTGCTGCGGGACGTGCACCGGGAGCTGCTGCACCTGCGCCACCTGCGGGACGACGCATGCCGCCACCCATGCCACCGGGACGGAAACCTTCATTGGTCATACCGTATGTGCAGACAATGATGAAGGGCTTGATCTTACCCTCGGCAATCAGGTTATCCATGATGAGGTTTGCATGACCCTGGGTCATCCAAGCGGTCTCATCCTCACCCCAACCGTGCTGCAGATACAGAACGGGATACTTTACATCAGCCTTGTCAGCATGATATGTAGGAGGTGTGTAAACGAATGCGCGACGCAGGCTGTTGGTGCTCTCTGACCAAACCAGGATCTGCTGTACAAAGCCGTGCGGGATGTTGCGCTCCTCGTAGAAAGCCTGATCGTGTGCGGGAATCTCGATACCGCTCTCCCAACGGGTTGAGCCGTAGTAGTTATTTGTACCGGGGTCATTGAATGTACCGCCGTCAATTGTCAGATGATAGTAGTGGAAGCCCTCATCCAGGGGAGCTGATGTAGTTCCGGTCCATACACCGTTCTCATCCTTAGTCAGAGTGGTTCCGGCGCGGCCGTCACCTCCCAGACCCAGACCTACAGATACGGACTGTGCATTGGGGGCAACAATGCGGAAACGAGCATAACCCTGAGAGTTAACCATAGGATACTCCTGCTGGGGCTGATTCTTTGTTGAGGGCTTGAAGTCCTCCTTGATCTCCTGTGCTGCACAGAAGCCGGCTGTCAAAAGGGCAGCGCTCAAAACAACTGAAAACTTTCTCATTTCTAAATCGGTTTATAGGTTAGTTGATTATTTGAAACAAATCTGTACGAACTGATAGAGGCTACGACGCCATGTGTGCCACTCGTGAGCTGTACCTTCTGAGATATAACCGGTAGCGTTGATGCCTATCTTCTTAAGATTCTCGGCTGCCTCCATTACACCCATGTTCTCCTTGCCGCCGCAGCTCATGAACAGAGCCTTGTTGGTCTTCTTGAAATCAGCGTTGTCCTCAAGTTCCGATACATTGAATGTACCGCCGCTGAACATACCTACGTATGCGAATGTGGTAGGATTGGCCAGGGTTACTGAGTGAGTGGTCATACCGCCCATTGACAGACCGGCCATAGCACGGTGCTGAGGATCGGCAATTACACGGTAATTCTTCTCAACCATGGGGATGATATCCTTGATCAGGACATCGCCGAATGCTCCGCCCATCATGAAGCCGCCGCCGAATCCGCCACGACGCTGGCCTCCCTGGGGAGCCTGGCCCTGAGCCTGTGCATCAGCTGAGGGACCGCCGGGACGCTGACCGCCGAATCCGCCGAATCCACCCATGCCGCCTCCCTGCTGGCCGGCAGGCTGTGCATCTAGACAATCGATAACGATGATGAAAGGAACAGCCTTCTTCTGGGCAATCAGGTTATCCATGATCTGAGCGGTATGACCCTGCTCTGCCCAACCGTGCTCGTTCTCACCCATACCGTGCATCAGGTACAGAACGGGGAACTTCTTGGTTGTGTTGGTGTAATACTCATTGGGGAAATAGATGTAGCAGTGACGCATCTTCTCGGTAACTGATGAGTAGTAATATACCTCATTCATAGTACCCTGCGGCACGTTCTTTACCTGCCAGAAATCCTGGTCATCGGAGGGAACCTCAATTCCGCTGCCCCAACGGCTTGCGCCATAGTAGTAGAGGCTTCCCGGATCGGGTACGCTTGCACCGTCAATGTTCAGCTGATAGTAGTGGAAACCGGGATCCTGAGGAGCGGATGTACCTGTCCATACACCATTCTCATTTTTTGACATTGAATAGATCTTACCGTCAATGTCAAGACCTACTGATGTAGCGTTGGGGGCCGATATCTGGGCACGTACCATACGCTGTGAGTTTACCATAGGATACTGGTGACCTGACTGGTTGTTCATTGCGGGTTTGAAATCCTCAGTTACATTCTCAGTTACTGAAGGTACTGTGGGATTACCGCCACGACCACCACCGAACTGAGCATAAGCAGACACTGTAGCAAGTGCCAAAAGTGAAAGGATAATTTTCTTCATTTTTGTTATAATTTGGTTAATGTTACGATTTACTGAACTGCAAACATAACAATAAAAATCCTTATCACCACCCTTTTTATTCAAAAAAAGCGGGAAGACCAAAACCTTCCCGCTTTATTCAAAGCACCCCATCGGCATATTTCTGCGCCTTTTCAATAAGCTTTTCCAGATTATTCATCCTCCTGACATCACTTGGATGCGTGCTCAATGCCTCAGGTACCTGAGTTGTATTGGCTTCTGCCATACGCTGCCACAGCAACGGAGCCTGATGGATGTCAAAACCGGCAATTGCCATGATATAAAGCCCTATCTCATCGGCTTCCAGTTCATGCTTACGTGAATACGGAAGCAGATAACCGTACTGGCTGCCTATGGTGTATGCCGTTTCAAACAGGGCACGTCCGTTCTCCAGTGATTTCTGTTCCAGGATCTGGCCGGTCACGGAACCTACAAGATTGACAAGAGTCTGCTGTGTCATGCGTTCATTTCCATGGCGGGCCAAGGCATGCCCCATCTCATGCGACATTACGACCGCAATCATATCCGGCGTGGAAAGCACCGGCATAATGCCTTCATAGAACACCACCTTGCCGTCAGGGAGACAGAAAGCATTGGCCTGCGTGTTGCGTACCAGATAAAACTCCCAATTGATATCACTAAGGAGCTGAGTCTCTCCTTTCATAGCCAGATACCTGTCCAACGCCTTGGCAAGACGGTTTCCCACATCATTGATCAGAGCAGTCTGGACAGTATTCGTAGACGGAGACATGGTTGACATGAGTTCATAATATGACTGTGATGACAACGATGATATCTCACTGTTGGAATATAACAGCATCCTGCGCCTTCCGGTAAATGCCACCGTGCTGCACGACAGAATGACGGCAACAGTCAACAGGCAAAATAACCACCTGGATATCCTTTTCATAAATATTCTGTAACTAATTGATTAACTTTCAATCTTCTGTTTCAAGAATCTTCTTTATCTCCTCATCGGTCTTGTAGAGCTTGTCCTTGCAGAACTTTATCAGGTCACGGGCCTCCTTGAGGCTGTCGCCTATCTGGTCTATGTCCATCTTGTTTTCCTCTATCCTGGCAACAATCTCCTCCAGGCGTTTCATTGCTTCTTCGTACTTCATATTCTAACTGGTTATCAGGTTTATCATCAAATAATCTCACTCTCTACGCTGCCATCGGCCAGACAGGTTGTCAGGCGGTCGCCTTTTTTAAGGTCTTTCACTCCCTTGACTACGCGTCCGTTCAGGCGGGTTAGCGAGTAGCCGCGTTTCAGAATGACTGCAGGGTCTGCCGCAGCAATGGTCCTGTCCATTATCTCAAGCCGATGGGTCTGCGATGTCAACAGATTGCGTACCCCGTTGACAGACCTTATCCATACGTTCTCCAGAACCTGCTCCTGGCGGGCTTTCAGTACGGCGAACAGAGAAGGCAGTTTCTGTGAAAGTCTCTCTATCCTTACGTTCTCGGCATTCATCCGTCCGGTTACCGCATCACTGATACGGCGCGTCAGTTCCTCAAGCGCCGACGCACTGTCAAAAACCCGGCTTATGATGAACTCAGCAGCTGCGGTGGGAGTCTTCACCTTGGTGTGTGCCACGATATCCGCCACGGTATCATCACGCTCATGCCCTATTCCCGTCACGACAGGCAATGGGAAATTGGCTATGTTGTATGCCAGATTGTAAGAATCAAAACAACTCAATTCACTTACCGCACCGCCTCCTCTTATTATTATGACAATGTCATAGTTTTCACGTTGCGACGCTACGGCATCCAATGCGGCAATCACGCTGCGTTCCACGTCATCCCCCTGCATCAATGCCGGAAAAAGCTTTACATAAAACCGGAATCCGTAGATATTGTTTGCCAGTTGGTCACGGAAATCGCCCCAACCGGCGGCTGTAGCTGATGAAATAACAGCTATCCTGTTGGGTAAGGCTGGAATCCCCAGTTCATGGTTAAGCCCTATTACGCCGTCTTTCTCCAGTTGCTCCAGTATCTCCTTGCGGCGGCGGGCCATATCACCCATGGTGTATGTAGGGTCTATGTCCTGAACTACTAGGGAGTAGCCATATACCTCATGGAATGTGACGGTGACCTGTAGAAGCACCTTCATGCCTACTTTCAGAGTCTCACCTGTTTCGGCCTCGAAATAAGGCTTTATCTTAAGCCAGGTTCCGCGCCATATGTTAGCCTTGGCCTTGGCAAGAAAAGTGCGCCCCGAAGGGTCTTTCTGTACCAGTTCCATGTAGCAGTGCCCCTGGCTTGAAGGGCTTATGCTGCTGATTTCGGCCTGCACCCAGTATGCGTCAGGCATCTCAAACTGGAGGGTGCTCTTGACCCTTCCGTTGAGTTCAAGGAGAGTGATTGCTTCCATAATATCAAATCAAAGGAAATCATTTTCACGTTTTATTTCAAGCACCTCAAGGTTCCGGAATGTCTTGCCTTCCACCTCCAGGCGGACCAGTGTGCGCACCTTCTGCCATCCCTGCAGTCCGGCTGCGCCAGGATTTATGAAAAGCATATTGAACTTGCTGTCATGCATTACCTTGAGTATGTGCGAATGACCGCACACCAGCAAATCGGGAGTCTCTGCGAGCAACTGCTCGCGAACGGAATGGTCATAATGGTCAGGAGAACCTCCTATATGCTTGATCATTACATTGGCATCCTCTACCTTGAAGCGGTAAATCTCGGTGGTGAAACGGCGCACATCCTGACCGTCACAGTTGCCGTAAACGGCGCGCACGGTGGCTATCCTTGACAGACGTTCCAGAATCTCATACGAGCCCACGTCACCTGCATGCCAAATCTCGTCACATCCCTTCAGGAATGTGGCGTAACGGTCATCCCAATATGCGTGGGTATCGGAAAGGATTCCTATGCGTTTCATATCTTAAGGCGCTCTTTTGCCAATGAGACTATTATTTCGGCACACTTCTCATAACCCAGAGTGGTGCTGTTCAGGCAGATGTCATAGAATGCCGGATCACCCCAGGTCCTACCCGTAAAATAGTTGTAATACGATGAGCGCTTACGGTCTGTTTCCTCAATAAGAGACAATGCTTTCTTGGGATCCATCCCGTCCGCATGCCTGCATATGCGGCTTACACGCGCACTCATATCGGCGGCTATGAACACGTTCAGCAGACGGTCGCTCTTGCGCAGCACGTAGTCGGCTGAACGCCCTATGAATATGCAGTCCTCCTGCTCATGTATCTTTCTGATGGCTTCACTCTGCATATTGAAGATTGATTCATTGCTCAAGTAGTTGTTGGCAAAGCCGTTACTGCTGTTGAAACGGTTCATGAAAAGAGACCGCAGGCCCTTGCGGGTCTTCTCCTCATCGGCCTCCTCAAAGAACTGCTCGCTGAATCCGGTATTCTCGGATGCAGTCTTGAGCAGGTTGCGGTCATAAACCTTGATGCCCAGTTCCTTAGCCACCATTGACGCTATGTTGCGGCCTCCGCTTCCGAATTTGCGGCCTATGCATATACAGTAGTGCTTGTCCATAATAAGAATCTGTTTAATATTGATTCCATATATTTCTTTCCGTCTCTTTTTTCCTCTGTTTTTATCGTTCCTCAGTCAAAATGGACCTCCATTGTTCCCTCAAAACGGTAAAAACAGAGGTAAAAATAGTCAAAAATCATCTTTATGGAACAATATCAAACAGATTCTACATTTTTTTGAGTTTTCTTGTTTGCGGTATGAGCAGGGAGAATCCCAGTATTACAGAGAGTATGTCCGATGCCGGCAGACTGTACCATATTCCGTTGATGCCGTAATAATGAGGCAGTATGATAAGGAACGGAATGAGCAGCAGCACCTGGCGTGACAGAGACATGATTATTGACTTGCCGGGCATTCCTATGCTCTGGAAAAAGTTGCCGATAACCATCTGCGAACCTATGAGCGGAAACACTATGAAATTTATCTTCATTCCGTTACGGGCAATTGCAGTCAGTTCCGGGTCATTCGTGAATATGCGTATGCAGAAGTCCGGCATGAACTCGGCAATCACGAATCCAAGCGTGGTGACACAGGTGCCGAAGAACATTGTCAGATAGAGCACCCTGAGTACACGGCTGTACTGCCGTGCGCCATAGTTGTAACCGGCAATGGGCTGCATGGCCTGATTAAAGCCCATAACCATCATCACTATCATGAATCCGATACTGTTGATGATGCTGTATGCACCTATTGCCACATCGCTGCCGTATTTGAGCAGGCCGCGGTTGATGAGCAGCACCACAAAGCAGGCGGCCGCATTCATAAGGCAGGGTGAAAGGCCAATTGTAAGTATGTTTTTTACCAGGTCTCCGCGCAGACGATAGGTTCCGCGCTGCAGATGAATCAGTTCACTCTTGTCGGACAACTGGAAGCACTGCCATGTGAACGCCAGCACCTGTGATATCACGGTTGCTATTGCAGCACCCTTGATACCCCAATGGAACACCATTATAAATAGGTAATCCAGAAAAGTGTTGAGTAAAACGGTTCCTATCGTGGCTATCATAGCCTTGTTGGGATGACCGGCCGCACGCAGTATGCAGTTGATGCCCAGATAAAGATGAGTGAATGCGTTGCCTGCCAGGATGATGACCATATACTCACGCGCGTAGCCTATGGTAACATCCGTAGCACCGAACAGAGTAAGTATGGGATTTATGAAAACGAGCGAAAGCGCACCGAAAATCACGCCTATCAGAATATTCAGCGTTACGGAGTTGCCAAGAAGCATCTGTGCGCTCTCATGGTCTTTCTGTCCAAGCTTGAGCGATATCATGGTGCCGGAGCCCACGCCCACCATTGATCCGAGCGCGGCCGACAGGTTCATCAGGGGGAAAGTGACCGCCAGACCGGAAAGAGCCATGGAACCCACTCCATGCCCGATGAATGCTCGGTCCACAATATTGTACAATGATGACGCCAGCATGGCAATCATGGCCGGCACGGCATATCTGATGAGCAGTTTTCCAATCCTGTCAGTTCCCAGTTCCTGGGGTGTTTTCAATTCAGCCATCTCTGTTTCCACAAATATTTTCAACTACAAAGATAAGCTATTTCCACGCACCTTCTCAGTCATGAAAAGCCAAAAACTCTTAACTATTTTTCAGGGCCTCATTAAACTTTTGCGTTTTTTGAATATCTTATTGATGCGAAAAGAAAAATATGTCTAACCTAAATAACAGAACAAGATGAAGAAGATTTTATTCGCTATCGCAGCTCTGATGGTTTCAACCATGAGCTTTGCACAGGGATTTGGCGGCGGTTTCGGCGGCGGCCAGGGTATGAACATGAATCCTGAGGATATGGCCAAGCGTCAGGCTGACCGTCTGCAGGAGCAGCTCGAACTCACCAAGGTTCAGTATGATTCAATCTACAACTACTATCTTGCCAGCAGCAAGGAGCAGGCTGCACGCCGTGAGCAGATGCAGAACGGTGGCGGTCAGGGCCAGGGCGACATGCAGGCTATGATGGAGCAGATGCAGAAGCAGCGTGAGGCTCAGGAGGCTAAAATCAAGTCATTCCTGAACGCTGACCAGAAGAAGAAATATGACGAGATCCAGGAGCAGCGTCGTCAGCAGCGCGGCCAGGGTGGCCAGGGCGGCTTCGGCGGTGGCATGGGCGGCTTTGGTGGCGGCATGCCTCAGGGTGGTGCTCCCCAGGGCGGCGGTCGTCCTCAGGGTGGTGCACGTCCACAGTAATACCCGTATTCTTACAAAAACAGGTGAGCCGCTTAGCAGTTCACCTGTTTTTTTTATAAATTCGCCACCATGAAACGCCTTATTACATTCATATTGGCCGCTTGTATGTTCCTGCCGTCCATAAAGGCACAGGGACAGAACGATCCTGACAAACTAACCCGTGAGCTGATGCGTTTTTCGGGCAACATACACCAGTTCAACAACATTTTCCCGCAGGAGAAAGTTTATCTGGAATTTGACAATACCGCCTATTTCCAGGGTGAGATAATATGGTTCAAGGCTTTCGTAACCCATGCCACAACCCTTAAACGAGCTCCCAGCAAGGTCCTTTATGTGGATTTGCTTGCTCCCACCGGGCAACTCATACTGCAACAGAAACTAAAGGTAATAGCCGGCCAGTGTGACGGAGCCATACCCCTGTGGGATGCGGCCACAGCCCAGGCTCGTGAAAAACGCGGCATAATGGAGTACCCCAGCGGTTTCTATGAGATAAGGGCCTACACCCAGAATATGCTTGATTTCAGCGAGGAGGCCATATTCTCACGTGTGATTCCGGTTTACACCAAGCCTAAGCATGAAGGTGAGTTCCAATATTCGCAGGTAATTCTCAAAGAGGACAATCCATTGATACCCGAGATACGTGACGATTCCGATGAGAAGGAACGCAACATCAACCTCTCATTCTACCCCGAAGGCGGCGATCTCATTTCCGGACTGCCCTGCAACGTTGCCTTCAAGGCTACCGGTCATGACGGGCTTGACATAGACGGATTCCTTGTCTTTAATGACAGGGCCGATACCGCATATACGGTTCATGACGGAATGGGAGCGTTCACCATCACCCCAAAAGGGACGGAGAGCATACGTTTCATAACCCCGGACGGCAAGGGTTCCAGATTCAGCCTGCCCAAAGCCGTCAAGAGCGGATACTCCATGATATCAACCATGTGTTCTGATTCGCTAATGAAAGTCAGCATACACCGCACACCGGACCGTACAGGAGAACAGACAGCTCTCACTGTAACCTGCCGTGGTGACATAATCCATTTCCAGGAGATACTTGACTCAGACAGCAGTAATCTGGAAATTGACTGCTCCGGATGGCCTATAGGCGTGTGCCGCATGACTCTCTATGACAAGAAAGGAATGATACTGTCATCGCGCAGCCTGTTCCACAACAATGAAAAATTCCAAAGTCCCTCCATATCACTTAAGACCGACAGCATGTCACGCCAGCCCTTCAGCAAGGAAATCCTTGCCCTGAAACTGACCGACAAGGACGGCAATCCCATCCATGACCGTTTCTGCCTATCTGTACGTGACATGACTGACTATGGAAGCGGACTCACTGAGAACCTGCAGACCAACCTGCTACTCTCTTCAGACCTCAAGGGATATATACATGATCCGGCATGGTATCTGGAGAATGATGACCCCGAGCACCTCGAAGCCCTTAATCTTCTAACCTTGGTACAGGGCTGGGAGCGTTACGAATGGCAATATATGACAGGCCAGAAGTTCTTTGCCGAGAAACACCGTATAGAAGACAGCCTCACCATGAACGGATGGGTACTCTCATACACCAAACGCGTCCCCGTATCGGACATTGACGTGTATGCATCGGTAATGCCTAACGATGACAAGAAACTGTTCGAGACCTTTGAATACCACACTGACACCACGGGTTATTTCGGGTTTGACCTGAGCGACTTCTATGGCAAAGCCAAGATGACCATCAACCTTATGTCAAAAAAGAAGAACGGCAAATCCAAGTTTGAAAAGAGCACCCGAATCAAATTTGAGCGTTCAGACAGACCGGAGCCCAAACCGTTCCTTAAACAGGAGATTGACCTGAGCCGCAACAAGCCCAAGAGCAAAGAGTCCGATACTGATTTTACCGATGACAACCTGCCGTTGGTTATCCGTGAGGATCTGGGTATTGTCCTGGATGATGTGGATATAACCGAGAAGCGTCAGTTTGTGGATTATGACACGTTCACGTCATGGGATGCAGAGAAAGAGACTGAAATGGAACTTGACCTGGGTGAATACACCACCGATGTCATGGGTTATTTTTTGGAGAAAGGCATCCGGTTTACACTTCAACCATACTTTTATGTCCACAATACAGAAAAAGTTCTTGACAAAAAGCCGTTTGATGACCCAACCGGCATTGACATGATTGATGTCAAGAGCATAATAGTCTATGACAAACCCATGTTTCCCCGGTACTTTGTGGATTTCACCCCTCTGCTGGTTGACTACCACCGCAAGCATTTGGATACGGACTGGTTTATCTGGGTTGACACTTGCTGGGACCGCTACTTCCTGGTTGACATCCAGATCAAGAATGACCGTGAGCTGCTCTCATACAATGACATACGCAACCTTGGCCGCAGGACCACTACGATAGACGGATTCTCCAAGCCGGTTGAATTCTATGCGCCGCAATACCCTGAAGGTGGCGTCTATGGAGATGTCGATGCCCGCAGAACCCTATACTGGAATCCCAATGTAATTACCGACGATGAAGGCAACGCCCGCGTAGAGTTCTACAACAACAGCTACTCTACACGCTACACTATCAGCGGAGCCGGAATTACCGCATCGGGTATCCCCTACATCCTTAATCAGAACTGGTAAGCAAAAATGATACAATTGGGGTCAGGCCCCAATTGCACGTTTTTAGAAGATACTGCAGCCTATAAGCACCATAAGCTGCGCTGTGAGAATGCGCAGGAACATGGTGAGCGGATAGACAGTTGAGTAAGCCACGGCAGGAGCGTCATGCTCTGTCTGGCTGTTGGCGAATGCCAGAGCCGGAGGATTGGTGCTGGCACCAGCCACAAGACCTATTATGCTGTAATAGTTCATCTTGTAGCGCTTGCGGGCAATCAGAGCCACAATGAATACAGGCACCACCGTAATGAGCAGTCCTCCCAGCATATAAATCAGACCGTCGCCCGATGTCACCGTCTCAAAGAAACTGGCACCTGACTTTATGCCCACGCTGGCCAGGAACAGCGCAATACCCACCTCACGCAGCATCATGTTGGCGCTTGCCTTGGTATATGTAACCAGTCCCAGCTTGTAGCCGAAACGGCTTATCAGGATAGCCACAATAAGCGGACCGCCTGCCAGACCAAGTTTCATGGGAGTGGGAATTCCCGGAATAGAGAACGGTATGCTGCCAAACAGCACACCAACCATAATACCGATGAATATGGTTGCTATGTTGGGGGCATCAAGACGCTTCAGCTCATTGCCCACGCGCTGTGCAACGGCGGCTACGCTGCTCTCCTTGCCCACCACTGTGAGACGGTCGCCCACCTGCAGAATAAGGCTGGCCGATGCAAACAGTTCTGTACCCGAACGTACCACGCGGGTTATGGTCACATCATAGATGCTGCCCAAATGCAGTTCGCCAAGAGTCTTGCCGTTGAGTTTCTCCTTTGTCACCACGATACGGCGTGACACCAGCGGCTCAGAGCCTTTCACGTTGTCCCATTCAACCTCAACAAGTGATCCCAGAAGGGTGCTTATGGCATCAGCGTCATCCTCAGAACTGACCACGCAAAGCTGGTCACCCAGGTTCACGACAGTATCCCTGTGCGGTGTAATGACCTGTCCCTGATGCATCAGACGTGAGCAGATGAACTCACGGTTTATCAGGCGGCGCAACTCTTTAATCGTCTTGCCGTCCAGACGCTCGTTCTGCATCTCAATATACTGGCGTTTGGGTTTCTGACTGGTATCGGCCTGCTCCTGACTTGCCAGCTGGGCATTCTCATCGTTATCCTTGATTCGACAAATAAACTTTACAATCATAGGGACCATTATCACACCCAGCACGGCCAAAGGATATGCGCATGCGTAGCCCGATGCAATCTCCACGCCCGTATTGCCCATCTGGCGAAGAGCCTCCTCGGCGGCACCCAGACCCGGAGTGTTTGTTACAGCACCGCTCAGCACACCCACCAGCATAGGGAAGCTGTCAGGATTGGTGCGGTCAAACATAAGGTAATAGACACCTATTGCAACTACAAGATTGAGCAGAACCATATATACCGCAAGACGGTTCATGCGCATCCCCCCCTTGCGGAAAGAGGTGAAGAATGAAGGTCCCACCTGAAGTCCCAGACTGTAAACAAACAGTATCAGTCCGAAATCCTGAATAAAACCAATAGTCTTAAGATTACCGGTAAACCCCAAATGACCTACCACAATACCCGTAAAGAGTATGAATGCAACACCGAATGATACGCCCCTGAACTTGACCTTGCCCAGCAGCACGCCTACGGCTATAACGAATGAATAGAGTAAAAGAAGGTGGGCTATTGATTCTGTGTCAAAAAGCAATGATTTAATCCAATCCATTATACTTCAGTGTTTTAAGTAGCACAAAAGGGCTTTCCGATTTTTCGGGCGCAAAGTTACGCACATTTACGGCTCGTTATCACAAACAGCGCCTTATAAAACCTTAAAAATTTATAGTTATTCCAATAATATAAATCTATAAGATTTAAATAGGTTTACTCAACCAAATTATATACCTTTGCACGGTTTTGCGCATTACAAAACCTTTTGGACAAAGGATTATCCTATCAAACAAGTAATATTTTATGTCAAACTACAAAGAAAAACTCTTCTCAGAGTTCCCGCCCGTATCCACCGAGGAGTGGATGGCCAAGATCACCGAGGATCTTAAGGGCGCTGATTTTGAGAAGAAACTCGTCTGGAGAACAAACGAGGGTTTCAAGGTCCAGCCGTTCTACCGCCAGGAGAATCTGGAAGACCTTGACACTGAGACCAAACCCGGAGAATTTCCCTACAAGCGCGGTACCAAGGCATGCAACAGCTGGTACGTACGTCAGGGCATCAGCACCAAGGACATCAAGGAGGCCAATGCAAAGGCTCTTGACATCCTGAACAAGGGTGTTGATTCACTGAGTTTCTGCTGCCGCGGCCGTCTTATCGAGAGTGCAAACCTTGAGGCTCTGCTCAAGGACATCTGCGCAGAGTGCATTGAACTCAATTTCAGCACAAAGCCCCAGCTGGCATGTGCACAGGCTCAGGCTCTGGTTGACTATTTCACCAAGAAAGGTTATGACCTGAGTGCCCTGAAGGGTTCAATCGCTTATGACCCCATCGCTTCAATGCTCAAGAGCGGCATAGAGTGCGGCTTTGAAGATGCAGCCAAGCTGATTGAGATCCTTAAGCCCCTCAAGAAGTTCCGCGCCCTTACAGTCAAGGCTTCAATGCTCACTGATTCAGGTGCATTCTGCTATCAGGAGCTGGGTTATGCCCTTGCCTGGGGTAACGAGTATATGCGTACCCTCACCGAGGCCGGTGTTCCCGCCGATGCAGTAGCCAAGAAGATACAGTTCAACCTGGGCATCGGCTCCAACTACTTCATGGAGATTGCCAAGTTCCGCGCAGCACGCATGCTTTGGGCCAAGATAGTTGAGGCCTACAAGCCCGAGTGCCACTGCGAGAAGAAGCAGGAGGATGGTATCTGCCGCTGCTCATGCAAGATGCACATCAACGCAGTCACCACCAAGTACAACCAGACCGTGTTTGACCCGTACGTAAACCTGCTGCGTTCACAGACCGAGGCCATGAGTGCCGCTCTGGCCGGTGTCAACTCAATAACCGTAACTCCGTTCGATGCCGCATATGAGACCCCCGATGATTTCTCGGAGCGTCTGGCCCGCAACCAGCAGCTGCTGCTCAAGGAGGAGTCACATCTGGATAAGGTGGTCGATCCCGCCGGCGGTTCATACTACGTTGAGAACCTGACCGAGGCTCTGGCAGAGCAGGCATGGAAGCTGTTCCTCTCTGTAGAGGATGAGGGCGGTATGCTGGCAATGGTAAAGGCCGGTAAGGTACAGGAGGCAATCAACGCCACCAACGCCACCCGTCATGAGAACGCCGCCAAGCGTAAGGAGTCACTGCTGGGAACCAACCAGTTCCCCAACATCAAGGAGATGTCCGAGGGTCGTGCCCCCAAGACCTGCTGTTGCTGCTGCAAGTCTGAGGGTGAGGCAACCATCGCAACCCTTGACTCATCACGCATAGCATCAGAGTTTGAGGCATTGCGCCTGCAGACCGAGGCCAGCGGCCGCCGTCCCAAGGTGTTCATGCTTACCATCGGAAATCTGGCCATGCGTCAGGCCCGCGCCCAGTTCTCGGGTAACTTCTTTGGCTGCGCAGGCTACGAGATTATTGACAACCTGGGCTTCAAGACCGTTGAGGACGGAGCCGAGGCAGCCCGCAAGGCAGGTGCCGACATCGTGGTGCTCTGCTCAAGCGACGACGAGTACGCCGAGTACGGTCCCGCCGCATTCAAGGCAGTAGGTGACAGCGCGATATTCGTTATTGCCGGTAACCCCGCCTGCATCGAGGACCTCAAGGCCGCCGGTATTGAGAATTATGTCCATGTACGCTGCAACGTACTTGAGACCCTCCGTGATTTCAACAGCAAGCTTAACATCAAATAATCCGTAGTTATGAAACCCGATTTCAAGAATATAGACATCAAGTCCGCAGCCCCCAAGGAGGCTCTCTGCGGATGCAAGACAAAGGCTGATGCCGATGAGATCTGGAAGACTCCGGAGCACATTGAAGTAAAGCCTGTATATACCAAGGAGGACCTGGAGGGCATGGAGCATCTGAACTATGCCGCCGGTATCGCTCCCAACCTGCGTGGTCCTTACTCGACCATGTATGTGATGCGTCCCTGGACCATCCGTCAGTATGCCGGATTCTCCACTGCCGAGGAATCTAACGCATTCTACCGCCGTAACCTGGCCGCCGGTCAGAAAGGTCTGTCTGTTGCATTTGACCTTGCCACCCACCGCGGTTACGATGCTGACCACGAGCGCGTGGTCGGTGACGTAGGTAAGGCCGGCGTATCCATCTGCTCTGTAGAGGATATGAAGGTGCTGTTCGATGGCATACCTCTTAACAAGATGTCAGTATCCATGACAATGAACGGTGCCGTTCTGCCTATCCTAGCCTTCTACATAGTATCAGGTCTGGAGCAGGGCGCCACACTCGAGGAGCTTCAGGGAACCATCCAGAACGATATCCTCAAGGAGTTCATGGTGCGTAACACCTACATATATCCGCCCAAGTTCTCAATGAAGATCATCGCCGACATATTCGAGTACACATCACAGAATATGCCTAAGTTCAACTCAATATCAATCTCCGGTTACCACATGCAGGAGGCAGGTGCTACCGCCGATATCGAGCTGGCTTACACATTGGCCGATGGTATGGAGTATCTGCGTGCAGGTATTAACGCCGGCATGAATATCGATACATTCGCACCGCGTCTGTCATTCTTCTGGGCCATCGGTACCAACCACCTGATGGAGATTGCCAAGATGCGTGCAGCCCGTCTGCTCTGGGCCAAGATAACCAAGAGCTTCGGCGCCAAGAACCCCAAGTCAATGGCTCTGCGTACACACTGCCAGACATCGGGTTGGTCACTCACCGAGCAGGATCCGTTCAACAACGTTGGCCGTACCTGCATCGAGGCTATGGCAGCAGCCCTGGGTCACACCCAGTCTCTGCACACAAACGCTCTGGACGAGGCCATAGCACTGCCTACCGATTTCAGTGCCCGTATTGCCCGTAACACCCAGATTTACATCCAGGAGGAGACCAACGTATGCCGTGAGGTTGATCCGTGGGCAGGCTCATACTACATTGAGTCACTCACCCATGAGATTGCCCAC
>JAGCPB010000071.1 GCA_017642425.1 Bacteroidaceae bacterium
AACTGCTGTCCCTGAATTTCAGCAATAACGTACATTAAATCTTGCTTTTATCCGTTTCTCCGTGGGGTGGCCCGCCCTCTGTGGCAGACACTTCTCAAACCTCTGCGGCACTAATCGGGCGCAAAATTAGTATTTTACACCTTCACCACAAAATATTTTCCATGTTTTTTACATCAATACATTGACTTGATGGGAAGCAGCCAGTTGTTGTAGAAATCATCTATCGAATAATAGGTGGCATGATCGGCCGACGGGATGTACAAACCCTTTCCGGGAATTGAATTATATTCAGTGATGCTATGCATTCTACCTATCTCGGTGTTTATCAACTCCCACTTAAATTCATTTGGACGAAATGATGACAGTTCGTATGATTCAATACCTAATTCTCCTATTCTGGCAATCATTTCTTCCAAAACAACAGGTGGAACAGGGCCATCTATAAGTTCTATGGGTTGGAGCGGAGCCTGTTTTTTCATTTTAATTTCGAAACTGCGCCTATTGATGGGGAGATCCATTGTCTCATAACCTACGTATGATATTAGGATCCTGTTATTGGGATTAACCACCCGGAAAGAGAATTGCCCGTTAACATCGGCAGTGGTCTGTGACATGATACGGTCACAGAAGTTCCTCTCAGTAATGACTATCCCGGCAAAAGGACCTTCGCTGTTGCTGACAGTACCGTATATTAAGTCACCTTTCTTAATCGTTTCCTGTGCAAATACAGATGCAAATGCCGCAAGCAGCAAAACAGATATAGCTAAAGATTTTTTCATATTAGTGTTGTTTAAGTTTTATTTCAGGATCCAGTTGTTAAATAGTTCCTCAATTGAATAGTATGTAGCATGGTCAGACTTGATGTACAGACCGTCTCCGGGTAATGAATTCAACTCTGTTTGTGATTTTTCTTTCAGTATTTCATCATTTATTGACTCCCACTCATATTTATTAAAATCGGCATTATTTCTTTCCATTTCTCTGACCCAATTCCCGGATTGGACTTCCAGGACGCCATTCATGCCGCGCATCCCCCAAAGAGCAGTTGCGTCAGCATCTTTAAGGAATGTAATACTTGTTATCTGTTCGCTGTCTATCCCCAGTAGGGCAGCTACTTTTTCGGGAGAAAGGTCATTTTGTAAAATCATTTTTGTCAGTTCCACCTCATTAACCCGCATTATCATACCATTATGAACCACCAACGCGCCCAATATCGTCAACGTTTTGTCAGACAGGTTTGCCGCGGAGCTGATAAGTCTGTTGACTTCTTTTTCGTCATTTTGAAGCGGTACTGAATAATGCTTAGGGATATCAGTCTTTATCTTGTTATAATAGTAATCACGCTCAACATCCGGCAAGGTGCAGCGTACCATCCAGCCTATCTCGGGTTTTAACGCTCCGGTTACGGGATCCTCACTCATACCTATTATTCCTGCATAAAGCTGCATATCGTACTTTTTGCTTACCGTTATTCCGTCATCACCCCTGATCTCATAGATGAAAGGTGTTTCCACAATCTCCGGAAGCAGTCTGGCGTTATACGTCATCGGCCCGTTAATCATGTCACCGTATGCATCATACGGATAGAATGCGGTAAACCAGCCGTCAAACTTGAGATCCGTTTTATCGGTAGGCATTCCGCAACCCATCTTCCTGAATTTGGAAGATCCCACCATCTCCATCCAGAACTCAGTGTCAACTGTACCTTGAGCCGCATCCACAAACTGTTTAAGTATAGGATCCAGCCTGTCTATCCACCAATCCAGTCCATATCCTTTAAGGGACTGGGTCTTCTCTCTTACCTTGCGCCAATCGTCAGGAGTTCCGTTCAGGGTTATGTCCGGTATTCCGCATCCTATGGTGAACACCTTGTATTCAAAATAAGATTTTACCGATTCCATCAGGGTTATCTGCGATGCAATCTTCTCAGTCATGCCGGTGGTACTGAAATCGGCGGTTATGATATCGGCAATCTGATTCTTTGTATTGCTCCTTATCTGTTTCTCAAAGTCAGAGAAAATGTATTTCCAGTCAACCTTATCGGTATTGTATATAAGGTCCTGGTTTGATTTAACCTCAAGAGTCTTCTTACCCTGATGATAGACTATCTTATCCCTCAGTTCATCGGAGTTAAGGTTTACATGGGCTGCAAAGCCCTGACTGATAAGCAGCCATATCACATCGGGAGACAATATGACTGCCCTATGACTGGCATAGGCATTGATCAATCCCTTATAAAAAGAGTTGGTGCCGAAAAAAATCAGCGAATCACCGTCAATACTGCTTTTGATTACCCCGTTACGGTAATCAGAGCCGTTGTACCCGACAACAGTATTGGCGATGTTATAAGATGAACTGCGGGGGAATGTCCGTTCTATCGGTTCCAGATCCTCAACATGGAAGGTTACGCCTGTATTTTGGGCCACCAAGCCGTCTGTCAGCAACCCCAAGACCGATACCGCCAAAACTCTTTTTGCAATCGACTGTTTCATACAAATTCGTTTAATTGTCGATGCAAATGTAGAGTGCGGGACAAACCCGTACAAGAAAAAAGCGTTGCAAAACCGTTGCAATTCTGCTGTCAATTTTTTGTTCTACGGATGTAATAACCTATTTTTGTAAAAGAAACAAATAGTCAATGTCGGCAGAGTCTTATATAGAAAAGTTATCCGATTTCCTGTTTTGGGATATGGACAAATCCCAGTTGGATGTGGAGGCACATTCTCTAGGTCTGATACAGCGTGTTCTGGAGCGCGGAACGCTACAGGATTGGCGGCTCACTCGTGATTTTTACGGAATGGATCGCATAGTAAATGACTGCAAACGTTTAAGGACTCTTGACCCTATGGCTCTGTCATTCATATGCGCTATGTCCGATACCAATAAAGAAGATTACCGATGCTATCAATTCATGCAGTCAACCCCCACACTCTGGAACTCCTGAAGGACCTTTCTGCCAGATTGGAATTAGATGGTTTAAGACTTGTTGGAGGAACAAGCCTGGCATTGCAATATGGACACAGACAGTCTATTGATCTGGATTTTTTTGGTCATATTAATGTAGAGCAGGATGAATTGGTTGCCAAGTTGAGTCAGATAGGTTCGCTTATTGTGACTAACAAAACGCCGCACATATTACAGACAGTCATCAATAATGTCAAAGTCGATTTTGTTGAATACGGTTTTTACAAGTGGATAGACCAGCCTATCCTGGAGGATGGTTTTTGTCTCGCATCAGATAAGGATATTGCAGCGATGAAAATCAATGCTATCATGGGCCGTGGTTCAAAAAAGGATTTTATAGATTTATTCGTTCTACTCCAACATTATGACCTCTCAGAAATACTTAACTTTTACAAACTCAAATACCCCGAATATTCTGAGTACAGAGCACTGTTAAGCATGACTTATTTTAATGATGCTGAAATGCAGGATACTCCAATACTTTTTATCCAGGATTCTTGGGAAGACATTAAACGGACTATTATTGATAAAGTTAAGAATTACCAGAAATAATAGGAATTAAACGTCCATAGTTATTTGGGGCAGACGGGACGAACAGAACGTGTGAAATTCCGACTGTAAAATCCCCAGTTTACATTCTCTGAGTTAAACATGAGGTAATAACAGGATGATGGATCGTCAGAGCTGAGTGAGCTTGAGACTTTCATGAGCGGCTGCATCGGCAACGGCTTTCTCCAACAGCATCATATCCGGAAACGCTCCCTCACCAACTGACAGATACAGATAGTTGGAAACGCCAGTATGGCTGATTGTGATTTTCTTTAGGTTATTGCAACCTGCAAAAGCCTCAGCACCTATTTCTTCTATAGAAGATGGCAGGACAAGTTCTTCAAGAGAGGTACACCCGTAGAAAAAACGTCGGCCGATATAATAGCCTGTTTTCACTACTACTTTTTTTAGTGATGTACACCCGGTAAATATCCGGCTGCCGTTTTCAAGATTAAAACCGGTAGGAATCTCAATCTCTTCAAGAGATGTACAGTTCTCAAACACTCTGTCTGTAAGAAAACATCTCCTTGGAATATTGATTTGCCTCAGATTTGTACAGTTCCTGAAAGCCATACTGCCTAAAAACCGCAGACTGTCAGGGAGAATCACTGTCTGAATATCTGTATTGCCCTCAAAAGCACCGGAAGAAACGCTGTAAACTCTATTCTTCACTCCGTCAATAGATATGGAGTCCGGTATCACAATGTGTGTCTTTATAACACTATCGTCAAGAGATCTTACAGACCAGCTATGATTGTAACTGTCGTTGGCATAGATGATTCCGTCTATGTTTACTGTACATACAGGCTCAGTCTGCGCAACCAGCACGCCCCCCAAACAGACCTGCAGAATCAAAATAATCCACGACAGAACAAAAGGCTTTTTCATACCTGTTTATCATTTTTGGATCCAGTTGTTATATAAATCCTCGATTGAATAGTAGGTGGCATTATCTGAAGGGATGTATAAACCTTCTCCGGGTAATTTGTTCAACTCTGTTTGTGATTTCTCTTTCAGTATTTCATCATTTATTGACTCCCACTCATATTTGTTTGGATCGGAATATTCTCTTTGCATTTCAAAAGCCCCTTTTTTGGTAGTTACTTCAATAACCCCGTTCGCTCCTCTTTGCCCCCAAACAGCAGTGGCGGCAGCGTCTTTCAAAAACGTTATTCCTTTTATCTCATGCTCTTTGATACCCATGAGTCTGGCCACGTTTTCTTTGTCCGCCTGCAGTTTTCCAGACACAAGTGAATCCAGACACTGCATGTTAACTGATAAAGTATCCATTATGCAACCGTCCAAAACAATCAACGGCTTTCCGTCTCTGGGATACTGAGGACCGTACGCACGGGCGCGCATTCCCTGAAACCTGTCTTCGCGGATAATTTGAGGTGCCGCAGCATTTAGGATACTGTCAATTTCATTTTTTATCAGTAGAGTGTCAACGACCATTTTTATATCCATGGTGTTGCCGTTAAACTCACTTACTGCTGTATGGTATCCAACATATTTTATCTCCAGACGGTCTGCAGGATCAACAAGTTTGAAACTGAACTTACCATTTATATCAGTGACTGCATGCGCCACCAGACGGTCTTTGGAATCCCTTTCCACAACATTAACCATCATCATAGGGCCATCAGAATTACTGACACTGCCTGTTATCAAATCGCCGGCTACTGGCTTAAGACCAGATACCACCACCTTGGACTGTGTGGTGGTTATGCTTGCAGCATCGGATACTGCCTGGGCTCTGGAGTTTACTGACAGCATTGAGAACACAAGCAATGATACACTGTACATCACGTTTCTCCAGCCGCGTAACAAAAGGATTCTGAAAGTTCTGAATTTCATCTGCTTTTGGTTTTGATGCCCAAAAGTACTTACCATATTTACAATCACCAAGAAAAAAGCGTTGCAAAACCGTTGCAAGATTGCAACGGTTTTGCAACGCCTAACTCTTGCTGTTAGCAGATATGAGAACTACTTTTGTCAAAAATTCAATTCTAATGAGAATGTTAAAAGTCATATCCCTAGCATTGTTCCTGCTCCTCTTTGTACCGGCAGGCGCACAGCAACCCCAGGACATGGAGAATGGTCACGAGTATGTTGACCTGGGGCTCAGTGTCAATTGGGCAACCTGTAATGTCGGTGCAAATAAGCCGGAAGGATACGGAGGCTATTATGCCTGGGGTGAGACGGAAGAAAAAGAGACACTTGGTTGGACCAACTATCGTTTCAGGACATCGGGCGGCGAGAATGTTTACTATAATGCGGATGTCAGGATTAATAAGTATAACTGGTTGGATTCCTGTGGAGTTGTAGACAACAAGACCATACTTGATCTTGATGATGACGTTGCTCATGTACTATGGAGAGGAACCTGGCGTATGCCGACTCCAGATGAGTTTAATGAACTAAGGGATTACAGTAATTGTACATGGACATGGACAACGCTGAACGGTGTGAAAGGAAATCTGATAACAAGCAAAAAACCGGGCTACGAGGGTCGTTCGATCTTTCTTCCAGCTGCCGGATGGCGAGTCGAGAAGAGTGCACGGTTTGATGGCAGTCAAGGTTGCTATTGGTCTAAATCACTTAGCCCGGACAGTCCGCTCAGAGCGTGGATGCTCCGCTTTAATGACGATTGGCACTCAAATATGGAAGATCTCAGTCGTTGCTCCGGCTATTCCATCCGTCCAGTCTGCCCCAAAAACAACTAGGTTTTGCAAAAAACATGTAAAAAGACGTATTGACGTTGTTTTGCCGTTCTATTTTCAGAAAAAGATAAAGGCTTATGAAAACGAACTCCTTTGCCAATAAATGGATAGTTGCAATAGCTGTGATGGCTGTATTATTGATTGTATTGGTTTTTGCCGGTGGCGCTAATCATAAAGATGACGACACTGTTTTTTATATCGTTGATGAATTTCCTGATTATCCGGGAGGTCGTAATGCGTATCTTGATTATCTGAATGAAAAAATGGTTTATCCTGACGATGCCCGCAGGGACAGTATTCAAGGCAGGGTTCTGGTGCAGTTCATCGTTGAGAAGGATGGCTCCATTACAAATGCAGTGGTACTTAAGAACAGCCGCTCTGAATCTTTGGATGCCGAAGCCCTTAGACTTATAGAACAAATGCCAAAATGGACTCCGGGAAAACTGAACGATACGATAAGGAGAGTACGAATGATAATGCCTGTCAGTTTCCGGTTGGACAAAAACGGGACCCCATATTCATATAAGTCTCAGGATATTCAAGAAGACTCCCAAACACCAGATCCAAAACCGCAGATAGTATTTCCATCGGAAGCTGAGACGGGACCGATCATAAAGCGTGGCAAGGGGTCGATTACATTCTGGGTTGATGGAGAACTGCCTGATCCAAAACTGTACCGTCCCGGATCTGCTTCGCCAGGGTTGCTTATAGGTGATTCAATTGACCAGATGGTGTTCAAATGCAGTTATGATGATGACTCTGAAGAGTTTATCTATTTTGAAAAGCCTGACCGTGGCGCTTCATTCCATTATTCTACTCCTTTCTTTAACGGCATGATTGATGCATTTGCATACCATAATCCCGTAGTCCTGTCGCCCGATGTGCTTTGGACGCTTGTCTGTCAGGGGTTCTCACACTATGTCAATGAGAACAGTGAGACTATGCGTGACGTGCTGGTTGATTTCAGCGGCCGCAGGGCATTATCGGTCAGTACGGCGCAAAGTCCGTTCTCTAAGGATTTTGATTGGGCTGCCGTTACGGCCGATTTTACCCGACAGATGCGCTCAAACGTCAAGAAAAAGGAGGTAGTGGATATGGTGCTGTCCAATTTCTCAACCACAGGTGACGATGAACTGATAACTTCCAGAATCACGTTGATGAATAGCATGCAGAAGTTCTTTGAATTCAGGATGGATGAAGTGATATGCGGTATTCCATACGTAACTCTTCAGGGTACGCCCGATGACTGGAAGAAGTTTGCCGGTAAAGTGCGGCAATTGCGCGATTATGGTCTGGACTGGTGGGCCGACCAGCTGGAGCCTATAGCAGCAGAGTTTGTGAAAGCGTCGCAGGGTAATCCAGACCGTGAGTTCTGGAAGAACATAGTAAAGAAGACACGTCCGGGTGAATTGCGTGGATATGGTTGTCTTCCAAATGGTGGCGAAACCAAGTTTGACGGCTGGTTCCTCAAATTCTTGCCGTTTAAAGAGGATGGTCTGACTCCCAGTGAGGTCTGCATGGACGATAAGATGCTAAGTGAGATATGCAAGACCGATTTCACCTATCAGCAGGTTGATGTTAATGGCAAAATCATAGGTAGCATGCCTATGAAACTATGGGGCGGAATAGTGGGATGTCAACAGGATGAAGAGAGTAGCGCCTTAAGTTTCAAGATAGGCTGGATGGCCAGTTTTGATATAACGGGTGTGGATTGTGATCCACAGTTCCCGGGCGGTGATGAGGCGTTGAAGCAATATATAAGAGAGCGCGTCCATATGCCAGAAGAGATCCGGAAGGCGGCAGCAGAAACGGATAGTGTACTTACAATTAATGTGGGCTTTCTTATTGACCGGGATGGCACCATTCTGGAAAGTGTTACCGGAGGCTTGTGGTGGTACAGATGGTATAAAAGTCAAAGAGGCATTGAGGATAATCTGGATGAGGAGCTTGAGAATGCTGTTAAAGCTGCAATTGAGAGTATGCCCAAGTGGCAGCCTGCCACATACGGAGGAATAGCTGTTCCCTTAGATAAAGACATAAAGGTGGAGTTCTGATATTTGCAACGTTTTTGCAACGCTTTTTTCTTGTTTTCATATTCAGCGAGGGATAACTTTGTTCCGAAATCAAAAAAAACAGGCAGATATGAAACTACTCCGATTTACAGTTCTTGTCCTTTTGGCAAGTGTTTTATGCAGTATGGCATCAGCCCGTGAGCGTAAGAATAAACGTACTGCAAGAAAGGCCGATATGGAATTTGTGGATATGGGGCTTGACGTGCTGTGGGCCAGTTGTAACCTGGGTGCCGGTAAGCCATCGGAATTGGGTGATTATTATGCATGGGGTGAGGTGGAGCCAAAAGAGTCCTATTCCTGGAGTAACTATAAGTACTCCACCCGTGGTATGTTTGATGAGGAGATGGACAAGTACATAGTGGGCGGAGAGTGGTCAGGAACGCGCCGTGTTGAACCGGATAACAAGGAACGTCTTGAACCTGCGGATGATGCCGCATGGGTGGCATCAGGAGGAGAATGGCGCATGCCTACCGTTTTTGAGTATGAAGAGCTGCTTAAAAACAGTGTTCTTGAAACCGTAACCGTTGATGGAGTAAAGGGATTTAAGTTTACCAGTACTGTGCCGGGTTATGAGGGCAACAGCATCTTCATGCCTTTTGGCGGACAGTTGAACGGAAATGAGCCTGTTGAACGCGGACAGAATGTTTTTATGTGGACTGCAAGCGTTACGCGTGGAGGCGGAGGCGGGAGATCTCAGAATGCCCAGTGTGTTGGCGGTTATACCAATAAGTATTTTTCAGGCTTAGAGCTGGCTTTTGTCCCCGGTGGAGTCATAGAGGAATCCCGTTTCATAGGAATGAGTGTCCGTCCTGTCAAGCCGCTTCCTAAAGAGATGTTTTCATCAATATCACTATCGGTAGAACATTTGGATCTGGATTACGGTGAGATAAGGAAAGTGGAAGTGATGGCCCAACCCGCAAACCGCCCCGTCAATAAGGCCAATATTACATGGAGTTCATCCAATCCCCATGTGGCAGATGTCGTTGATGGCTATATGACTGCTGTAGGGACAGGCAGTTGTACAATCATTGCCCAGTCAGAGGGCAATAAGACTGAAATGAGCGTGACAGTGACGTTGCCGGTGCCTGAGCCGGTTGATCTGGGGTTGAGCGTAAGGTGGGCATCGGCCAACCTGGGGGCATCGGCACCGCGCAAAGCGGGCGGTTATTTTGCCTGGGGTGAAACCAGTCCCAAGGCGGGATATTATGAGTGGGGAAACTATAAGTTCGGTAATGTGAGTGAATTTACCAAATACAACTATGAGGTCAGTGACTTTAAATCAGACTGGCCACTTGACTGCAAGACTGAACTTGACCCTGAGGATGATGCTGCAAGGGTAGTGCTTGGCCAAGGCTGGCGTATGCCTACGGCCGATGACCTTTGGGAACTGAAGAATAAATGTACATGGCAGAGGATAGAGAGCGCTGACAGCTGCGGTTATCTGATTACCAGCAATGTTCCCGGATATGAGGGTAAAAGTATATTCATACCTTTTGCCGGATTGATGTATGAGAGATATTCAGGAATAGAAAGTGTTCCGGAACCCAGAAACGAGGGACGTATTCTTTATTTAAGGACATCGACATTGGGCGTGGATGAAAACCGTGACAGACTGAGCGGTTACAGTATCAGACCGGTTATGGATTTTGCCGCAGAGGCTGGCAGACAGAAGGCTGGTCCGGACGCTGTTGACCCCAAAGGCCGTAAAGTGATGGTAGATTTGGGCCTTAGCGTGTGTTGGGCCGACTGCAACGTGGGCGCAGATAGACCCGAGCAAGGCGGAGCAAGTTTTGCCTGGGGCGAGACTGAACCCAAAACATATTATTCAGAGTTCAATTATAAGTACATCAGATATTTTGAAGAAAGCAATACCTGTTGGTACTCAAAGTACGTTTTTAATTCCCAGTGGGGACGCCGTGTCTCAGAACCGGACGGCAAAAACCGTCTGGAGCCGGCCGATGATGCTGCATGTGTGAATTGGGGCGGCAAATGGAGAACCCCAACCAAACAGGAGTATGAGGAGCTTATTGAAAAGTGTGAATGGACGGTTTCAACCGTGAACGGCATACAGGGCATGCAGGTTACAAGCAAGGTGCCGGGATATACGTCAAACTCCATATTCCTGCCTTATCTGCCTGTTGACATATTGAAAACTGATAGTTGGGAGGAACGTGTCGAGTATATGACATCCGATGCCTATGATCCCGGGAGTGTTCAGGATTGTCATATACTGCGACTCCGTATATACACCCAGGAAGAGCTGGATTTTGCAAAAGAGTTAGTGGGTCTGGAGTTGGAAGTTGGCAGCAACAGTAAAAGAGAGGATTGTGACTGGAAAATTGACCGGAGCCGCAGATTCAAGTGCTACTTTGTCCGTGCGGTCTGTGATAGATAGATTTAATCAACAAAAACAACAGATGATGAAAAAGCATTTAGTCCTCATTTCAGTATTGCTGCTACTGTCACAGGCTGCACTGAACACCATCAATGCCCAAAGTAAGCCTAAGGCTGGTAGTGTGATATCCGGTATTGTGTCAGACAGTACAGGTCCCATGATGATGGTAAATGTCGTGGAAAGGGATCCAAATAACCGTATCGTGGCACATAGTATAACAGATATTGAGGGTAATTTTTCTTTCCGTCTTGTTGATCCGGACCATATGATTCAGGTTTCATACCCTGGATATATGACTGTTGATATACCTATTGATACAACTTTCTTTAATATCAGGATGAAAGATGCCGGTGACCTGCCGCCGGTTGAAATCACATCAGAACATGTTCAGGAAACAGGTCCGATGCCTGTGCCTATATGGAGTGTGGCGTCTGACCAGTATTTTATGGACCTGGGCCTGAGCGTGAAATGGGGTACTGTCAACATGGGTACAACAGAGCTCAGACCGTACGGATGGTATTGGACATGGGCCGATGCCATGAAACTTAGCACTGGTGCCGGTACCGGAAGCCGTCTGGCAACCAAGGCTGAATGGAATGAGTTACTTGATTACTGTACATGGCAATGGACAGAACAGGACGGAAAGACTGGATTCCTGATAACAAGCACCATTGATGGATACAGGGACCGCAGTATTTTCCTGCCGGCATCAGGTTGGCTGGAGGCAGGCAATATAATGCGTCAGCACTATTATGGCTCATACTGGACCTCTACTCCCGGTGTTCAGCCTGATGATGAAGCGGCTTACGGTTTCAATTTTATGAGTGACGGAACTGAATGGCACAGTGAGAACCGTTTCTCAGAGCAGTCAGTACGTATGGTGATGCCTCTCTCAGACCGTGAGCTTACAGATATTTCCATTGATAAACAGAAACTTACTGTCAGACAGGCATCGGTCACCAGACTCAATGTTACTATGGATAGCGGCAAACGTAACGTGAACAGTGCCTGCAAGTGGAAGTCATCGGATGAGAAAGTGGTTACTGTAATGGATGACGGCCTTATTGTGGCCATAAAACCGGGCGAATGCGTACTTACGGTCCAGGCTTACGGCAAGAGCGCCAAATGTACCGTTACCGTAACTCCACATGAGTATGAGTTTGTGGATCTGGGCCTGGGAGTATTGTGGGCTACATGTAACCTGGGTGCCGACAAGCCATCAGATTACGGAGACTACTATGCATGGGCAGAGATAGAGCCCAAGGATTATTTCTATTGGGGAAATTACCGTTATTGCAGTTCTGCCGGGGCCAGCGGTATGGACAAATATACTACCGATGAATTGAGCCATCATTTACTTAAGACCGATGAGTTGGAGCGTCTTGAGGCCATTGATGATGTTGCATCGGTATTGTCGGGCGGAGAATGGCATATTCCCACATCGCAAGATT
>JAGCPB010000072.1 GCA_017642425.1 Bacteroidaceae bacterium
TCACTACCCCCTCAAAGTAGCGCGTCTACCAATTCCGCCATCTCTCCAGAGAAGTGCCCAGAACAGGACTCGAACCTGCACACCTCGCGGCACACGCACCTGAAACGTGCGCGTCTACCAATTCCGCCACCTGGGCATTTCCAAAATAAATCAAAGATCTACTTTTGAGCGGCAAACGAGACTCGAACTCGCGACCCCGACCTTGGCAAGGTCGTGCTCTACCAACTGAGCTATTGCCGCAAATAAATTTTTCTGGAAAATTTATTTGCGGCGATTGTCTCCGGCGCCTCGGCATAGTGAAAGTAAACTTTCCCTCTGCTCTCGGCTTGTGCGACAATTGCCTCCGTACGTTTGGAAACCTTTTCAGTTCTTTACGCAGGTATTAATCATTTCCAGAAAATTGTCAAAGTTCTATGCTTCCCGAAGAAAGCGGTGCAAAGGTAGTGGTTTTGGGGAGACTTACAAAAACTATTTCAATTTTTTTTGGCCTCTCCGGTACTTTTTATTTGGACATCAGTCTGTCAATGTGCTTTTGGGCGGTCTGGCATACCTCTTGGGCATTCATTGTCAGGCATCTGCGGTTCTCAACCACTATCCGGCCATTTATTATTACCGTATCCACATCTTCTGAATGTGCACTGTAAACCAGTTCTGATACAAGGTTTGTATGCGGATACAGATGCGGTTTCTCCAAGTTCACAAGCAGGATATCGGCTAAAGCGCCCGGGGCCAGTATGCCAAGCTCACCTTCACGGCCTATGGCCTTTGCTCCGTTTACGGTTGCCATCTGCAGGGCTGTATAGGCAGGTATTGAACATGGATCCATTGTGGCTAATTTCTGTAACAATGATGCTGTACGCATCTCTTCCCACATGTCAAGGTCGTTGTTTGATGATGCTCCGTCTGTTCCTATTGCGACATTCACACCGGCATCCATCATCTTCTTTACCGGAGCTATGCCCGATGCCAGTTTCATATTGCTCTGCGGATTATGTGCTACGGATACTTTATGTCTGGCCAGAATCTCAATGTCATGGTCAGACATTACTACGCAATGCGCTGCCAGTGTCTTTGTTGAGAACAGCCCCTCTTTTTCAAGATATTCTGTAGGACTCATGCCGTGCTGTACCATGCAGTTATCCTGTTCGGTCTTAGTCTCTGCCAGGTGTACGTGGCTGCCTACGCCCAGTTCTCCGGACAGGCTTATGGAGCGTTGCAGATTGTTGTCAGATAACGTATATATGGCATGTGGCCCCATCATCATGGTAACGAGACGGCTGTCCGAAAAACGTTTCTTTACGGCACGCCAGTCATTTTCAAAGTGTTCCATCCTGAAATCCATAGGGCATGGACATACTACAGCCCTGATCCCGGTGCTTTCGGCAGCTTCGGCTACAGCCTCTTCATACGGATACATGTCAACCAGAGTTGTCGTTCCGCCCATCATCATCTCAAGCATTCCCAGTCTGGCACCGTCATATACCTCTTTATAACCCATTTTGCCTTCTATGGGCCAGATGTGCTGCTCCAGCCATTCCATAAGAGGTACGTCATCTGATATTCCACGCAGCAGGGCCATTGCCACATGTGTGTGTGTGTTGATAAGGCCCGGCATTACGATTTTGCCGGTTGCATCAATCTGTGTGCAGTCACCGGTATGTTTTGCCATGAATTCATCAGCTTGTAAAGAATCTGCGCTGACAAATGCGATACGTTCGTTTTCTATGCCTATATAGCCGTTAAAATATGCATTGTCGCCATCAGGGGCGTTCATTGGCAGGATTATGCCATTGCTTATGAGTATATTCATTTCTTTCTCTTTTTTCTGCAAAAATAGTGAATTACCCTAAGTATGCCTCAAAACATGGTACTGATGTGATAAAAACGACTCTGACATGTTTGAAAATGTTCATTTTAAGGTTTGAAATTGTTCAGAATAGCCGTTTTTTAACATGCCGTTAGCGCTTAATTTGCCGGCTAGGAGCGCTTGTAGGGCCGTTTTTGTCGTTTTATCTATGCCATATTCCCTGTCTGTATTTGGATATTTGGATATTTGCCTTCTTTTTTGAATAATTTTAATCAAAATATACAAGTCCACCTATTTTCCAACACCATTGTCTGATATACTATTTTATTTTTGTGCCGTAAACCAAACAACAAAAGAAACGGAAATGAAAAGAACCTCCATCAAAACCCTCGTTATTGCTATAGTAGTAATGATGACAGTCTCATGTTCCCGTGAGAAAAGGTTCGACTTTCTTTATAATTGCCAGGAGACTCATACACTGTTCCATATAACGGTTTCTAACAATACCAAGACAAGGACCAAAACATCTACAAAAACAAAAGCGGATGCGGATCATTCTACTTCATATAATTCTGAAAAGGTTCATGGAAGTATCGATGCCAATGTCGCATTTGGTTTAATTGGTGTTGATTCCACGTCGGGTGCAATCCTGATAGATAACCTTCCGGTGTATGAAGAGAATGGTGTCAGAGCTGCAGACCTTGTTACCTTGGCGTCTACAGAGTCTATGAGCATAAGCGCTTATTATCCGTTTGTCAGTAATGTGAACTATGAAAGTGACGGTTCAAGCGCAATCCATTTTACTGCCGATGATGTCAAGAAAGGACCTTTGTTCGCAGATGCGGTAGAGATGAGGTGTCATCAGAAATTTGAGACGGTCAATCTTAAATTCCATCACATCACCAACAGCATTGGATTCAAGGTTTGTGACATTACCGATGACGATCAGCTCAAGGGGCTTATGCGTGTCCGTAAGGTAGTTCTTCACGGTATGCCAAATGAAGGATTGTTTGTATTTGATGGCCAGAATTGCCATTGGGTTCCTAACGCTAAGCGTCAGAAGATTGACGTTTACGAGGGTAATGACGCTGTGGCATGCGGATTGGAAAACGCAGGTTTCCTGTCTGAAACTTCGTTGTCTGATGAAAGCAAGGATTGCAGCCGCTCCTATGTGGTTCCCGAGGAACTTAAGGAAGGAAAGCATTATGTTGAGGTGATATTTGATGTTGATCCGTTTGACTATGACGGCACACATTATCGTGGAGCTACAGGTATGTCTCAGATGATTCCATTGTCGGGCGTTATTCCTGACGATGTGTTTGAGTTGGGCTTGCAGTACACATTCGTGCTGGGCATGAATCTGTGTACCGTTTACAGGCCGATTGAGTTTACGGCCACAGTCGATGACTGGGAGGTTAAGTACAACGGTCGCATTCTGGATTATGATAATGAGTAAACACAATATTTAATACTAATTATTAACTGATATTAGGATTGAAAAAGGAGACCAGTATTATGAGGAAGATTTGGAGTTACGTGCAGGAGCTGAGGTTTATTTACTGGAAACGCAGGATAGAGGGCAATTGGTATTTCTCTGATGTGGTTTATTGTCGGGATTCAAAAAAACTGACCAGAAACACTACCGTCAATAAGCGCAAATGGAATCTGATTCTTAGCCCCAATTCATACGTCATGTATGGTGACGCTCCGTTGACTGTAGCCAATATGGTAACGATGGAGGGACATTATTCCTTGAATCCTGACGGCAGCCTTACTTTCTGTGAGGAGATTGACGGTGGAGAGACCATTACCAAGAAAGCCCATATCTGTAAGCTGAATGATAAAGAGTTGGTTTACAGTTATGACCGTGATCAATTTGCCAATCTGAATTACCTGAATGAACAGAAACAGACTGCAAATGCAGACAAGGTTTACTATTCTTTCTTCAGATTATAATTAAACTAGAGGGTTTATTGAAAACAGAAACGCGCTCTGAAAATATCAGGGCGCGTTTCTGTTTAATAGGTATAATACCTGGAATTACTTGATATTCTTGCGCTCAATCATCCAGCCGGCCATCTTGCTTACACCGGGCTCTGAGCCTGTAAACATTGTGCCGGCCTCCTTGTCGCCCTTGAGCCACCACTTGAGCCATGCACCTGCTACCTTTGCGTAGTCACCGCCGTTGGGCTGCATATATGTGCCGCCGTGGCCGATGCCGTCCAGGCTAACCAGGCATGCGGGCATTGAACCTGCCATACGCTTGAAATCATCATTACCGTTCTCCCATGCGATATCGGTTGAACCGCCCAGGATCCAGATGATTGACTTCTGTTTCAGTTTGGCAAGGCTGGCCTTGTCTTCACTCTCATCGGTGCCGAAATAACCGCTGTTCATTACCATGATGGTCTTGATGCGGGCGTCATCACTCATGTGGAGAGCCTGCAGACCACCGCATGACATACCTGCTGCTGCAATGTTGTCAAGGTCAAGCTTGCCGTAGTAGGGGCTGTTCTTGTCGGCATTCTGAGCGATTGCCCATTCAAGAGCCTGCTTCAGACCAGTGGGGTCACCCATGGACATTCCGCCGCCCATGCCGCCGCCACCCATCTGTGGCATTCCGCCTCCCATTCCCATACGGGGCATTCCACCGCCTTGGCCACCTTGGCCCTGGGGACGCTGGCCGCCCATCTGAGGCATACCGCCTCCCATGCCGCCACCAAAGCCACCCATGCCACCGCCTTGTCCCATACGGGGAACATCACCGGTCTGACCCGGACGCGGAGCCTCCTGCTGCTGGTAGTTGCTGGGTCCGATAGCTACGATAAGGAATCCCTGAGATGCAACCTCATTCAGGAAATTGATATGGCCGCTGGGTGAGTTGGCGCAACCGCCGTTACCCCAAACCAGAACCGGCAGAAGATTGTTCTTTCCGAACTTGCTCAGGTCCTGAGGACGGAAAATGGTGTGTGTGGTAAGTGATGCCTCTTCCATCATGATTGCCTTGTAAGGGCCTGAACCGCCTTCCTCGACGATTCTTGAATTCTGTGCCTGCATTGGCACTGCAACCATTGCCATGGCGGCCAGAGCTGCAAAAAACAGATTCTTTCTCATATAAATACAGTTAGTTTAATTGGTTTTCTGCCTCAAATGTAATGTTATTTTTTCAATTATTAACTATCTTCGCAAATCAATTGTAACTGACTCCGAAAGTCAAATTGAGAAATAATAATATATGGAAGAAGAGAAAAAAACGGTAGAACTGCCGGAAAACGCGTATCGCGAACTTAAAGAAGGTGAATCTTATGAGCCTATCATGAAACCCGGTAAGGTCTATCCTGAGGCCAATCTCTGGTCAGTGGGATGGGGCTTGCTTATGGCCGTCCTGTTCTCGGCTGCTGCAGCTTATCTGGGCCTCAAGGTTGGTCAGGTATTTGAGGCTGCCATACCGATTGCAATCATTGCCGTTGGTGTTTCAAGCGTGGCCAAGCGTAAGGGCGCTTTAGGTGAGAATGTAATCATCCAGTCTATAGGTGCCTGCTCTGGCGTGATTGTGGCCGGTGCCATATTCACTCTGCCTGCACTTTACATTCTGCAGGCCAAGTATCCTGATATGACTGTGAACTTCATGCAGGTATTCATCAGCTCGCTTCTGGGTGGTGTGCTGGGAATATTGTTCCTGATACCGTTCCGTAAGTATTTTGTCAAGGATATGCACGGCAAGTATCCTTTCCCCGAGGCTACTGCAACAACACAGGTCCTGATATCGGGCGAGAAGGGTGCCGGCCAGGCTAAACCTCTTGTCATATCGGGTATCATAGGCGGTATCTATGATTTCATAGTTTCCACATTCGGACTTTGGACAGAGAACTTCACTACAAGGGTATGTGCATGGGGCTCTGCTCTGGCAACCAAGGCCAAACTGGTGTTCAGCATCAATACCGGTGCCGCTGTGCTGGGTCTGGGATATATTGTAGGTCTCAAATACGCCTGCATCATTGCCGCAGGTTCCGCATTGGTATGGTTCGTGATTGTTCCCATCCTGCCTCTGTTGGGCGATGCTTTCCTGCAGTCACTCAACCCTGCCATAACAGATGCTGTTTCACAGATGGAACCCGAGCAGATATTCTCCAGCTATGCGCGTCATATAGGAATAGGCGGTATAGCTATGGCCGGAATTCTGGGCATCATCAAGTCATGGCCTGTAATCAAGGGTGCCGTAAGTCTGGCCGGACGCGAACTGAAGGGCGGTAAGAGTGCCGCAGGTGTTCAGGTGGAGCGTACACAGCGAGATCTGCCCATGAAGATAGTTATTATAGGTATAATAGTGGCGCTGGTTGCAGTGTTTGCATTCTTCTATCTGGGTGTGATGGATTTCAATCTGCTGCATGCTGTTGTAGGTATTCTTGTAGTTGGAATCATCGCATTCCTGTTTACCACTGTTGCAGCCAATGCCATAGCCATTGTTGGTACTAACCCTGTTTCCGGTATGACTCTGATGACTCTCATTCTGGCATCAGTTATTATGGTTGCAGTTGGTCTTAAGGGAACTCCCGGTATTGTATCTGCCCTGATTATGGGCGGCGTGGTATGTACCGCGCTTTCAATGGCCGGTGGATTCATCACTGACCTTAAGATAGGTTACTGGCTCGGTTCAACTCCGGCAGTCCAGCAGGGATGGAAGTTCCTGGGAACACTGGTATCGGCACTGACCGTGGGCGGTGTGCTCATTATCCTTAACAAGACATACGGATTTGTTGGTGAGAACGCTCTGGTGGCTCCGCAGGCCAACGCCATGGCAGCTGTCATTGATCCGTTGATGTCAGGCACAGGCGCTCCCTGGTGGCTTTACGCTACCGGCGCAGTGATTGCCCTGATACTTAACTTCTGCAAGATTCCGGCTCTGGCATTTGCTCTGGGTATGTTCATACCGTTCCAGCTCAATATACCGCTAGTTGTAGGCGGATTCATCAACTGGTATGTAAGCACACGCTCAATAGATCCCGCTGTAAATACAGCTCGTGTGGAGCATGGAACCTTGCTGGCATCGGGCTTCATAGCTGGAGGCGCATTGATGGGCGTTGTAAGCGCAGCTCTCAGGTTTGCTGGTCTGGATCTTTTCATGGCTGATTCATGGACAGGATCGCATGCTGCAGAGTGGCTCTCTCTTATCATGTACCTACTGTTGGTCTGGTACTTTGTCCGCAGCGTTATGAAACGCAAGAATGCCTGAAATCCAGCTGTTACATACTTGTAATAAGCTTTAAAATCTGCCGTAGGCATGACGGCAACGGTTATCTGATGGTTACCACCGATATGAAATCGTTTTACCCGTCCTGAAGGCATCAAGATGGGGCTGTCCGGTGGTTATAACCGCGAAATCTGTATAGACCCCATGTATTTCAACACTGACGGCACTATTGTTCCGGTAAAACCCTCATTATAATAGATATGTATAAGACTCAAGGACTTAAGAACAACCGCATTGAAGTAGCTGATGCACTCAGAGGACTGGCTGTGGCCGGTATAATACTGTTCCACTCTGTGGAGCATTTCAACACTTTTGCACGGGAAATCAAATACACGCTACCTTGTGACGGTACTGTTTTCGATGTGTTGCAGGCATTGCTTTCCGGCAAGATGTATGGCATATTTGCCATTTTGTTCGGATTGAGTTTTTTTATAATGCGTGACAATCAGGAGCAGAAAGGAAAGGATTTCTCGTTGCGTTTTGCGTGGCGTATGCTGCTGCTTTTCCTGTTCGGCGTGTTGAACGTATGTTTCTATGACGGCGATATCCTTATCACATACGCAATACTGGGCCTGCTGCTTATTCCTGCAGGTTATCTTGACAACAAATGGCTATGGGCTGTAACAATACTGCTTCTTATACAGCCACTTGAAATATACTCTCATTTTGCAGGATGGCATCCTGATTCCCGTTGGGTCAACATGGGTTATTTCAAACTGATGCAGGGGCATGACACGTTCTGGCATTCGGCAGTGACCAATCTGCAATATGGCATAACCACCACTCTTGGATGGTTTTGGTTTCACGGACGTATTACCCAGACATTGGGCCTGTTCTATCTTGGCTTGCTGTTGGGGCGTATGCGACTATTTTATAATGAGGGAAACAACCTCAAGGCCTGGCGCATTATCCTTGTCGTATCGGCATTATTGGTGTTGGCCGGAGCTTTTACCGGATTCGGCAAGTACGATGACCTGGTTCATCCAATGTGGAATCTGGCTATCCTGATGCTCATTCTGTCGGTAGGTGTTCTGCTTTGGTACAGGTTTAAGGGATTCCGTAATGTATTCGGTAAGCTGGGATTCTTTGGCCGCATGAGTCTTACCAACTATCTGCTGCAATCCATCATAGGCAGTCTGCTGTTCTACGAGTGGGGATTCAGTCTATACAACACTCTCGGCACGACATGGTCTGCGCTGGTAGGTTTGAGTATGATAGTTTTCCAGTATGCATTGCTCAAG
The DNA here is from genome assembly GCA_017642425.1 of Bacteroidaceae bacterium. Classification (GTDB taxonomy): domain Bacteria; phylum Bacteroidota; class Bacteroidia; order Bacteroidales; family Bacteroidaceae; genus Colenecus. Next base: position 8,300 of record JAGCPB010000072.1, read on the forward strand.
ATGTGGTCCAGGAACCATGAACGCGGTCCGCTGGAAGGAATATGGCGTAAACTGACCTGGATAGGCTCAGGAAAATAAAAGGAATCAGAAAAGTGACCAGGCGTAAACCGCATAGGCCGCGAACAGAAGCAGGCCTGATACGCGTCCAAGTCTGCCTTGCGCCTTCCAAGGTTGTATAAACAGCAGCAGAGCTGCCGAAAAGGACAGCATTATTATGAAATCAGCTTTGTAAGGGGCGTACTCAAACGGGATAGGCCTGATAGAGCCCGATACTCCAAGCACACAGAATATGTTGAATATGTTAGAGCCTATAATATTGCCTATGGATATATCCATCTCTTTTTTGAGGGCGGCAGCCACTGAAGCGGCCAGTTCCGGCAGGCTGGTTCCCAATGCAACGACAGTAAGTCCTATCACTTTGTCGCTTACACCTATGGCCTTGGCCAGCACGGTAGCACCATCTACCATAAAATCTGCACCGAAAGCCAGCATGGCGCATGATAGGATAATAAGCAGAATTGCCAGACCTATTGACATCTTCTTTTCATGAACATCGGATTCAGAGTCTTCAGATGATAATCCGGCACGGCCTTTACGGATAGACGTCACTGTAAAGAGTATGATGCCTGCAAACAATATCATTCCTTCCATCCGGGTTATTCCGCCTTTAAGGGAGAAAACAAGCAGCAGAAGGGATGCTGCAATCATTACAAGTCCGTTGACAGTGACCTTACGGTTTTCTGTCGGAATAGGGCAGAGGATTGCAGTAAGGCCCAGAATAAGGCCGATATTGGCTATGTTGGAGCCCAGTACATTTCCCATAGCTATGCCTGCGCTGCCTTTTATGGCCGATGTCATGCTGACCAGCAGTTCCGGCGCGGATGTACCGAATGCCACTATAGTCATGCCTATTACAAGCGGCGATATGCGGAACTTTCGTGCCAGTGCCACGCCTCCGTCCACCAGCCAGTCACCACCAAAGAACAGCAGGGCAAATCCTGCAAGCAGTTTGATAACAGCCCAAACAGTATCCGTTAAAATCATGGCACAAAATTAGTATAAATAAGTGTGAATTTTAGTCCGTTTAGATATAAAAGGTCACATTTAGGGATAAGAAGGTACGTCATAATTAGTTATATTTGCAACCTACAAATAACAAGGTATGAAAGCAGTTTCGGGGCGTGTAGCCCAAATAATAGGTCCTGTGGTGGATGTCGCTTTTGAGAGTGGCGGCGATAACCTGCCTGCAATACATGAGGCATTGGAGATTACCCGCCCAGACGGCCGAAAGCTGATTATTGAGGTACAGCAGCACATTGGCGAGAATATGGTCCGTTGCGTGGCCATGGACCTTACCACCGGTCTGCGTCGCGGTATGGAGGTGCGCGTTACAGGCAGTCCTATAACAATGCCTGTGGGCAAGCAGATCAAGGGCCGTATGATGAACGTTACCGGCGAGCCTATTGATGACCTCAAGCCGCTGGACAAGGAGGGTGCGTTCCCCATACACCGTCAGCCTCCCAAGTTTGAGGAACTGTCAACCGTTGAGGAGGTGCTCTTTACCGGAATCAAGGTTATTGACCTGCTGGAGCCATACTGCAAGGGCGGTAAGATCGGCCTCTTTGGCGGAGCCGGCGTAGGCAAGACCGTGCTCATCATGGAGCTTATCAACAATATCGCAAAGAAGAACAACGGATTCTCGGTATTTGCCGGAGTGGGAGAGCGTACCCGTGAGGGTAATGACCTGCTGCGTGAGATGATTGAGTCCGGTGTAATAAAATACGGTGATGCCTTTAAGGAGAGCATGGCCAAGGGAGAGTGGGACCTGAGCAAGGTTGACTATGATGAGGTTGCCAAGTCACAGGCCACGCTTGTGTACGGTCAGATGAATGAGCCTCCAGGGGCACGTTCTTCGGTAGCACTGTCTGGTCTTACCGTTGCCGAGTCTTTCCGTGACGGTGCCGGCAGCGACGGCGCGTACAGCGATATCCTGTTCTTCATAGATAACATATTCCGTTTCACTCAGGCAGGTAGTGAGGTTTCGGCCCTTTTGGGACGTATGCCCAGTGCCGTAGGTTACCAGCCTACGCTGGCCAGTGAGATGGGTAAGATGCAGGAACGTATCACATCTACCATACACGGATCAATCACATCGGTACAGGCCGTTTATGTTCCGGCCGATGACCTTACCGACCCGGCACCTGCCACCACGTTCTCACATCTGGATGCAACTACTGTGCTGAGCCGTAAGATCGCTGAATTGGGTATCTATCCGGCCGTTGATCCGCTGGATTCCACATCACGTATCCTTGATCCCAACATCGTTGGCAAGGCCCATTACGATACCGCACAGCGTGTAAAGCAGATACTGCAGCGCTACAATGAGTTGCAGGATATCATATCGATCCTGGGTATGGACGAGTTGTCCGATGAGGACAAGCTTACAGTGGCACGTGCCCGCCGCGTGCAGCGTTTCCTTTCACAGCCGTTCGCTGTGGCAGAGCAGTTTACCGGAGTCAAGGGTACTATGGTGAACATTGAAGATACCATCAAGGGATTCAACATGATCCTGGACGGTGAGGTTGATGACCTGCCGGAACAGGTATTCCTGAATGTGGGTACCATCGAGGAGGCCATTGAGAAGGCCAAGAAACTTCAGGAGGAAATGAAGAAGTAATCATGCTCAAGTTAAGGATTATAGCTCCGGACAGAATGGTATTTGAGGGTGAGGTTGAAAGCGTTACCCTGCCGGGTACCGTGGGCAGTTTCACTGTCCTCAATAATCATGCCCCTATAATTTCATCGCTTGACAAGGGCAAAATAGCCTACAAGGATACGAACGGTACGGCGGAGGTTGCCGTAGAGTCCGGGTTCGCCGAAGTCAGGGACAATGTTCTCTCAATTTGTGTGGAAATATGAAGAAACTTATTCTGACATATCTGATTGTACTCTCGGTACTGACCATAGCAGCAGTGCTTTCATTACGTATGGCCTGGCCCGATCAGTATCCGTCCCTGCTGTTCATTATTCCGCTGTTCTTTGCTGTAATGCTTGGCGTTATGGTATGGCTCAAGCGCTCAAACGAAAGGAAGGGTAAGGACCGCAGCATATTCTTCCTTTCCTACAGGGTGGTTAAGATCCTGCTTGCCCTGATACTGCTTTTGGCATATTTCACTGCGGTGCGTACTCAGTTGCTGCCGTTTGCAGTGGTATTCATGATATATTACATGTGCCTGTCGGCTGTTGAGACGGTACTGTTTATGAAAGGAGAGAAAAAGAGTTGAAAAAGATAATTGCCATATTGTCATTGATGTTTCTGATTGCGGTTCCGGCCATGGCGCAGGAGTCTGCTCAGGATGAGACTGTCGATGTAAAAGGAGTCATATTCGGTCACCTGAAGGATTCCTATCACTGGCATATTATTACAATAGGTCAAAAGGAGATAAGCCTGCACCTGCCGGTAATACTTTACAGCAAGGTATCAGGTTGGCATTTCTTCTCTTCACGGGAACTTGAGCATACAGGCAGTTATGAGGGATTCCATATAACGGATGATGGTGCCTATGCGGGCAAACTGGTGGAGACGTTGCCCGATGGCACTGAACTCAAGCCGCTTGACCTGTCACTTACCAAGATAGCGCTGGCCGTGATAATAAACAGCCTGCTGCTCTGCGTGATAGTGATGTGCACTGCCCGCTGGTACAGGCGTCACAGCGCTACCGACCCGGCTCCGGGCGGTTTTGTGGGCCTGATGGAGTATGTTATTGCCATGATTGTGGATGATGTAATCAAGCCTTCGGTAGGCAAAGAGTACAAACGGTATACGCCGTTGCTGCTCACCATATTCTTCTTTATACTGTTAAGCAACATAATGGGTCTTATTCCCATATTCCCGGCTGGAGCCAATGTAACGGGCAATATCGCCATTACGCTCACTCTGGCGCTGGTAACATTCTTTACGGTCAATGTGCTTGGTAACCGCGAGTATTGGAAAGAGATACTCTGGCCCGATGTCCCCATATTCCTTAAGGCTCCGGTGCCTCTGCTTCCGTTCATTGAGATTGTGGGTATATTCACCAAGCCGTTTGCCCTTACGGTTCGTCTGTTTGCCAATATCACTGCAGGTCACGCCATCATACTGTCGCTTACCTGTGTGATATTCATAACAGCAAAGATGGGACCGTTGATAGGTGCCCCGATGACAGTCCTGTCTGTATTCTTCATGATATTCATGAATATGTTGGAATTGCTTGTGGCATATATCCAGGCTTATGTGTTCACCATGCTTAGTGCTGTGTTCATCGGCCTGTCACGCCCCGAGGAGCATCATGCCAAGAAAGAGATAGCAACAAAAACTGATAATACATTAACAACTTTAAAATAACAACATTATGATGTTAGCAACATTCTTACAGGCTGCCGCAGGTTTAGGAGCAGGATTCGGAAATGCAGGTATTGCACTTGGTGCAGCAATTGCAGTGATTGGTGCCGCTATGGGCCTGGGCCGTATAGGTCAGTCAGCAATGGAGTCAATCGCACGTCAGCCCGAGGCTGCCGGTGATATCCGCAGTTCAATGATTCTTATAGGTGCTTTCATGGAGGGTGTCTCCCTGTTGGCTGTTATTGTTTGTCTTCTGGCTCTCTATCCTCCTAAGTAATGGACCTTCTGATTCCCGAAGTCGGTACAATCATCTGGATGCTCATTGCAGCCGGAATAGTCTTCTTTATACTGGTAAAGTGGGGATTCCCCATGATTACCCGTATGGTTGATGAGCGCAATGAGTATATAGACAAGTCGCTCCTGGCAGCAAAGGAGGCCAATGAGCGTCTGGCCGGAATCCAGAATGAGTGTGATGAACTGCTCAAGGAGACCCGTGCCGAGAAGGCGCGTATCCTTAAGGAGGCTGCCGACCGGCGTGATGAAATCATTGCAGAGGCCGAAAACCGTGCCAAGGAGAGCGGTGAGAAACTCATCGCCGATGCACGTGAACAGATACGTCTTGAGAAGGAGGAGGCACTGCGCAGCATGCGCCGTCAGGTAGCCGAACTGTCGGTCCAGGTGGCCGAGAGGGTTGTGCTTAAGGAACTCTCAACTGATGAGGACCAGCTCCTTCTGATAGACCGTATGATAGATGACGTCAAAACAGAAAAGTAAGGTATGAATACAGGAACCGTTTCCGTGCGTTACGCCAAGGCTCTGCTGCAGTATGCGGTGGAGCAGGGTGATGCTGCGCAGGTGTATCTGGAGATGCAGACGCTTGCCTCACGGATGCGGGCTGTTCGTGCCATACATGACCGTCTGGTTGACCCCACGGTAAGCGTGGGCGATAAATGCAGCCTGCTTGAGACTGCTGTCACGGACGGAAAGAAACCGCTGAGCGGTTCCGCACAGGCTTTCTTCAAGCTCGTTGTAGGTGCCGGACGCGGTGACTGCCTGCTGTTTATGGCCGTAAGCTATCAGGACCTGTACCGCCTCAAAAATGGTATCGTGCCGGTTGAGCTTATAACAGCCACCCCTGTGGGCGATGAACGCAGGGCGCGGCTCAAACAGTTGGTAGAGAACGTAGAGCACGGAAGTGTGGAATGGACCCACACGGTTGATCCGTCACTTGACGGCGGATTTGTGCTTCTGGTTGACGGATTCCGCCTTGACGCCAGCGTGGCGGGCAAGTTGCAGAGAATCCGCAAGGAACTTATAGAAAAGAATAACCGTATCATATAATGGCAAACGGAATAAAGGCAAGTGAGGTATCGGAGGTACTTCTGGAACAGCTTAAGGGCATTGACACCAGCGCCAAGTTTCAGGAGGTTGGAACCGTGCTCCAGGTGAGTGACGGCGTGGTCCGCATATACGGACTCAAGAATGCCGAGGCCGATGAGCTGATAGAGTTTGACAATGGCATCCAGGCCATAGTTATGAATCTGGAGGAGGATAACGTAGGTGCCATCCTGCTTGGTCCTACCGATCAGATCAAGGAGGACATGACCGTGCA
>JAGCPB010000073.1 GCA_017642425.1 Bacteroidaceae bacterium
ATCACCCACATCCATTGCGTTGGCCAGCGTCTGGACCGACGGTTTGGGGCTATAGACTCCGGTCTTAAGATAATTGTAGAATATGTCGTTGGCGTTGTTGGCGGCAATGAAACGCTTTACGGGCAGTCCCATGAACCAGCCGAACAGTCCAGCTGTGATATTGCCAAAATTACCGCTGGGCACGCAGATTACCAGATTATCGGCCTTGCCCATAACCTTCATCTGTGCGTAGGCGTTGAAGTAGTAGAATGCCTGCGGCAGGAAACGGGCCACATTGATTGAATTGGCCGATGTCAGTTTCATGCGCTGGTTGAGCTCTGCATCCATAAAGGCGTTCTTGACCAGTGCCTGGCAGTCATCAAACACGCCGTCAACCTCGACTGCAGTGATGTTCTTGCCCAATGTGGTGAACTGGCACTCCTGGATAGGACTTACCTTGCCTTTGGGATAGAGCACATACACATGCACGCCCTCCACGCCCAGGAATCCGTTGGCAACGGCGCTTCCGGTATCGCCCGATGTGGCCACCAGTACGTTCACAAGCTGCTTTTCCTCCTTATTGAAATAACCCAGCAGGCGGGCCATAAAACGTGCGCCTACATCCTTGAACGCAAGTGTGGGACCATGGAAAAGCTCCAGTGAGTAGATATTCTCATCAACCTTGACAACGGGTGTGGGGAATGCCAGGGTGTCAAAAACTATTTTCTTAAGGTCATCGGCAGGGATATCCTCTCCAAAGAATGCCTTGGCAACCTCAAATGACATCTCCTGGAACGTCATCTTATCGATGCCTTCAAAGAACCCCTTGCTCAGCTTGTTAAGACGCTCCGGCATGTAAAGGCCGCGGTCAGGGGCCAGTCCGCGAACCACCGCATCACGCAGGGTCACGTCGTCGGACTTATGGTTTGTGCTGTAGTATTTCATTTAAGTGAAAGAAAAATCTTGGTGAATTCAATGCCCTCAATGTTGCCGTATGCCCCACTCTTGCAAGACTCCTCGTCAAAAGCGGTAACGCCGTCCGGCTCCATCCCCGGAGCATAGATCAGGAACGGAATGGGGTCCGATGTGTGCGTGCGGTGTGCGCAGGGCGTCGGGTGGTCAGGCAGCACTGCAATTGCCACAGGCTCGCTCCACTTGGAGACCTCCTCATATATGGGACCTATCAGGCGGCTGTCCAGATCCTCAACGGTGCGGTTCTTGAGGGTAAAGTTGCCCTCATGGCCGGCCTCATCGGGGGCCTCGACATGCAGATACACAAAATCATCGGTTTTAAGGGCATCGATGGCAGCCTGCGCCTTACCCTCATAATTGGTATCGAACAGACCTGTTGCACCCTCCACATCAATCACCTTCATACCGGCGTAGTGGCCAATTCCCTTTATAAGGTCCACAGCCGATATCACTGAACTCTTGCGGATATTGGGGTACAGCTCATTTATGGGCTGCATGGCCGGACGGTAACCGGGTGACCAGGGCCAGATGCTGTTGGCGGGATCCTTACCCTGGGCTATACGCTTAAGGTTAACCGGATGCTTGGCCAGGATCTCCTGTGAGCGCAGTATCAAATCATTGAGCAGCTGTGCGGTAGGCTCTGCATCAGGGGTGGTTGCCTTTACCATAAGGTCGCGGAACGGCTGTCCGGGCACATCATGAGGCGGGGTGCAGATAAGCTCCTTGCGGCCGCCGTCAATCACCAGAAGATGACGGTACTGTATACCGGTATAGAAATGGACCTTGTCATTACCAAGCTCCTTCTCAAGGGTCTTGATTATCTCATCGGCCTCTGGGGTTGAGATATGACCTGCCGAGTGGTTCTTGATAAGTCCGTTCTCAATGCATATTATGTTGCAGCGCATGCCCATCTGTCCGGGCTTGATATCCACGCCTATGTTGGCGGCCTCAAGTACGCCGCGGCCCTCAAACGACTTGGTCACGTCATAACCCATCACGGTCATGTTGGCCACCTCGCTGCCGGGGTGGAATCCGTCAGGCACGGTCTTTAGCATACCGGTACGGCCTTTGCGTGCCAGCATATCCATATATGGTTTGCGGGCGTGCTGGAGTATGGTTTTGTTACCAAACTCCTTTACAGGCCAGTCGGCCATACCGTCGCCGAGAATAATTATGTATTTCATTCTTGGAAAAGACTGTTTATATCAGATATTAGCAATGCTCATTATGTCTGCAAAAACGCCTGCTGCGGTAACTGCAGCACCTGCGCCATAACCCTGAATCATCATTGGATACTCCTTGTAGCGCTCGGTTGTGAGCAGGATTATATTGTTGCTGCCCTGCAGATTGTAGAACGGGTGGTACTTGTTTACCTCGGCCAGACCAATGCTTGCCTTGCCGTTGTCCAGACGGGCAACAAAACGCATACGCTTGCCCTCCTTCTCAACACGTGCCCGACGCTCCTCAAATGCAGCATCCAGTTTAGGCAGGCGTTTCCAGAACTGGTCAATAGTGCCGTCAAACAGCTCCTGCGGTATGAAAAGCTCACAGTTCACATCCTTCTGCTCAATGGCGTAACCGCTCTCACGGGCCAGGATTACCAGCTTACGCAACACGTCCTTACCGCTAAGGTCAATGCGCGGATCGGGCTCGCTGTAACCCTTCTCCTTGGCCAGGCGGATAGTCTGGCTGAGCGGGCAGTCAGCGCTTATCTGACTGAATATGAAATTGAGCGTACCGCTAACCACAGCCTCAATCTTGAGAATGCGGTCACCGCTGTTTATCAGGTCATTTATGGTGTTGATAACCGGCAGTCCGGCACCCACGTTGGTCTCAAACAGGAACTTGACACCGCGACGGCGTGCAGTCTGCTTAAGTGCCAGGTACTTTTCATACTCTGATGATGCCGCAATCTTGTTGGCTGCCACAACTGATATGTTATGAGCCAGGAAATCCTGATACAGGCCGGCCACATCGGCACTTGCGGTGCAATCCACAAACACGGAATTAAAAATGTTCATGCCGATGACCTCATCGTGCAGGATCTGGATGTTGCTGGCGGGAGCCTTCTCCAACTGCTCACGGTAATTGTCCAGGTTGAACCCTTCACGGCAGAACATGGCTTTCTTGCCGCGGGCAATACCCACCACATTCAACTTGAGCCCGCGCTCCTGCATCAGTTTCTCGCGCTGGCCGCGAATCTGCTCCAACAGGCTGCTGCCCACAGTACCCACACCGCAAATGAACAGGTTCAGTACCTGATACTCTGACAGGAAGAACGAGTCATGGATAACGTTGAGTGACTTGCGCAGCGAACTCTTCTTTACCACAAATGATATGTTGGTCTCAGATGCGCCCTGTGCGCAGGCAATCACGTTGATACCGTTACGTCCCAGCACGCTGAACAGTTTACCGGCAATACCCGGACTGCGTTTCATGTTCTCACCCACGATTGCCACAGTGGCCAGGTCCATCTCGGCCGATATGGGAAATATGGCCCCAAGCGCAATCTCCTTGCTGAACTCCTTATTGAGCAGTTCACATGCCGGAGCGGCATCCTCATTACGGACACCGATTGACGTACTGTTCTCGGACGATGCCTGTGACACCATGAACACGCTGATTCCGTTCTCGGCCAGCGTCTTGAATATGCGGTAGTTCACACCTATCACACCCACCATACCTAAGCCTCGCATGGTTATGAGAGCGGTGTTACCTATGCTGGATATACCCTTGATGGCCTTGGTTCCAGCGGGCAGTTCGTTCACTATCTCGGTGCCGCGGGCCGTGGGGTTGAATGTATTCTTTATCAGGATGGGGATGTTCTTCTGGCAAACCGGGTAGATTGTAGGCGGATAAACCACCTTGGCTCCAAAGTTGCAGAGCTCCATTGCCTCCACGTAACTAAGCTCATCGATGGTATATGCGGTAGATATCACGCGGGGATCGGCCGTCATGAATCCATCTACATCGGTCCATATCTCAAGCACGCTGGCATCCAGTGCCGCGGCCAGGAGTGATGCGGTGTAGTCCGATCCTCCGCGGCCCAGGTTGGTTATCTCACCCGTCTGGGCATCGGCCGATATGAATCCGGGAGCAAGGGCCTTATGGGGCATATCCTTGAATGTCTCGCGGATAAGGCGGTAGGTAAGGTCGCTGTCAATGGAATGGTTGTGGCCGTTGTGCTCGGTCTTGATAAAATCGCGTGAGTCATAGAGAGTTATATCATCTATAAGTTGCGATACAATCTGCGACGAAAGACGCTCGCCGTAGCTCACTATGGTATCCATGGTCTTGTCCGACAGGTCGTGCAGCAGGTAGAGTCCCTGCATTATCTCCTTGAGCTCGCCAAAGAGCTTGCGAACCTGGTTGTACGCCTTCCTGCGACGCTCAGGCGCCACTACGTCATGTATCATCTGCTCATGACGCTCCAGCATGGCATTGGTCTCAGTCTCATACTGGCGGTCGCCACCGGCAGCCATCCTGGCCGTAGCTATAAGTTTGTCAGTAATTCCACCCAAGGCCGAAACCACTACTATCACATCATCCTGTTGTGACTCTACAATCTGTTTAAGGTTGGTGATGCTCTCCTTGGACCCCACGGACGAGCCACCGAATTTAAGTACTTTCACAGTAGCAACGTTTTTTTCAAACTGCAAAAATACTCCTTTTCCCGCAAAACTCCCAACGCACGTACCTCTTATTGCACATTTTTACTCAATACTGATTACTCCACCCTCCCCCCGCCCCCCGACCTTAGGGAGCCACAACGCACGTAGGGCCATTTTCGTCCCTAAGGTGAGCGGAAAATACGCTTTCTCGCGGGCTACCCCCTGACCTTAGGGAGCCGTAGCGCACGTAGAAACATTTCTCTCCCTAAGGTGACCCGGAAAATACGCCAGTACCTGCGTTACCCCATCACCTTAGGGAACTGTAACGCAGGTACTAACGGTTTCTTCCCTAAGGTTCACTAGCACAATCCGCATTAATATAGATTAACGCACAGATCGCTTGCCGTTTCACGCACTTGACGTATATTTGTATCGCAAACGATATAATTACACTGAATATGGCACAGTATCCCTGCGAAAACTGCAAGTTTAGAGCAAGTTATGACAAGAATCCCAAGTCACTGAAAGGACGTTTCTGGCGCTGGCACATCAATTTCTGCCCGGGTTGGAAAGCATACTTCACCCATCAGGACCCCGAAACCCAGGAGGCCCTCCGCACCAAGTACAATTTCCAGAAATACAAAGACTAAAAAACGTGCAATTGGGGTCAGGCCTAGGGTGTTAAGTTAACTTTAATCTTTTTTCTCGGTTTTTGCCGACTATTCCATCTAATTATTCTTACAAAAATGATAAAAT
>JAGCPB010000074.1 GCA_017642425.1 Bacteroidaceae bacterium
GGCTATTGAGGAGGCCGTGGTCAACATAATGAACTACGCATACCCTAAAGGAACCAAAGGTGACATAACGATTGAGGCAAAAGCCAACGACACCCAATTGTCATTCATAATAAGTGACACCGGCAAGCCGTTCGACCCCACAGCCAAAGCCGAGGTGGATATAACTCTGAGCGCCGAGGACCGCGCCATAGGAGGTCTTGGCATACACCTGATACGCCAGATTATGGACAACATAAACTACGAGCGCATTGACGGTCATAACATTCTAACCCTTATAAAGAAACTGAGCAAATGATACCGTTGTCAATCTTCAATATTGATATTTCATCGGGCAACCTTATTCTGCTCGTCTCTTTCCTCATGTTCGTGGCCATACTCATGGCAAAAGTGGGTACCAAGTTCGGCGTCCCCACCATGCTGCTGTTCCTTATCCTGGGAATGCTGGCCGGCGAGGACGGTCTGGGAATAAGGATTGACGAGCTGCGTGTGGGTGAGTTCCTGGGACATCTGGCCATGACCATCATCCTGCTTACCGGCGGCCTTGAGACTTCTATGGCCGAGACAAAGCCTATAATAAAGAAAGGTATCTCTGTATCCACGTTGGGAGTATTCATAACCATTCTTGTATCAGGACTGTTCATTTTCTACGCTTTCGGGACAAGGATAGGCGGTGCAGGCGCTTCCATTATGGGATGTCTGCTGTTGGCCGCCGTCATGTCATCGACCGATTCGGCATCGGTATTCTCTATATTGAGGACCAAGAGGCTTACGCTGCGTGAGAATCTGGGACCGCTTCTGGAACTTGAATCGGGAAGTAACGACCCCATGGCATATGTGCTTACCATACTTCTGGTCAGCATACTGGAATCAGTACACGGCTCAACTGGAGAAATCCACACCTGGAGCATCATTCTGTCCGGTGTATGGATCCTTATCAAACAGATTATTATAGGTTTTGTCGTAGCATTGGCTTTGGGATACGGAGCTCGCTGGCTGATTACCAGGATTCACCTGCAGTCCAGCCCGCTCTATGCAATCCTTATACTCAGCATCGCATTGTTCGCCAACGGTGCGGCCTCATTCATAGGCGGCAACGGACTTCTTGCCCTTTATGTCTGCGCCATAATCATAGGCAACACTAAAGAAATGCCGGCCAAGAAGGAGGTTCTCATTTTCTTTGAGGTAATAACCTGGCTCTCTAAGCTCATGATGTTCCTGTTGTTGGGACTGCTGGCCAAGCCGTCACAGATGCATACCGTTCTGGTTCCAGCCATCCTGATAGGACTGTTCCTGATGCTGGTAGCCCGTCCGGCAGGTATCATGCTCAGCCTGCTGCCATTCAGAGGACTATCTTTCAGGGCCAAGCTGCTCACGTCATGGGTAGGACTCAAGGGTGCCGGCCCGATACTCTTTGCCCTTTACACCGTGATTGAAGGCGTTGACGGATCAAGTGAGATATTCAACATAGTATTCACCATAACCCTCATGTCACTGCTTTTGCAGGGTATGACCATCTCTCCCATGGCCAAGCTGCTGAACATGAGTATTGACGATGACCCCGAGGTTGAGACATTCGGCATGGAGGTACCCGAGGAGATGGGAATGCTCCGTGACCATATCGTATCACAAGAGGATCTGGAGAGCGGCGAGACACTGCGCGACCTGCATCTGCCCCACGGCATTCGCGTGATGATGGTTCGTCGCGGCGACAAGTATCTTGTCCCTCATGGAAGCATGAAACTTATGGTCGGGGACAAGCTGGTGATTATTATGGGCGACACCGATGATTAATGAATCAAACAAGAATAAACTATTATGGAAGTAAAAATCAACAACCAAGACGGAATTACGACCGCACAGCTTATCGGTCGTCTGGACACACCCGCATCACAGGAGATAAGCGGTGATTTTGATAACCTGACACAGTATGCCGCAGGAACCGTAATCTTGGATTGCACCGAGCTTGAGTACATATCAAGTTCCGGACTGCGTCTGTTCCTTTCACTGCGCAAGGCTGCTGCTTCAAAGGGAGGCAAGATCATCGTTAAGGCCATCAACAAAGACATCCGTTCAGTCTTTATGATGACCGGTTTCCTCAATCTGTTTGAGATTCAGGACTAAAAAAACGAGCCATGAAGAAGGCTAGGCAACTGGACCCTCACTGTGAGGCCATCCTTCAGGAATATCAGGATAACCTGCCCCGCTTCAGGGAAGTAGAGCAGGAGGTTAAGGAAAAGCTCAGACAGACATTGGCCGATGCCGGTCTGCTTGTGGCTGCTATTGAATCACGTGTCAAGGCGTATGATTCGCTTGCCGGTAAGCTGGAGTTGAAAGGTCACAAGTACAACAGTCTGGCTGACCTGACCGACATTCTGGGACTCAGAGTCATTACCTTCTACATAGACGATGTCGATAAGGTGGCATCGGCCGTTGAGAGACTCTTTGAGATTGACTGGGATAATACCGTCGACAAGCGCAAGATCCACGAGATAGACAGTTTCGGTTATCTGTCACTGCACTACATCTGTTCAGTGCCGGGTTTCCCCTATCGTTTTGAGATACAGATGCGCACCCTGTTGCAGCACGCATGGGCAAACATGGACCATGACACCGGTTACAAATCGGGCGTGGAGATACCCAGACGCTATATGCGCAACATGAGCCGTCTGGCCGGTATGCTGGAACTGGTGGATGACGAGTTCAGCAAGATACGCATAGAACTGACCGATTACCGTCGCCGTGTCCAGTCTCTGGTTCGCTCAGGCAACCTGGATGAGGTGCCCATTGACGGAGACACTTTCCGCAGTTATCTGGAGCTGGATCCGTTCGGCCAACTCAACAAGCGCATAGCCGCCATGAACCAGGCCGAGATACAGGAGGTTCCGCTCATGCCCTATCTGGCTGTATTCAAAGGACTGGGACTCAAGACTTTGGGAGACATATCAAATGTAATCAAGGAGTACTCGGAGGGAGCTTACCAGATAGCATGCTATCAGATAGGACTGACCGATCTGGATATCATCTCATCGTCCATCGGCCCTCAGGACCTGTGCATTGCGTTCATACTCAAGAACGGAGGCGGCAAAGCCGGCATCAAGTATATGTTTGACCTTCTGAACGGAGAGTCCGAGAGTAATGACATGATTGCCGAGATGCTGTTGGAACAGTCCAAGGACCTGCCTTTCATGAACAAATAAACCTTTTATAATGGCAAACAAACCGCTTGACACCACCCTGCTTGACCGCGCCATAATGTTTGCGGTCAAGGCCCACGCCGGCACCGAACGCAGGGGCAAAGGTTTTCCTTATATTGTACACCCCATGGAGGCGGTCGAGATTGTAGCGACCATAACACCTGACCAGGAACTTCTGGCTGCCGCCGCACTGCATGACACCGTCGAGGATACCGACGTCACCATTGACGATATCCGTCGGGAATTCGGTGATCGCATAGCATCACTCGTGCAGATTGAGAGCGTAGGTGATGATGAGGGCACATGGCACGAACGCAAGAAAAAGGCCATAGACCTAATCGCAGGTGCCCCACGTGATGCCAAGATTGTAGCCATGGGCGACAAACTGTCCAATATGCGTGCCATTGCACGTGACTATGCCGTACAGGGCGATGCTCTTTGGAATCTGTTCCATGCCAATAATCCCAAGGACCACGAATGGCATTACCGCGGACTGGCCGATGCCCTGCGCGACCTCCAGGACACATTTGCGTTCCAGGAATTCGAGATGCTCATCAATCAGGTTTTCGGCAAGAAATAATGGATGCCATAAAGATTTCACTCGACGACTACATACTATTTGGCGGCGGTGCCAACGGTGAGAGTTATGACCATAAGACCGATCCGGACCTTATGCTCAAACTCTATATGCCCGGCAAGATACAACAGCCTATTGACGAGATGCTGATGGCCCGCAAGGTCTATGACTTGGGCATCCCCACCCCTGAGCCGGGTGATTATGTAGTGACTGAAGACGGCCGTTACGGCATCCGTTTCCGCCGCATCAAAGGAAAGAAATCTTATTCACGCGCCACAGGCGATAATCCGGAACTCGTAGGCCAATACGCCCATGAGTTTGCCCAGATGTGTCTTAAGCTCCACTCAGTCCATGTGGATACCACTCAGTTTGAGAGCGTAAAAGAGCGTTATTTCCGCCTGCTCACGGAGAACCCGTTCTTCAGCACCGCCCAGAAAGACCGCATCGGCAAGTTTATAGCCGATGCCCCCGATACCGACACCGCCATTCACGGTGACCTGCAGTACAGCAATGCCATCTTTGCGGGATCGGAACGTTATTTCATAGACCTGGGAGATTTCTGCTACGGATATAACATGTTTGATCTGGGAATGGTATATCTGTGCTGCTGTCTCAGCGAGGAAAGTTTCATCAGGGAGACTTTCCATATGCCCAAATCCCTGGCCATAAAGTTCTGGCAGAATTTTGCTCCTGCATACTTTGGGTCTGACCGCCCACTCAAGGATATTGAAGATGAAATACGGCCATACGCCGGACTCAAAACACTGATTGTAGAACGTGACACCAAATGCCCCATGCCGGAACTACGAGCCGGAATGGCAGCACTTTTATAATAGATGATAATGTTATTTGGCGTTATTTTCATATGTTTGCGTTACACTACATATAAACTATAAAGGACTGAAATATGAAACGCTTTTTCAACTGCATGGCATTGTTGCTCATCTCAATGATGATTGTTGCTCAGGACATACCTGTAGGTATGCGTATGGAAGTAATTGAAATATCACAGGGTGATGATGAAGAATTCCAGTACTCAATATTCCAGTATAAGGAGGAGAACGGAAATACCGGATATTATTTGAGCCTGATTCATTCCATTGAACTTATGGGTATAATACGTGGCGACCTGGCCAGATCATCTTTAAGCCATTATGATGAGGTTTGCCTTCCGATGGGAGCCACCAGAGAAGAAGCTCAAGAGAAAATAGAATCCATATCTGAATTGTTGAATAAAGCCCCAGGAAGCACATTTGAATTCCCTTGCAGAATAAACAACGGTGCTGACAGGCTGGGCCAAGAGAGCACTACGACCTGCACTGTAGCCAAACGGTTCCTTAGAGGAAAGCTACTGGTCTTTTCTTTTGAAAGCGGGAGTCGTAACGCTCAGGCAGAATTGTCCAAATCAGCATTGAAACAACTCAGATTCGGACTCAAGCTTGACAAGAAGATTCATCCGGGCAAGAAAGCGGACATAGATGATTAAAACAGATAATCTCATGAAGAAGATTGCTCCTGTTTTTTTACTGAGCTGCCTGATATGTATCGGTTGCGCCAGGGAAATCCACAAAGACGTTGATTTTCACAACAAATTTGTGATTCTGACCGACATTGTGCCCGATGCCATACTTGAGATCCGTTATTACGGCACGTACAATTTTGTAGGTGACCGCATTGACGGATATGACCATCCGATTGCACTGCTTACAAATGAGGCAGCAAAAGCATTAAAAGAGGTAAGTGATGAAGTCGTTGCACAAGGTTATCGCCTGAAGATCTATGATGCCTACCGCCCGCAGGATGCAGTAGACCATTTTGTACGCTGGGCCGAGGATGTATCGGACATAAGGATGAAGCCCTACTTCTATCCTGACCTGGACAAAAGTGTGCTGTTTGAGCAGGAATATATTATGGCCAAGAGCGGACACACACGCGGATCGACAGTAGACCTGACCCTGTTTGACATGACGACAGAGAAAGAGGTTGATATGGGCGGCACGTTTGACTGGTTCGGCCCCGAAAGCCATCCTGATTTTTGCGGCAACCCGGAGACCGGGCAATACACCGGTGACAACAGCAAGAGTCCTGCCGGACGCTCAATCACAGAGGAGCAGTTCCGTAACCGCATGATTCTGCGCAATGCCATGTTACGCCACGGTTTCAAACCTCTGGATAGCGAATGGTGGCACTTTACGCTCAAGGACGAACCCTACGGCGACACATACTTCAACCATCCGGTATACCAGTTCTGACTTACTCGAATCGGATTGATTTTGAGGGAACTATGCGCGAGATGACGGCGCTGGGTATGAGCATCATCAGCATTGAGAGGATGAACATAACCACGTTCAGGATCACAAGCCATCCCAGCCCCACCTGCATAGGCACGCAGTCCAGATAGTAGTTGGCGGGATCCAGCGGAATAATGCGGAACCACTGTTGCACCAGGCAGATGGCTATTCCCGCGATATTGCCTATCACCATACCTTTTATTATGATATATGATGCCAGACGCATGAAAATGCCCCTCACGGTATCATTCGATGCTCCCATTGACTTGAGAGTGCCTATTGTTGCGGTACGTTCAAATATAATTATAAGCAATCCCGATATCATAGTGAATCCGGCTATACCAAGCATCAAAGCCAGAATGATCCAGACATTCAGGTCCAGTACATCCAGCCAGGCAAAAAGGCCGGAGTGAGTATCATACATGGTCTGCACCAGATAATCCTCATCGGTAATCTTTTCCAACTCATTAATTACGTCACGCACCTGACCGTAACCGTCATCCATCCGGCTATAGTCCGTGAGGCATATCTCAAGCCCGCTGTACTCATCGGGAGTCCATTCGTTAAGACGCTGTAAGAGAGCAAGTTCAGTTATTCCGAACATACTGTCATACTCCAGGAAACCGGTTTCATAGATACCTGTAACCGTGAGACGGCGTATGCGCACCTGATCCTGCATGAAATAGACATCGGCTTTGGAACCGACCTCTAACCCGAGCATATCAGCTATCGTATGTGACAATATTATCCAGTTGTTTCCCATAGAATCCTGCGGTTCAGGGAAACCGCCACTCATCATGTAATGGTTCAGGAAAGATCGGTCATAACCGGCATTTATACCCTTTAGCATGAACCCGTGGAACGCCTCATCGGTACGTATTATGCAAGGTTTGTTCACGTATGGTTGGACACGCTCAATCAGGCTTTTGGCAAGCAATGCTTCAAATGTGGAATCGGTACAGGTAACAGGGTCTTCTACCACCCCCATGCCTACGTGATAGTTGGTTACGGTTATGTGCTGCGAGAATCCCATGACCTTGTCACGGATCTGGCTCTTGAATCCGCGGGTAACGGCAAGAGTGAGTATCATCACGGCAAGACCTACAGCAATACCGGCAGTGGCAATGATAATAGCCGGACGCGAGCCGCCTTTTACGCCCTCGTCCCTACCGTAAAGTCTTCTGGCCAGAAATCTCTTCATTTCAAGACGCGAAGTTAAAGAATTAAACCGAAAAAAGGAGAAACAGCTATTCCTAATATGTTTATCTTTGTCTTCTGACTACACGTTTCCCCAAAGCAATGCTTATGAGAAGATTCAAATACTTGCTTATTGTTCTGTTTTCATTCACTGCAATCTTAGTGAATGCAAGAGAGACAGAAAACTTCAATCCGGGTTGGAGGTTTGCACTCAATATTGATGAGGGTCAGGACCTTACTGCAACAGACTATGACGACAGCAGCTGGAGAAAGCTGGACTTGCCTCACGACTGGGCCATTGAGGGTGATTTTGACGAGCACAACCCTTCCGGCACAGGCGGCGGTGCACTGCCCGGCGGCATAGGCTGGTACCGCAAGACCTTCAAAGTAAGCAAAAAAGACCAGGGAAAGAGTATCCGTATTGAGTTTGACGGCGTCTATATGAACAGCAGTGTCTGGATCAACGGACATCTGCTGGGCACACGCCCCTACGGCTATATATCTTTCAGCTATGACCTGACCCCTTACATAAACTGGGGCGGAAAGAATGTAATTGCCGTAAGGGTTGACAACTCTGACCAGCCCAACAGCCGCTGGTACTCGGGCTGCGGCATATACCGCGACGTGAGGATAGTAAAGACCGATCCGGTACACATAGCCCAATGGGGTACATACATAACCACGACAATAAATGATGAGTATACAGTCGTAGACGTTGACCTGACCATTGAGAACGACAGTTCCGAACCAGCCGAGATCTCCATATGGTCCACTATAGTCGATGCCAACCGCAAGGGAATCTCCCAGATGGCAGACCATATGATTGCCACAAGCGGCACGAACACCTTCAAGCAGCATGTATATATGACAGACCCCCATCTGTGGAGTGTTGATGACCCATACATGTACACCATGATTACCGAGATCAGGGTGAACCAGAAAACCATTGACAAATATATAACCCCGTTCGGAATCCGCACAATTGAATTCCGCGCTGACAGCGGATTCTTCCTGAACGGCGAGCACGTATTCATAAACGGAGTCTGCAATCACCACGACCTGGGCTGCCTGGGCGCCGCAACCAACAGGCGCGCCATAGAACGCCAGCTGGAGATACTCAAGGCCATGGGCTGCAACGGAATCCGATGCTCCCACAACCCGCCCTCACCCATTCTGCTTGACCTGTGCGACCGCATGGGATTTCTGGTCATGGACGAGGCCTTTGACATGTGGCGCCGCCGCAAAACCGACCGCGACTACGCCCGCTTCTTTGACGATTGGTACGAGCGTGACCTGACCGACCTGGTTGTTCGCGACCGGAACCACCCCAGCATAGTACTGTGGAGCATAGGCAATGAAGTACTTGAGCAGTGGTCCGATGCCAAAGCCGATACACTGTCACTTGAACAGGCCAACCTTATACTGAACATGGGACACAGCGCTGACCAACTGGCCAAGGAGGGAGAGATGACGGTAAACTCACTCATAACCGCCCGTCTGGCAGAGATTATAAAGAAACTTGACACAACACGTCCGGTAACCGCTGGCTGCAACGAGCCAAGCCCCGGCAACCACCTGTTCCGTTCCGGCGCCATTGACGTGATAGGCTACAACTACCATAACCAGAACGTACCGTCAGTACCGCGTCTTTTCCCCGGCAAGCCGTTCATAATAACAGAGAGCGTATCGGCCCTGATGACACGCGGATTCTATGAGATGCCGTCCGGACAGATGATGACGCGCCCTATGCGCTGGGACCGTCCCTACTTTAACGATACATTCTCGTGCTCGGCATATGACAACGTATGTACACCGTGGGGCAGCCATCACGAGGAGAATCTGATATTCCTGAACAAACAGCCATTCGTGGCAGGACAGTACATCTGGACCGGGTTTGACTACATAGGTGAGCCCACCCCTTACGGATGGCCCGCCCGCAGCTCATACTTTGGAATAGTTGACCTGGCAGGATTCCCCAAGGACATCTACTACCTGTACCAGTCAGAGTGGACCGATACCCCCGTTCTGCACCTGTTCCCCCATTGGAACTGGGAACCCGGACATGAGGTTGACATGTGGTGCTACTATAACAATGCTGATGAGGTGGAGCTATATATGAACGGTAAGTCACAAGGCGTTCGCCGTAAGGATGCAGACCATCTGCATGTAGTCTGGAACGTAACCTTTGAACCCGGAACCGTTAGGGTTGTGGCACGCAAGAACGGCGTAGAGACCGCCAGCCAGGAGATACATACCGCCGGTGAGCCTGCCCAGATACGCCTTACCCCGGACCGCAGCAATATAAAGAGCAACGGCATAGACCTTAGCTTTGTGACCGTGGAGATTCTTGACAAGGACGGTAACCTGTGCCCCAATGCCGATAATCTTGTACAGTTCAGCATTGACGGCAAGGGATTCATTGCAGGCGTTGACAACGGCAGTCCCATATCACTTGAGCGTTTCAAGGATAACAAGCGCAAGGCATTCTACGGAAAATGTCTTGTGGTATTACAGAACAACGGTAAGGAAGGAAAGATAAAGCTGAGCGCGGTATCTGACGGGCTAAAAGATGCACACATTACAGTAAATTGTGCACCAAAGGCCAAATAGTTGCTCCAGGAATGCATATAGTAACGGGCACAAAGTAACTTTGCAGCGCTTTCCGGTAATATGGACATAAAAGAGAACCTGAACAGAATCAAAGCTACACTTCCAGCCGGCGTAAGGCTTGTAGCGGTATCCAAGACACATCCTGCAGAGATGCTTCAGGAGGCCTATGATGCCGGTCAGCGCATATTCGGAGAGAACAAGGTTCAGGAGATGACCGCCAAGAGCCAAGTCCTGCCCAAAGACATAGAGTGGCATTTCATCGGCCATGTCCAGAGCAACAAGATCAAGATGATGGCTCCGTTCGTATCGGTCATACAGGGTGTCGATACTTTTGACAAGCTTGTGGAGATTGACCGTCAGGCTGCCAGAGACGGACGTCACATCACCTGCTATCTGCAACTGCATATTGCCAGTGAGGAGACCAAGTTCGGATTCACTCCTGATGAATGCACAGCCATGCTTGAACAGGGAGAATGGAAAAACCTTAAGAATATCACCATAGGCGGTGTAATGGGAATGGCCACAAACACTGATGATGAGGCTCAGATACGCCGTGAGTTCGGCCGTCTTAAGGAACTGTTTGATACTTATAAGCAGAAATACTTTGCCGACAGTGCTGATTTCAACACCATATCGGCCGGTATGAGCGGTGATTACAAACTGGCTATTGAATCCGGAAGCAATATGGTACGCATAGGCAGTTCCATTTTTGGAGAGAGAAACTACAACTTGAACAAATAATTGAATAACTTTACCCCCATGATAGATCACTACGACAGATCAGACAATGTCTTCACAGAGAAGAACCTGAATGCCTACATAAGCAGTTCAATTATCAAGAACTGGAACCTGGAGGCATTTACAGACTATAAAGGCGCTACCCTGCTCTACCGCGATGTAGCCCGCCGTATAGCCAAACTGCACATATTGTTTGATGAGGCCGGTATCAAACCCGGTGACCGCATAGCCTTGTGCGGCAAGAACAGTTCCAACTGGGGTACCGCATGTCTGGCAGCCCTCACATATGGAGCAGTGGTGGTTCCCATCCTGCATGAATTCAAGGCCGACAACGTACACCATATCATAAACCACTCAGAGACCAAACTGTTCTTTGTAGGCGATCAGATATGGGAGAATCTGAATGAGGCCTCAATGCCCAACGTTGAGGGTATCATAACTTTGGATGATTTCCAGGTGGTGATATCGCGTAATGAAAAACTGTCCGATGCCCGCGAACACCTGAACGAGCTTTTCGGACGCAAGTATCCCAAAGAGTTCACACCAAAAGATGTCAAGTATTATGAGGTTGGATTTGACGATTTGGCCATGATCAACTACACATCGGGATCTACAGGATTCTCAAAGGGAGTCATGCTGCCTTACCGTTCGCTCATAAGCAACCATCTGTTTGCCTGCAGGGCGCTCTACGTAATGAAACCGGGCGACAAGGTTATCTCAATGCTACCCATGGCTCACATGTACGGATTCTCATTCGAGTTCTTCCATGAGTTCATAGAGGGATGCCACGTCTATTTCCTGACCCGCCTGCCCAGCCCCAAAATCATATTCCAGGCTCTAGGTGAGATCAAGCCCATGCTCATAGTTTCAGTTCCTCTGGTTATAGAGAAGATCATAAAGAAGAACATACTGCCCAAGCTGGAAACTCCGCAGATGAAATTCCTGCTCAAGGTACCCATCGTAAATGACCAGATCAAGAAGAAGGTATGCGAGGAGATGGTTAAGGGATTCGGCGGCAATTTCTACGAGGTAATACTGGGCGGTGCACCGTTCAACCAGGAGGTTGAAAAATTCATATCATCCATTCATTTCCCCTACACCGTAGGTTACGGAGCAACCGAGTGCGGACCTATCATTGCTTACGATGACAAGACCACCTTTGCCCCCGGTTCATGCGGCAAGCCCGTGCCCAACATGGAGATAAAGATTCTTAGCAACGATCCCGAGCACGTGCCGGGCGAGATCATCTGCCGCGGCCCCAACGTGATGCTGGGCTACTACAAGAATGAGAAACTGACCGAGGAGACCATCGATCCCGATGGCTGGATGTACACCGGTGACCTGGGTATTATGGACAAGGACGGCAACATATACATCAAGGGCCGCAGCAAGAGCATGATTCTGGGTCCTTCGGGCCAGAACATCTACCCCGAGGAGATTGAGGACCATCTGAACAACATGCCGCTGGTTAACGAATCCGTGGTGATTTCAGAGAGCGACAAGCTGGTTGCACTGGTCTACCCAGACTTTGACGAGGCTCTCAAGACCGGTATGACCGATGAGCAGATTGCCGAGGTCATGGAGCAGAACCGCCAGGAGCTCAACAACATCCTGCCCGCCTACGAGAAGATCTCACAGATCCGCATCTACCACGAGGAGTTTGAAAAAACTCCCAAGAAAAGCATCAAGCGCTTCCTCTATCAGAAAGAATAAGGGGAGGGGCACAAAAAGAACCGTCCCCTTTGTGCCCCTGTGTGCCCTTCTGCTCGCTAGTCGAGTTTTAGGACGGCAAGGAAGGCTTTTTGCGGGACTTCAACGTTGCCGATTTGTTTCATGCGCTTCTTACCCTTCTTCTGCTTTTCCAGAAGCTTGCGCTTACGCGACACGTCACCGCCGTAGCACTTGGCGGTCACATCCTTGCGCACCTGCTTGATGGTCTCGCGGGCAATGATCTTGGAGCCGATGGCTGCCTGGATTGCTATGTCAAACTGCTGGCGTGGGATGAGCTCTTTGAGTTTCTCGCACATGCGGCGGCCCAGGTCATAGGCGTTGTCCACATGAGTCAGGGTTGAGAGTGCATCCACAGGCTCTCCGTTAAGCAGTATATCCAGCTTGATGAGCTTAGACGGACGGTATCCTGCGGGATGATAGTCAAATGATGCGTAACCCTTTGATATGCTCTTTAGCTTATCGTAGAAGTCAATCACTATCTCACCCAGAGGCAGCTTGAAGTAAATCTCCACACGGTTACCGGCTATGAACTGCTGCTTTACCAGTTCTCCGCGCTTGTCAAGGCACAGAGTCATGATGGGGCCGATGTAATCAGTTGTGGTGATTATTGATGCGTCTATGTAGGGCTCTTCAATGTGGTCAATCAGCGTAAGGTCAGGCATGCCGCTGGGGTTGTGAACCTCAGTCGCGTTACCCTGCTTGTCATAGACCATGTATGATACGTTCGGAACGGTGGTAATTACGCTCATGTCAAACTCGCGGTCCAGACGCTCCTGCACAATCTCCATATGCAATAGGCCCAGGAATCCGCAGCGGAATCCGAATCCTAGCGCTGCCGAAGACTCAGGGAAGAAACTCAGTGAGGCATCGTTCAGCTGCAGTTTCTCAAGTGAGGCACGCAGGTCCTCAAACTCATCGGCCTCAATGGGGTATACGCCGGCAAACACCATCGGCTTGGACTCCTCGAATCCCGCAATGGCACTGCTGCAGGGACGGGCCACATGGGTGATGGTATCGCCCACCTTGACCTCGGTAGATGTCTTTATGCCCGATATGATATAACCCACATCGCCGGTGGTCATCACGTCACGCGGTACCATATCCATCCGGAGCACACCAACTTCATCGGCATCATACTCCTTGCCGGTATTGAAGAACTTTACCTTGTCACCCTTGCGGATTGAACCGTTCTCAATCTTGAAATATGCTATGATTCCGCGGAAAGAGTTGAATACGGAGTCAAAGATAAGTGCCTGGAGTGGAGCATCGGGATCACCCTCCGGATGCGGGATGCGCTCCACGATTGCATTCAGTATCTCCTCAACACCCATTCCGGTACGGGCCGATGCGCGGATAATCTCATCACGCTTGCAGCCCAGCAGCTCTATGATCTCATCCTCCACCTCATCGGGCATGGCACTCTGCATATCGCACTTGTTTATGACCGGGATAATCTCCAGGTCATGCTCTATGGCCATGTAGAGGTTGCTTATGGTCTGCGCCTGCACGCCCTGCGTGGCATCAACCACCAGGATGGCGCCTTCGCAAGCGGCAATGGAGCGTGATACCTCATAAGAGAAATCCACATGTCCCGGAGTGTCAATAAGGTTCAGGATATACTTCTGCCCCTGATACTCGTACTCCATCTGGATGGCGTGGCTCTTGATTGTGATGCCGCGCTCCTTCTCCAGGTCCATGTCATCGAGCATCTGACCCTCGGTGATATTGATGGTATGGGTATATTCAAGCAGACGGTCAGCCAGCGTTGACTTACCGTGATCTATATGAGCAATTATGCAAAAGTTGCGGATATTTTTCATCTCGTAGAAATTACGCTGCAAAATTAGTGAAAAAACCGCAAACACAATGGGTCATTTAGGACATACGGCACGGACCCAACTGCCTTCATGCCTGCTTCTTGAAGGTATATGGATCTCTGAATTCGGGTAGCCCCAATCCTCATAGTTCTCCAATCCCAAATCTACCTCATCATTTGTACCTAATTTGTATTTGGAGATTGTAAATGCCACACAACTGTTCTCATAACGGAAAGAGGCATCGGATGTAAGATATAGACCTCTGTCGGCCTTGTATATTCCTCCATTTGTAAACGGCAAAAAGATGGAATTTGAAGTGTATCCCGGGACCTTGCTGGTAAACAGGAATCCTTCTACGCCATTAATCGTCGTATCTGCCCATTCACAGTTCTTGAAGAGTTCAGCATACTCCTCTTTGGTGGGCATTCTCCACTCTCCACCCCAATTTACATGAGCAGCATCATGGGCAGCATCAAGCTTATTTCTGTCCTCCCAGGAATTATACTTGCCATTCAGTTTGTAATTATCCTTGGTATAATATGTCTTCTCGGCTGTTTCACCCCATGCAAAACGAGCACCACATTCCTCCGGAGAGTCGGCGCCCACATTACAATCGGCCCACAACACACTTAAACCCAGGTCAACCATTGCATCATGGTTTAACGGCTTAACCGGATCAGGCCCAGCCTTTTTGCCTTCACCTGTGTCCAATACAGGTCTGATGGGACAACCTTCCCACTTGAAAGTTGAACCCAGGCTCACATCTGCGACCAAAGTGTTATATGTAATTGTTTTATAGCTCCCATAACTCATCAGATTCATTCCCACCCTGCCTTCACTATCTGTTTTATGACCGACAGCCGGAAGGAATATACTGCGGTCCTCATAACCGGGCACATTGCTGGTGATGATGTAACCGCAACTGTCTTTTGTGTCTATGGTTTGCCAGCTGCATTTATTCTTAAGCTCCCACAGATCATCGGCATCCGGCATACGCCAGCCGCCGCCAATCCTGACCATGACCGCATCTTTTTCCGGCTCCAGTTTCTCAGTCCATACAGTCTTATAATCATCCCTTAAATACAGACCCGCCTTGGGGCTTGTATCTCCCCATGCGATATATGCTCCGGCTTTGCGTGGCGATGATGCCCCCAAGTTGGCCGATGCCCACTTGACGCTCAATCCCAAATCGACGGGTATGAGTTCCGGCATGGTGACGTTGACCGTCATCTGTGCCTTCTGACCGTTATACTCTGCTGTGATAACGCACGTTCCCACTCCTATGGCCGTGACTTTACCGTCTTTGCATACTGCCACCTGATCTGATGACGTGCCCCACTGTATGTTGCCGTTTTCTATCTGACGCCCCGACGGTCTGGAGACAGCATTTACCTTGACTATCTCACCAAAATCAAGATTCATTTTATCGGTGGATAGTTCAAATGAGATTATGGAGTCCAAGTCATACTGTCTTACCGGACGTATGCTCAATCCCCTGTAACGCCAATGTTGAGCTTGAGAGGGTTTCGTCCCTATATCATTCCTCTTTTCTTCATCTTTGAAGAAATATGCAGAATTTATGGTGTTACTGGTACTTACCAATATGGCACCGCTGTCGCCTTCCCATCTGTTATCTGCCTGTGATGTCCATGTCCAGAAAGCCAGATACTCCCCTGTTATTTCAGTACCCTCTATATATCCTCCGTAAGGAATGAAAATGCTGCGGTCCTCATAGCCTGCTATCCTGCTGGTATACCTCAATCCAATGACACCGTTCACTGTAACCGTATCATAATCACAGTTGGCATACAACTCATCATAATCGTCAATAGTGGGCATATGCCATTCTGCACCCAACAGAACGGTTGCCGCATCGTTTGCCGGCTGCAACTTGAGCGGTTCGTAGTTCCTGCCCCGGTTTCTGCCCCGGTTTCCGCCAATCTGTCTTAACTCTTGCAGCAATTCATCATATTCTTCTAACGGTTCATCACGGGGCGGCTCGTAGTTATGGTAATTATCCCATGAATAGAAAGCCTTGGGCTCAGTCTCTCCCCATGCATAATAATTGCCATACTCAGAGGGAGCGGCAGCACCCAGGTTACAATCGGCCCAAAGCACGCTTAAACCCAGATCTACATAAGTAAAAGACAAATCACCGGAATTGGACTTATCCTGAGCTAACACAGAAACAACAGTAATTGCCGAAAGCAACAATGTGACGCAAATCTTTTTCATCTGTGAAATTGTTTTGTTTGCGACAAAAGTACAATCGGCAATAAACCAAGCAAACTGTTTAGCGTTGCAAAACTGTTGCACCAAAGCGAATGGGGATTTTTTGACTAGTATCACACGCTATTCGCTGAGGAGCATCAGGCATGAACGGATTGGGCAGACGGCGTTTGATTACGGCGCCGATGAACTCGTACGGGTTCAGGATTCCCGGATCAACAACTGGCACAATAGTATCGTTTCCCTGTGTCACCAATAATATTCAGATTTATATTTGGAAAATTGTTTTTTGATTTATACTTTTGCCAAAAATCAAAACATACACTATGGAAAGCAATGAGAAAATAGTAATTGAAAATCCGCCCAAGAAGGTGTTGGATTTCATTGAAAAGATGCGTAGAGACAAAGAGACTCGGCGCAAGGAATTACTGGATAAAAAGACTCATAATTTCAGCATTCAGTTATAATGAATCTGTCATTTGATGTCATAACTAAAGAGGGAGACAAGATAGTTGTTTCCCTTAATTCGTTTTATCCATATATTACCGAACTGGTTGGTAATACGTTTCCAAACCTTGACATTGTGGAAATAACCATAATCCGTGAAAAAGGTGATAATCCTATTCCAATGGAGGCGTTTGGTAAAATAGCTCAAGTCCTGATCTCATTAGCCCAAGGCAACTCAGGTACCATATTATATTATTTCTGCGACATGACAGATGACCTTCCGCATCAAAGAGCAGGGAGAACTCTTACGTGTCATGAATATCGGAATAAATTGTTCAAACAATTATTTATCCGATATAGCAATGGAACAGATGAGCATTGGACTGATGTAGAAGTCGAGATGCGATCTACACAATTAAATCAGACTCTATTTTCCCATTTCCTTTTAAGAGACAATCATTTGCAGTTAGTTAATATACTAAGAAACGAAGTCCTTAATAATTTCAAATCTATTTCTGAACAGAAATAGGGCACAATAGTATCGGTTCCCTGTGTCAAGGGAGGAGAGACTTTATGCTGTCGGTGACGGCGGTTACCCGGGGGCTGGTGTAGGTGATTTCCTCTACGGGCATGAGCTGGACGCTTACCTTGCCGCTTGTTGTTATTAACAGTTTGCCGATGTTGGCAAAATGGATACCGGTCTGGGTGATGGGGATTTGCTTGCCGTCCTTGTTCTCAACATAAACACAGGGTACAGTGGAATGGGTGTGGGCATCGAGCAATGCATCAATACCATTGGTCTTGCTTATAAGATCATGGGAGTCAACGCGGTTGGCGGGTCTTTCACCAAGGTGTGAGAGCATGATCACATAATCAGCTCCTTTGGCACGAGCGTCATCAACGGCTTGCTGAACCAGATCATAGATTGCATCGCGCTTTAAGTCATAAAGCTGGTTGCGATCAGCGTCATAGAATGCACTCCTTTCAATCTGCATGGTCTGTGGCGTAAGTGCACCCACAAACGCCACGCGCTTGTTTCCGTACTGGTGTATTGTGTATGACGGGAAAATCTGATTGCCTTCCATATCGAACAGGTTGGAGCATACAACCGGGGCACCTGCCTGCTGCATGAGTTCCTTGATATGGGGTACTCCATAGTCTAACTCATGGTTACCTAAAGTGATGGCATCATAACCCACAGAACGGAGTATATCCACTATATACTTACCTTGTGAGTTCTTACCCACATCGGCTCCGGCCGCAAAATCTCCGCAGCTCACAATACCGACGAAACACGTATCGGCCTTGGCAATGGCATCGCGCAGTCCGGCCAGCTTGGTATATCCGTCAATACTGCAATGCACATCATTCTCATACAGAATCACAATATCCTTAGCCTTCTGGGCCAGCGTCGATACTGTACTGAAACCAACAATCACGAGAGTGAGTAACCACTTTGAAATCTTTTTCATAACCAGACTATTTTTGGCAAATATAGCAAAATGACACAATAGTATCGTTTCCCTGTGTCATGTTCATCTCTCATAGCCGGGGCAGTTCGAGAATGCCTCTGGGGCTATAACAATGTCATTGCCGGAAAATATAACCGATGCAAGGTTTCTGCAGTCACAGAACGCCCAGTTTCCTATACTTTTTATCCCTTCGGGTATTTTGATTTTTGTCAGCCCATAACAACCAAAGAAAGTGTTCTCTTCGATTGTTTTCAATCCTTTGGGAATGGAAAATGAAGAAAGAGCCTCACAACCGCCAAAAGCAGTGCGGCCTATGCTTGTTACGCCATCCGGGATATTGATGTAGGCAAGACTCTCACATCCGTCAAATGCGCTCTCACCAATGCTTGTAACACTGTTAGGCAGAACAACCTTTTCCAGATTCCTGCATAAGCAGAACGCATCCTGCCCTATTTTGGTTACGCCCTTGGGAATCTTAATGGATGTCAAGTCCCGGCATGAGATAAAAGCACCTTCGCCTATCTCAGTCACGCCTTTGGGAATGACAGTATTACTGCACCCCGTTACCAAAGACTTTGTTACCGTATTGATGATTGCATTGCAATTCCGGGGAGAAGCAAAAACCTTGTTTCCTCTATCAACGACGATTGATTCAATCCCGCTGCAACCATGAAACGGATTTCCTTCCATTTCCTCAACACTTGCGGGAACAGTAACAGAGGTAAGACCGGTACAGTTAAAGAATGCTTTCTGCCCTATGGACTTGAGGCCATCAGGCAATACAACAGATGTAAGGGCACTACATCCCAAGAAAGCAGATCTGCCAATCTCTGTCAGGCTTTCAGGTAAAGTTATTGAAGAAAGGTTCACACACATGCTGAAAGTGTTTTCTCCAATCCTGGTCACGCCCTCCGGTATATCAATTGATGTAAGATTACTGCATTCGTAAAACGCCCAGTCTCCTATATTCTTGACACTCTTGGGAATTACTATTGATGTCAGACCCGCACATTCATTAAAAGCCCATTCACTTATACCCGTTGTTCCCTCTTTCAGAATGATGGTGGTGTTGTCAGGCATCTTTCCTCTGTATTCATAAGCGACCTTTCCCAAATAAAGCAGTCCGTCACCATTCATCTTATCGTACCACTCGGTACCCTTGAACGCATCACGTCCTATGCTGTTTACACTATTAGGAATATATATCCATGAAATACCGGTGCAACCGTCAAATGCATTTGCTCCTATACTGGTGACACTTTCAGAAATGGATACCGAGGTAAGTCCGGAACAGCCACGAAACATTCCCCTTTCTATTCCGGTAACACCTTGGGGGATAAAAACAGTCTTTAGGCTGGTACAACCCTCAAATGCCATATCTTCGATGATCCGAACACTATCCGGAATATGGATAAATCCAAGAGCTGCACAACCTCCAAACGCAAAGCGTCCAATACTGGTAACACTTTCAGGGATTCTCACCGAGGTAAGTCCGGAGCAGCGAACAAACGTACCTGGTTCTATCCTTGTAACGCCATCGGGAATGATGGCGAATGAAAGGCTTGTGCAACCTTCA
>JAGCPB010000075.1 GCA_017642425.1 Bacteroidaceae bacterium
CAACAGCGATGACAAGAAGACAGCTCAGATCGAGGACATCAAGGACCTGTACTACGACATCTTCAGCCAGGTGCTGGTTTCAGACCAGAACGACGTTGCAATGAACAGCGTATCGATGGAATACTTCAACAACCGCATAGCAAAATAACAAAGCACATATAAGATTTTCATAAGTTTAGGGTTATTAAGAACAAAGAGCCGGGCTGTGAAGTCCGGCTCTTTGGCTATTACACAAAAGAGCCGGGAGCAACAAGTGCCCTCGGCTCTTTTATTCAACCTGAAAAAGAATTACTTCAGTGCGTAATAGTTCTCCTCCTCACCTTCGGTAACGTTGATCTTGTCTTCACGGAGCAACCATCCGAGTCCAAGATAGAACTCTTTGTCCTTCAACTTTGTTGCCTTCTTGATTTCCTTCTGTGAAAGGGCGTTCTTACCCTCAAGTGCACGCCAGATCATACCGGCGAATTCGCCTACCATTTCATTCATGATTATATGTGTTTTTAAAAAATCGCCGCGAAATTACATATTTTTACGACACGTTATACCAAAAAGAGGCTGTTTTTACTCAAAACAGCCTCTTTTTGGTATAAAAAATGTATAATTGTAAAATACAGCCCCAATTATTGGGCATTATAATCAAAATGAGGTATCGGCAGCAGTTTAAAAAGATTCTTTGCATGCTTATCGTCAATGAGTGCCTTGGTCTTGGCATCGTCACATACACCGGTACGGATGTATCGGTCCAGAACGGCATATGTAAAGCCCAGGTTATCCTCATCGCTCTTGCCGCTCAGTCCGTCTGACGGAGTCTTGTCAACCAAGTCCAAAGGCAGCCCCATCTCACGGCCGATAGCCTTGACCTCGGCCACAGTCAGACCGCCCAGAGGAGCAAAATCGCCTGCGGCATCGCCGTAACGGGTAGAATAGCCCACCCAGTCCTCGGACAGATTACAGGTATTGGCCACGCGACCGTTCAGAGACTGCGATATCGCGTAAAGCGTAGTCATTCTGAGACGTGGTGGCATATTTATAATTGTCTGACGGCTTATTTCGGTACCATCGGCCTTGAATTCCGCGCCTATGGTATTCATGAGCGCGTTGTATGTATCGGCTATGTTTATGTTGTAGTGGCGTATTCCCAGATGGTTTATCAGTTTCATGCTGTCCGATATATCCTTCTGTACGCCGTTGGGCATGGTCACGCCTATCACACGGTCAACGCCAAGCGCCTCAACGCACAAAGCCGCAACCACACTGCTATCCTTGCCGCCGGATATACCGATTACGGCATTGCAGCCCCTACCGTTAACTTCAAACCAGTCTCTGATCCACTGAACCACCTGGTTCTTTACCTGTTTTGCATCAAATGAACTCATAAATGAGATTTACCCAAAGGGGAATACCACTTTGTGTTACTCCTCTTCCAGAGGTTTCATGTTGGTGTAGACGTTCTGAACGTCATCATCCTCATCCAGGCGCTCCACGATCTTGTCAATGGTCTCACGCTGCTCGGGAGTAACATCCTTAAGGTCATTGGGGATGCGGGTAAACTCTGCGGCCTTAACCTCAAAGCCGTTCTCCTCCAACCACTTCTGGATAGCGGCGTATGACTTGGGATCGCCATAGAGAGTTACCTCATTTTCCTCCTCATCGATATCATACTCCTCCTCGATGCCAAGGTCTATGAGCTCCAGGATCAAGTCGTCCATATCAACACCGTCCTTGAGGGCGATGGTGAACTGGCACTTGTGGCTGAACATAAAGTCCAGACTGCCGCTGGTGCCCAGTGTGCCACCGAACTTGGTGAACACTGAACGTACATTGGCAACGGTACGGGTGGTGTTATCAGTCAGGGTCTCTACATAGATGGCAATTCCGTGAGGACCGTAACCCTCATAGTTCATCTCCTTATAGTCCTTCTGATCCTTGCCCATTGCGTTCTTGATAGCGCGCTCGATGTTGTCCTTGGGCATGTTCTCGTGCTTAGCGGTTGCTATGATGGCACGCAGAGTGGAGTTGTTGTCCGGATCCGGACCGCCAGCCTTTACAGCAATGGCAATCTGCTTGCCTATGCGGGTAAATGTCTTGGCCATGTTGCCCCAGCGTTTCAGCTTACGGGCCTTTCTGAATTCAAATGCTCTTCCCATAGTGTATGTTTTTATTTGTTATTATCTTAATTGTGCATCCAGCTTGGTCTGAACAGCCTGAATGAGTTTGTTCATCACCTTGTCTATCTGAACATCGTTCAGGGTCTGTGATTCATCCTGCAGTAGGAAGCTTACGGCGTAGCTCTTCTTGCCGGCAGGCAGGTTCTTGCCCTCATAGACATCAAACAGGGTCACCTCCTTAAGCAGCTTGCTCTCAGTCTGATAAGCCAGACGCTCAATGTCTGCAAACTTGACGCTCTTGTCTATGAGCAGGGCCAAGTCACGGCGAACGGCCGGATACTTGGGCAGCTCGGCGAATGATGTCTTGACCTTGCGGGTAGCCTTGAGCAGTTCATCCCAATTGATTTCGGCAAAATAGACCGGTTGCTCCAGATCAGTAAGCTTGAGCATTGCGCGGCTTACCACACCCAGTTCTGCAACCGTCTTGCCTGAACGCAGCTTATAGCGCAGGCCGGTGCTGAATATAGAATTCTCAAACTCCTCAATCTGAATTGCATTGAGAGCCAGACCCACACGCTTGAATACATTCTGAACATGAGATTTAAGCTCAAATACAGTATTCTCCTCATCAGCATGAGCCCATGAGCCCGATACACGGTTACCGGTAAGCCAGATACCCAGGCGATAACCCTCGCTGTATGCGCGCAGCGGATTCTGTGCCTTACCATCCTCAGCAGGCTGATTCAACTGCTCACGCTTGGCGGAATCAAACCAGTAGCACTTGCCGAATTCAAAGAACCTCAAGTCCGCGCTCTGACGGCGGATATTGTGAGACAGGCTCTCCAGACCGCCAAACAGCAGACTCTCACGCAGAACATTAAGGTCTGCACTGAGCGGGTTCATAAGACGAACCAACTTTTCCGGCGGGCAGCAGTCCATACCGTCATAATAGGCGGCACGGGTAAGTGAGTTGTTCAGTATCTCATTGAATCCACAACCTACCAATTGCTCCGATACCAGATCCTGCAACTTATGCGAGCGGTCAACCTCACCCTGAACGGTCAGGCTTGACTGGACTGACTTGCCAAACTCAACATTATTGTAACCGTAAATACGGAGAATCTCCTCAACCACATCGCAAGGACGCTGAACGTCCACGCGGAAAGGAGGAACGGAGAGTTTCATGCCATCAGCATTGAAAGCATCAACCTTTATGCCCAGGTTCTCAACGATGCTCTTCATAACCTGGCGGTCCAGTTTCTTGCCAATCAGGCTGTCGGCATACTCAAAGTTGAAGTCAACCTTGAAATCCTGAGCGGGTACGGGATTAACATCCTTAATCTCCATTGAGATTGTACCACCGGCCAGTTCCTTGACCAGCATTGCAGCCTGCTTAAGTGCATACAGCGTACCGTTGGGGTCGATGCCACGCTCAAAACGGAACGATGCATCAGTGCTGAGCTGATGACGGCGTGCGCTCTTGCGGATCCAAGTGGGATGGAAATAGGCGCTCTCCAGGAACACGTTCTTTGTGCCATCAGAGATACCTGAATCCAGGCCGCCGAACACGCCACCCATACACATGGGCTCCTCTACATTGCAGATCATCAGGTCACGCTCGGAGAGCTTACGCTCCACGCCATCCAGAGTTACGAACGGAGTGCCCTCGGGCATGGTCTTTACAACCACCTTGCCACCCTTGATCTTGTCGGCATCAAAACTGTGCAGCGGCTGTCCGTATGCAAAAAGTATGAAGTTGGTGATATCTACTATGTTGTTGATGGGGTGTAAACCTATTGTTGAGAGCTTGTTCTTAAGCCAGTCAGGACTCTCCTTTACGGTCACACCCTTGATGCTTACACCTGCATAACGCGGGCAAGCCTCGGCATTCTGAACGTCAATGTCTATCTGCAGGTCATGGTTATCGACCTTGAAACCATCACAGTCAGGACGATGTAATGTGCTCTTATATCCGTTCTGGAGCAGCCATGCGTAGAAATCGCGGGCCACGCCCCAGTGTGAGCAGGCATCGCTGTGGTTGGGAGTGATATCCACCTCAATCACATAGTCTGACTCCAGGTGGAAATACTCGGCTGCAGGAGTGCCGGGAAATGCATCGGCCGGGAGAACCATGATACCGGAGTGGTCATTGCCCAGACCCAACTCCTTCTCAGAGCAGAGCATTCCGAATGACTCTACGCCGCGCAGCTTTGAAGGCTTGATGGTAAAGCTCTCATCGCCCTCGTAAATCTTGGCGCCGATGGTAGCAACCACAACCTTCTGGCCGGCAGCCACGTTAGGTGCGCCGCAGACAATCTGTACGGGATTGCCGCTACCCTGATTGACAGTGGTAACATGCAGATGGTCAGAATTGGGGTGTTCTACGCAGGTAAGAACCTCACCTATCACGATATCCTTGAGTCCGCCCTTTACGGACTGAACCTCCTCTACTCCGTCAACCTCAAGACCCACTGATGTAAGGGCAGCTGCCACCTCATCGGGCGTCAGGTCAAAGTCAACATACTCCTTGAGCCACTTATATGAAACGTTCATAAATAACCTATTTCTATTTCAACCCGCAAAGGTATAAAAAAGTCAGCAGATTGCTGCAAATCTGCTGACTCATTTTACGGCTCAGTATGGGATGTCACCGGCATCCGGAGCGCCACCCAACGGGTCATCGGGCGGAAGCTGCTCCTCATTCATCTTGGAGCGCTTTACGCTGCCTCGGCGGCCACCCGCAGGGGATTCGCCTGAGCCTATGTTGTCGAATAAAGCCAGATCGCTCCGGAATGACAGACGCACGTCACCGACACCACCGTTACGGTGTTTTGCAATGATAATCTCAGCAATACCGTGCAGATCATTGTGGTTATTGTCCTCATAGATCTTGTAGTACTCCGGGCGATGGATGAAGCATACGATATCAGCATCCTGCTCGATAGCACCTGATTCACGAAGGTCAGACAATTGAGGGCGCTTACCCTCGTAACCCTCACGGCCCTCGACGCCACGGTTCAACTGTGACAGGGCAATGATAGGTATATCCAGTTCCTTGGCTATACCCTTGAGGTTACGTGAGATTGTACTGATTTCCTCCTGACGGTTGCCGAACTTGATTCCGCTTGCATTCATAAGCTGCAGATAATCAATGATTATCAGCTCAACGTTATGCTCCTGCTTAAGACGGATGGCCTTAGTGCGGAACTCGGTGATAGATAGAGACGGGGTGTCGTCCAGAAACATAGGTGCACTCTGCAGAGCGTTGATCTTGCTGTCCAGGATACTCCACTCATAAGGAGCCAGACGGCCGTCACGCAGTTTGTTGCCAGGAATCTCGCAGACGCTTGAAATCAAGCGGTTAACCAGCTGCACGTTACTCATCTCAAGCGAGAAGAGCGCCACCGGCTTCTGGTTGTTAACTGCGATGTTCTTGGCCATTGACAGTGCAAATGCCGTCTTACCCATTGCAGGGCGCGCAGCCAGAATGATAAGGTCCGATTTCTGCCAGCCCGACGTAATGTTGTCAAGTTCACGGAACCCGCTAGCCAATCCGCTCATGCCTTCGGCACGGGAAGCAGCCGTACGGATTCTGTTTACGGACTCCTGCAGCACCACATCAATCGATGCGAAGTCCTTCTTGACATTACGGTGAGCAATCTGGAACAGTTTGTTTTCGGCCTCGCCCAGCAGATCGGAGATATCGGTTGTATCATCAAAAGCCAATGTCTGGATCTCACTGGTGAACGTAATCAGTTCACGAGCCATTGCCTTCTGCGCGATAATTCGCGAGTGGTACTCGATGTGTGCCGACGACGTCACCTTACCAGCCAGCTGAGTCACGTAAAGCGCACCGCCCGCCTCCTCTAATGTACCGTTGCTCTTGAGCTGTTCGGTTACAGTGAGGATATCGATAGGACGCTGATTCAGTGACAGGTTTGCCACCGCCTCATAGATCACCTGATGACGGTGGTCGTAGAACGATTCGGCCTTGAGTATGTCACTCACCTTGGGGAATGCGTCCTGCTCGATCATGAGCGCGCCGATAACCGCCTCCTCAAGCTCAAGAGCCTGCGGCTGGAGGTGGTTGAGCACTATGCCGTCGGATGAACCACGTGAACTGCGCTGTCTGTTTCTGGAATCTGCCATTTCTTTATTCTAACCGATACAAAGGTAAATCAATGCAGTCCCCCAAAAACAAAAACAGGAGGAAGGTTATCCCCCTGTTTTCAACAATATCCAATAAGTCAGAATGAGATACTGAACGTGGCGCCGAGAGCCAGATCCTGTTGGGCGGACATAAGGAGTGAAGGACTCAGCTTGATGGAGTTAAGGATACCCGATGAGTAGGATATCTCATTGTCGGCGGCATTCTGACTGTTGAATGTCCTTTCAACCCAGTTAAGACGTTTCTTGCCCATTTTGGTAAACACACAACCTAGACAAGCCAGGGCGCCGGCTCCTGCCGTATATACATAAAATGAAGGACTTTGACTATCGGCTCCCAGATCAAATGAACAGATAGAAAAAGCCAGGCATGCCACACTGTACAACCAGCAGGCTCCGCCTATATTAAACAGGTTGCTGCCTGTG
The DNA here is from genome assembly GCA_017642425.1 of Bacteroidaceae bacterium. GTDB lineage: Bacteria > Bacteroidota > Bacteroidia > Bacteroidales > Bacteroidaceae > Colenecus. Next base: position 6,702 of record JAGCPB010000075.1, read on the forward strand.
ATATACGCATGATACAGATCATCGTCAAAGTACCTCTCATAGTTACGATCTGACAGTTCTTCATCATTATAAACCCAACGGAACCTGTCTGCATATCTGTAGATGGCGCCTGCTCCTGCCTGCTTAATCTCATATGACCAATTGATATTGTCCACATCAGCCATAGGAACGGAGACCATCACTCCATCAGGGGTACGCATCGAAACATCGCCCACAGAATCCAGATTCAGTACATACCCTATTATTCTGCTTCCATCCTTAAGATAAAGAGCGTTTGCAGATTGTGAGAACGCCAAAGGAGCAAAGCAAACCAAAAACAGCGGCAATAACAGAAAGCGTTTCATATCTTATTAATTCAGGCCATCTCGCGCTGGCAGGAAAACATATCAGGGAATATATCAGCAGGATTGTCTATAGGCTCGCGGAACAGGCCATAGACGGTGGAGCCGGAGCCGGACATTGAGGCATAAACGGCACCCATTGAATAGAATTTCCGCTTGATGTCTGCCAGGAGCGGATACTTGGCAAAAACGGTAGTCTCAAAATCATTGAATACGCAATCCTTCCACTCTGCTACGGGACACTTTATTGCCTCTGCAAGAGGAATCTCCGGCTGTTTTGGAGTAATCGATGCGTATGCCTCGGCTGTACTGACCGATACATCAGGCTTGACCAACAGAATAGTATAACCCTTGAGCGACAGGTTTATGGGAGTGAGTGTCTCACCCCTACCCGTTGCCAACGATGGAGTATTGGATATAAAGAATGCGCAGTCCGAACCCAGACGAGCGGCATATCGCTCCATCATGCTCTCACGCATACGCAGATTGAAACGGCGGTTCAAAAGCGAAATCATGAACGCGCAGTCCGATGAGCCACCGCCCAGTCCAGCACCGGATGGGATATGCTTGTGCAGTTTGATGTCTATAGACGGCAGGTCAAAATCCTGCTGCAGCATAAGGTATGCCTTGACCACCAGATTATCGGCCGCCTTGAACGGGAACTCATTGCCCGTCATCTCCAGAGAGCAGCAGGGAACATCCTCCTTTTTACGGAAAAGACGATAAGGCAGGAAAACGTCATCAGGCTGCACCAGAAGTCCGGCCTCAAGACGCTTGCGCAACTGCGCCGGATCAAGCGGACGCATAGGCTTTATCTCCAGCGCATCCTGCAGCAGCACCGGATAGAACACAGTCTCAATGTCATGGTATCCGTCACTGCGTTTAGCCACGACATTGAGTCCAATGTTGATCTTAGCGTTCGGAAATGCTATCATTTGTTGTCTTTTTCAACGCCCTTGGCGGCGATGCGGCCAGATGCCATGCACTCGGTCAGGGCGTTACCGCCTAAGCGGTTGCCACCGAAAAATCCGCCGGTTACCTCACCTGCGGCGTAGAGGCCGGGGATTGGTTTGCCGTTGGCATCAAGTACGCGGCGATCCAGGTCAACCTTGAGTCCACCCATTGTGTGGTGGGTTGACGGAGCAAGCACGCGGATTGAGAGGCTGGCATCATCAATGCTGTAGCTGTCCAGGTTATATGTTCCGTCGGCATTGCGGCTGGCGTTGCCTATGGGGCCTGACGGATGACGCTTGCCGGCCTCCTTGGGCTGCTGGCCCTGCATTATAGCCATATCATACTCACGGATGGATTTCTTGACCTCCTCGGGATCTGTATCCACGTCTATCTCCTTGAAGAAATCACCCAGTTCCGATACACGACCGCTCCAGTCACGTCCGTTGAAACGACGCACAGGGGCTGCTGCAGCTGCATTGGCGTTTCCGCCGGCATTGGCACCGGGAGCACCGCCGCCGAAGCCGCCAAATCCACCGCCTCCACCGAAGCCACCGAAACCGCCGCCGAAGCCGCCGCCTCCACCAAAGCCGCCGAATCCGCGGGTGATGTAGAAGTAGACGCCCTTGGCACCGAACTTGTCAATACCGAACTTGAAGCCGTTGAGTGAAAGCACATCGCGCTCGGAGCACTCATCAACATAACGATGTCCGGTCTTGGGGCTGATGAACACTGCGTTCTCAACGCCACCGAATGCGATTGCACCATCGGCAGTATAAGCCAGCGGCATAAGCTGGGTGTAGCCCTCACCTACCGTTGCGGCACCAACCTTTTCGGCCATATCGATACCGTCACCACGAAGTGATGAGCGGTTTGTTGTACCTATGTTGGGTGACAGATACTGGCGTGACCAGTACTTGTTGGTCTTGAGCACCTTCTGGATATTTGCGGCATATCCGCCGGTAGCTATGATGACACCCTTCTTGGCATGAGCGGTAACCACAGTGCCATCGGCCATCTTGGCCTTGACGCCTGTTACGCGGCCGTTCTCGAATATGAGTTCATCGGCGCTGGTCTCTCTCATGATGCGGTTATGCTTGCTGGCGTTGTTGATGACTGCAACGGGAGCCATGACGTATGAGCCCCAGTTGCCCTGATAACGCTCAGTCGTGCCGTCACCATCGGCATCGACAGTGCAACCATTCATGGTGTTGCCGCGATACCACAGGGCACCTACCAGGGTTGACTGGCTGTCGCTGAAGCCAACGCCCATACCCATAAGCCAGGGCTTAAGCTGCTCACCCTCCTCAACAAACTGCTTAACCAGGTCATAATCACCGTAAATCCACTCATCCTTGGCTGTATTTTGACGCAGACCGCCGTAATAGGTCTGGAAGATATGCAGATTGGTGGTTGAGAAAAGCAGGAGCTGGTTCTCGGGGGTACCCTTCTTGAGCTGAGGCTCTGCATATGCAAGATAAGCCTTGATCTCTTTCTTGAGTTCCTGCAGGGTTGACAGATACTCGGGATGGACGCCATGCTTGGAAAGCTCCTCTATATCACCGGCCACAAACTCATGGTCCTTATAGAATGATGCATCAAACGGTGCCTCGCTCCATCCGTATAAAACCTTGAGGTCATTCACGCAACCCACTGTGGCGCGAACCTTGTTGTGTGCCCTGCCGTCAAAGCCCTTGGCGCTGGTAGCGGTGGGATTATTGATATCCCATACAAGGCTGTGATCTACTGACTGATATACACCGCCCGATACGAGCGTATTACCACCCAGCTCGGCATTCTTTTCAATAACAAGTACAGTACTGCCGTCCTGAGCTGCCTGAGCACCTGCGCAGAGACCTGCACCGCCGCCACCTATGATTACGATATCCCAGGTATCCTCAATGGGAGCACCGGGCTTGCTCTCTATGGTGTTGTTCATGAACGCGGTACGGTTGGTAACACCTGCCTGCTGCGCAGCATCAAGCACTGCGGCCTTGAGTCCGAAACTTGACATAGTGGCACCGGTAACGGCATCCACACCAAGACCGTTGGCTGCGATCAGTTTGGGACTCAGTATGGGGAATGAAGCATCGCCCACATGAGCGGTCTCACGCTGCTGGCCAACGCTGATATTGGTAATGCCGGTCTCGCTGAATGTGACGCGGGCCTGCACCTGACCGCCGTAACCCTTGCCGCTGCCGGTATATGTACCTGGCGTGAAGCTGATTGCGGCATTCTTGGCCGGAGCCTGCTTCTCACCGCGTGCAATTGCCAGAGCCTCATTGACTGCACTCTTTACCGCATCCGATGAATATGTGGCGCCTGTAACGCCGTCAACATCGGTTGACTGAGCCTCGACAATACGTTTGGGCACCTCGGTATAAGCCGATGTGTATTTACTGTAAGTATTGCCGTTATCCTTAATGGTAACAGAAGATATCTTGTGACCCTTGATTGTAACCGTTGCGGTCACTGTACCTTCAAGATTAAGGCCGTCGGCCACATACTTGCCGTTAGCCAACTGCGTTCCATCTGTCGGTGCGCCACCTCCGCAGGCAGCCACCAGCAAACCCAATACTGAAAAAGTAACTCCAGAAATTCTCATCTTAATTTTCAATTTTCAATTCTCAATTTTCAATTAAAGTCCTGCAGCAACAGCGATTCCATGATCAACGCCACTGAATCCCATGAACGCCAGAGCCAGAAGGCCGGCGGTTATGAGAGCTATTGCCATTCCCTCCATGCTCTTGGGTACACGCACCTTAGCCAACTGCTCACGTATGCCTGCGAATATGATCAGGGCCAGAGCAAAACCTATGGAAGTAGCAATTGCATAAACCACACCTGTAAGCAGATTTGGCTCCAGTCCCTGTGCATTGTAAGTGGCATTGGCCACCAAGATTGATACGCCCAGAATGCAGCAGTTGGTGGTAATAAGAGGCAGGAATATGCCTAATGCCTGATACAATGAAGGTGACACCTTCTTTAAGATGGTTTCAAGCATCTGCACCAGACCTGCAATCACCAGAATGAACAGTATGGTCTGCAGATAGCCCAGCCCGTAAGGATTGAGCACCCATGTCTGCAACGCGTAAGTAACAATGACAGCAACCGTAAGCACGAATGTCACGGCCAGTCCCATACCGGCAGCGGTACTGATTTTCTTGGATACACCCAGGAACGGACAGATTCCAAGGAACTGGGACAGAACGATATTATTTACGAATATCGCGGATATGAATATCAGAAAGTATTCCATAATGTTCAGGCTTTACGGTTCTTGACTGAATTTACTATCGCAAGCAGCAGACCCAGGGTGATGAATGCACCCGGAGCAAGCACGAATACCAGCATGTTCATGGACTCCGGAACTATACGGTAACCGAATACGGCTCCGTTACCCAGCAATTCACGAACAAATCCCAGAAGAGTAAGGGCCAGGGTGAAACCTATGCCTATTCCTATGCCGTCACAGATTGAAGCAAACACATTGTTCTTGGCGGCGAATGCCTCGGCACGACCCAGAATGATGCAGTTCACAACAATCAGCGGTATGAAAATACCCAATGTCTTGTACAGATCCGGCACATACGCCTGCATAAGCATCTGCAAAAGTGTCACAAACGATGCAATCACGACTATGTAGCACGGTATCCTGACGCCGTCAGGAATCAGGTTCTTGAGCAGCGATATGAATGTATTGGAGCATATCAGCACGAACATGGTAGCCACACCCATACCCAGACCGTTAATGGCCGATGTGGTGGTAGCCAGTGTGGGACACATACCCAGCAGGAGAACAAACGTAGGGTTCTCCTTGACTATTCCGTTTATTATTGTCTTGAAGTAATTCATAATCCTGCCTTTTTTAGTTCTGTGATGAAGCGCCGCTTACCGCATCGGCTGCAGTATATCCGAACACAGCCTTATAGGCGGCGTTCACTGCACGAAGGAAAGCCTTTGACGTAATGGTAGAGGCGGTTATGGCATCCACATCACCTCCATCCTTACTTACAATCATCATGTCATCGCCGGGGTTCATGCCTATGATGTTATGGTTACCCGGCTTCTCGGGAGCGCCCAGCAGCACGTTCACTGCTACCGGCTGTTCCTTGACCTCGGCGCTCTTCTGACGGAACCAGCCGTCGGCTTGAGCACCCAGTCCGGGAGTCTCGCTATGCTCCAGCACTGTGTAGCCCAGGATCACGCCCTCAGGATCAAAACCGACCATAACCTTCAGTGCACCGCCGAATCCGTTCTTATCGGTAGATTCAACGGCAGTGCCTATCAGGTTACCGTTCATGTCATTGACATTGTGGAACACAAAGCCATCCTGCTCAACAGGAGCCTCTACGGTAAACTGAATGTCACGGTCACCCAGTATCACACTCTTTATTCCGTTCTCAATAGTGGCGTTGTTGATAGCCTCGATCGGACCGGTAGTCACATTATTGACCCATGCCAGCAAACCCGCAGCCACGACGGCAATGAGGGTTAGCACCAGGGCCATATTCAGTATATTTGATTCCAGTTTCTTCATTTTACAGCCTCCCCGAAACGTTTAGGTTTGCACCAGTTGTTAATGAGCGGAGTAACCGCATTCATGATCAGGATAGCGAATGACATACCCTCGGGATATGATCCGAAATAACGGATAATCACCGTAAGGAATCCTATGCCAATGCCGTACCATACCATTCCCGTTGTGGTCATGGGCGATGTCACATAATCAGTAGCCATGAATATGGCACCCAACATGAGACCGCCGGCACACAGGTGGTAAAGCGGGTTGACGTAGAGCACGGGATTGATCATCCACATGATACCTGTCAGTACGGCCACCGTTGCCAGAATGGTTACAGGAATATGCCATGTTATTACCTTGCGCCACAGCAGAATGATAAGGCCGATAAGCAAAGCTACGGCACTCACCTCACCTATACAACCGCCAATGTTGCCCAGGAACAGGTCCTTCAGGCCAGGCAGCTGGTCAACTGCGGCCGAATTACCTCCAGCTATCTGACCTATCAGGTTGAGCGGGGTTGCGCCGGTAACGGCATCTGTATAAGCCGTCATCTGATGAGGTACAGGCCATGACGTCATCTTGGCCGGGAATGATATAAGCAGGAACACACGTCCCACCAATGCCGGGTTGAACGGGTTGTTGCCCAGTCCGCCGAACACCATCTTTCCAATACCTATTGCCACGAGCGCGCCCATGACAATCATATATAAAGGTATGTTTGACGGCATGTTGAACGCCAGCAGGATACCTGTGATGATGGCAGAGCCGTCGGCCAGTGTAGAAGGCCTCTTAAGGAATACACGGGTGATGAACCACTCAAAGAAAAGACACGATGCCACCGATGTGGCAGTCACAATCACGGCACCCAGTCCAAAATAGAAGACCGATGCTATGAATGCCGGAACAAGCGCCCAGATCACAGTGCGCATATTCCTCTCTATAGTGTCACCGCAATGTACGTGCGGTGATGTTGTGATATAAAGTTTCTGTGCCATAATACCTTATTTCTTAGCGTTACGGGCGCGGATTATTCCGCCCACCCTGTTCTTGGCCAGACGCACCCAGTCCAGAAGCGGACGGCGTGACGGGCATGTGCTCTGACAGCAGCCGCACTCGATGCAGCTCATTATCCAATTCTCCTCGGCGCACTCCCAGTCACTTGCCTCAGATGCGGTTGCAAGCAGATAGGGCTCCAGACCCATGGGACAAGCCTGAACGCACTTGGCGCAGCGTATGCAGTTGCGCTCCTCACGACGTATTGCATCGGCCTCAGGGATCATAAGCAGACCTGATGTACCCTTAACTACAGGAGCTGTATCATCCAGCAGAGGACGTCCCATCATGGGGCCGCCTGAAATCAGTTTACCCGTATCCTCAGGCATGCCGCCTGCATACTCAATTAGCTGGCTTACGGGAGTACCCATACGGACCTTGAGGTTGCAAGGGTTCTTGAGTCCCTTGCCGGTCACGGTAACTATACGCTCAAACAGAGGCTTGTTCTTCATCACTGCCTCATAAATGGCAAATACAGTTCCTACGTTCTGCACCACGCAGCCTACGTTTGCAGGCAGTGCCGGTGGTGGCGGAACCTGACGGCCGGTAACAGCCTCTATAAGCTGTTTCTCACCGCCCTGCGGATATTTCATCTGGAGTGGCATAACCTCTATGCCGCTTACCATCGATGTCTTGGACTGCAGGAGCGAGATTGCATCGGGCTTGTTAGCCTCAACTCCTATCACGGCACGGTCTATGCCAAGTACCTTGAGTATTATCTTAATACCTATTATAATCTCATCTGGGTGCTCCAGCATAAGACGATGGTCGGCAGTCAGATACGGCTCGCACTCAACAGCATTGATGATGAGAGTATCAATGGTGCACTCCTTGGGAGGGCAAAGCTTTACGTGGGTGGGGAAGCATGCGCCGCCCATTCCCACTATACCGGCGTTCTTGATGCACTCTATTATCTCATCGCGTGACTTGTTGCTCTGAAGTATCAGTTTATCGGAGCGGTCTATTGACGGTTCCCACTCATCGCCCTCCACATCAATGAATATGGCAGGCTTACGCAGGCCGCTGGCATCAATCACGCTGTCTATCTTGGCCACCTTACCCGATACCGATGAATGTATCGAGGCCGACATGAAACCGCCCGGCTCAGCGATACGTGTACCTACACGCACGGTGTCACCCTTCTGCACGCAAGGCACGGCGGGAGCGCCGATATGCTGGGACAACGGGAACACCGCCTGTTTGGGCAGTGCCAGAGTCTCTATCTTGCGGTCAGCAGTGAGCTTGTTGGGCTCGGGATGGACACCTCCTATCTTGAAAGTATTCATAACTACTCTGCTTTTTGTTGTTCTACAGTATTCTCAGGCATCGGAGCGGGCTCCACAGGAGCCTGAGGTGTCTCTTCGGCCTTGGGCTCAGCCGGAGCCACAACCTTCTTGGGCGGGAAGTTCACAGCCAGGATTGTGTGCTGCGGGCATTCATCCACGCACTTGCGGCACAGACGGCACTTCTCAAAGTCTATGTATGCCAGGTTGTTCTCAAGCGTGATAGCCTCAAACGGGCAAATCTTGACGCACTTGCCACATCCTATGCAGGCTACGGCACATGCCTTCTTGGCCACAGGACCCTTATCCTTGTTCACGCAACTGACATAAACCCTGCGGTCCAGCTTGTTCTTGTTGCGCAGTTCGATGACGTTGCGCGGGCAAGCCTTGGCACAGGCACCGCAAGCGGTACACTTGTCCTGATCCACAACCGGCAGACCGGTCTCAGGATCCATCTTTATGGCATCGAACTTACAAGCCTTGACGCAGTCACCGCATCCCAGGCACCCAAAGAAACAGCCGGTAGCACCGCCGTTCATCAGCGCCGCTGCGGCACAGCTCTTTGCTCCGTCATAGACGCGCAGACCGGGACGGTTGTCACATGAACCTGCGCAACGCACCACAGCCACCTTCTCAACTCCAACCTCAACCGCATGGCCTGTAATGGCAGCGATCTGTTGCATTACCTCACTCTTGCATACCGAACACTTGAGCCCCTCCATGGAGTCACTCTTTACGCAGGCCTCCGCAAACGCGGCACAACCCGGAAAACCGCAGCCTCCGCAATTGGCGCCTGGCAGCAATTCGGTAATCTGCCCCACCCTGGGGTCAGTCTCCACCTTGAATTTTCTTGACACGGCGTAGAGCACCAGGCCCAGCACCAATCCTGTCAATCCCAACACAAGGACAGCTGTCAAAATAAACGACATACTTTATCTAAACAATTATTCTGAATCCAAAGTCCTTCTTTATCCTGTCACGGCAGAGAAACAGTACGATGTAATACGGTACCAGCACCGCTATCGACGCGATGGCGGCAACTTTCTCGCTACCCGTAACTGTCACACCCGCAATGAGCGCAACCAGCAAAAGCAGCAACGGCAGTCCGAATGCCAGCAGCACGGCAGTCATGCCCATGCGCTCACCTGCCACCACCGTAACAGTCTGCCCTACAGACAGGCTCTCAGCACCACTCATATCCACATCCACAAGTTTCTCCTTGCTTTCGGCCGCGCGGCAAATACGGCTTGCCTGACAGCCCGAACAGGCCGATGCCTGCAATATGCGCACGGTAACCTTCTGACCGTCAATGGAGTCTATAACTCCCTCATGCCTTATGTCAGCGCTCATATTGCTCTTCGGTCGGTTTAAATCTTACAAATTTAAGTCTTTTCTGTGTTTTGAAACGTATCAGACTGACATTTTTATTAGAAATGTTTAAAAAGTACAGATTGATTGCAGTTTCAATGATTTTTACTACCTTTGCGCCGCCGTTACGGGATAACGGCTATTCAAATCATTTATAAATTCAATAAAAACAACAACTTATGGCAGCAAAAATCAGATTGCAGAGAAGAGGCCACAAAGGTTACGCCTTCTATTCAATCGTAATTGCAGACTCCAGAGCTC
>JAGCPB010000008.1 GCA_017642425.1 Bacteroidaceae bacterium
GCAAGCCGATGGAGCCGTGATGCTGACATGTGGCAAAACAATGCTCCTGGCCACTGTATGTGCCGCCAAAGATGCAGTTCCCGGAACTGATTTCATGCCGCTGCAGGTAGAGTACAGAGAAAAGTATGCGTCAATAGGACGTTATCCCGGCGGTTTCACCAAACGTGAGGGCCGTCCCTCTGATTATGAGATTCTGACATGCCGTCTGGTTGACCGCGCTCTGCGTCCTTTGTTTCCGGACAATTACCACGCTGAAGTTTTTGTAAACATCATACTGTTCTCCGCCGACGGAGAGCAGATGCCTGATGCACTTGCCGGTCTGGCAGCATCAGCAGCATTGGCTGTATCGGACATACCTTTCCAGGGTCCGATATCCGAGGTCCGCGTAGCCCGCATAAACGGAGAGTACGTAATAGACCCCACATTCAAGCAGCTTGAGGAGGCTGACATGGACGTGATGGTTGCCGCAACCTATGACAACATCATGATGGTTGAGGGTGAGATGAAGGAGGTTTCCGAGTCTGACCTGCTGGGTGCCATGAAGGCCGCTCACGATGAGATCAAGAAGCACTGCAAGATCCAGATGGAACTGACCGAGGAGGTAGGCAAGACCGTAAAGCGCGAGTACTGCCACGAGGTCAATGATGAAGAGCTTCGTCAGGCCGTCAAGGATGCCTGCTACCAGAAGTCATATGACCTGGCAGCACAGGGCAATACCGACAAGCACTCACGCGAAGCTAACTTTGAGGCTGTACGCGATGAGTTCAAGGAGCAGTACCACGCCGCACATCCTGAGCTTTCTGAGGATGAGCTTGCCGAGAAGGATGCTCTGATAGACCGTTACTACCACGATGTTGAGCGCGATGCAATGCGTCGCTGCGTGCTCGATGAGGGCAAGCGTCTGGATGGCCGTAAGACAACCGATATCCGTCCTATCTGGTGCGAGGTAGGTTATCTGCCCGGACCTCACGGATCATCAATATTCACCCGTGGTGAGACACAGGCCCTCTGTTCTGTAACCCTTGGTACCAAGGAGGATGAGAAGATGGTAGATGATGTGCTGGATCAGCACGATGAGCGTTTCCTGCTCCACTACAATTTCCCGCCATTCTGTACTGGTGAGGCTAAGGCACAGCGCAGCCTGGGTCGCCGTGAGATAGGTCACGGACACCTGGCATGGCGTGCCCTTAAGGGTCAGATCCCTGAGGATTATCCCTATTGCGTCCGCGTAGTATCCGATATCCTTGAGTCCAACGGTTCATCATCAATGGCTACCGTATGCGCAGGCACACTGGCCCTGATGGATGCCGGCGTAAAGATCAAGAACCCCGTATCAGGTATAGCAATGGGTCTTATCAAGAACCCTGGCGAGGATAAGTACGCTGTACTGAGTGATATCCTTGGTGATGAGGATCATCTGGGTGATATGGACTTCAAGACCACCGGTACCGTAAAGGGACTTACCGCTACACAGATGGATATCAAGTGCGACGGTCTGTCATATGAGATTCTTGAGAAGGCTCTGGCTCAGGCCAAGGCCGGACGTGAATATATTCTGAGCAAGATAACCGAGACCATTCCTGAGCCTCGTGCAGACCTTAAGCCCCATGCTCCCCGCATTGAGACCCTTACCATTCCTAAGGAGTTCATCGGCGCAGTCATTGGCCCGGGCGGAAAGATCATCCAGGGCATGCAGGAGGAGACCGGTGCAACCATCAGCATTGATGAGGTTGACGGCGTAGGCAAGATTGAGGTTGCCGCTTCAAACCGTGACAGCATTGAGGCTGCTCTGGCCAAGATCCGTGCAATCGTTGCCATCCCCGAGGTGGGTGAGACATACGATGGTACCGTACGCAGCGTAATGCCTTACGGTCTGTTCGTAGAGTTCCTGCCCGGCAAGGACGGTCTGCTGCATATCAGTGAGATTGACTGGAAGCGTTACGAGACCATCGAGGAGACCGGCATCAAGGAGGGTGACAAGATTCAGGTCAAGTTGATTGACATCGATCCCAAGACCGGTAAGTTCAAACTGTCACGCCGTGCTCTCATTGAGAAGCCCGAGGGTTATGAGGAGCGCCCGCAGCGTCCTCCGCGTCAGGATCGTGGCGAGCGTCCCGAGCGTGGAGACCGTGGCCCGCGTCAGGACCGTGGTGACCGTCAGGACCGTGGCCCTCGTTTCCATCGCGACAACCGCAGGAATGACCAGCAGGAGAATTCAGAGAACAATGAAGAGAAGTAATCTCATTGCAGTTCTTCTGGCCTTTTTAGCAGTAGCCTGTCAACCGCAAGTTGACAGGTTTACTTTAAACGGTCAGATATCCCAGGCAGACGGTAAGACACTCTATCTGGACCATATGGCTTTGGATAAGGTTGAGGTGTTGGATTCTGTCAAACTGGATGCAGAGGGTAATTTTGCTTTTAATCCAGCCTCTCCTAAGGACTGTTTTGATTTCTATCGGCTGCGTATTGACAACAAGGTGGTAAATCTGGTTATTGATTCAACAGAGACGATAACCGTATCATCCAGCCTGCCGGTAATGCAGACGGATTACACTGTTGAAGGATCAAAAGACTGTTCCAAACTCAAGGAGCTGGTTTTGCGTCAGATAGAATTCTTACAGGATTTGAGAAGTGTATATTCGGAATACGGCAATTCAAACGCCGTTGCTCTTGAGGAGAAGATTATGGAGATGGTGGATGTATTCAAATCAGATGTGATGACAGAATTCATTCTTTCTACTCCGGGTTCTCCTTGCGCATATTATGCATTGTTCCTGAGCATTAACGGGCAATTGCTTTATAATCCCCAGACAGATCGTCAGGATGCAAGATGCTATGCAGCGGTAGCAACACAGATGGATATTAAGTATCCCGATGCAGTGCGTACAACACATCTACGCAATGTGGCTCTCAAAGGGATGGCCAAAACATCTCCATCCAGAAACAATGATGTATCGGAAGAAACGATACAGAAATTTGAAAGTCTGATAGAGGAGACGGGACTGATTGAGATAGAGTTACCGGATTATAAAGGTAATAACCGGAAACTGAGTGACCTGAAAGGTAATGTAGTGCTTCTTGACTTCACTGCATTCAAAACGGATTATTCACCCAATTATAACCTGATGCTCAGGACTTTGTATAACAAATATGCAGATAAGGGGTTCAATATCTATCAGGTTTCATTGGATAATGATGAGAGTTATTGGGTTAATACCGCCTCAAATCTTCCATGGGTTTGTGTCCGTGACGAGTCCAGTGTTTACTCTACATATCTTAAGTCATATAATGTCCAGCGGCTTCCGACTGCATTCCTTATAGACCGCGATGGTAATATCTTTGACCGTCCCGACAATACGGATGAACTGGATGGTAAGATAGCCGGGCTTTTGGAGTAAAACATGTTTTTTGGCTCTTTTGTTGGGATAGTGTAAAATAAATACTATCTTTGCCAAAGAGACAAATATGGGAATTCAGAGTTCCAACACCGTAAACGGGTTGTTGGAATTCTTTTTTGCTCATGTCAAGATTGAATAGTAAAACTTATAAATTATTGATATTATGGCATATATGTCAGAAGAAGGCTACAAGAAACTGGTAGCCGAACTACAGTATCTGGAGGGTGTACGCCGTCCGGAGATTATTCAGCAGATTGCCGAGGCTCGTGATAAGGGAGACCTTTCAGAAAATGCAGAGTATGATGCAGCCAAGGAGGCACAGGGTATGCTTGAGGCCAAGATTGCCCAGCTTAAGGCTCAGATTGCCGATGCCAAGATCATTGACGAGAGCAAGATAGACACATCTACGGTTCAGATTCTGACCAAGGTCAAGATCCGTAACACCAAGAACAATGCAACAGTGGTCTATTCTATCGTTCCTGAGAGCGAGGCAGACCTCAAGGCCGGTAAGATTGCCAGCAGTACTCCTATTGCCAAGGGCTTGCTTGGCCATAAGGTAGGTGAGACCGTTGAGATTACCATTCCCAGCGGCAAGATAGGGTTTGAAATTCTGGAGATTTCGTTATGACAATATTCAGTAGAATAATAGCAGGTGAGATTCCCTGCTACAAGATTGCCGAGACTGAGAATTGCTTTGCATTTCTGGATATCAACCCACTGGTAAAGGGACATGTTCTGTGCATACCTAAGCGTGAGGTTGACTATCTGTTTGATCTTACTGACCAGGAGCTTTGTGACCTGCAGCTCTTTGCCAAGAAGATAGCCGCAGCCCAGAAGAAGGTGTTTGGTTGCATCAAGGTAGGAGAGGCCGTACTTGGCCTTGAGGTGCCCCACGCACACATCCACCTTATCCCCATGCAGTCAGAGAAGGATATGCTATTCAGCAATCCCAAACTCAAACTCACTCCAGAGGAATTTGAAAAGATTGCAGCCGATATCCGCGCTGCACTCTAAAAATGATACAAAAGGGGACAGACCTAGGGTGTTAAGTTAATATTTTCATTTTAGCTCACTTTTTTGAGCAGATTGAGTCTTTTAATGGAGGGGTTAGGCAACAGGTTGTCGGCCCTCCATTTCTTTATGTCATACAGTTTGGTTTTACCGATGGTTCTTGCTGCATTAAAACTCCTGCAATCCTCAATGGAACTCACCCGCATATGGAGCGGCATGAGCAGCACCAGTGGCGTGTAGCCGTTGTTCTTGTTGGGTGACATCCGGCTCTTTAGATATCCGAATGTGGACTCTATGATGTCAGAACAGATGTTGTGC
>JAGCPB010000076.1 GCA_017642425.1 Bacteroidaceae bacterium
AATGCAATGGAGCAGCTTAGCTCAGGCAAGTTGAGACATCAAAAAAACACTCATACGGTCAAAATCCACAAAGTAAAAATGAGAAACAAATCATACGAACAAAAAAAGAGACCGGCTAAAAAATGCTTTTTAGTCGGCCTCCTATGAATTTAAACTCAGTTTTTTACTTGATAAGAACCTTACCGCTCATCTCGGCGGGAATGGGCAGACCCATGATGGTGAGTATGGACGGAGCCACATCGGCCAGGATTCCGTTCTCAACCTTGGCGTCCTTGCGCGGGGTAACGTAGATTACCGGAACAGGATTCAGTGAGTGAGCTGTGTTGGGAGTACCGTCAGCATTGACTGCGTTGTCGGCATTACCGTGATCGGCAATGATGATGGCCTCGTAACCGTGAGCCTTGGCGGCCTCAATTACATCATGCACGCAGGCATCAACTGCAACGACAGCCTTCTCAATTGCCTCGTAAACGCCGGTATGACCAACCATATCACCGTTTGCAAAGTTGACTACGATAAAGTCATACTTGTCTGTGCCGATGGCCTCTACCAGACGGTCACGTACAATGTATGCGCTCATCTCAGGCTGCAGGTCATAAGTGGCAACCTTAGGTGAAGGAACCAGGATGCGGTCCTCATTCTCAAACGGAAGTTCTCGGCCGCCGTTCAGGAAGAATGTAACGTGTGCGTACTTCTCAGTCTCAGCTATATGCAGCTGCTTGAGATTCTGTGATGAGATGTACTCACCCAGGGTATTGGTAACGTTCTCCTTGTCAAACAGGATGTGTACGCCGGTGAATGAAGCATCATACGGAGTAAGGCAGTAGTATTGCAAGCCGGGAATGGTGTGCATACCCTCTGCATCCATATCTTTCTGAGTCAGAACGATAGTGAGCTCCTTGGCACGGTCATTGCGGAAATTGAAGAAGATGATGGCATCACCCTCCTCAATGCGGCTGTCATAAGCCTCATTCACGATAGGCTTCATGAATTCATCGGTCACGCCCTCGGCATAAGACTCCTCAACGGCCTGAACCATATCTGAAACCTTGCGGCCCTCACCTGAAACCAGCAGGTCATAGGCAATCTTTACACGCTCCCAACGCTTGTCACGGTCCATAGCATAGTAACGGCCTATGATTGTGGCAACCTTGTCACCGCGCTTTACAAGCTGGTCAATGAAACCCTTGCCGCTCTTGGGATCGGTATCACGACCGTCCATGAAGCAATGTACGTAAGCCTTGTCGATGCCGTACTCACGGGCTATGTCGGTAAGGCAGAACAGATGCTCCAGTGAACTGTGAACGCCGCCGTCCGATACCAGACCCATAAAGTGCAGCTTCTTGCCGCTCTGTTTGGCGTAGCTGTAAGCCGATACAATCTCCTTGTTCTGACGGATGCTGCCGTCGGCAATAGCGCGGTTAACCTTAACCAGGTCCTGATAAACCACGCGGCCTGCGCCGATATTGAGGTGACCTACCTCCGAGTTACCCATCTGACCGTCGGGAAGACCTACGTTCTCACCGCTGGCCAAAAGCTGTGCGTGAGGATAGTTGGCGTTCAGATAATCCATGTAAGGAGTGGGAGTGTTGTAAATCACATCGGCCTTGGAGCGGTTACCGATGCCCCAGCCGTCAAGAATCATAAGAAGTGCTTTCTGTTTCATTTTATATCTATTTTCTTAACCTTCAATTTTTTTGACCTGCAAAATTACTACTTTTTATGCACTTATCACTCATTAAAAATGTGTAAAAAGAGAGTGACCGCAAAACAGATGCGGTCACTCTCTATTATTTGCAATTATAATAATCAGAAATAAGATGATTATTCCTCTTCCATAATCAGATCTCCTTCTTCATATTCAAACATTTCTTCTTCATTGTATTGCTTGAACATTTCAATCAGAGGTCCGAATGCCTGCTGGAAATTAGCGGCTATTATTGCACCTGTCTCCTTTATGTCAATTCCATCAAAATACTCCTGGAATGAAACTGTAATGGCTTTTCCTTCGGCGTCATAAGTGTCAATGACAATCTTGAGGCCGGAGTTGGAAATGGCTTTCATTATCATTGACATAACAGAACCATCGGAATCGCCGCCTTCAAGTTCCTCACCAGGTGCAGCAGGTGCTTCATAAGCTAATCTGAATGTAGCCTGAGGCTTATCATAACCCTTGAAATAAATCTCACCGGTAAAAATCTCATTGAACTTGGCTATCATTGCTGCAACAGATTCAGCATCAGGCTGTGAGCCACCTACAAAGAAAATGACAGGATTCAGTATCTCTTGATATTTGAACGGATTTTCGTTAAGGGCAGCAAAAACCTTGATCTGGCCACCGCCTATTACGGCATCCACGCTTAAGCCTCTTACACTCTGATAGTCCATTGCCCAAGCCATCAGGCCAGCGTAGGTGGTATCTGCAAAATTGATCATTGACGTTAAGGTGGCATCAAGCTTTGCATTTACTGACAAGACCTCCTGACCGGCAATCTTTGCAGTTGCAGCTATATCAAAACCATTCTCCTTAGCATATACTACGTTGCCTGTCAGAGCATACCTGTCAATCAGCAGCTCTCCCCTGAGATTAAGATTGTCACCATATGCATACAGTTCGGAGACAGTGAATACAGTATCATTCTCCTCAATATCTTTCTCTATTTCATTAGTTCCTTTTACTACAATTTCAAAATCAGTCGAAAACTCTCCGTTGGCGGCAATCAGATTGTCACCGTTAAGTGAAAGTGCCACCTGAACATAACCGGGAACAGAAATAGACTTGGATTGTTTAGTATCGGAATCAACCACGGTAATTATGTTGCTGACGCTGCTGTTTCCTTTCAGGAAGAGTGAAAAGACATCACCGGATATTGCAGTAACGTTTATCCTGAAATGGTCAGCCATGTGATTGATGTTGCTGAATACAGGAGTCAGGACATAAGTGGTATCATACTCTACATCATAAGAACCGGCCCCGTTATAATAATAGAAAGTATCCACAGCAATACTTGGATCAAACTCTATATCGGCCTCAAAATACATGGATTCAAAATCAAAATCAATCTCATCTGATTCCAGCATTTGTTTAACTGCCTCTATCTTACGGGCAAGAATGGGATCCTGAGCGGCAGCTGCCTCAATACCGGCATCCCAATTAAATTCAAAGCCTACATTATATAGGGCTGTATTTACAGCCTCTGCCAAATTGGTAAAATCAATAGCCTGAGCTAAACCGTTAACTGTACGGGTTATGATAGCCTGTTGCTGCTGAATTCCCAGAACATCGTTAGTAGAATCCTTGGGGGTTTCTTCCCTTCCCTTATCATCTACTAATTCCTCTTTCTCATCACATGCAATAAATGAAAAAGCACCTATTGTCAGTGCCAGAACACTAAAGAATAATTTCTTCATAATTATCGATTTAGTTTATAATGTTTTCAATTTTGGGTCAAAGGTAAACATTATAACTATACGTTATACCCCGAAATGTGAAAAAAGTTTAAAACATCAGCCTGACACGCTCTATTCCAGCCACCAATGCATCAACCTCAGCTTTTGTATTGTAGAAAGAGAACGATGCGCGGACAGTGCCCAGAATGCCGTAACGGTCCATCAGCGGCTCGGCACAATGGTGACCGGTACGGACTGCGATACCCAGACGGTCCAGCAGCGTACCCATATCTGACGGATGTATATCTCCCACCAGGAAAGATATGACAGCGCTGCGATCAGAAGCATTGCCGATTATACGCATACCCGGTATGTCATTCAGTCTGTCTATTGCGTATTTGCAGAGTTCATTTTCATATCCGGCAATAGCATCCATTCCGATACCCTGAACATAATCAAGTGCGATAGCCAAAGCTATAGACCCTATATAGTCCGGTGTTCCTGCCTCAAACTTGTAGGGCAGTTCATTATATGTGGTTTTTTCAAAGGTTACCTTCTTTATCATCTCACCACCGCCTTGATAGGGAGGCATCTTTTCAAGCAGTCCCTTACGACCATAGAGCACGCCGATTCCTGTAGGACCATAAATCTTATGCCCGCTGAATGCATAGAAATCAGCTCCAAGTTCCTGAACGTTCACTTTTATATGCGGAACAGACTGAGCACCGTCAACTGCTACCGGAATGCCATGCGAATGGGCTTGGCTTATGATTTCAAGGACGGGATTCACGGTACCTAACACATTGGATACGTGTGTAATGCTTACAAGTTTGGTCTTGGGGTTCAAAAGCGCTTTGAAAGCATCCATATCCAGCTCTCCAAGGTCAGTTACCGGAATGATTCTAATCCTGAAACCGTACCTCTGAGCCTGTATCTGCCAGGGGACAATATTGCTGTGATGCTCCATCCCGGATATCAGCACCTCATCACCCTCTCTCAGGAATGCCTGGGCAAAAGAACTTGCAAGCAGATTTATGCTCTCGGTGGTACCACGCGTAAATATTATCTCCTCAGTACTGCCTGCTCCTATGAACTGACGCACCTTATCACGGGCAGACTCCATCATGTCTGTAGCCTGCTGTGACAGGAAATGGATACCGCGGTGTACATTGGCATTCTCATTACAGTATGCCTCACTTATGGCATCAATGACGCACTGAGGCTTCTGGGTAGTAGCGGCATTATCCAGATAGACAAGCGGTTTACCATAAACCTCACGTCCCAGAATGGGGAAATCCCTGCGAATTCTCTCTACGTCAATCATAACTGTTATCTGCAAGCACGGCATCCCTCACACTGGGTGAGCTCGCCGCGGAAACGTTTCTCTACAAGACGGTTCAGACGGTCACGGAGCGGCTCCAATGAGACACGCCCTATAACCTCACCTACAAAAGCCTGCATCAGCATCATACGGGCCTCGGCCTCGGGGATGCCGCGCTGACGCATATAGAACATGGCCTTGTCATCAAGCTGACCTACAGTCGCACCATGTGAACACTTTACATCATCTGCATAAATCTCTAGTTGAGGCTGTGTGTACATACGTGCCTGGCGCGTAAGGCAGATATTGCGGTTAGTCTGCTGTGACTCGGTATGCTGTGCACCGTGACGGACCAGCACCTTGCCTGCGAATACCCCGCTCGCGCTGTCGTTCAAAACGTATTTGAACAACTCATTGCTGATACAATCCTGAGCACGATGATCCACAAATGTCATATTATCAACATGTTGCTCCTTGTCTATGGTAGCAATGCCATTCAGGGAGAGCCTTGAACCGCGCCCCGCAAAAGTTGAGAAAACAGAGTTGCGGGTCTGGCCGTTATGCAGTGTAACATAATCGACCTCAACGCTACTGACTGCCTCCTGATTTACGTAAAGTTCTGATATTCGCCTGTTTGCGTAATGAGTCTCCTCAAGGTCATACAACTCAAGGTTGGAGTTTTGGTCTGCGAATACCTCGACAATCTGAGTAGTCAGATATTGATTCGCAGCAAGTGCATGGTCACAAAACAGCAGTTTAGCCTGCGATTCGCGTCCCAGGACCACCAGAATCCTGCGGTTAACCATCAGGTCAACCTTGGAACTCAAAAGGGTTACAAGCTGCAGCGGTTTTTCTATAATCACGCCATCCGGAACATAAAGCAGGAAACCGTCCTGGGCAAACAGAGTGTTGATTGCTGCTATTCCAGGTTTCTCCATATCGGCCAACTTGCCGTAGAACTGAGAAACAAGTTCCGGATGTTCCGTGGCGGCCTCCTTGAGACTGCCGGCAATCACGCCCTGAGGGAGCAGATTCTTTGAGGCGGTTTGGGAACTTGCAAAAGTATCATTGGCCAGGAAATAGAGCTGCGTGCTCAGATTGGGTACACTGCACTTGAATGCCTGGGCAAAGTCAACCGGCATATCCAAACGCGCCAGGTTCATGCCCCAGTCGGGCTTGAACCACTCTACGACATCTGTATGCAGATACTCCTCCAGCCCCTTGTGAGGCAGGCCGTTACGGACAAGGCAATCCAGAGCCCTTTGGCGCAATGCGTTCATGACTCCAGCCGAACCGCCGTCTATAAGCGACCTGTTCTGAGAGAATAAATCTATGTAGTTCTGCTCCAGCCTCATCCTAAAGAATCCTCAAACTCCTTTATAACCCAGTCATAACCACGCTCCTCAAGCTCCAGTGCCAGTTCAGGACCGGCAGTCTTGATGATACGCCCTTTATAGAGCACATGCACCACATCAGGTTTGATATAATCCAGCAGACGCTGGTAATGTGTAATGACTATAACCGATGTCTCCGGACTCTTAAGGCGGTTCACTCCGTCCGCCACAATACGCAAGGCATCTATGTCAAGACCGGAATCAGTCTCGTCAAGTATGCTCAGTGACGGCTCAAGCATGGCCATCTGGAATATCTCGTTGCGTTTCTTCTCACCGCCGCTGAAACCCTCGTTCACCGAGCGGTTCATGAACTTGGCGTCCAGCTTTACAAGGTCACGTTTCTCCTTTATGAGTTTAAGGAACTCCGTAGGTGCAAGCGGCTGCTGTCCTAAAGCCTTGCGCTTCTCGTTGATGGCGGTGCGCATAAAGTTGGTCATGCTCACACCCGGAATCTCCACCGGATACTGGAATGACATGAACAGTCCCTGATGGCTGCGCTCCTCGGCACTCATAGCAAGCAGGTCCATACCCTTAAATGTAACCTTACCTTCTGTTACCTGATATGCGGGATGGCCCACAAGCACGTTGCTCATGGTACTCTTGCCCGATCCGTTGGGACCCATAATGGCATGCACCTGACCGGCGTTAACCTCCAGGTTTATACCCTTGAGTATCTCTTTGCCGTCTATTCCGGCATGAAGGTTTTCTATCTTAAGCATCATATTATCCAACAGTATTTTCAAGTGAAACAGACAGTAGCCTCTGTGCCTCCACGGCAAACTCCATAGGCAGTTTGTTCAGTACCTCCTTTGCGTAACCGTTAACTATAAGTCCGATGGCCTGCTCCATAGGTATGCCACGCTGGTTGCAGTAGAACAGCTGGTCCTCGGATATCTTGGATGTGGTAGCCTCATGTTCCACAATGGCAGTCTCGTTCTTAACATCCATATAGGGGAACGTATGGGCTCCGCATTCACTACCAAGCAGCAGAGAGTCACACTGGCTGTAGTTGCGCGCACCGTCGGCATGCTCACCCACCTTTATCAAACCCCTGTAAGAGTTCTGGCTGTGTCCTGCCGATATACCCTTGCTTATAACCGTACTCTTTGTATTCCGGCCCAGATGAATCATCTTGGTGCCCGTATCGGCCTGTTGCCAGTTATTGGTCAGGGCAACAGAGTAGAACTCACCCTGTGATCCGTCACCCTGCAGTACGCAACTGGGGTATTTCCAGGTAATGGCCGATCCTGTCTCCACCTGAGTCCAGGAAAGCTTGGCATCCACACCTTTAACCAATCCGCGTTTAGTAACAAAATTGTACACACCGCCCTTGCCGTTCTCATCGCCCGGATACCAGTTCTGCACCGTGCTGTACTTGACCTCGGCACGGTCCATTACCACAATCTCAACAATTGCTGCATGTAACTGGTTCTCATCACGCATAGGCGCGGTGCAACCCTCCAGATAGGACACGTAGCTGTCATCATCGGCCACAATCAGGGTGCGCTCAAACTGACCTGTGCCGGCGGCGTTGATGCGGAAGTATGTGGAGAGTTCCATGGGGCAGCGGACTCCCTTGGGAATGTATACGAATGATCCGTCACTGAACACGGCGCTGTTCAGAGCGGCAAAGAAATTATCACGATAGTTTACCACGCTGCCCAGATACTGCCTAATCAAGTCCGGGTGGTTCTTTACAGCCTCACCCATTGAGCAGAATATGATACCCTTCTCGGCCAGAGTCTGCTTGAATGTAGTCTTGACCGATACCGAATCCATCACGGCATCCACGGCCACACCGCCGCTCAAAGCCAGACGCTCCTCGAGCGGAATACCCAGTTTGTCAAATGTCTTCATCACCTGCGGGTCAATTTCATCAAGGCTCTTGGGACCCTCTTTCTTAACCGTAGGGTCAGCGTAGTATGATATGTTCTGATAGTCTATCTCCGGAATATCCAGATGCGCCCAGTGAGGCATTTCCATCGTGAGCCAGTGTCGGTATGCCTTGAGACGGAACTCCAGCATCCACTCCGGCTCGCCCTTGCGCTCCGATATAAGCCTGACCGTATCCTCGGTCAGACCTCGGTCTATGATATCAGTATGGACATCGGTAGTGAATCCGTACCGGTACTTCTCGGCACTGATTTCCCTGATCAGACTATTATCCTGGCTGGTAGTATCCAAATCTCTCAAACCTTTTTATTATCCCCATTATCGGGTTCTTCACTGTCAGGCAATTCCGGAATCAGGTCACCAGCTGTTTCCTGGACCTTGTTCCATGTCCATTGCAGGCAGAAACCTGTGATATCACTTACAGGGGCATACAACCTGGATTCCTTTCTTTCTCCCCTGTCAACAATTTTATCCTCCAGTCCCGTAAGAGCCAGCAGTTTAATGACAAGTCCCAGAATGAGCAGGAACTTTATAAAGCCGAAAAGTCCTCCCAGCAGACGGTCAACGAATCCCAGATTGGCGGCATGAACCACTTTGGACAACAGTTTGCCCAAAAGGCCGCATAATATCGGCACCACAAGCAGAATGATGACAAAAGCCACAATCCGGGCGGTCTGGTCACTCATTTTCAGAAAACCCTGCAACAAACCGGAAAACGGTATGTAGAGCAGCGTTCCGCACACAATGCCCAGTATGAGTCCGCCCAAACTGAATGCCTGCTGAATGACGCCCTTAATGAATCCGGCCACAAAGCCTACTACAAGAACTGCCAGGATAACCCAATCCAGTGTATTCATCCTTTTTTACAGAGTCTGCTTTACCTCAATCTGGGTGAATGTCTCAATCATGTCACCCTCCTTGATGTCATTGTATGATACCAGACTGATACCGCACTCCATTCCCGTGGGAACCTCCTTGACATCATCCTTAAAACGCTTCAGGGCCTGAATATCACCGGTGTGAATAACGATACCGTCACGGATTACACGTGCCTTGTCGCTGCGTGAAACCTTACCGTCACGTACACGGCAACCGGCTACCATACCGACCTTTGAAATATGGAACACCTCCATAACCTCAATGGTTGATGTAACCTCCTCCTTGACCTTGGGTGCAAGCAGACCTTCCATGGCTGACTTGACCTCATCAATGGCATCATATATGATTGAGTAGATACGGATATCAACGTCATTCTGCTCGGCCAGACGCTTGGCGGCACCCGATGGACGCACATCAAATCCAATGATGATGGCGTTTGAAGCGGCTGCCAGGCTGACATCGCTCTCTGATATTGCACCCACGGCCTTGTGTATCACATTGACCTGGATATTGGGCGTTGACAGCTTGATAAGTGAATCGCTCAGAGCCTCGACAGAACCGTCCACATCGGCCTTGACTATAAGGTTCAGCTCGTGGAAATCGCCCATCTTGATACGGCGGCCCAACTCATCAAGAGTAAGGGTCTGTGCGGTACGAACGCCCTGCTCACGCTGCAGCTGCTCGCGCTTGCTGGTTATCTCACGTGCCTCACGCTCGGTCTCAACCACGTGGAAACTTACACCGGCCTGCGGAGCACCGTTCAAGCCCAGAATCAGCACAGGCTCTGCGGGAGCGGCCGATTTCATCTTCTGGTTACGCTCGTTGAACATAGCCTTGACCTTACCCCATGATGTTCCGGCAATCACAATATCACCCATCTTAAGGGTACCGTTCGATACCAGCACGGTAGCCACATATCCGCGGCCCTTGTCAAGTGATGACTCGATGATGGTACCGGTAGCCTTGCGGTTGGGGTTGGCCTTGAGGTCAAGCATTTCGGCCTCAAGCAGCACCTTCTCCATAAGCTCGTTAACGCCTATACCCTTCTTGGCCGATATGTCCTGACTCTGGTACTTGCCACCCCAATCTTCTACCAGGAAGTTCATCTGCGCCAGTTCCTGCTTAATGCGCTCAGGATCGGCAGCGGGTTTATCAACCTTGTTGATGGCGAATACTATAGGAACACCGGCTGCGGTGGCGTGTGCTATGGCCTCCTTGGTCTGTGGCATCACGTTGTCATCGGCAGCCACTATGATGATGGCTATATCGGTAACCTGGGCACCACGGGCACGCATGGCGGTGAAAGCCTCATGACCCGGAGTATCCAGGAATGTGATGTGACGTCCGTCCTCAAGCTTTACGTTGTAGGCACCTATGTGCTGTGTAATACCACCGGCCTCACCGGCTATAACGTTTGATTTGCGGATATAGTCAAGCAAAGAGGTCTTACCATGGTCAACATGACCCATAACTGTTACGATAGGTGCGCGCGGTACCAGATCCTCCTCCTTATCGGCCTCCTCACTGATCTGCTGGGCAACTTCGGCACTTACAAAATCTGTGGTAAAACCGTATTCATCGGCCACAATGTTGATGGTCTCGGCATCCAGACGCTGGTTGATTGACACCATCATACCCACGTTCATACAGGTAGCTATGACCTGGGTCACGGGTATGTTCATCATGGTGGCCAGCTCATTGGCAGTCACGAACTCGGTCAGTTTCAGAACCTTGCTCTCAGCCATTTCCTGCTCAAGAGCCTCCATCTGACGCTGCTGCACCTGCTCGCGCTTATCCTTGCGGTATTTTGAAGACTTGGTCTTACCCTTCTGGAATGATGAGAAGGTGTCACGTATCTGACGGTTCACGTCCTCATTTGAGAAATCAGCCTTATCAGACTTGTTGTGACGGTGATCCTTTCCGTTACGGCCTCCACCCTTCTGTGAATCCTTGCCGCGACCCTCGGCGCCGCCGTTCTGTGACTGTCCGTAGCTGTCTGCCTTGGACAGGTCCACCTTCTCGCCGCCTATGCGTACGCGGTTCTTCTTACGCGGAGCGTCACCTCCGCCGCCCTGTGATTTATCACCGGGTTTTATCTCTCTCATAAGAGATTCCTTGAACTGCTGACGCTGCTGCTGACGCTGCTGTTCCTTGGCCTCACGCTCCTTCTTCTTCTCCTCCTTGGACTTCTTCTTGGGGCGGGTTGACTGGTTGATGGCTGCCAGGTCAATCTTACCCACGGTCTTAATGTTAAGACCACCGTTCTGGGGAGCAGAAATCTTGAATACCTCCTCTTGGGGAGCAGGCTCTTCGGCCTCAGGGTTTGGTGCAGGTTCTGCAACCTGTCGGGGAGCAGTTTCCTCCTTGGGCTCGGATTTGGGAGCTTCTGTCACAGGTGCCGGTTTTGGAGACTCAACCTTTACGGGTTCAGCCTTGGGTTCTGCAATCTTTACAGGCTCCGGTTTAGGCTCCTCCTTAACCTTAACGGCCTTGGGCTCGGCAGGCTTGACAGCCTCAGGAGTCTTGGCTTTCTTATCGGCCGTTTTCCTGGGCTCTACATGCTGCTTGGGTGCGGCCACCTTAGGCTCAGGTTTGGGTTCGGGCTTGGGCTCCGGCTTGGGAGTATCCAGATTTATCTTACCAACCGTCTTGAACTTTATTACCGGCTCCTCGGGAATGACAGTCTCTATCATTTCCGGCTCCTTCTTTACAGGCTTTACAGATTTTTCCTCCTGTACAGGCTCTTCGGGAGCAGCCTTACGGCTCATGCGGTCCTGAAGGAACCGGGTAGCCTCTTCGCGGATGGACTTGTCCTGACTGTACTCGGCCACAAGCAGGTTGTACTGCTCGTCGGTCAGCTTCTGGTTCAGGTCTTCAGTGACATCGGCAAAACCCTTCTTATGCAGGAACTCCACCAGGGTGGAAACTCCCACATTCAACTCTCTTGTTGCTTTACTTATTCTTATCGCCATCTATAAAAATATCTTTACCCAGGGCTCTGCCCCGACTTTATCCTTTTTAATCTTTAATGAACTTACGGAACTCCTCCTCATCGGCAAATTCACGTGCCAGAATATCCAGAATCTCGTCCACCTGCTCCTCTTCAAGGTCAACTGATTCAGTCAGTATCTCGCGGTCAGCGCGCAGAACTGCCTTGGCAGTCTCAAATCCGGCATCATGCAGGGCATCGACAACCCAATCCTCAATATCGCCGCGGAAATCATCCAGATAGATGTCCTCCTCGGTAGACTCCTGCTCAAGCTCACGGTATACATCAATCGTGTATTCAGTCAGCATGCTGGCCAACTTGATATTCAGACCGCTCTTACCTATGGCAAGTGATACCTGATCCTGTTTGAGATATACCTCAGCTTTGCGTGCCTCGGTATCCAGATTCAGTTCCGATATCTTGGCCGGGCTAAGAGCACGCTTAATGAAGAGCTCAATATTAGATGTATAGTTGATAACATCAATATTCTCATTGCGGAGTTCACGGACTATACCATGAATACGTGAACCCTTAACACCTACGCAGGCGCCAACGGGATCGATACGGTCATCGTAAGACTCAACGGCAATCTTGGCGCGCTCACCCGGTATGCGTACGATCTTCTTGATTGTAATCAGACCATCGGCAATCTCAGGTACCTCCTGCTCCAACAGACGCTGCAGGAATACAGGTGATGTGCGGCTCAACATGATCTTGGGGTTGTTCACGTTGTCCACACGGTCAACCACTGCGCGAACGGTCTCACCCTTGCGGAAGAAATCGCTGGGAATCTGGTCTGTCTTGGCCAGAAGCAGTTCATTGCCCTCCTCATCCAGAAGCAGTATCTCTTTCTTCCAGATCTGATAAACCTCACCGCTGACAATGGTACCGATCTTCTCCACATACTTGTTATAAAGACTGTCCTTCTCCAGCTCCAGAATCTTTGAAGCCAGAGTCTGGCGCAGGTTCAGGATGGCACGGCGCCCGAATTTGGAGAAGTCAACCTGCTCCGATACTTCCTCGCCCACCTCAAAGTCCTCATCGATCTGACGGGCCTCGGAAAGAGATATCTGAGTATTTGAATCCTCCATATCCTTGTCCTCGACCACGATGCGTGAACGCTGGATCTCGCAGTCACCCTTATCGGGGTTAACTATGACCGAGTAATTCTCATCGGTTCCGAACATCTTTGAGATAACACTACGGAAACTCTCCTCAAGGACTGAGACCAGCGTCATGCGGTCAATGTTTTTCAGTTCCTTGAACTCCTGAAAGGTATCGATCAATGAGATCGTCTCTTCTTTCTTAGTAGCCATTTTACTTTAAACTTATTACGTATTTTAC
>JAGCPB010000077.1 GCA_017642425.1 Bacteroidaceae bacterium
AAATCGGCCTTTTTCTGTGTACCGTAACCGATAACCACAACCTGATCCAGGAACAGGGACTCTGTATTGACTGTTATTGTTCCCAGATTGGCCTTACCGTTTACAGCCACCTCCTTGGTCTCATAACCTAAGGACTGTATGATCAGCACGGCGTCGCCGGGTACTGAAATAGTAAAGTTTCCGTCAAGGTCTGATGCAGTTCCTATCGAAGTGTTACCTTTAAGAACCACTGCAGCTGCCATAACAGGTTCTCCGTTCTCATCTACAAGCGTACCCCTTACCGTTATGTTATCGGCAGCCTGAACTGAGGCGGGAGCTGCGTTTGCCACCGGCACCGTAATACCCGATACGGCCAGCAGACTGAATAATGCTATTGAAATACTAAACTGTTTCATATATTCAGGGTTTTATTACTCAAAAAAATACCATGTATGAAGACTCCAGGACGATGGCGGTCTGTAAGTCAGCACTGTCAACTACCAAATTGGTATAGTACTGGAAATGATTCTCTCCATTTGGATAAACCACGTCGTACTTTACGTTTGCCGTACCGTCACCGTTATTCTTTACCGTGATGGTTACAAGTGAATATGTAAGGTACTGCTTAAAGAAATCCCAGTTCCAGTTTGAAGTCTTAACCACATCGTCAGTCCAGCTGGTTCCCCAACCAAAATGGTCCATGCGGGTTACTGCATACTCTACACGTGCGGCATTACGCAGGATAACGCACGGGCTATGGTAGTTCTCTGCTGAACGTGAATATAGCATTGCCTTGAGCACCACGGAATCACCGGCCAGAACGGGAACATCGGGAGTGAATGTGGTCCACCAGGCATTTGAATAATCAGCCATACCTACCTCGGAAGTACCCTTAACCACATTGACCTGGCATGTGGTGGTAAACTCGTTTGTGCTTCCCACATAGGTAATCTTAACCTCAGGAGTTCCTACTGTTGCAGGTATGCTGTCAAATACAAGTGCATTGTTGGCGATCACACCTGTCGTGTTATCTGCATAGGTAGCGGTAACCACTAGTCCGCAAGTGTCAAAACGAAGCTTGGTACCCTCCAACTGGTCAAATATATAATAGGTATCCAGACTTGGCTTCTTGGTGACAGCTATTGAAACAACGTTATTCACGACATTCAATGTATAGTAACCCAGAACCGTAGCACCTGCCTGACCTAACTTGGTCTTAGAGTATGACAGGACAACCGTCTTCTCACCTACCGTATTGAGATCCGGGATTACAGAGAATGTGATGTCTGCAGTATCGGCTACAGCCTGTGAACCGTCGGCAAACGTAACTGTGGCAACTGCGCTGCCCCAGAAATCAGTCTGGCCTATCTCAAGTGACTGCGGCATTCCGGCAACAGAGATAGAGACGGCATCAAAGTCCTCAAGAGCCTGAACCTTTGAAGTTACGGTGTAGGCATTCTTTATATCGAACCAACTGCCGTCACATACAAGGGTAGCATAGATATCTTCGGTTGCCGAAACCGGCTGATGGTACTTCTCAACCAGGATGTCTCCGTTCTGGGCATACATTGTAGCCGTAACGTAAACATTTCCGGTCTTGGAATGATCAATCTCCATCTCCACCCGTGCTCCGTCCATGACTGAACGGAAGTAAGCCCAAAGATCCTCAACTCCTGCCGAAGCGGCAAGCTCACCATAGTTAAACTCCATAGCCGAAAGTGCAAAGTCGGCATTACCCCATCCATATGCATCGGAGCGGATAACAAACAGTTCAACCTTGTTCTCGGATGCATCTGCAACTCGGAGATTCCAGTTGTTCCAGTTGTTGGCCTCAGATCCGTGGTTGATGAAATCAATGTGAAGGAGACGGTTTGAAGGAACGGCAAACCACTGTGAGGTAGCACCATCCCAACCTGTTGAACAATCCTCTGCACCAACTATTGAATTGGCGATTGTCACATATACCGTATCACCGGTATCAATCTTAGCTTTTTCTTCAGCGATCGAATCAATCTTCTGCTGAATGTCATCCGGGGTTTCGATATCATACCTTTCGATTCCCCCATCGCAACTTGTCATTGCCGGCCCTATATATAATAAGGTCAGAACTGACAAAAGGATAAACTTGATTTTTCTCATACCTTTTATAGTTTGTTAGTTAATTTTGGCTGGTACAAAATTATCTTACCTAAAAACATAAAAGGTGTATAAAAAAACGCAAAAGGTGGATTTTTGGACATCCTCACAAAAATGGCCTCAGACAGCGCTGGGGGCCGCTCCAAACTCCTTTGAGAAGCAACGGGTGAAATATTTCGGGTCATTAAACCCGCACTCATAGGCTATCTCCGAAATGTTCTTCAAACCGGTCTGGCGGTTGTTGACAATCATCTCACGGGCTACTGTGAGACGATAGGTTCGTATCAGTTCAGTCACCGAATGTCCCATTGAATCCTGCAGTTTCTTGTTAAGGGATGTCTTGCTCATACCCATGCGGTCACAGAACAGTGCAACATCCAGATCCGGGTTGGAATAACTGCTTTTAAGCACCTCCATAACCTTTGATTTGAATTCGTCATCCCTACTGTTCTCCGGTACTGCAGGATTGAGTGCTATGATCAGCCTGTTACCGGCCAGTTCCTCAACCTCATGTTTAAGGACGGCATTCTGACGGTCCAGTTCCTCGGCTTTCTGCTCTATGAGTATACGCTGGTTGTTTATCTCCCTGGTACGCTCATCGACTGTACGCTGCAGAAGCTCCTTCTGTTTCACCAGGAAACGGGTTCTGCGCTTATGCCATATCAGAATCATTCCCCACACTACGAACAGCAGCAACAGCTTGGCCACTATCGTATGCCTGAAATAAGGCTTTACATGAATAGGCAAGCCAATCATGTCTGCCGCCGAACCCGGAGCACCCATGGCTTTAACCTGAAGCGTATAATCTCCCGCAGGAAGCGACGGATACGTTATCGTATTGTCCGAAGTACCAACCATGTACCATCTTGAATCAATACCGTCCATACGATACATATAGCGGAAGCGTGAATTCGTAGCATAGTTCAGGGTTGAAAAAGAGAAGACCAGTGAACGATCCCGCTCATGAAGTGTAACCACAGATGTATATGGACTGTAATTTACCACTCCGTCCACCGAAGTCTTGGTCAAATGCAGGTTCAACGGAGGATACTGATAACTGCTCAGGGAGGGTTCTATGACAGACAGACCATCCACGGTTCCAAAACAGAGAGAACCGTCGGCACATACACATGACGCGTTCAGATAGAATTGTGATGAGAGCAGACCTTGTTCGACAGAATAATTCAGAAACTGCATGGTGCCGTGAGACAGCATGGAAAGTCCGTTGCCGGTAGATATCCATATATTACCCCATTCATCCTCTTCAAGACATCTCACCACATTGCTTATAAGTCCGTCTCTCATTCCGATGTTTCTGAAACTCAGGTCCCCGGAAAGGCCCTCTTCGGTCTTATAAATACCGTTTCCATTACTTCCTAGCCATATGGTTCCATCCTTGGATTGGATAATGGAGACTATTTTGTCCGGAACTCCGGACCCGGGCTCGTCCAGTTTTTCGCGCAGGTTTGTGTAGTCAAAGACCAATCGGTCCCCATCTCTGCGGGCACTCTTGAGGTCTATCACATGCACACCGTTCTGGCTACCTATCCACAACTGGCCTTCGCTGTCAATACATGATCCGATACATCCGGTGGGCTGATCGTCAAACGCTGCGTATACATCATATGACTGTGACGACAGGTCACAATAATATATTCCCGAATTGCAGCCTATCCACATCAGATTGTTCAACGTATCAGGCTCAATCGCCCCCACATGATCTATACGGTCCGACTGAGGACCCAGCCACATAGGTTTGGCAACTCTGGCAAACGGACTCTTGCCACTCAGCACATCCACACCTCCGCCCCAGGTTCCCACCCAAAGGTTTCCCTTGCTGTCACTTGCTATGGCACTTACGGAATTATGACTGATAGAACCGTTCCCGGCGGCAATATGGCTGAATCCATCCTCAGGATTCATGGTATAGCTCAAGCCTCCTTCCACATTACCGATCCACAGCATCCCGTCCCGTGTCTGACAAACGGCGTTGACCGGATTGGGACCGATTGATGACGGATTCAGTGGCTCATGTCTGAAATTGCTGATTGCCAACCGTTTGGTCTTAAGCTGGACAAGTCCGGCGCTCTCTGTCCCGAACCACACGTCATCCCCCCTGACGCTCACGCAATTCAGGAAATTGCTGCTCAAACCGCAACCTTCAATACCAGAATCACTAGAAAGACGTTCAAAACTGTCATCTATAGGCCTGTAAAAGTTGGCACCTTTGAGTGATATTGCCACCAACGTATTGTCCGAAGTCAGGGCCAGACCGCTTATATAGTTCTGTGACAATGATTTGTCATTATAAGGATCTGTAGTATACTGTTTCCACAAACCCGTAGGCAGATTATACCTGTAAAGTCCGTCTATTGTGGCTATCCAGACATCCTGGTCCTTAACTATAAAATCGGTTACCAACGATTCCGGATTATAGCCGAATCCCTGAAGTACCGGAACACAATTCAGCCCCCCGTCCGCAAACCGGATCCTATAGATAGTACCACCCATGCCAATCCAGACCGTTCCGTTCTTCTCGACATCCTTAAACACCATGGCCGGCTGTTCCATTCCGGGGTTATCAAGTCTGTCCACCCTGCATGCGTTACCGTTATCATCCAACTCTATACGTATCATGGTCCTGCCGGTCTTTGCCCATACACATCCGTGAGCATCCAGCGTCAGGTATGCGCACGATCCGCCCTGGAACAGTTCGAATGGTGTACCTTCAGTCCCGGGAACGGAAACCATGCATGAATTCATAAGGTCAAAGACCTCAATACCCCACTCCGTTCCTATCCACAATCTGTGGAAGCGGTCTTCTACGACATTCCTGACAAAATTGCTTTTTAGTTCATACTCCATGCCGGTTGCCATCACGATGAATTCGTAGCCGTCATACCTGCACAATCCGCCTCCTGAAGTGGCCACCCACATGAATCCGGCATCATCAAACATTATGTCATCCACGAAATTTGACGGAAGGCCCTCTGAAATTCCTATGAACTTGGACAGATGCGACCCGGCAAAAGAGCCCTGGGCTGAACAATTCGGGACATGTGCGTGAAATAGCAACATGAATAAAAAGACAGAGATTATTTTTCCACCTATAGTTTTCATTTTTCCACCTAATAGTGTTCGAAAATACATATTTTTGCCGACGTTATAATCAGTATAACCTATTTATTTTAAAGATATGAAACCAATTAGTCTTTTAGGCGCCGCCATTGCAGTCATGACAGTAATGCCTGTATGTGCAGAGAACAACACCTTTGATATAAATATGAAGAAGACAGGTGCTCCCATCCAGAACACCATGTACGGCATCTTCTTTGAGGACATAAACTATGCCGCCGACGGCGGTCTATATGCCGAGCTGGTAAAGAACCGCTCTTTCGAGTTTCCGAATGCTCTTCAGGGTTGGAAGATTTTCGGCAACGTACAGGTCATGAATGACGGTCCGTTCGAGCGCAATCCGCATTATGTACGCCTTACTGATCCCGGACACGCCCACAAGCATACCGGCCTTGACAATGAAGGTTTCTTTGGCATCGGTATTGAAAAAGGTAAACAGTATAACTTCTCCGTATGGGCCAGGTCGGAGACTCCGGTAATACTCAGGATAGAGTTGGTCAACACCGCCTCTATGGGTGAGAACCATTTTGTATGCCAACAGAAGCTGACCGTAAACGGGAAGGAATGGAAACAGTACAAGGTTACTCTCCGTCCCACCGAGACACTTGAAAAAGCCACACTCCGAATATTTATGGAGACCCGTGGCGGAGCCAGCGTAGATCTGGAGCATATATCTCTATTCCCGGCCGATACCTGGAAGGGACGTGAAGGTGGTCTGAGAAAGGACCTTGCCCAGGCACTTGCAGACCTGCATCCCGGCATATTCCGTTTCCCCGGCGGTTGCATAGTTGAAGGAACCGATCTGGAGACCCGTTACAACTGGAAGAACACCGTCGGTCCGGTCGAGAACCGCCCGCTCAACGAGAACCGTTGGGAGTACACATTCCCCCACCGTTTCTATCCCGACTATTTCCAGAGTTACGGACTCGGTTTCTTTGAGTTCTTCCAGTTGAGCGAGGACATAGGTGCAGAGCCTCTGCCCATCCAGTCTTGCGGTCTGGCATGCCAGTTCCAGAACGATGATATAAACGCCCACGTTCCGGTTGACCAGCTTGATCCCTACATCCAGGATGCACTGGACCTCATTGAATTTGCAAACGGACCCGCCGATTCCAAATGGGGAAAGGTTCGCGCCGATATGGGACACCCCGAGCCATTCAACCTTAAATATATAGGTATAGGAAACGAGCAATGGGACGCTCTCTATCCCGAGCGCCTGGAGCCGTTCATCAAGGCTATCCGCAAGGCTTATCCCAACATAAAGATTGTAGGTTCATCGGGGCCCAACTCTGAGGGTGACCAGTTTGACTACCTGTGGCCCGAGATGAAGCGTCTGGGAGCCGACCTGGTGGACGAGCATTTCTACCGTCCGTACGATTGGTTCCTGAGCCAGGGCACCCGCTATGACAACTATGACCGTAAAGGGCCCAAGGTATTCGCAGGAGAGTACGCCTGCCATGCTGCAGGAAAGAAGTGGAACCACTACTACGCATCACTGCTTGAGGCGGCATTCATGACAGACCTGGAGCGCAATGCCGATATAGTTCATATGGCTACATATGCACCTCTGTTTGCCCACGTAGAGGGCTGGCAGTGGCGTCCGGACCTTATCTGGTATGACAACCTGCACTCATTCCGTACAGTAAGCTGGTATGTACAGCAACTCTACAGCCAGTACAAAGGCCAGAATGTGGTAGGTCTCACCATGAACGGAAAGCCAGTAGCCGGACAGGACGGTCAGAACGGCCTGTTTGCCAGCGCAGTACGTGAGGGTAATCAGATTTATATCAAGGTTGCCAACACATCCGATAAGGAGCAGCAACTGACATTCAACTTCAACGGGCTTAAGAAAAAAGCCGTGGTAGAAGCATTAAAGCGCATTGATTTGTCCAGCGACAAGCTCTATGAAGACAATTCCATAGACGCTCCGGTCAACATTGTTCCCGTCGAAAACAGGTTTGACGGAGAGGGACAGAGCATACAGACT
>JAGCPB010000078.1 GCA_017642425.1 Bacteroidaceae bacterium
GAAAATCCGTGCGCTATCGGTTATGTTCACGATGGTGCTGGCCACATTGGTCCATGTGTTGAAGTTTATGCGTTGGTCGCCCTTACCTGCACCGAATACGTAGCAGGTTACCGGGTGCGCCTTCATCTGTTCCAAGGTACGCGGAACACCCACGGTGCCACCGGAGATGTTGACTGTGCAACTGCCCAGAACATCGGTCTGCTCATTACCGCCATATACCGATGTCAGGACATGACCGCCTGTAATCTCAACCAGGGTATTGCCTTCAACAACACCGGCATTGCGGAGCCACAGACCGTCTGCATAATGAGTATCCTTGGCCTTTATTGCTGCTATGTTGGGATTCTTGGCATACGGGTAGTAACCGCTTCCGCCGCCGAATACGTTGCCGTAGAATGTGTGACCGTCAGTAGCGGGGTCCGGTGTGCCGTCACCGTCCGAGTCCTTGTAGATGTCATACGGGTCATGAGTGCCTGAATACTCCCAGCTTGCGCACTCATACAGACTGTTGCCTGCCCATTCCTGCGCAGTATATGGACGGTTTACACCACCTCCTGCACCGTTGTTCTTAGTGGGATCCCATCCGTTACCGATCTGGCAATATTCCTTGATGATGACGTGAGTGTTGTTGAGTACGTGACCGTTCTCACTGCCGCCATAAACTGAACCCTTTACGAATGCATGGTCACCTATAGTTACCAAAGTATTATAGACATAGGCCATGTAATCCGCTTTCTTGGCCTCAGTATCCAGTGCCGGATCTCTTACAAGACCCTTGCTTGCACCAAATACATGACCAAAGTCCTGAGGCATTCTCATATCATCGGGACCAATCTCCGCATCACCCAGAATGGTTACGTTGCTTGTTCCGCCCGATGTCAGGGTAGTGGGCTTGGCATTATTGATATGGTCATATTTACCAACAGAACCCATGTTGCCGCCTCCATAGACGCTACCTTTTATCCAGACACCCTCATAATCAGAATTATTGGTCTTGAGATCTACAGGTGTAAGTACTCCATTGACATCCTCAGCACAGATGTTTATATAAGTGTTATTCCAGATGTCGGCATCATTACCGCCGCCATAGACATTACCTGTAATGTGGGCACCAAGGACTGTCTTGGTATCATACGCGATATTGGCGGTGATGTTATCTCCGTTATTAAAATTCACTACCTGACCGTTGGTATCCAGAATCTGTCCGTATGCATTACGACGCATAATTTCCACGGTCTTTGAAGTACCGATATTGACGATTGCATCGCCTGTAACCAGACCCAGATTTCCGCCGCCAAACACATTGCCTATGGTGCCAATAGCATCACTGATGGTACCGGTAACCCTCTTTTCATAATATGTTTTTCCATCAACGGCCTTGTCATCGGTTGTGGCAACATAATTGTCTCCGGAAAGTACATAATATCCGGCCACTAGCGATGTTCCCATTGAGAGTTGGTCTGTAATATCAACGTATGTGGTATTGATGTTGCTGATGTTGGGAATAGAGGATCCGATATTGCTGTAATCACTTGGCAACTCTACAGACTGGCCACTCTTGTTACCCTTGATCATATTGATGTTGACCTTAGTGTCGCCCAGAACCTCAGCCTTGTAACTACCGCCGAATATGTTGTCTATCCTGGTTGCAGACTTGACATTTACCGTGATGGTACCAGGAGTGGTAATCTCAGTGCCGTCTCTTGTCGTACCGGGGTATGGTGCTTCATTGCCACCGCCCATAAGATTCTGGATGATGATAGGTTTACAATCATCAGTCTCTTCAATGTTGACCGTGATATCTCCTCCAATGCTACCCTTAGAGTCATTACCTCCGTAAACATTCTTGAAGATACCGCTGGTAATGGTCAATGTCACGTTTCCTCCGATATTGGCGTTATATGAACCGCCATATACGTATTCAATCTCATTTCCTGTACAAGCTGACAGGATGGTGTTGACATCACCCGGAACGTCGGCTTCGTTACCTGCACCGTACAGCTTTGTGATAATCAGAGGACAGCCGCTTTCCTGTGTCTTGCTGATGCTTACGCTGCCGCATGTACCCTTCTGGTCACTACCACCAAATATCTGACCTATCTTACCACCTTTACATGCAATCCTGGCGGCACCAATTACTATGGCACCTCCATTTTGTTGCCATTGATTGTTCTTCCTGATCAAGCTACCACCGTTTCCACCGCCAAAAGCATTACCTATATCAAAGGATCCGTTGATTGTTACATTGGTTGTGGGTACCGCTGCCGAATTACCTCCTCCATATATTTTCTCTATGCTGGTTTCACCGCAACCGTCAATTATTACCTGTGTCTCCTTGCCATCGGCAGGCAGGTAGTCAGCCTGGTTGCCTCCTCCATAGACAGCCGCAATATCATAACCGTATTTCCTGTCGCTGGCACCGTGTCCGGGGATAATGTTGAAGTTTTCATCCACCTGTCTGGTTGAGTAGATATGAACAGTAACATTACCTGTAGGAGTTCCATTCAGATTGTTGCACCCGAATATACTGCCTGTGGTGGGAACAGGATATGTCTTGTCTCCAAAGGATATGGTCTGGGTCTCCTGGGTGAATACCACACCGTCAATAGGATCGTTGATGGGGTCTGGTTCGTAATTGATGTCAACAGTCACGTCACCATAAACATTGGCTGCTACAGATGTGCTACCCAGACCTCCGCCATATACATTACCTACGCGTCCGCCGGTAAGACTTACTGTGGTTTTGTAAGAGGTTCCGGTTATCGGATCATTCTTGCCGGTTGCCCAGGTTCCTGCTACCATTTTCCTGTAGTATGTTGTACCGCTCTGGGCCTTTGCATCGGATGTGATGAGCTCATATGTGCTGTTTGCACCCTCCAGATAATATCCTGCTACAGGGGTGGTATCTATCGTGAGTCCGGTGACAGGAACGTATGTGACGGCATTGGCTTGTTCACCGGTAGTCCAGTTATCTGTATTTGTGTTGGCCAACGCTCCTCCACCGTATACATCCTGTAGGACTATACCGCCTGATATGCTAACGATGACATTTTGTGTCACGATGGCAAGATTACCGCCGCCAAACACATCTTTGTTAACCATTCCACCTGTGATTGAAACATTGGTGCTGCCTACTACCTTGGCTTCACTGCCGCCACCATAAACATTGGTGCTTATTGTTCCGCCCGAAATGGTAACAGAAGGACTGCCGGTTACAGTAGCTGATGAACCAAGTCCGCCGCCGAATACGTTTTCGGCAGTACCGGCTGTCATTGTTACAGAAGGATTGCCGGAGTAGGGTGCCTGATCGCCTCCGCCATAGACATTATCAATGTTACCGCCGTCAATGTTGACGCTGACAGCCCTTTGCGGAGCACCCTTTACGTTGTTAGCACCAAATACATTGGCTGCCTGTCCGCCGTTAACGGTTACCGTAACAGGAGCGTTTACTGTTGCAGAGTGGTCATTGTCACCCAGACCACCGCCATAGACGGAACCGGTTACGGTTCCCGAGTTCAGGGTTACATAGGTGTGATATGTATCTGCAGCTGTTGTGCCGTTCACTGTACCCAAAGCTGAACCTCCATATACATCATTGGTAATTACGGGTGATATGCTTTCATCACTGGTGCTGCCAATGATAACCTCAACATTCCCGTTCACATTGGTGCCGGCTCCGAATCCACCGCCAAATACATAACCTATGGCTCCAACCGTACCTTTGGAGTGGGCCGGAAGGGTGACACTCTTGTTATCAATAGTTTTTGTATCACCAGCAAATACGGCATCATTGCTGCTGTTAAGTGTGCTCAGTCTGGTGATGATATTAACATTTGCATTGCCGCCTATATCTGCCTTGTTACCGCCTCCATAGATTTCACCTATGCTTGTGAATGACTTGGCATTGACAGTGGTGTTGTGATCAAAATCAGCTTCATTACCGCCACCAAACACCTGTCCTATGATGACAGGCTTACAGCCGGTTTCCTCAATGTTTACCGTTATGTCTCCGCCTATGGTGCCGCTTGCGTTATTGCCGCCAAACACTCTGTCAAAACGGCCGCTGGTAATGGTCAGCGTTACATCGCCATTGATGTTTGCTGCCTGGGCGCCGCCATACAGATTCTGAATGGCAAATTCATCCGACAGGCATCCCATAGTCATACTGACGTTGCCATCTACATGAGCGCTCTTGCCGGCACCGTAGATGTTGTCAAGCTTCAGAGAACAATTGTCGTCAGGGTTAAGGTCATCTATTGTAATGGCCGTGCCGCCGGCGGCAATGCCGTTTGAATACGTACCTATATTGCCCTTGGCATTGCTGCCACCATAGAAGTCATGAATACGTCCGCCATTGAGAACGGTGGTGGCTGTACCTGAAACATTTGCACCGGGATTGCCCTGACCTGATCCGTTTCCACCGCCAAATACAGTGCCAATCTCATACGCACCCTTTACCAGAACGCTGGTGTTGGTGGCATCGGCCGCATTACCTCCACCATAGACAGTCTCAATACTGGGGTCGCAGGTCTCAATAACCACACTCGTGGTAGTTCCTGTAAACGCTGCTTGGTTACCTCCTCCATAGACGGCCAGCAGTTCGTATGTATGGTCTGTAGGTGTAGGGCTTGTCAGATTGATGTATTCTGTCCTTTCATGACCGGTATAATCCTGAGTCTTGTAAATATGGACCTGGGCTGTACCTGCGGGTGAACCGTTGGCATTGTTTCCGCCAAATATACTGCCCTTTACAACGCATTCTCCCTTGCTGACGGGAATGACGGTTTCGGTTCCGCTGTCGTAGCCGTTCAGGTTCACGCGGGTGTTACCGTTAACAACGGCAAGAATATTCTCTGCCGGAGTATCGCTCTTTACACCCAGACCGCCGCCATAGACATCACCCTCAATGGTTCCACTCCACAGGTTGACAGTCGTGGTGTTGGCGGTACTGCTATTTACGGCACCTTTGGCCGAACCGCCATAGACATCGTGCGTAACAGTAGCTGTGCCTGAGATTGCATCTGTGCTGCTGTCGTAATGACCTACTTCTACCAGTACGTTACCGGTAACACCTGTATGCTGACCAAGACCGCCACCAAACACATCGTGTACCGCGCCGCCCAATACATAGACAAACGTTGCAGCCGCTGTACCGTTCACGTTACAGCCACCGTAGATATCCTTGCCGGCAGCCAGCGTGATGCCGTTCTGGTTCACCGTGGCCGAAGTTGTGATGGTGGCCTTGGTGTCATCGGCTGTTCCTTCACCCATGCCGCCGCCGAATATGTGGCCGGTAAGTGTGGTGACATGATTCAGATTGACAATGGCCGTACCTACAGCACCCAGTGCCGAACCGCCATATACATTGCTATAGATAGAAGATGTGCCTGTTGAGGTGTCGGAGCCGACGTTCACCGTGGCAGTGGTGGTAGTAGTGGAGTGACCCTTACCGCCGCCGAATACCTTATCAGCCTCGGGACCACTGGTGCCTATAGTGCCGCCTATTAAATTGACGATAGCTGTAGTTGTCGTGCCGTTATCATTACAGCCGCCGTAAATGTTGCCGGTGACTGTGGCATCGCACAGATTGACGTTTGCTGTGGTCACTGCGGCAGAAATATTGTTGGCAGGAGTTACTGCATCCACCTGTCCCTTACCGCCGCCAAACACGTTGGCTGCAATGGTGCCGGCATAGAGGTTCACCTCTGTATTGGCCACTGTACCAAGAGCCGAGCCACCATAGATATTGCTTGTGTTGCTGAATGAAGCACCGTGGTCAGTATAGGTGAAACTACCTTCCGAACCGCTCCGCTCACCAATGTTAATAGTAGCTGTACCGCTGACAGTGGTCTCATGACCGTAACCACCGCCAAATACGTCGCCGGAAATGGTGGCACCGCTGACAGTTCCTATATTGACTGTGGTGTTACCGGTTACGTCTGCACCATAGCCTCCACCGTAAACGTTAGTAAGTGTATAACCTGATGCCTTTGTGATATTGATGTTGACTGTAGGATTACCCCATACTACAGCCGATGCACCCAGACCGGCGCCATAGACTGCACCGATGTTGGTAAATGAGTAGAGGTTGATTTGAGGATCAGTCTGACGGGTAGTACCATCCGTCTTAACAGTCCATACATCGTTTATCTTTTCTGTGCCATAGACAGAGTAGGGGGCTTCATTACCGCAACCAAAGAGCTCGTCGATATTGACTTGGCATTCTCCGGTTTCCTGGATGTTTACGGTGATGAAGCCGTTGATGCTTCCGCCCGTCTTGTTACCGCCAAACACCTTGGCGTAGCTGCCGCCGTTAACATTCAGTGTGATGCTGTTGTTGATGTTGGCGTTCATGGCACCGCCATAGAGTGCACCCACCTTGTTGGTAAGACAGCCCATTGCGACTGTGGCTGGGGAACTCATTGTGGCCTTGTTGCCATAGCTGAACACATCGCCCAACTTGGGCTCACATCCACTTTCAGTATTGGTGGCACTCTCTTCTATTGTCAGTGTGGATGTTCCCGTAATATCACCATTTGTGTCAGAACCGCCGAACGTACGGTAGATTGTACCGCCATTGATGGTGGTTGTGGCATTGCCTGTCACGTTGGCCGCAGCATCTGCTGTGCCTTTACCACCGCCATAGACGTAGCCAATCTCATAGGCGCCGTAGATATTCACCGCACAACCTGGCACGCTTGCTGCGTTACCGCCGCCATACACATGCTTGATACTGCTGTCATCACAGCCATGTATGGTTACAGTAGTGATGTTGTCATCTGATGGTTCGTAGGCAGCCAGGTTACCGCCGCCGAATACGCCTTCCAACTCAAAGTCATGGCTCTCCAGATCCTGATCGGATACGTTCAGATAGTCTGCAAATTGTGTGGGCTTGGTACCGGTATCATATGTTCCATACACATCCACAGTGACAGCTCCCTTAGGAGTGCCTTTCAGGTTGTTACAGCCAAATACACTGCCTCTGACGACAGCCGTGCCACTATGTTCATTCAGCTTAACGGAAACGTCGCCATATACCAAGGCGGCTATATCCTTGGAACGGTCATCACCAGCATCGATATAGCCCAGACCACCGCCATATACATCGCCGCTGACAGTACCGGCGTACAGATTCACGTAAGTATGAGTGGTCTTGCTTGTCGTTGTGTTTTCTGCATCGGCATTATTAACCTTACCCTTGGCCGAACCGCCATAAACATCATGGACAGTAGCATTGCCCGATATTGCCGGATTGGCTTGAGAGTCATATTTGCCTACTTCCACCAGTACATTGCCTGTTACAGCCGTATTCTCACCGAGGCCGCCGCCAAAAGCATCGCGTACACTGCCGCCCAACAGTTTTACAGTGGTAGTTGCTGCAGTCCCGTTTACATTACAGCCGCCATAGATATCCTGGGTAACAGTGGCACCAAGTAACGATACTGTTGCGGAGGTCGTTATTCCTGCTGCAAAAGATTTAGCGGGATCGGAATCCAACTGTCCCTTACCGCCGCCGAACACGTTCTGACTTGCCGTTCCGTGATATAGCTTTACATCGGTTGTGCCAACTGTACCGAAGGCTGAACCGCCGTAGATGTCGCCGGCCACAGTGCTGTTGCCAACGCCATCGGCTCCGAGGTTTACTGTAGCCTTTGTGACGTTGGTGGTATGACCTTCACCGCCGCCATACACATCGCCTGCTATGGAGACGCCTTCATAACCGGTTGTGGTATATCCAACGGTACCTATGTTGACCGTGGCATCACCATCCACTATAGCGTTCAGACCGCCGCCATATACATTGCCTGTAATTCTGGCACCCTCAACGTTATGGCTTTGTTTATCACCGGATGTAAGGGTTACAGATGCAGATGTGCCAATGTTAACGGCAGTGTTACCATGGACATCGGCTTGTTCACCACCGCCATACACATTATGGATGGAGCCAAGTGCATGTTCTGTGGCAGCATTCTGACCCGGAATCATGTTAAGGTTCACAGTGGGGTCTGCATACATTATGGCTGTGGGACCATATCCTCCGCCAAATACATTGCCAATGCTGGTGCAGGATATTACATTCAGTTCCGGCTGGTCATACGGAATAGTGCGTCCGTCTGATATAGCTTCCGGCGTCCCGGCCTCATACATGGCCTTTGTCCTGGGCAAGTAAACGGTCTTGTTATCCTGGGTGGTCTCATAATACCCATAAATGGAGTATGCAGCCTGGTTGCCGCCAAGATAGAGATTGTCTATATTGATGGCGCGGCATCCTGTCTCCTCTATATTGAGTTTGATATGACCCTTGATCATACCGCCCAGGTTGTTTCCGCCAAATACATTGCCGAATGTTCCGCTAGTTATGGTCAGCTCCACGTTACCGTTCACGTTGGCATTATCGGCACCTCCATAGATTTCATCAATCTTGGTCTCTGGCATACAGCCAAGCACCAGAATGGCATCTCCGTCAATATCGGCATTCTTTCCGGCACCTACAAGCTTTGTGACGTCTAACGGACAGGTTCCGCCTGCATCTTCGACAGAAAGCGATGCGTTGCCGGTTATGGTACCTTTTTCATTACTGCCGCCGTATGCCTCATGGATATAGCCGCCATAAAGCAGGACGTTAGTGTTACCGTGAACATCGGCACCGTTGTTGGTGTTCCAAGTGGTGCCATTCAGGGTGTATTTATCCTTTCCGTTACCTCCACCGAACACATACTCTATCTCATAGGCACCGTCCACCTGTACCTCAGTCTCAGGAACACTGGCTGCATTACCGCCACCATAGACGCTCTGTATGCTTACATCGCAATCCAATATGTTGACGCTGGTCTTTTTACCTATGGTGGTATAGTCTGCCAGGTTGCCGCCGCCATAGACTGCTGCCAGATTATAGGTATGGGTTTTGGTCGTATCTTTTAAGTCAGCCAAAGGAGTTCTTGATTCACTTTTTACTGTCTTGTAGATATTGACAGTCACGTTGCCTCGCGGTGAACCGTTCAGGTTGTTGGCTCCGAATATTCGGCCACTCTTGACCACGTCTGAATGTTCTCCTGTGTATTTGCTGATAACAAATTCGGTGGCTGTTCCGGTGGTACCATTGGCATCGGCACCCAGATTAACAGTGATGTCACCATAAACTACGGCAGCCTTATCATAATGATCAGTGCCTACAGCGGCCAGATCACCCAGACCACCGCCATATACATCGCCTTGAACCGTACCTCCGGTAAGGTTCACCTGTGTGGTGTAGGTGGTAGTGTTGGGGATTGTCTCAGAATCTGTTCCGTATCCGGCAGTGACATTACCAATGTTTGTGTTGGCCAATGCGCCGCCGCCATAGATGTCACCTTGTACGGTGCCGTCTTGCATGTTTACCTGAACACTATGACCAACAGTAGCTAAATTACCGCCTCCAAATAAAGAACCTCTCACAAGTGCAGTATCCATTGTCACTGTGGTGCTGCCGCTTACATTGCCTTCGTTACCGCCTCCATATACGTTGCCCTTAACATCGGCATTGCCTTGGATGTTAATTGTGGTCGATGCACTGGCTGGCGTTGAGTTGTTGAATACGTAGCTCTGGTCACCACCTCCATATACATTACCTTCTATAATGCTGTTGCCTTTAATCGTCAGGGTAACGGCACCGCTCACAGAGCCCAGGTTGCTCTTCTTAAGGTCAATGGTGGTTATTACACTATCGCCTACAATGCCTGCACTGCCGTTAGAAGGATAATTATCTACATGTTTCCAATTATATTCTGTAGTTCCGGAAAAGATTCCAGGCTCAAACATACCCGAAGCACTATTGTAATTCGGTTTTGTAGTGAAGCCGGCATCCCTTACTTGAAGAGTGGGTAATGAGGCGGAATAACCGGCTCCGAATACATTACCATTTACCGTGCAACCATCGAGTTCTGATGTTGCTGAGCCAACCACTTTACCAAGATTACCGCCACCATAGTAGTTGTTCTCAACGGTGCAGTTCTTCAGCTT
Source organism: Bacteroidaceae bacterium (assembly GCA_017642425.1). GTDB lineage: Bacteria > Bacteroidota > Bacteroidia > Bacteroidales > Bacteroidaceae > Colenecus. Next base: position 10,000 of record JAGCPB010000078.1, read on the forward strand.
CGATTCCACATCGTTACATTGCGCCAGCGAGAAAGAGGCGAACTTCACAAACAAACGTGCTCCCGTCGCACCGCTACTCCACACAAAGAACTCGTAGTCAAAGTCGGTGGCCACACCAGGGCCTTTCTTGCCGTATTGATTGTTTCCGGTACCACCATCTCTGGAATTAGTCGTGCTTCCATCAAAATACTTACCTCTGTCGGTGGTATAGTAGCCTTGAAGCGTATTCCAGTTGGGGGACGTGTTGTCATAATACTTCTTTCTGGAATAGGATAGTCCTCCGTAACCGGCGCCGAAGTAGGTGCCGAAGGTGCAGCCCTCGGCGTTGGTGGTGACCTTCTTGCCGGTCTGCATGTTACCGAATTTGGGGCCGCCGCAGTAGGTGGTAACGTGGCTGTTAAAAATATCAACAGTAACATCGCCCTGGATGGGTTTGGCGTCGTTAGTTCCACCACCAAAGAAGTTATCAATATCGGCGTTGTATATCTGCCACCGCACGTTTCCATTGATGGCTTCCTGTGCCGCTCCCGCTGCCTCATGGAAATAGCCGCCGCTGATGTAGCATTCGGCATTGTCTGTCCTTACTGCAGCGTTGGCATTGTAGGTGCCCGTGAGGTAGAATCCCGGGAACTCACCGCCTGTCACCGACACGGGCACATGAGGCGTGGACTTGCTGCCGTCGCTGTGGGTACCCAAGCCGAATTCCTTAATCCACACGTTGCCGCCAACATGTATGTAGATGGTTTTACCAGTGACGTCATCACTCTGAGTCGAGACGAACTGGTCGACGACACCGCCTAGCAGGATGAGCGGAGCATCGGATTTGGCTACATCTTTCAGGTTTTCATACTCCAACTGAGAGGTGTAGAAAAGTGATGTATTGGTGGTCTCGAACCAGCCCTTGGTTTTGAAGATAGTGAAGTTACAGATGAGGCTGGCGTCGTTGGGTTTTTGTGCCTGCGCGGTGCCGACGATATCCAGGAAGTCGAAACGTATGGGCGCTATCGCCGTGCGGCCTTTGTGGTGGTAGATGAGGCTGTAGTCGGGTTCGTGGTCATTGTCTTCGTCCACCGACATCATGGTGAATGGGGTTGTGCCTCCCGACGGCACACCGTCCAGATGGAAGTTTCCTACTAAAACAACAGCATTATCATAGACAGTTGTTCCTGAGCCAAGACCGGTGATGCTGGTCTTTATGTTTTGGCCATTGTATTTGGTGGTGTTATTAACAGCTTGGGTACCAGTCTGGGTGACGTTCTGTTTACCGGTATAGTCGTTCTTGTAAACTACGTCATAGTTGGCGTCGGCGACATATATCGCATTGCCCCAGTAAGGCTCGATGGTGATGCTGGTCACGCCGTAGGGCACATCAAAGTAGGCACCTTGTGAGAATACACGCTTGCTGACGGTGTAGAGGTCTTTATTGGAGCTCTTGCGGTCAGCATAGTTGTGATAAGGATAGTCCTGGATGCCAGTGGTGGGATAGTTAGACGAGGTGTAAGGATCGCCAGCTACGGGGGTGATGGCCGTAATCTTCCAGCCGGTAACTACCTTGTTGCCAGTATAGTTGCCTGTACCCACGTCGTTATAGTAGGGCAGCTGAACTTTATCGTAGTTGTAGTTATAGCGGTCAAAGTCCTTGTCTGTGCGTGTCAGGGTGAGGCTACTTGTTGTTATGTCGGCACCGGTGGGCCATGTCTGGCCTCCATCTGTTTTTGTGCCACTTATTGTTACAGACAATGTCTTATCCAACTTACCGCCGTGATTGCGGCCCACTGTGGCACTATCCGGGGCATTGTCAAAGTCTGGGTTGATAATTGATGGGTAGTAACCCTGGGCTTTCAGTATGGGGTAGGGCTTGGGGGCATCTATGGTGCGGTCAGCAGTCTCCAATACCCATTTGAGCATACGGCCGCCGTCAACAGTAGAGCCGGTGGCATAGAAAGCTGCCAGCTTCTTGTTGCTGTTGAGCAACAGGCGATAGAATTCATGACGGTTCAAGAATTTCTCCTCGACAGCCAGGGCGCTGTTGTACTTATTTTTACTGATGGCCTTGGTCTTCAGCTCGTCATAGGCATAGTAGTTGAATGTGTTTAGTCCCCCCTGCAGGTTGGCGATATTGTTGCCGCCATAGACAGGCGATATTGTGGAGCCTCCAGTGATGTCACCGTAGAACATGCAGTTCATCACCATGGTGTTGATGCTGGCGGCGGTTGTGGTGGCGTTGTTGTTACCTACAATTCCACCCACATTTGTACCACCCGTAATAGTGGCAAAAGAGTAGCAATTAATAACTCTCGCTGTACCTTCAAGTAATCCTACCAGACCACCGGTGTTGCCAGTACCGCCTACAGAACCGCTTAGGATACCCACATTGTAAATGCGTGCCGCACCATTGGCTTCAGCAGCAATTGCACCGGTGTTGCCTGTGTTGCCGCTGATGTCCACACTCTCCAGTACAAGATTCCTGACTGTACCTGTCAGGGTGGTGAATAGGGGCTTAGAAAGTCCGGTTATGCGGTAGGGCATGTCGGTGTCGGGGTCAATGGCGGCTTCAAGGGTGCCGTTGAATGTCGTAACGCCTGGTGTGCCCCCGCTGATATCGGCTGTTATGCGGTAGTTTCCGTCGGGATCAGTGATGCTGGAAAGTGAAGTTATTGCATTCTGTGAAAAAACACCAACTGCCCCTGATGTGGTCATCAGGAGCAGGAGGGTTAATATCCGACACACTTTATTGCAATATCTTTTCCGAGCCGTCATTTTGTTACTGCTATCTTGACACGATTCACAATGTAGACACCGCGGTTGTTAACCGGAACAGTCACCTTAGATGCGGGCTTGATGTTGAAACGTTTGAGCAGTTTACCAGCTACGGTGTAGATTGTCACCTGAGTCTCATACTCAAGGGTGCTCTCTACAATGATATTCATGTTCTGACTGTAAATGTTCAGGCCACCTTGGGTTGCATGTTCACGCAGATCATCGTAGTCACCCAGATAACCAATGTTGATTTCATCGGCACGGGTACCGGCACGCCTTGGTGCATTGTTGGTCTGCTTCTCGGTGAAGTACGGACGGAACGGTAAGGTTGTTGCAGTCTGTGTTCCGTCACCCTTCAGGAACTTGTTGCCTGTGGTGTTGAGTAGATACAGTTTGTCTGAATCAATCACATCACTCTTATAGTTGGTGTGGAATGTATAGTTTCCGCTTGTAGAGCCGTAGTTTTCTACAGTTGCTGCATCATTCAGATACTCATCATCCGATACGTGGATAGTGGCGTTCTTGAGTGATACGAACGTGATGGTCTGAGGCCCTATATTATTATTATTATTATCGGTGAACTGTGAATCATCCTGAGTACCGTATGGCTTCCACTGTCCGCTCAAGTCAAACTCATAGTAGTCACTGCCCGGGAATCCAATCAGATAAGGCTTGCCTGCCTGCAGGAGCGGGTAGGGGTTGTATTCACGTGCAGAACCATAGTACTTCTTGTAATAGTCATCACCATTCAGGTCATTGAACTCCATCTGGCTGTAGTAATGCTTGTACAGGAACAGGTTGGCGTCAGTCTTATCAACACCGCCTTGTGATGACAGGCTGCGGAATATACTGGTCAATACATCCTGGCTCTGCTCATTGGTGGTTGCATTCACCTTCTCCAACTCACGCAGCCAGTATTCATGACCATTGTTGCTTCCACTGTAGAAGTGGGTTATCTCACCCTTCTGGTTGGTGGTAACCATCTCTGCTGTGAACGGCAGGCTTATGGTCTGCCATCCGTCATGGCTGGCCTTGATGTACTGCTCGCCGGTCTCATTAGGAGTGCGCTGATACCACATGTAATGGTCATAACCGTCTCCGTCTTCAATGAATGAATACTCTATAGGAGCGTTGAAGTCATTCATGTCAACCAGGAAGTGGTCATTATCAGCTACATAGTCATTACCCTGTTTCTTGACCAGATGGCCGCGTACTTGTGCTGTAAGATTGGCTATGGCATTGTTGGCCTCTGTCGAAGTCACTATATCAAAGTTCTGGTCATTGAAGTAGTTGCCCAGAATCTGCATGTCATTTGCATTGTCAGAGTATGCAAGCAGGTTAAGAGTCTGGCCGTCGCTACGGAATCCCGTCAGTTTATGGCTATCCAGCAGCGGAGCGTAGAACATGTCAGGCTTGTCTTGAACTCGTGTCAGACCCTGACTGTAGTATTCATCATTGTAACCGGTAAAGTCTATTGCCGTCAAGCCCGGTAATGCATTCCTGCCTGTAGTCTTATTGGTAGCCACCATAACCGCGTTGGGGTTGAAGTATGCCACAGACATGGTGTCATTGCCGTAGTATGCCGGAGCACGATATACACGGTTGGACGTGTTATTATCGGCATAGAAGTGCGACGGATTGTTCTGATGCGGTCTGCCATCAACCCATCCATATGTCAGGTCTTGACCAAAGAACAGGTAGTCATTTGGCCAGATAGGAGCGTAGAACTCCTCCTGGGTGGTGGTTATAACGTTACCGGTTGTAAGAGTGTCAATCTTGACGCGTTTATGCTTATCCTCACCGGACGGTATAATACCTGATGCATAGCGGAAATCACCGTCTTTATAACGTCTCTCTACATAGCCCAGATAACCGTAGTTGGCATCAGCATTCTCAGGATACCAGATGTCTGTCCACTGAGTGCTGTTGTTGTTCTCAGAATCTATGTAACGCCATGGCGTACCCGATGTCAGATTCTGGCTGTTATAATAACGCCTGTTAAGATAGAATCCGTTCAGGTTGAATGCAACCTCACCGTTGTAGAATGCCTGGGCACCCTTAGGTGTTGCGGTACCGTGTGAACCGTCATGGGTTTCATATTTGACTGGGGCATCTTCCTCCTCAAGATAGTAGCTGTTTACTATCTGTATCAGCTCTCCGTTATCATCATTCTCAGTTCTGGTAGGATTACCCAGTATAGGCTTGGCTGTCCTGGTAGAGGCTGTGGTGCTTATCCAGCTGTTCTCAATATAACCCTTACCCTTATCGGCAATACCGGCGCCTGTGAACGAACCGGTTACACCCAGGTTGTATACATTACCGCACAGATTTCCAAACAGTGAGTTGGTCAGTCCGTTTATGGTATAACCGTCACCGTGCAGGTTACCGCTGAAACAGTAGGTATCTGTTCCTATGGGCTCCCAGATAGTATCGGCAGGGTGGTAGATGTTGGTATTAAGTATGAACTCAAGGTTAGAGCCGGCACGTACGTTGCTGCTGTTAGCCAAAGGTATACTGCCTTGCATCGGACCGTGACCAATGCGTTCCAACAGGCCGTCATTACCGTATACCAGTTCACCATCTACACGTGCGGCATCCACAAGACTCAGTTCATAGAAGTCCTTGAGCAGAGCTACTCCGTCAGTGCCACTTCCGGTGTAGTCATTTATGTAGATCTTGCTTGGACGTTTAACTTCATGATCCACATGCAGGTGTACATTGTCTTCCATCACCTCCTTGAGGTCATGATAGTTAGCTACGCTTACAGGCACGTGGTTGGAGTAGTGCTTGCCCAGATATGTCTTGGCGTAATATGCTACGTAGTAACCATCCTCATACCAGTACAGCGGGTCTGTATTGGGTGTGTATTCCTTTCCGTTGGTGTGGTTCTCGGCAAATCTGGGTGCCTCAAACAGTTCCCAACCGCTGCCTATAATCTCATATGCACCCGGAGTAACGTTAGGCTCACGCAGGGTTATCATCTCACCCGGCAGTATAATGGCAGGAGCACTTATGTCCGGGATAGTGGGTATACCGCTCTGGAACTGTATATGTATGTTCAATACATGGCGCTCACTCAAAGCAGATATGTTCTCACCCTTATCATCTATATACTCCTCATAGTCATATCTGTAGATTACAGTTATGATTTTCTCCTTGCTCAGGTCATTGATATCAGAGTTACGGCTTACGTACAGAGTACTGTTCTCCTTAGGTGATACGCCCTGGATCTCAAAACCAACTTGTTTGTTTACAAGATTTGCATAAGCGTCGGCATCAATGACATAGCCCTTGGGCACAATACCACCGGATCTGATAGTATCTGTAGCATCGGCTATCAGTTTTGTCTGGGTATCGCCCCCGGCTGCTTTTGTTGCAGCATATACAATAGATTGGTCATCATCTCCATAGATGACGGTGCTGTCATTGGACATTCCTATTATGTAGTCCTCACGGCAGTAGTAGTATGCGGTTCCTTTAGTATCACTGCTGGAGAATTCAAAGGGTGTAACATAACCCTGTTCTGTATTGGGCAGTTTGTTGAATACATCCTGTGAGATTGTCTGACCCACTGCATATGGAATACTCGCATATAGGAATGACGTGTTTACAATGTAGACTTTAATGTTACCATTATTGTCGGGTGCAGGCACCTCAAACTTTGTGTAGTGACGCTTCTCATTAGGTACACGTGCATACTGGGTGGGATTAAGCGTATCAGGACGCGTAGAAATCGTTTTGGTGGTTATAGAATTCTCTGTAGACTCCTGCGATTGGTACGTTATGGGATTCAGTCCTGTATAGATGGCTATAAAGTCCACAGACTTGCCTGTTGAATATCCGGCGGGGTTGGCTGCTGCTGTTTGGGCAGTCTTACCGTCATACTGGAACTTGTTTTCTGCTGGATTGGTAAATGTAGAGTCAATGAGCAGATCCAGAGCGTCATAGTTGAAATAGAAGTTGTTGCGGTCTGTAGGAGTCATTGAACTCCATACATCCATGGCGCGGTAGTTTTTATTGACATCATACCAGTCACCTCCAAACAGGATACCATCGGACTCCTTGCTTACGCAGTAGTATGCCGGAACTATGTTGTCTGTAAGTTCACCGCGTAGTGATATGAGTTGTTCCAAAGCCCTTAGGTTGGCTCTGCCTCCCAACGCTGTCTGATCGGCAGCGGTAAACTCATAGTTGCCGTTCTTTATATCATCCCAATAGGTTTGATTGATATTTGCGTTGGTGAGCATGGTCTCTATAGAACCGGTGTTATTGGTGATATACTGGTTCCTTTCAGTCTCTGTCATAAGCTCCTGAGCAACTATGAACTGGGTCTCTGACAACTTGATAGTGCTGGTGCAAACGTATGCCGGCTCTACCTTGTTGTTAAGTGCAGCAGGCCATGTGCCGTCTTCAGAATATTCTGACATGGCAAGTTTTGCACCCTTCTGCAAGTGCTGTAGCTCATTTGTTCCTACAGGGCTGGCCTCAACATACTCTGTAGTTAGGTATGCTGGCTCAAATGAAGTGGTGTCCGCATAGTCATCCTGATTACTCAGTCTCTTATATGCCGAAGCGTATTTTGTATATTCAGACTTGGTAATGATATCACCCAGCTTATAGTTCCTGCGGCCGTACAAGCCACTGTTGTAAGGTGTGTACGTAGGTCCGTCTATATAGTCCACCTTACTTGTAAGTTCATTGTATTGAGCTGTGGTTACCTTGTCCTGATTGACATTCTGGCTTGCTATAGGCGTGTACCACTTGTCCCAGATGTTGGGGTTGTTAATGTCAAAGGTAAGGATATAACCGTTTCCGTTGTTTATGTTGTTTGATGAACGGAATACATACTTGTTGCCTGCGGGTTCTTTATCGCCGTCAAGCAGGGTGTCACCATCGGCAGTCCAGTAACTGTGGTCCTGAGCAATGATAGCCTGGTATTCATCCCTTGTAAGAACCAGGTCACCTGCCTCATAATACTTGTAGTTGGATGCGTTCTTGTCAGGTGTATCCATGCTCATACCTACTATGTTAAGGTAGGTCTCCTCCTCAAACAGTGCCTGCTCTGCCTTGGTCAGCTGACTCCAGTCCCAATAGTTGATGGGGTCATTCAGGTAGTATGTCACATCATTCACCACCAGTTTCTGGCCGGGTTGCAACTTGGTCTTGGTACCGCTTGTTGATGATGCATTTGAGTAGAGTGCGTATCTGTTGGGCTGTACATCCACCAACTTAAGTTCACTGTAAGATGCGGTGGTGATGGTTAGAGGTATGTCAACGGTCTCACTGTAAGCGTTGGGTGATCCGGAGTATGCAGATATGTACTGGTCATAGATATAGACTTCACCCTTGATGTACCAATAGTGGGCCGGTACGGCATTCTCACCATAGTATCGTCCGCCTATGTTGTAGCAGTCATCAATGATATCCTTCTGGCTGTGGACAAAGTTACCCGATGCCTCCCAGTGATCTTCTGCATTGGAGCCTGCATATTGGAAATCATCCTTTGATACGGCACCTTGATTGAGCGCTATCACCGGCGGATGCGGGTTAGTGTGGCTGCTGCGAGTTCCGTGAATGTTCTTGGCATATACAAAGCCGCCGCCCACACCGCTTGACACATTGATAAGGTCAAGTTCTATCACACCTGTTATGATACCCCAGTCCTTCTCATAAAGATCATTGCCGGTACTCTTCTCAGTTGTGAGTTCCAGATATACGCCCGATGCCAGGGCCACTTTGTTGTGGCTGTTTCCGTTGTTACGGGACTTGTTCTTGTAGTTGGCTTTCTTCCAGATGGAGTAGGTGGCCTCACCGTAAGGAATGGAGTCTGAATCTATCTTTGCAGCTATCTGCATTGTCTCCTTGTCTGTGACACGGATATCTCCTTCCATATTGTTGACATCGGCATTACCAAAATCAACATCGCTTGACAGGGCGCCCAGATAGTTTACTATGTTGTATATACCAAAGTAGTTACCGTGCATGGCCTGGTACTCAGCGGTATCTGATGGAATGGCTGATATCTTTTTGTTAAGTGACACCTCGCGTACGCGGTTGATGGTGTAGTTGATGTAGTCTGCGGTCTCAGGTACACGGTCCTGTGCACCCTGCATAACCATACGGCTACCCCATACACCGCTGAAATCAGCTCGCTGCATGGTGTTCATTATACGTCCTGCATAGATGGAGCATACACCGTTCTGTTCCCAGATGCTGTCATTCGGAACCCAGGTCTTGCCATCGGCTGACGGTTTGAGAATGTCACATTCAATGCTTGAATTATAGTGGGCCTTGAGTGAAACCATCTTCTGTTGTACGCTGTCAAACTCAAGGAACAGGGTAAGCATCTCCTGGAATGTGATTGTTGATGCCTTTGAGTTGCCGCTCTGTGGCCTGTAGGTGGTGTTCTCCTTATCCGTACACTCGCTTACGCACTTGTACTTGACTTCATAGTAAGCCTGTTCACGCGGAAGCAACTTCTCATAGTCAGCATAGCTGATCTCCATGTCATTCATCATGTTGTAGTAGTCAGTTCCGTAGTTGGTTATGTTCAGCTCACGGTAGCCGTCTACAAACGTAAGGTTGCCGTCGCCATACAGACCGCCTGTGTGGCCGGTACCTACTGTGATGAAGTCACGGTGATAAGCATCGTTGATGGTTGCAGTCGCATTGCCAAGAACGGTGCTTGTGTTGGCGTTCAAGGCCTTGCCTGACGATACGTTACCTCCGGCAAATACGGCGTTATGTATCTTTACGCCACGCTCTGTCTTTATGTTGTTAGCCAGATCTACGGTTCCGGCATCCACACCGCTCCAATCTTCAGGATTTGTCTTGTGTGATCTTAGGCCGTTAAGATATGATGTGGGGATATACTCACCCTTGGCGTATCTGGTCTTGCCTGGAAGTTCAGGTGCTTCATAATTGATTCCGTTGGCCGCTGTAACCTCAAGCCAAGGCTCCACAAGCACATTGCAGTCCTGTGTCAGGACCCTGCTGCCGCCTTCCATTACCCAATCGTTGTTTTCATCATCCCACTTATAGTAATAGCCTTCATATCCGTCATCATACCTTGTGCCGTCCTTCTTTCCTTCTGCGCTGAACACATAACCCTGGTCTCCGCCGCCGAACACGTTGCCGTAGCCCATTGCAACGCCGTTCTCGGTTCCTATCTCACCACCGCGTATGTTGACATCGGTCTTGCCGAATACATAACCATCAGTATGAAGATTGTGGCCGCCTCCGTATCCGAGTGCGTTGTAACCCTTGCCGCCTCCAAATATATTGCGCTCCACATAACCGTTATACATGTATATGTGGGTCTGTCCGGGTTGGATTATGGTTATGTTGTTGTCATTGTTTGAGTTGGTTCCGCGGCCCACAGTGGCAATCTCACCGCCTCCAAATACGCTGTTGCGAATCCTGCCGCCGTAAATGGTAACAAATGAATTGTCAACGCTGCTCATGTCATCATATCCGCTGCCAAACACGTTACCACAGTCAGCCAGACTCTGTTTCCCGCGCCATTCACCTTCTGACCAGTTGGTCTCGTCATTTATTTTCTCCTCATAACGGGCATAGTTGTACTTGTCACCGTCAGCGGCAGTGGCATTAACTATGTATCCCTGTGCATCCTGCTTCTGGCCTGCAGCAAGATATACATATCCTATGCGGCCGTTGTAGACAGTGATGTTGGCGTTACCTATCACGGATCCACCCTCACCGCCGGCGTATGCGTTACGCTGTATTGCGGGAACTCCACGTGTCAGATAATTGGTGGAGTCGGCACTATCTTCAGATATGCCCATACGGCCAATAACCACATTGGTCTCACCGGGAATATCATTTGTCGTGCTGCTCTTTTCACTGAAACCTACGTCACCTTCCCATCCGCCACCGTATACGTTACGTGCTATTCCGCCTTCAATATAGGCGTTGACGCTGGCTGTGTAACCATACTGATTGTTGTCGGCATCGTATGCGCCTACTTGGAATGCGTCATATATGGCTCCTGTTGTGCCGGCGGCATATAGATCCTTCTTTACTGTGCCGCCCAGCAATGCTATGTATGTGGTACCGTATATATTACCGCTCTGTACCAATTCGGGCGTGCCACGGTGACCAAGACCGCCGCCGTAAGCATAGTTGCCTACGTATGCACCTTCATTTATGATGACGTTGGTGTTAAACCTGTTGGTTTTGAATACTCCCAGCTTAACCAGTGAATCCAACTCTGTGCGCTCAGTTACCAGAGGGTTGTTAAGGTTGGTGTATTGGTTGGACTCATAGAAATGGCTCTCTTTGCCGAAATATTCGAATGCGGCTGCTGCAGAAGCAGAATCCTCATAGTGGCTACCCAACAGCCATCCTGCTTTCCATTGGGCAAGTTCAATAGAATCATTGGAGCTGTTGTTGTCAGTATTCAACCCCTGGACAGTATAGTAGTCCTGTATGTATTTCTGTATGCTGGAGGCATTGATAACCAAGCCATTATGTCCGCCGCCATAAACCTCATAAACACTCGCGCCGGAATTCAGGTTGACTTCTGTGTACTCTGACCATGTGTTCTCACCGTAGCCGGCTCCAAACACATTGGCAGTGGTTTTTCCTATATAGTTATAATGACTGTCCTTTCTAACCGGAACGTCAATGTTGATCTGGCTGTAAAGGGTGCGGCGGCGGTTGTTGTTACCTCCGAATATGGCGCCCTTCATCAGTTCGTTACCTCTGGTTACCTGGGTCTCTGCTCCTTGCTCGTCTTTTACTGTCTCGGTTCTGGCCGGGTCATAGTATAGCCATGCATCACTGCTGTGATACTCAACGTGAGCCTCATATACATCGCACGGGTCAAGGGTTACATTTCCGTATGCACCGCCGAATATACTGCCTATGTTAATGGTTGAACCACTGGGTACATTAACCATTGTACGGCGGGTGATACCTTCATTGTAACTGCCTCCGTATGCAGCACCCACCTTTCCGCGTATCAGGTCAATCCTGGCTGTTGCCTCTTCAAGTTCTTCTTCAGTAGCTACACCGGGTAACAGACTCTCTCTCATACCAAGTCCGCAGAAACTTCCGGATCCGAATATCTCGGTATAGCGGAAATTATCCATGGTATAAGGTACGTCTATGAGGACATAACTGTGATCCTGGAACTTGTCACAATCACGGCTGCCGTGATAGCCTGTACCACCTCCAAAGAGAAGGTTTACTGTACTGTATTCAGGGCCTTTTATGCTCTTGTCATCCTCCGGGCGGAAGTTTACGAACGAATTGTGCAGATATGGCATTGAAACCTTATGTCCGTCAACAAAGTACTCCGGGTCATCATATGGGTAGTTACCGTAGTTGCCGCCGAATATGGTGTCAACGCGTCCCTGCAGATACTCGATGTATGCTCTTGGGGTCTTGATGTAATTGGGAACGCTTGCAGCGTCATTGATATCAATGTTCAAAACTTGACAGACAGAATCACTTAAATGACTGGCCATATTGTAGTCACCTTCACCGTATATGGTGCCGCTAAAGTCATTGCCGCCGTAAACGATATCACGTACAAACGGGAACCCTTTTATTATACTGCCGTCATCATCTTTCTGTCTACCTACATAGACCTCTGTATGGCCCATGATATCGGCATTACTGGCACCTCCAAACGCATCATAAATATAACCGTTACCCAGATAGACGTAAGAGTTACCGCTTACGATACCCTCATTGCCGGCTCCGTAAAGATATTCAGCCTCCGGTGTTCCGGCCGGAACGGTATCAGTCTCTGCGTAGACGGTTGTAGTTCCACGCAAGTTGACGGTGGTACTGTAACGCTTATCAAATGCGTAGCTCCTTATGGGGTATCCTGATTCATCAGTACCAGTCTGAACGCCACGGCCTACGGCGCCTTGTTCACCTCCGCCGTACATCTGCAGTGCATAGCCGCTCTTGAAGTTGATGGTGCTGCTGCCCCAGATCTCGGTGTGTTCACCCTTTCCGCCTCCAAATACGGATAGAGCTATAGAGTTTACATCAAAACTCTGTTCATCAAGTATGACACCGCTGTTCCTGTCACCTGTAATTACCAGTGAGTCAGGATTGCTTGGGTGTGGAGTGGCTACGGCAAACAGGCCCTGGAGACCTAAAGTCGGGTTGTCATATTTCTCCAGGATATTGCCGTTGATATTGATTACGATATTGCCGTTGACGTGACCGCTGTTGTAACAACCTCCATAAATGTTACCGCCCATGAGACGACGGTTGATATCATCCTCCTCTTCATTAGTGCCAATGGCAATAAAACCTTCATCGGTATCATCATCCCACTTGGCGGTGTTCCATTCCAGTTTGGTTCCCTGTTTTGTCAGTTCGTAATAGTATTTATTCTGGGAATAATCTGTCTGCTCCGTACCGTCGGCAATGAACATGCCGGAGCGCATGTTTGTCTCATAATATTTCTTGCCTGCGGTCAGAGTAGTGTTATCGGCCACCTTGCTGAATTCATCATTCCATCTCATGGGCTGGATTCTTGGGCCGTTCAGACTCAGTTCCAGACGATCCTTTATGAGGCCGTTCTGCTGTCCGTCAACAGTATAGACAGTCTCTGTACTGTCACCCAGTATGCCACCGTCATAAGCAGCGTTGTAGTCTGACGGAACAATATACGCGTTGTTACAGCCGCCCACAATCTTGTCATAGATTATGGCTTTTGCAGTTATAGACAAGGAGAGTTTGCCCGGGTAGGTCATGCTACCTACGTTACCTCCCATGAACAGTGAGCCTATGTAGCTGGTGTAGTCCAGGTAATCATAGCGGTCCTGGTTTGCCCTGCTGTCAAATGATACATACGGCAGCAAACTCATGGCCGCACCCTCCATGTAGGTGCTGAAAGTAAGTGAATCCGTAAGGTCAATACTGCTGAACTCGATACCTCCCTGGGGATTATTTGTAGGCTTGCCGTCGTTATCCGTTATGAGCTTGCCGTCACTGCCTACCCAGCCGGAATAGAGCTTGAGAATATCCTCTTCAACCATATTCTCACCATTATTGCCCATGAACACGTTGTCAGCAATAACGTATGAGCCTATCTTAAGTTCAACCTTGGGGTTACTCTTGCTTGTTCTGAGTGTGGCGCTGTTACCGCCGCAATATACTGAGCCGCCTATCTTGGTGGTATCTCCCACTTTTCCCATCAGGTGTATGGACACCTGCTCTGCATCGGGACGGAAATCATTCATGGCCTGAGCCGATGTCTTTCCGCTTGGAACGGTATAGTAGAGGTCTGAATAGATGTCGCTATTTATAAGTTCAGCATTGTCTGTGTAAGGATATGAGCCGTTTCCGCCGCCGTACACATCGCCGCTTATACTGGTATATATACCTACAGCGTTACCGCCGGTTACGTGACCGGTCACATCATTACCGCCATAGACATTGTTCACTTTTCCACCCCTTACTATCACTCTTGCGGAGAGACCTGCCGGGAATGCGTACTGTTCTCCTGTCTTGGTGGTATTAGTAGCGTCCAACTGGATCTGCCAATCCTCGGCATCGACAGCTGTGCCGTCTGCTATTGTACCTGATTTGAGCGGACGTACATCGGCCATACGGCTGCCTCCATAGACGTTGTCTATAACCAGCAGGTCTGTGCTATCGGGGTCTATATCCAGCAGCAATCCCTTAATGTGGGTCATGCAACCCTTGTTACCTCCGCTGTAAAGGTTACGAACCTTACCTGCTTCCAGATACCATTTGGGTTGTATGGCCATCTCGGCCAGGTTGTTACCGCCGAACATACGGCCTATCTGATACTCGTCACTGTTGGGCTTGGAGAATCCGGTGTTGATTCCCATGGCCTTGAAACGCTGGGTGGTAAGTATGTTATCGCCGTTTTCGTTATCCAGTTGGAGTGTGGTGGCGTTAACCTTGATTTCATTTACCACATCACTGAGATTGTCCATGCAGATGATGGTGGTGTCGCTAACTGTGGCCTTGTTTCCGCCGCCGTAAGCATATACAATTGAGCCGCCGTGTATGTTGATTATGGTCTTATCCAGCTCCGGTGCGTTGAATCCGGTATCAGACTTGGGTGTGGCCTTTGAAACTATCGGGGCATTGCCTGCTATTGAATCCTCCTTGGATTTGTAGATCTTGTGTGTTACGATTGTGTCTGTTCCGTTAATTACCTCAGTCGCTGAGTAGTAATAATCACCGTTACCGCCGCCAAACAGCTGGCCTATGTAAATTTTCTTGGCGTCCGAGATTACTTGAGTAGTGCCTGTTCCGGTAGTGTCCTTGTGGTTTGAGATGTGCACAAAAGCATCCCATGAATCATTGATTTTGCCGGCTGTCTTCTCTTGAGCCAGTTCTGACGGAACAGAGGCTTGTGCCGAACTCTTGCCGGTACCTATGTGACCCGATATGTCATTACCTCCGTAGACACGGTTAATAACCATGTAGTCTGTGGCACCGGCGGTCTGACCGTCTATGTTTACGAATGCGTTACCGGCTATATCAGCCATACGGGCTCCTCCAAACACGCTGCCGCCGGGGTTATCTACGTTATCTGTACCCAGGTTGCCGGACAATACATGTACGGTTGTGTTACCGCCCACGTTACCCATATCACCACCGCCATATACGTTACCGCCAATGGTAATCTGCGCATTGATATGGGCTGAGATACCTGTTGCCAGTATAAGCAGCATACCCCACGACCTTAAGCCGAAGGGCTGGGTTTTACGTATGTAGCTGAATATGTTCATTATAGTCCTATTCTATACTTAATTCAAGTTTAGCATCATCATCAGACAACTGATACAGATACGTGGGCTTGACTGTTACTTTTACCTTGAAATGGTGACCGGGCTCCGGTACAACCTCCGGATCGTCATCTCTCTTGAACAGGTTGAGGGGGAATTTGTTCTCAACCGTCTCATTCTCTCTTATCACTCTCATTCCGCCGTTTATGTTGTCCGGGCAAAGCACATCGTAGGTTACCTTGAGCTTGGCGGCGGGATATTTGGCTCGTAAGGGGCTGTCGGCGTTGCCGGTATATGTGATCGGCAGGAAACAGAACCATCCGAACTCCTTGTAGTTTGTGGTAAGGGTTATGTAATCTGCTTCATCATCAAGGAGGGCTGTCGATGACTCTCCTCTTAGCAGATCCACCACCAGGTCCTGATTGCCCAGGGCACTGCCGAAATCGGCATTGCCTGCCAACTGCAGTCCTTCAGTGTAGGAGTATGTGTGCTCTCCTGTAAGAGTGCGTTCATCCTTGTCAACAACCATCTTTACATCCTTGATGCGGATATCGCGGATGGCATCATATGCAGCGTCAATACGGAATGACAATGTTGCCTTGGCATAAAAATGGTCCATGGCCATCCAGACACGGTAGAAATCATTGGGGTCACCCTCGGCTGGCTTGACCACCTTGCCTATGGAGTATGATCCCTTGGTCAGGGTGGGGGGGGCAAGGGGTTCCAGTTCAGGGGGATTTCCTTCTGTCTTAACCTGCTTTTCAATGCTCCCGTCATAGATGTCATACATGGTGTGCTTGCCTGCTGCTGCAATGTTCACCATGGGGTCTGATGATGTGATAACGTCCAGACCGGAGAATGTGAATTTTACGTTGTTTGCGTTGAAAGGTGAACCGCCCCAGTTGAATGTCTGGTTTGATGCACCGGGAAAATTGTTGGGGGTGATGGCGTAGAGGTTGTAATTCTTGCCATCAGTTGGAGTTACTGATGAACGCCATTTGTTGCTCCTGAATCTGAATGTGCCGTAGACTGAGTCTTCTTTTACGGGGTTAGGATCTGTAGGAACGGCATACACCAGGATTATTGTGTTGTTGGCAACAGAATCGTGATAGTGGGTGGTAGTGGGAGTTCCGCTTACACTAACCTCCTGGGCGCGGGTGGTTATGACGGTCTCCGTATTTATGGAGACAGCAGGTGTGAGTGTGACTCTGGGCTCCATGCTGTAAAGGTGATCCTTACGGCATGACGCCAGCATCAACATCACAGAGATTGCGCAGACTGCGATAGTCCTTATTGTCTTTAGTCCGGCAATTAATGTGTTACCTGCCTTGGTCATAACTCTGCAAATATAATTAAATTTCTCTAACAATCCAAATTTAAATACTAAGTATTTACCAGTTGTAGTAAATACGTGAAACGTCATGCTCGGTCCAGTCCTGGACGGCAATCTGCTTGACGCTTATTCCACCGCTGGAGGTGTCAATCATCAGCGTTATGATGTACTTCTTGCCCGGTTGGGTCTTATACCCAAAGTTGTCCTCTCCAATGGTGGTTGGCGTCTTGGGCGCATTAGCCAAGTCAACTAATGGATTGATGTCTGTCATTTCATCACCAACCTTGTAGTTGTACGTGGCGGATATGTTTATGCCCTTCCACTTGCGCGGAATCATAAGCCAGCGGCCTATACGGACCGAACCTTCAGAACTCTCTACCGTATCGTTTGCAGCAGAGCTGAAAATGGTGAACCGTCCTGTGAGTTCATCCTTGAATGGAATCAGGATGCCGGCATCGTTCCTCATAAGCAGGAAATTGGTGGCCGTGTCAACAGATGACGTCACCACTGATGCATGCGCATCCTCACTGCTCTGTATGAATTCCGATGATTCATTGTCATCACTGCCATCTGTTCCGGACAATACATCCCCGAGACCCGGTTGTGACTCGCTCAGCATTATGGCTTTCATCTTTACGCCCCCGTCTTTCTCCTTGAATGCACCTACATAGTAGGCCCTTATCTCCAGCTGCGCCAGCAGATGCTCAAAACTCAGGTTTACTATGCCGCCTGCAAAATCATACCGGCGTGTCCCTATCCTGCGGGCGGTCATGTAGTCTTTCTCAGTATTGTTCACTTCCTGCCAGTTGGGAACATTCGTTATGTGCACTGTCATGCTCCTGGTGCCGGTGTCGAAAGACGAATATACGTTGTCGTTATAGGGCCAATATGCAATGAACTGATAGGATCCCGCGGGGTCCCAGTATCTTGAGGGGGTATAAACCCATGGAACCTGTGTTACTGCCACAGTGGGTGCGGGACGGGCGGAAGGCTCAGGGTAGACACGCATATTGTCAAATAATTTCGTGTTGCTGCCATTCTGAGCCAACTTGTATCCAAAGACTCCGAATCCTGCATTTGCATTAGGGTTGCCGGATATGTCATAGCATTCGCTGATCATCTTATAAAGCCTCACGGTATCTACAGGGTCTTCAATGAGGGCCTTGGAACCGGATGCCGTTACATCAATGACAATAGGTATATCGTCGGGCATCATCTTATGATGCGCGCATGATGTAACCAGACACAATGCCATTAAGGCTAATGCCGATAGGATTATTGGAGTCTTTCTCATTTGTTATTTTACGTCGTAATCAGCCATGATAACATCGTCCCAGTCGCAGACTGTGGCGGTGAACTCTATTGCGGCCTCCTCTGTGTCACGTTCCGGATAAATCTCGCCTGTTACAGGGTCTTTCTCCAACTGTACCCAGGTATCAGGAGTGCCGTCATCATCAGTGTCAACCTTGACCAGAATCACGTCCTTGCCATCAGGATTGTTGGGATTGCCGTCCGACGGGTCGTTATGCGGGTCACCTCCCTGGTTGGTATCATTATCCTCGTCTATGTTGTCTATGTGGCCGTCTCCGTCGCGGTCTATACCGGCTTCAAGCAGATCATCTCCGTCAACATCTTCCCATACAATGGGATACTCTACCCAATCAGGTTTGCCGTCACCGTCCTGATCCTCCTCAAGCACCTGTATCACATCCGGATTCTCCGGGTCATACTTCATTGTGCCCGGGGTGGGAGTGTCATCGGTAGTGGTGATTGTATCGCCGGTGTCAGGATCTATGATAATGCTTCCGTCGCCATCAGCATCCCATACGCGTGTGCTCTGGGTGGGGTTGAACACCAGTGTGTAGTTGTAACGGCAGTTTATATCCCATGACGATATCTTTACTGTACTGTCCTTAGTGGTTCCGTTTATACCAGCCAGACGAATGCCTTTCTTGGTAAAGGTTGAACTGGTTCCATCCGTGTAGCGGATACGGAATACAGCGTCTATCATTACGTCTTGTGCCGTTGCCTGAGTGGTAAACAGCTTCTGCGGCATTACCATGTAGTCACTCAGTATGTCCGATGCCGTGCCGTCAGTGTTAACGGCTATGTTTGTGATATCAGCTATGTTCATAAGGCCGCTCTGTCCGGACCATTCTCCCACAGGAACATTGGCCGATGTCCAGCCTGTCTGAGTATATGTACCTGTGTTCTTTATTCCGCTCAGGTGAAGGCGCTGCAGTGTGGCTGAACTAACGCCGCTGGCATCAAATTTGTTAGAAATCTTTACCTTGATATTTAAGTTGCTCAGGATGTGGTGGAATATCATGTCAACGGTGTTGAACGGTGATATGGCACGCATCTCGGATATCATAAGGTCTGTCTGCTGGTCAGCGTCATCCGGGTTGACATAGTTGGCTATGGTAGCTTTGTTGTCATCGCCTATAACATACAGGTCCTTACTGTATGGGAACATACCGTAGAACTTGTATGTGGACATGATATTCCACAGTTTGGTGTTGTCATACTCCCAGTCATTCTCAGCCTTGAAATATACAGGCTGGTTGTTGAATATGGTATCCACGATGTCATCTGTAGTCTGATATCCCCACACACCCATGGTGTCACCTGCCACAAACGGGGTGGCACCGTTTTTTGATGCACGTGTCATGCTTGACACGTAGTTGCTGAATTTGATATCAGCATTTGGGCGCTGGCCTATCTCTTCAGGCTCATACAGACTTATGTTGTTTGTGCAGGCAGCCAAAATAAGCAATGCTGCTGCAACTGATACTAGTTTAAGTTTCATTGTTTTCCAGTTAATTTGTGGTTTAACAGGTGGGATTAGTCATTAATTATGTACTCTGCGTTGTAATCATCGTTCCACTCAGATACGGTAGCTGAGAACTGGATCTCGGTGGTTACCTCAGGTATCTCGGGCTCGCCTGAATCCTTCTCCAGCTCGTACCATACGATGTTGCCGTCGGCATCCTTTTCATAATCCTGTGATCCGTCGGTGTTATTGATTACGTGAGCGTACAGGATTACATCATACTGGTTGTCATTGCCCAGATAATCCTTGCCATCGTTATCATAGGTGTCAGCTGCGGTCAGAACGCCGTCACCATCCTTGTCGGCAATACCTTCCAGCTTACCGTCACCGTCTATATCCTTCCAAAGTACTGTGATATCGGCCTGGCCGTCATGGTCGGTGTCAACCCAGTAGTCTCCGTCGGTGTTGCTGATAAGCCATGAGGTGGGTTTCATATAACCTTCGCCTGCGGCACCGTCATAATCAACGTATGCGGTATCAGGATAGGTGGGATCTGTGGGATCGTTGGGCAGTCCGGGATCAGAGGGTGTGGTCTTTTCACGCTCCAACTCTGTCTCAACAGCACCGTCGTTGTCTTTATCCATCCAGATTACGTCAGGATTGCCGTCATTATCAGAATCATCGGGCTGGCCGTCATTGTCGCGGTCGGGCAGACCCTCTTCCTTACCGTCATTGTCAATATCCTGCCATATGATGGGATAGTCCTTTACGTCATCCAGATCCTCATCAATCCACCACTCATCAGTTACACCGTCACCATCATTGTCTACCTGTATGATGTTTACGTTAGGTCCAATCGGGTTGGTGGGATCCTGGTTTGCATAGTCATCCTGATCGTGGTCGGGGTTGGCTATAGGCAGGTGCTGTCCGCCTTGCTGGGTGATTGAAGGATTCACTGAAATGGTGTAGTTGTAGCGGTAGTTGGGCTCCCACTTAGCCAGGGTTACAGACTGTGTGGGGTCTGATGCCTTGCTGCCTACAATCTTGTTCAGTGCTATGGAACGGCTGAAAACAGAGACTGAACCATCTTCATAAACAAGCTGGAATGTGATGCTTATCTGTGCATTGTCATTAATGTTCTGCGGGAGCAGAAGCAGGTCATCAGTCAGTGTCTGTGCTGTTGTTGAACCTATGGTGTAAACTGCATTGGTAACCTTGGGCATGTCATAGACAGATGTTTCATCGGCAGTCCACAGACCGGAGAACACGTTGTTGCTGTTCCAACCGCTCTGTGCAAATGAACCCTTGCTGTACAGGCCTGTAACATCAAAGCTGGTAACCTTTACGCTGGCAATACCGGTGGTGTTGAACTCACTGGCAGTCTTTACGTAGAAGTTTACGTTACTGAGTATGTGGTTGAACTCAAACTGAACCATATTGTAGGGCAGATGTCCTGAAATCTTCTTGGCTATCATCAGGTCAATCTGGTCACGGGCGGTATCCTGTACAGTAAAGTTGCTTATGCTGAACAGTTTGGTGCTCTGGTTAAAACTGTTGTCATCACTGTAGGGGTATACAGCATAGAAGTCATAGGTTGAGTTCTTTTCCCAGTACTTTACGGGAGAGTATGCCCAAATCTCACCACCGTTGTTGGTTACCAGCTGCTTGTTGAAAAGCAGAGCCTCCTCAGAGTTGTCAAGTGCCTGGAAGCCATATACTTCCATCATGTCTCCATTCTCAAATGAGGCGCCGGTAGCCTTAGATGCACGGGTCAGACCGGTTACGTAGTTGCTGAACTGGATCTCAGAACTGCTGTCCTTCTTACTCTCAATACCATTCAGCGTTGTGCTCTCCTGACAAGCCTGGAACATCATCATCATGGCTGCTCCAGCCAAAAGAATTACTTTCTTTTTCATTTTCTTTTTTGTTTATATTATTTTACTTTCAATTTTCAATCTCTTTAGTTAATCCAACTGTGTCGTGCAGGCTCATTGTCCCACAGGGTAGATCCGGCATCGAACGTGATGATTTCAGGTCCTATGGTTATATGTAGCGTGTAGTTGTTGGCACTCTCAAACTTGGTGAATGCATCATCAAGGTCAAACAGGTAGGTGAAGTGCTCCACACGTCCTCCCTCTGAGTGTATGGAATAGCTGATATAAACCTGCTGACTGGCTGTCACGTTTTGCGGCAACAGCAATGACTCTATTACGCAACAGCCGCTTGAAGGTACTGTAGCATCTTTTGTGCCGTACAGTGTATAGTGCTGATGTAATGAGTCTATTACCCATTCCTGTAAGGTGTCAGTACTTACAGGGGTGCGGTTAAGTTTCTGGCTGAAATCGGCCTTGCTCAGGAAATCTCCTATAGCCAGGCTGTCTAAGACAACCTGATTGCCCGATTCTGTTATTGCAGTGCTGGCCTTTACCATAACGTTGAACTTGGCCAGTATGTGCTGCATGTTGAATGTTACACGTGTGTGAATCCTTTCTTTAGGGATAAACTGCCCTGTGCGGTCAATCATCCAGTCTGTGTCATGTACACTCTTGAATGTGCCCAGAGGCTGAGGCTGTGCTGTGGTGCTCATGGTATTGTCACCATTCAGGGTTATTCCCTGTATGTTAATGTGCCCCGTCTCATCATTAATGGTTACGGTTGCATCTGTCACGGATTTTCCGTGTGGAGCGTAAGCGTAGAATTTGTAAGAACTGCCTGTCTCCCAGTATTTTGCGGGAGAGTATGTCCATTGGTCAAGCTCAGGATTGTATGTCACTTCCTGATTCAGGAAGAGACATACAACCAGCTCGTCTTTTGTGGTCTGCCAACCCCACACACCCATACTTGATGTGTGTTCACTAAGCAGACTAAGCTGGCCGGCTTTTGTACGTACAGGAGCGTCTATGACGCCATTACCAAAGCTTATGGCCAAGGTGTCGCCGCCTCTGCTCTCCTCAAGGAGCTCAGTGACCACGCCATCATACTGGCATCCGGCCAGCAGCAATGCGCCTGCCAGCAACCAAACCAGTCTATGTCCAGCCTTCATAAGCATCTTTTTTCCTGTACTTTTTTTAAAGGCAATCACAATATATACCTATATTATAATATACCTTATTACTACATTACTTTACAATCCAGCCAGCTTGCCTGCACAAACAATTAAAGGCAAACCTAACTTTTTATAAATACCATTGGTCATCTAAGCGCTCACGCTCTCTTTTGTGACCGGAGGGGCGGTCAAGCCCCGCCGGCCTATCTAAAGAAAAGAGTTAGCTTGATGATTGGTTATTCAACCTCCTCTTCTATGCCAGTAGCAGATGTAAAGCCTGCAACTGAGTGAACGTCAAAGAGAATAGCCTGAGGATCAATCTTGACATCCAGAACATATGAATAGTTCTGAATGAAGCTTGTCAGAGCAGTGACTGTGGTAACCTCCGAAACATGATTCTCAACAATTCCGTCTTCATAGAAGATGGTGTATCTTGCTTGTACTTTAACAGTGGCATCACCAGGAGTGGCACCAGTTGGGGTAGGAGTAACAAAGTAAGATGCTATAATTTGAGGATTATCATTCAGAAGCAATGAATCTACACCGCAGGCGGCAAGAGTAGCGTCATCTGCATAATAACAGGTGTCAGTTATGGCATCAGTTATAGCATCGCTCCATGTATCTCCATTTGTGCGGTCCGGTGTAACGGCTCCGGCTGTTTTCTGAGCGTAATCCTGTGCCATTCCATCCAAGATAATATGTAACTCTGTCAACTTGATGTTAGGCTCTGTTGCCAGTTTGAAATCATCGGATGTAAGTACCCTGACAGTCAGCTTTGAAAGGATGTGGTTAAATATGAACTCTACATCCTTATCATTTGTTTGGTGCCTGGGAGTATTGTTGCTGGGAGTATTGTTGCTCTGATTTGCAGCACCAGTGCCGCATTCAACAATGTCGGCTATCAGATAATCTATAGCGGTGCTCTCTGTGCCTTGGCCGGTTGTATATGCCGAATCAATCAGATTGATACCGTATTTGTTATGCAGGATCTGCACTGCCGGAATATCTTGTACAGTAAATTTACGGTTGGCAGCGACGTCGTTATCTTCTTCCAGTGTAAAATAACCGTGAGGAGCTGCTGCGTAGAATTTGTATGAAGAAGCCCTGTCCCAATATTTCTTTGGGGTATAAATCCAGTTTGTTGATGCGGTGGTCACATCATCGGCATCATATTCTACCAGTTGGTTGTCAAATACCGGCTGGGTTACATCATAAGCATCGGTTCTCCAACCCCAGACTTCAAAGGTGTTTTCGTCTTTGTTGAATGTGCTGTTAGCTGCAGTTTCATAATCAATAATCATTTCACCTGCGTTGGCACGTGTAGATTTCTCCATGAATGAGGCTGCAAACCCTATGGGTACCTCTTCCAGATCGATGTCATTCTTGACATCGTTGCTTGAGCAACTGATTACCAATGCGGTTGCTGCAATTATGAATAATGATTTTTTCATACTTGTACTGTTTTTAAGAATTTAATAATATAGGTTAGTCAATTGTAAGGTCTTCATTTAACTTTTCAGCCCAAGGTGCAACCTTTGCATCAAATTTGATGGTTGTGGGTGAGATTGTAATGTTAAGGGTGTTCATCCAGCCTTCATTGAATGCAACCTTATTACCATCTGTCTTTTCACCGAATACATAAGCTAAATTGTAGTATGCGGTGTAATGCTCCTTGTTGGTGAGCTTGGAGCCATCCTTTGTGTTGTAGCTGTAGATGCTGTAATCTATCTTTATATAAGGTGCATCTTCATCTGCGCCAGTCGGGAATGTTCCATCCAGGTTGATAGTGTCCTTGACTATCTCCTGAGGAATCATAAGAGCCTCAATTGCATAAATAGGATTAAGGGTTGCAGTGTAATCAAGGATGTACTTGTAGCTTGCCTTGTCTGTTGCAGTCCAACGTTGGGTGGTGCCGGCCTGAAGGGCTGCTGCGCCAACATTGTTCTGGATCTCACTGAATGTACCGGCATGTGCAAAATTGGATATCACAATTGAATCAACACACAATGAATCTAAAGTAGGATCTTCGGGATTCAAATCTGCTATAGTCTTGAGCGTGATGTTAAGACGTGAGAGAATGTGTATGAAGTTCAGTGTTACCTTTCCGGTTTCAGGCACTTGGGCGGCCTTAAGTTCTGCACCGGAGAGTCTGCATGTGTCAGCAATCATCAGGTCAATATCAGGAGTCTTTGTATCAGTCTTGGCTGTATTCAAATCCTTCCAGCTGATAAGCGGCTTCTGGCTGTTCATGGGTGATACATTGTCACCAACCTTGTTGTAGCTTGAAGTGATGGTAAAGTAACCGTTCTTCTGTGTGGCTACATTTGTAACTCCGTTAAAGGTAAAGGGAGCGCTCTCGGGAGCAAATGCATAGAACTCATAGGTTGTTGCGGCCTTGTCCCAATAGCGGTTTCTAACATAAGACCACTTGCTGCTGGAATAACCTACGCTATCTCCTGCAAAAACTGCTTCATCAGCGGTGTTCTTGTATCCATACACCTTGAATGTAAGGTGATGGTCACTGAGATTCAGTTTGTAGGTGGAATCTGAATTCTCGGCACGGGTTGCTTTCTGGGCATAGGTGCTGAAACTGATCTGAGGTCCTTCGGACTCGATGATGACCTCCTTGATGGTGTCATTACTTGAGCAGGCTGCCAGCATTGCTGTTGCTGCTGCAATCATCAAATAACTCTTTTTCATAATCTCTTTTCTTTAAAATTGTTAGTTAATAATTTGGTTTTTTTCTGGTGACCGGTAGGGGTTTCAATCCCTGCCGGCCTGTTTGTTATATGAGATTAGTTGTTGGGTGTCTCATTGTTCTTTTCAATCTCATAACTCTTCTCCTCAGTGGATGACCACTCGGCAACATCGGCTGTAAATTCAATCTTGGTAGGATTGATTATGATGTTAAGAGTGTTCTGCCATCCCTCAAAGAATCCGAATACTGTAGGATCTGAATCTTCCAGGTTTACAAGTCCGGTAGCGCTTGGCTTCTGGCTGTTGTTGTTGTAGTTCAGGAAAGCTGCTGCAAGGTTGTAATTTGCAGTAAACTCTTCACCGTCTATAGAATAGGTGATTGTGAAATACGGCTTGGTGGGTGCTGTGTAAGCAGCGATGTTTATAGCCGGGATATCGGTTGCATCAGCAACACGGCTGTTGAATTCATCTTCATCAATGGTCTCACCGGCAACCTGGACATAAGCTGACCAAGCAACGAAGCTTCCATTATCGAACAGGGCGTTGAACTGAGCCTCAGTAAGTCTGGTTGCATCGTTGTCTCTTGCTTCCTCATATGCTGCATAAGATGCGAAAGGAACTGCGACAGAGTTGATAGCATCGTGAGCGGCACCATCAAGAGCAACTCTTTCATAATCTATATTCTGGGGCATAACGAGTGATTCAACTATGTACAGCTTGTCGCCTGTTGTCAATGGAACATCCTCTGTTGCACTGCTTGTAATGCCGGTCAAGATCTCAGTGGTGGTAGAGCCACTCCTGGTCCAGCGGATTTGCTTATTGCTGGATGCAAAATTGGCGGATGATTCATCAAAGGTACCTGCATTAGGCATAAGGTGCAGCTGGAAACCAAGCAGCTTGACATCATAGGTGTGGTTTGCATTATCTACATCTTGAACAGTTCCAAGAGATGTGCTTACCCTGATGTTGAGCTTGCTCAGGATATGTATGAAGTTAAGGTTTACAGCATCAGGTATAGGCTTATTATAATAGGTCTGTGCTACCTGGGTAGGAGCTGCTATCAACAGGTCAATATCTGTAGCATCATTAGTGCTTGAAACCTCAACGTTCTTGAATACATTGTCCAAAGTGGCATCTGCACCTCCATTGTCAACGTGCTTAAGGTTTACGCCATTCAGTGAGAATGCGTTTTCAATCTTGAAATAGCCTGCATTTATTGTTGTGGCAGCGTCAATGCCTTCATCTTTAAATGTCCATTTCCAGTCAGCAGATGCGGCAGAGTTGCGGGCAGGGGCAGCTGCATAGAAATGATATTCAGATGCGTTCTTATCCCAGAAACGGGCGGGATCATAACGATAGGTGTAGGTGTAATTACCTGCTGTACCTTCTCTTGTTACGGTTACCTTGGTACCGTCAAAAATCTCCTTTGTGGGCTGGTTAGCCTTGCGTGCCCAAACCTGGAAACTTTCCTGGTGCTCATAGAATGTCCAGGTGTAGAGTGCCTCTGAATTCTCAGCCTTAGTAATTTTCTCAGTGTAAGAGGTGAAGCCTATAACTCCACCGTTCTCACCGGAGTTGTCAATGATGTCCTTTTTGAAGGTGTCATTTTCTGCGCAACCAACAAATACCAATGTAGCTGCAGCGATCAATAAATACTTTTTCATATTGCCTTTTGTTTTTTATTGTTTTCAAATAGTTGTATTGTAAGATTCATTAGTCCAATCAGCTACATCAGCATCAAACATGATGATGGTGGGGGTGATCGTAAAGTTAAGGGTGTAGTTGTAACGGTCAAAGAAGAGACCGAATGCATCCTGAAGATCAAATTCAAATGTATAGTCCTCTGTGTGTGCGGAAACTCCTGAACCTGAAACAATTCTGTAGTCAAGCGTCAGTGTTACAGCGTCATCTGCAACAGTCTGCGGCATAACCAGTGATTCGATGAAATAGTTGGGGACTGTCTTGTTGTCGGTCACATTATATTCATCAAGAGCCTTGCCCTGGGCAGATGCTTCAGTGTCATAAGAATAGTTATATGACAGCTTGTATGCTGCATCATCAACAGCAGGTGTCCAACCACTTATCTGAGTGGTAATAGTATTGTTGGCGTCCTTTTCTAATTTGTAGCTGGATTCTGCATAGGTGCCTTTATCTTTCAGACCGGTAATTGTAAGGTTGCGGATATAAACGGCATATCCGTTAAGTATCTCTGCCTTTGCTATAGTAACGTTGAGCTTTGACAGAATGTGCTTGAAGGTAAGGTCTACCTCACTGTTCGCACCGGCTACTCTGGGTACTAATCCAGAGGTCATTATGTCAACATCGTTGTTGGGAGCCTCTACAAATCCCTTGAATATCTCTGCCTGTGTGGAGTTCTTCTGAAGATTCTGGCCCTTGAGAACGTAGGGGCTGACGGTTACAAAATCATCGTTACCTACTTCTGTAAGAGATGTGGCGGTTGCATCCCAAGTGTACTTAACAATATTGGGGTTCGGTGAAACTGCAATGAAGTTGTATGAAGCCTGCTTATCCCAGAAACGGTAGGGTGAGTATGTCCACTCGTTGGGTGATGTAGCTCCATCATCATAAGTGCAAAGCGATGTGGCTTTTCCGTCAAATACTTCGCTGATCTTGCCGTCAACTACGGATTTCTTGCTGGCGTACACTGTGAAAGTGTTCTGATAGAACTCCAGGCTGTTGCGGTCAGTTACGCTACGCGTGGATTTCTCAGAGAAGGTGCTGAAACCGATCGCGGTTTGCTCTTTGCTGCTCTGAACGTGGTTCAGAACTTTTTCATTTGCGCAGGATGCCAGAATTGTGGCAGCTGCTGCGATGATCCAATAACTTTTTCTCATAAGTCTTTTGTTTTTTATTGTTTGTACTTTTTTTCTCAATTAATGAAGCGCACTGTTGAATGACTATGGCGTGAGTAATCTCCGTTGATTACTTGCTCGTTCTCGTGATTGGCTCTGCCCTCGGTGGTAGTGGAGGATTTGGTAGTAAACAGAGCCATAAGCGCAGCGAGGGCGAGCGATGCAATCGCAGCCATGCTCAAATAGCCTAGTTCGCTTCTCTTTAATCTCGTAAACATACCTATTTTATTTTTTTTCTTTTTTTATTTTCCGTTAGTTTTTGTTTGAAAATCGTCCAATATTCATCAAATCCTCACATCTGTGTTTATTTCATTGGACCAATCCTCTACGTGCGCGTTAAATCCACCGCCGGAAGTCTGCTGCTTCTGATCCAGAAGATCCTGAGGAACATCATTACCGTCAATGTATATGGTTATGACGCCACCGGCCGGCTTCTCATGCATCTGGTCGGTGATGTCACGTGTTACTGTCCAGGTATAACCGTTGCGCAGGGTTATGCCCAAACCTATAAAGTTCTGGTCTAAGTCAAGTGCTCTTGTGCGAGCCTTGGTGTTAGCCAGAGGATCTATTCCGGGAAGACCCCAGGTGAGTACGCGGCAAGCCATGATATCTGCGCTGTCGGCTACTGCACCGTCGGCCAGACGTACATTCTCATGGCGCTGCATTGGCTTTACACTTGCTGAGGTTACTGAAATTGTGTTCTCAAAAGTCTTGCGGGTAAACATCTCAACTCCCTGTGCCAGACCTGTCACGGTGAGACCCTGGGCGCCAACGATGCGGTTGCCCTTTTCATCGGCATTGTTGAGAACGATTATCTGATACAGGTAGATGAAAGAATAGGGGCGGAGGGCGGCGTCAACCTTGTAGATGTAGGTGATGTTGCCTTCCTCATCATACTCCTTCTCATATGCTGAGGGGTCCTCATTGATGTGGAGGTCTGTGATAAGTGTTCCAAACAGCTCATCGGGCTGATTGTAATCAACATATTTCTTGTCACCTGGCATCTCGCTGTCCTGGCTTTCTGCGCGGGTGTGTGCCCATGAGGTCTGGCTGCTGACGCGTGTTGATGCGGTGTAGCTCTCGTAGTCATCACTCTGGTAGAATGTTGTGTACTCAGTACCAAAGTTGTAGAACATCATGTCATAGGTGGAACCTGCTGTAAGTGAAACGCGGCCGCCGGTAGAGTTGAATATCTTTACGAATGCGCTGAAACGCTTGCCAGTATTGAAATCTACGTTATATATAGTACCCTTTACGAGTTCGGGCTTGGTGTAACCTATATAACCGAAATCTGATGAGCTCTCATTCCAGCTGTACTGCCATTCTGTTTCCCAGTCAATACCCCAGAGAAGATCCAGACGGATATCATATATCTCAATCTTTATCTCAGTGCGGTCAACACGCAGGTACAGGTCCTTGCGCTCGCATGAGGTCATGCCAAACAGAAGAACACTTGCAAGACCCAGAATAATCTGTATCTTTGCAATTGCTTTGTTTGTTTTTGTTCTGTTTGACATTTGAATTTGTTCTTTTTTTTGTTTCCGTTGCAAAGATACGCGTTATATAGGTGGTGATTTTCCAACATCGTAAAAAGTGCGTCCAAAAATCACAAAACGAAAATCAAACAGTAGTTAAAATATCAACAACCTATGTGCGAAATGTGAATTTATAGATGAAACAACAATTGTTGATTTAACAAAAGTATTTATTTCAACAAAAAATGATGATTATTATTGCTTCTGAGCGGGATTAAGCCGTATCTTTGCATCGTAACAGATTAAAAGGACTCTATATGCTGAGTATTTTCATTGTCCAATTACCATTCTCCGTATGTGCGGTGTGGTGTCTATTTACTCTTTTAAAAGGTAATAAAACCTATTCAGACCGTCTTCTGGCGGTACTTATGGCTCTTCTTGCCATAGGTTTCCTGTGCGGTTCAAACCACATGTCACCTTATCCTAATTATAAAAGGCTGGTGATTATAGATATCATAATGCAGTTTACAACAATTTCTGTCTTTCCGTTCATATATTATTATATAAGGTCTCTTTTTGACGAGGAAAAGATAGGTTTCACTGCATATCTACTACTTCTGCCTTCTATATTGCTTACCACTGCTGCTGTGGTAGTTACAGTTCTCCTGGGGATAGATCATTCGTCAAAACTCATCCAGTTGATCTATGGCGGTGCCATTTCACTTAATCTTCTTGATGTTACTGAAAGGGCTTATGTGATTCTCACCTATAAGGGATACCATTTTGTGTTTTTTGTATCTTTAGTAATATCCATTGTGTACGTTTTCTCACGTCTATTTGTAGGTAGGTTTAAATTTGCACATATCCCTGCTTTTTTGAGAGGTCAAAAAACATCATTTGTTGCGAATGTGGTTTGTTTGTTTTTCATCATCTTCATGGTGCTTTGGGGAATATGCATAATTTTCAATACCGTGTTTATGAATTCTCTCTCAATCTGGTCGTCAATTTGGGCTGTTTTTACATCGTTACTGCTGTTCCTTATAGGCTATGTAGGAGCTGTTCCATCGCTTCCGGGCGGATATATAGATATTGACAGGCTGCGTCATCCTTTCAATGCCATGCGTCAGTCTCGTCAGGAGTATCTGCAAGGTATTAATTCCGGTCCTGTGGCTGATGTTCCATTATCGGGCTATGACAAGATCATGGATTCTTTCAAAAAGGTTATGGTTACTGATCAGGGATTCCTGGAGCCTAATATGTCTATTGATGAGATATCACAGAGACTTAATACTAATCGCACGTACGTGTCTAAATTGGTAAATATATATTATGGTATGCCGTTCCGCGACTACCTTAACAAGCTGCGTCTTGATTACTCAAAGGAGCTTATGGCAGCTGAGCCTGATGCGGTGATTGATTATATTGCCGCCAAGAGCGGATTCCAGAGCTCCACCCAGTTTATCCGCAAGTTCCGCGAGACTGAGGGAATCACCCCCACAGCGTGGAAAACGCTCCAGCGCCACAAATAATTTTCAAATATTGAAATCTCAGGCAGGTCCCAATAAAACTATTTAGGTGTTTATTGGGGCTTTTTTTATAACAATGTGTAAGTGGTTTTGGGGAATTGATTATATTTGCGAATCTATACGGTTTAAACGTATGGCATGAAACTTGAATTATCAATTATAACCTATGAATACCAAAATCCAGGAACTTACCGACATTATTTATAATGAAGGTGTTGCTAAAGGTCAGGCTCAGGCTGACCAGATTCTGGCTCAGGCCAATGAACAAGCCCAAAAGATTGTAGCTGATGCCCGTAAGGAGGCCGATGCGTTGCTGGCTGCCGCCCGTAAGGAGAGTGCTGACAATGCTGAGAACGTGCAGAAAGAGCTTAAGCTGTACGCTGCGCAGGCTGTTGAGGCTCTTAAGAGCCAGATTGCCACTGTCGTGACTGATAAGATTGTGGCTGATTCAGTTAAGGGCTTTGCGTCTGATCAGAAGGTGTTTAACGAGTTCATACTCAAGATCGCCCAGGAGTGGGGTAAAAACCAGCAGATTGAGATCAAGACTGCCGATGCTGAGGCTCTTACCAAGTATTTCACTGCCAATGCCAAGGCTCTGCTTGACAAGGGCGTAAAGATTACTCAGGTGAACGGTCAGGCTACAGAGTTCTCTATCCAGCCTGCTGACGGCTCATATAAGGTGAACTTTGGCACCGAGGAGTTTGAGAACTGGTTCAAGTCAATACTGCGCCCGCAGCTGGTTGAGACCCTGTTCTGATTGGTTCCGCAATGGGCAATTACTATTACATAATATCCGGACTGCCTGACATCAGCTTTGATGACAGCAAGGCTGCGTACACTGTGGAGCAGTTCCGCACGGAGGTTTATGACGCTTTGAGCGGTGCTGACCGCAAGGTTATGGATCTGCTCCGGCTTGAAGATACCTGCAGGATTCTTATCGGCTCTGAACGTATGGATGAGCTGATTGCCGATGTAAAGGCTCAGGAGCCATGCCCGCAGGGTGTACCTGAGTTTATGTACGCGTTTGTGCAGGAGTGGGTGGATGAGAGCTGGCGTGAGAAGGCTGCATTTGCCGAGGACCGCCTGTGGAGTCTCTTCTATGAGTATGCGATGCAATCCGGAAATGAGTTTGTACGCAAATGGTATGAGTTCAATCTGAATATCAACAATATTTTATCGGCCATTACAGCCAGGAAATACGGGCTTGACATTCAGAAGGTTATTGTGGGGCGGAATGAGACCGCGCAGGCGTTGCGTACCAGCGGTGCGCGCGATTGGGGGCTGAGTCAGGAGCTGGACTACTTTGATGATGTGGTGCGGTTGCTTGATGAGCCTGATCTGGCGCAGCGTGAGCGTAGGGCTGATATGTTGCGTTGGCGTTGGCTTGATGAGAACACATTCTTCAACTATTTTACCGTTGAGGCGCTGTTCTCTTACATGGTGCGCCTGGGTATCGTGGAACGCTGGACAAGCCTTGACCGCGAGGAGGGCCAGAAGCTGTTCCGCAAGATGATAGGAACTTTGAAAGACCAGACTGAAGTTCCTGCTGAGTTTAGAATAAATTAATTGATATATATGGCAACAAAAGGTATTGTTAGAGGTGTCATTGCCAACATGGTCACGCTGAAGGTTGACGGCCCTGTTGCGCAGAATGAGATCTGCTATATCGAGACAGGCGGTGACAAGCTGATGTCGGAGGTCATCAAGGTGGTGGGCGAGAATGTGTTCGTCCAGGTATTTGAGAGCACCCGAGGCCTCAAGGTTGGTTCGCCCGCCGAGTTTACCGGTCACATGCTGGAGGTTACGCTGGGTCCTGGCATGCTGTCACACAACTTTGACGGTCTGCAGAATGACCTGGACAAGATGACGGGCGTGTTCCTGAAGCGCGGTGAGTACACCTATCCGCTGGATAATGACCGCCTGTGGAAGTTTGAGCCTATCGTGAAGGTGGGCGATAAGGTGCAGGCATCGGCCTGGCTGGGTAAGGTTGAGGAGAATTTCCAGCCGCTCAAGATCATGGCTCCGTTCCAGCTTGAGGGTGAATACACCGTCAAGAAGATCGTGCCGGAAGGCGAGTACCGTATCATTGATGAGATTGCGGTGCTGGAGAACGCCAAGGGTGATACGGTTAGCGTAAACATGATCCAGAAATGGCCGGTTAAGGTGGCTATGACCAACTATCGCGAGAAACCGCGTCCATTCAAGCTGCTTGAAACAGGCGTTCGTTCTATCGATACCCTGAACCCCATCGTGGAGGGCGGTACAGGATTCATTCCCGGCCCGTTCGGTACAGGTAAGACTGTGCTGCAGCATGCCATCTCAAAGCAGGCTGAGGCCGATATCGTGGTGATTGCAGCGTGCGGTGAGCGTGCCAATGAGGTTGTGGAGATCTTTACCGAGTTCCCGGAACTGGATGACCCGCACACAGGCCGCAAGCTGATGGAGCGTACCATCATCATAGCCAATACATCAAACATGCCGGTTGCCGCGCGTGAGGCATCGGTCTACACGGCTATGGCAATATCGGAGTATTACCGCTCAATGGGTCTGAGAGTTCTGCTTATGGCTGACTCTACTTCACGTTGGGCACAGGCTCTGCGTGAGATGTCAAACCGTATGGAGGAGCTGCCTGGTCCGGATGCTTTCCCGATGGATATTTCATCAATCATTGCAAACTTCTACGGACGTGCAGGTTACGTTTATCTTAACAACGGCCAGCCGGGTTCAATTACGTTCATCGGAACCGTATCGCCTGCCGGCGGTAACCTTAAGGAGCCGGTGACCGAGAATACCAAGAAGGTGGCCCGCTGCTTCTATGCTCTGGAGCAGGAGCGTGCCGACCGTAAGCGTTATCCGGCCATCAACCCGATTGATTCATATTCAAAGTATCTGGATTATCCGGAGTTTGAGAAATATATCACTGACCGCATCAATGACCAGTGGACCAGTAAGGTTAACGAGCTTAAGACACGTCTGTTGCGCGGTAAGGAGATATCGGAACAGATTAACATTCTGGGTGATGACGGTGTTCCTGTTGATTATCACGTAACGTTCTGGAAATCAGAGCTTATTGACTTTATCGTGCTGCAGCAGGATGCATTTGATGAGATTGATGCCGTGACTCCGATGGAGCGTCAGGTGACTATCGTGGACCGCGTGATTGACATCTGCCACACGGAGTTCAAGTTTGATCATTTCCTGGAGGTGATAGATTACTTTAAGAAGGTAATCAACCTGTGCAAGCAGATGAACTACCAGCCGTTTGAATCGGATAAGTATTTTGAGTACGAGAAGCAGCTCAAGGCTCTTCTTGCTGAACGTAAAACCGCTTAACCCGCTATAGCTATGACAACAAAGGCATTCCAGAAGATTTACACCAAGATCAGCCAGATTACTAAGGCTACCTGCTCGCTTAAGGCGCAGGGTGTGGGTTATGATGAGCTGGCCATTATCGATGGCCGATTGGCTCAGGTTGTTAAGATTGTGGGCGATGACGTTACCCTGCAGGTGTTTGAGGGTACCGGCGGTATTCCCACCAACGCCGAGGTGGTATTTATGGGCAAGGCACCTACACTGAAAGTAAGCGAGAGCCTGGCCGGCCGATTCTTCAACGCTTACGGTGATCCTATTGACGGCGGTCCTGCCGTTGAGGGCACAGAGGTCGAGATTGGCGGCCCCAGCGTTAACCCCGTGCGCCGTAAACAGCCTTCAGAGCTGATTGCAACAGGTATTGCTGGTATTGATTTGAATAATACATTGGTTTCCGGCCAGAAGATTCCGTTCTTTGCCGATCCGGACCAGCCGTTCAACCAGGTTATGGCAACTGTGGCCATGCGTGCCAAGGCCGATAAGATTATCCTGGGCGGTATGGGTATGACCAATGATGACTATCTGTACTTTAAGAACGTGTTCTCAAATGCAGGTGCAATGGACCGTATCATCGGCTTTATGAATACAACCGAGGACCCTGCAGTAGAGCGTCTGCTGGTGCCTGATATGGCTCTTACCGCAGCCGAGTACTTTGCCGTACAGAAGGATGAGAAGGTACTGGTGCTGCTCAGTGATATGACATCGTATGCCGATGCTTTGGCAATCGTGTCCAACCGTATGGACCAGATTCCTTCCAAGGACTCTATGCCTGGTTCGCTCTATTCGGACCTGGCCAAGATTTACGAGAAGGCAGTGCAGTTCCCATCGGGCGGTTCAATCACAATTATTGCTGTGACAACGCTTTCTGGTGGTGATATCACTCACGCTGTACCTGATAACACGGGTTATATCACCGAGGGTCAGCTGTTCCTGCGCCGCGACAGTGATATAGGTAAGGTTATCGTCGATCCTTTCCGTTCGCTGTCCCGCTTGAAACAGCTTGTGAACGGTAAGAAGACGCGTGCCGACCATCCGCAGGTGATGAATGCCGCTGTGCGTCTGTATGCCGATGCCGCCAATGCCAAGACTAAGGTTGAGAACGGTTTTGACCTTACGGACTACGATGAGCGTACGCTTAAGTTCGCCCATGACTACAGCGAGAAACTGCTGGCCATAGATGTGAACCTTGACACCACCGAGATGCTTGACGTAACCTGGCAGCTCTTTGCCCAGAACTTCAAGCCCGACGAGGTCAACATCAAAGCCGCCTTAGTAGAGCAGTATTGGCCAAAATAGTACAAAAGGGGTCAGACCCCAATTGTACTATTTTGAAAAAAATAGGATATGGCGATAAAGTTCCAATATAACAAGACTTCACTTCAGCAGCTGGAGAAGCAGCTGAAAGTGCGTAAGCGTACCTTACCTATCATTAAGAGTAAGGAGAGTGCGCTGCGCATGGAGGTGAAGAAATGCAAGGATGACCTGGTCAGACTGGAACGTGAGCTGGAGGAGGGTATCGGCCGATATGAATCCATGTTCGCGTTGTGGAACGAGTTCAAACCCGATCTGGTGCGCGTCAAGGACGTGCAGCTTACCGTGCGCAAGATTGCCGGAACGCGCATTCCGGTGCTTGACAAGGTTGATTTTGAGGTTGCTCAGTTCAGTCTGTTCAGTCAGCCCAAATGGTATTATGACGGCATCAACATATTGCAGAGTCTGGCTCATGACGCTATCCTGGTGGAGTTTACCACTGCAAAGCTGGCGCTACTGGAGAAGGCCCGCAAGAAGACTACCCAGAAGGTGAACCTGTTTGAGAAGGTGCAGATTCCGGGTTATGAGGATGCCATACGTAAGATAAAACGTTTCATGGAGGATGAGGAGAACCTCAGCAAGTCAAGTCAGAAGATTCTTAAGTCTCTGCTTGAACAGCGTGAAGCGGCTAAAGAAAAAGAAGAGGAGGCAGAGGTATGATTACAAAAATGAAGAAACTCTCCTTCCTGATTCATAGTAAGGAGTATGAGCCGTTCCTGGAGCATTTGCGCTCATTGGGAGTGGTGCATGTGATACAGAAGCAGCAGGGCGCCGTTCAGGACGCTGCCCTCCAGGATGACATCAACCTCCTGGCCCGCTGCAAGAATGCCCTGAAAGTTCTTGAGGGGCTCAAAGGGGACGGTTCTTTTGGTGCCCCTGAGACCGGATCTCCCTTTGATGAGTTCGTAAAAAGGGCACAAAAAGAACCGTCCCTTTTGTGCCCCGAGAAGGTGCTGGAGCGCTATGACATACTGGAGGCCGAAAAGGTGGTTCAGGAGCAGGCTCTTGCAGCTTTGAACCGCGACCGCGCTCAGTTGGCGCCTTGGGGTGATTTTGAGCCGTCATCGGTGGAGCGTCTGGCCCAGGCCGGCTACAAGATGCAGTTCTACACCTGTCCGCTGCGTGCCTACAAGGCCGAGTGGGCCGATCAATATGGCGCAATAGAGATTCTGCGTGACAAGCAGAAGGTGAATTTTGTCACACTTACACACACTGATGTGAACGTGGATATCGATGCCGAGCAGGTACATCTGCCTGCCATGTCGCTGGCATCGGTAGATAATGATATTGCCAAGACAAAGGCTACCATCGATTCTATTCCAGTAAAGATGGCGCAGTTGGCCGCGATAGGTGTTCCGGTGCTGCAAAACGCTGTCACTGAGCTTGATAACAATATCGATTTTGGACGCGTTAAGCTGACCGGTGAGAAACTTGCCGCCGATACCCTGTTGCTGCTTGAGGGATGGATTCCCGCAACTGAGGTGGAGGAGGTGAGCCGTGAGTTGGATATAAAGGGCGTGTTCTTTGACGTGGAGGATCCCACTCCTGATGATGACATTCCTATCCAGCTGAGCAACAACAAGTTCGCCAAGCTGTTTGAGCCGCTCACCAAACTTTACATGCTGCCCACATATCAGGAACTTGACCTGACGCTGCTGTTCGCCCCGTTCTTTATGCTGTTCTTTGGACTCTGTCTGGGCGATACGGGTTACGGATTGCTTATGATTGTGGCTCTGCCCATTTTCACCAAGCTATTCCAGCTTATCAACCCCAATTTCAGCAAGTGGCTGGTGGTGCTGTTCGGCGCAAGTACGATGCTGTGCGGACTGCTTTCGGGCACGTTTTTTGGGTTCAATATGTATGACCTTGATATCCCCTTCGTGCAGAAAATGAAGGAGTTCCTCTATACCGATAACTCCACCATGTTCACGGTGTCACTGTGCATAGGCGTAGTGCAGATCCTGTTCGGTATGGGTGTGAAGGCGGTGAACCTGGCTATCCAGTGCGGAATAAAGTATGCAATCAGCACCATCGGATGGCTGGTACTGCTCATAACGATAGGTGTATCGGTACTGGCTGGCATCCCGTTCAGCAATCCTGTGATCATGGGCATTCTGATTGCATCGGGCATATGCATATTCCTGCTCAACAGCCCGGGCAAGAATCCGCTGCTTAACATAGGACTGGGCCTGTGGGACAGCTACAACATGGCAACCGGCCTGCTGGGCGACGTGCTGTCATACGTGCGTCTGTTTGCGCTGGGCCTGAGTGGCGGAATCCTTGCCAACGTGTTCAACAGTATGGCTGTGGGCATGAAACCCGATAACCCAGTGCTGGGATTCATAGTGATGGTGCTCATATTCGCGATTGGTCATGCTCTGAACATTTTCATGAACATCCTGGGCGCAATAGTGCATCCTATGCGACTCACGTTCGTGGAGTTCTTCAAGAATGCCGGCTACACCGGTGGCGGCACAGAATACAGACCCTTTAGAAAAGTATTAACAAATTAAATAATTAACATCATGTCTAGTTTAGTATTAGCTTTTGTGGGCGTAGCCCTTATGATCGGCCTGGCAGGCATAGGTAGCGCATACGGTGTGACAATAGCCGGAAACGCAGCTGTAGGTGCCTTGAAGAAGGTTGACAAGTTCGGTAACTTTATTGTGCTGACCGCTCTGCCCGGTACACAGGGTCTGTACGGTTTTGCAGGTTACTTTATCTTTGCAAACATGGCGGGTGTACTTACTCCCGATATCACTCCGCTGCAGGCAGCATCAGTGTTTGGCGGTGGTCTGGCACTGGGTCTGGTAGGTCTGTTCTCAGCAATCCGTCAGGGACAGGTTTGCGCCAACGGTATAGCAGGCATCGCCCAGGGTCACGACGTATTCAGCAAGACCCTGATTCTGGCCGTATTCCCCGAGCTCTACGCCATCGTAGCTCTGGCCGGCGTATTCCTGATGAGCTCCGCTCTGTAATAACACATTGGGGACGGTTCTCTGTGTGTTTACCAAACTCGCGAGTTTGAAACACATAGAGAACCGTCCCCAATGTGTTACACAATTGTTACTCCTTAATTTGGATGGAGTAGGGGTAGTTTACGTAATCAGCAGCATTTTCTTCAAGCACATCCTGATGCTTGGAAGGTGTTGGTACAACTACCAGCCAAAGATATGATAGCGGCTCTCCAAGGGGAGCCGTTATGTTTACTGCACCATTACGTCCGATAGTTGAGACAGCTGTCTCAGAATAAATGCATGAACCGTCCTGTTTCACTCCTACCAGACCAAAGCTCCAAGCTGCGTTACGTACGTATTCATCTGATTCGGCATAGGTTGTACGGCCTGGATTGAACACTCCTTTCACGCTTACGGTAACCGTCTGGCCTGCATCAGGAACGTTCAGCGATATGCCGTTATAACCATACTGCTGCGGAACACGATCATCGGCAATGCGTTGCCATCCGTCTTCATCGGCAGGTTGCAAGGTGGAGCTATGCCTGTTGGCGTATGGTTTCATCACGCTGCGTACCTGGGGCATATCATAAGTCATAAAGTGACGCGCTGCATCAAGCATCTCTTGACCAAATGCGGCATCATCAATTCCCTTCATATCCTCATATACAGCCACCACATCGTGTCGCTTACGGGCCGAACGCCAAAGGTCTGCAATGAACCGCTTTCCATACTTTTCTGACCAATACTCAAGCACATACGGCGAATGGTACATGTTCTCTGGATGCATGAATGCCAGATGAGTCTGTTTCATGAATGCATCCCAATGGTATTCTTCATCATTGACCCATAGAGGATTTACCTGCCACAGCATCCATTGGGATGTCATTTCATATATGCCTCCGCCGCCAAATCCGCTGTTGTTGTCTATAGCTAACTGGCTCTGGAAACTGTGTCCAAGTTCATGGGCGATGCAATTCATCCGTTCATCCTGCGTGCGCAGCGGCGTAACCCAAAGCGCGCCAATCTTTTCATCATAATCACCTCCGTAAGCCGTTCCCTCATCATCATATCGCAGCATTATCATCATCTTAAGGCTGTCAGCGGCCGATCCCGGTGTGATAAAGTGGAGCGTATCCTTAAAGAAATCGTAGAAATACTGAGATTGTGTGAGCAGATTGTCCAGATTGGCGGTCATCTTATGACCTTTATAATCAGGAGCTTTTGATACATCAGGACCGAATCCTTTCTCCCAGAATACTATAATGTCACGTGTGGAAATACTGCGCTGAAAACAGTATTCCGATGCGGTATCGCTCAGGTTCATACCCTGCAAATCCCGCGGAATATACACCTGTTTATCGATGCTTTTACCGCAAGCCGCCAATGCTAACATTGCGACAAAGTTGATTATAATACTGTTCAATTTCATAATTCCATCTTTTTTGAAATATAGTCTCTCATTCTGGGACGCATTGGGAAACACATTGGGGACGGTTCTCTGTGTGTTCCAAACCCACGAGTTTGGCAAACACACAGAGAACCGTCCCCAATGTGTTTCCCAATATGTCACTTTGCGCTTTTTAGGCGGGTGAGGGCATTCTCGATCATATCGGGGGTGCCGCTGCCGTCATTTACGTACTGGATTACCATGTCGGCGTAGGTTATGGCTTCGCGCAACTGGGTGGTCTTGTTGGGTATATTCTCCTTGCAGTCTGTTACCAGAATGACTAGCTCATTAAGGTCTTCTGGTTCAGCCAGATTACCGGGACGCATTACCGCTAAGGCTGCCTTAAGGGCCGATACGGCATCATCAATAGCTTTTTGGTCAACATTGTTAGCACCGTGTAAAGCCTGGGCTGATTCCATACACTCTTTCATGCGGGCATATCCGTGCGGAGCCCATGCTTCCTTATCTGCGGCACGTTCCTGTGCGCTACGTAGTGTCTGCTCAAGCTCACGGGTATCAATGCCGCCGCGTTTGGCCGATGAGCCTTTCTGCTTGCCGCTAAGTACGTTCAGACGCAGATAGTGCGTTGAGTTGTCTCGTATCCAATAGTCGGGGCGGAATGTATGTCCGGCAAAACTAAGACTGTACATATTTCCGTCAGTACCACCGGCGGCGGTTACGGGATGAACCTCTACATCGCTCATGTTTGCAGTAATGTCAAACTCTGCATCATTCCACGATGTAATGTCAGTTGCAGCCATTACCAGCGGGCCGTACATGAGCGTGCCTACCCACTGCGGGGCGAACGGGGTGTTGGTCTGGCCCATTCCTGTGGCTGCCAGGTCCATCTTGTCGGGGCCCCAGTTGATATGCTTGCTGAAAGGCATAGTTATCTCTACACGGTCACCTTTGCTCCATGTGCGCAGCGGAATCTCCACATAGCTGCAGGGCTGGCATTTCTTAAAGAAAGTACGGCCGTTCAGCTTTACGGTGAATCCCTCTGTTGCCCAATAGGGAACGCGCAGTTTCAGCGCAAAGTCAGCACTGCCGTCAGTTACGGTAATTACAGAGCTTTCTGCTGGCCAGAGGCACTCCTGTCTAAGAGTCACCCCTTTCTGCTGCCAGCGGGCCTCTGTAGGCAGATACAGAGCCACCCACATTGTGTTGTCCGATACAAAGTAAGCAGCTTCCTGATACTTGACGTGGTTCTCGGCTCCGGTACCGCCGCAGCAGCTCTCCTGAGGCGTCTCATTGCCCCACGGCTTGGATGCGTTCATGCCCACGGCGTACTGGTAGGTCACGCTGTAGTGCTCTGGATGCACGGATCCTACAAGCTGGTTGTATAGCACACGCTCATAGTAATCCATATACTGTGCGTTGTCCGGGTCAAAGCAGTTCAGGTCTTTGGTCAGCTTGGCCAGGTTGTAGGCGCAGCAAGTCTCGTTTATATTGGGGTTGGGGTAGATGTTGCGCCTGTAATCGGACATGACATTGGTGTTCATGCTCAGAATTTGGGTGTAGGGCTGGCGGAACATCTCTCCGTTGCCTACGCCGCCCATGGCATAGACATAGCGGCCCTGTATCATGTTCCAGAAATTGTATGCCAGATTGTA
The DNA here is from genome assembly GCA_017642425.1 of Bacteroidaceae bacterium. GTDB lineage: Bacteria > Bacteroidota > Bacteroidia > Bacteroidales > Bacteroidaceae > Colenecus. The sequence goes on from JAGCPB010000078.1 coordinate 51,932, forward strand.
GTAATAGGCCTTCCCGTTTGTCCGATAAGAACGCAGCGCACCGGTAATCATTGGTATGTGCTGGTTGGCATGACGCGTACGGATATCATCTATGTTCTGTGACAGCGGGTCAAAGAATGCGGGTGAATCAAAGTATGATGCGGCCTCGATAAAGCGACTGCGGTCTGTGGCATCGGTTGAGAGTTCGGCCAGTCGTGACAGGGACTCTGCCATGCCTCCAACCTCGCCGGCTATGTACATGTTCCACATCTCGTAGCGGTTGCCGGGGCGAGCCTGACGGTCGGCACGTGTGCCGTCGGTCTTTACGTAGGTGCGGTAATGCAGACGGTTCCATACCCACAGGCCCATATCATGGGCTATCAGCAGAGCTTTCCGGGCCACCTGCTCATCATCCACGTTCATGGCTATGTCTATGAGTCCTGCTAACTGTTTGTGGATGGTGTAGTAGGGGGCCCAGACTCCGCTCTCATTGTTATAGGCTGCGTATTTCTCTATCAGAACGGCATGCTGTGCCGGTATGGCGTTCAGATAGCCGTAGCCATAAACGCTGCAGTCTTTCTTGTATTTGTCAAATGCGTCCCATGTGCCTTTAAGCTCCATGAGTTCTTTCTCCGGGGCCAGGTCACGAGCCTCGCGGTAGCGGCCCAGTTTGTTGTCATAAACAAATGTAAGTTCCTGGCAGGTACGCATCTCATCAACCATACGGCGTATCCTGTCCATAAGCTCACGGCGCAATGCGGGGTCATCGGTCCCGGCGTATGCGAATGCCAGGGCAGAGAGGTAATGCCCGGTTCCGTGTCCTTTCAGCTTGGTGTGGTGTGAGTCCCAACCGTCTGATACGGTGTAGCCTTCTGTACTAAGTCCGTATGTGTCACGGTAGTTGTATAGCTGCTGTGTCACGTCAAGGGCCAGCAGGGCACGGATGTCAAGGTCACGGTTTGATGTGAGTCGGTTATCGCCTATGAGCTTTACGCTGCCCAGGGGTAGGGGATTGGCAACAGGCTGCTTACCGGGGATATTCCATGCATGTTCTGTAACCGTAACGGTGGCCTCAATCGGGAATCCTGAAGCTGTTGTGTTATCACCTGTAATGAATCCTTCTACAGTATATGTGCTGCCGGCAGGATGCTTTGAGGCATCGGCCATATCCTTCTCAGTATCGGCAGCCGAATTGCTCCAGACGGTCTGCCTGAGCTCACTCCGGCCATCAGTGTAGGTAACCAGCACCTGCCAGGGTAACCTTGCTACGGTACCTTGAGGCGTCTCTACACGGATGGGTTCCACATTCTTGATGGTACGCAGCTGGCTGCGGCCCGCACATGAAGTAGTGAGAACCAGTGCCAGAGTAAACTTAAACAGGGTCTTGTTAATCACAGCTTGTCAAACTAAAAAATTGTCCTTCCTATTTATTTTCCGTAAGGTTTTGTACCTGCAAAGTTAGCTTGCCAGGGCCATACTGACAACGGTTTGCCGTCATCATTTCCCCAGGGGTGGCGTATGTACTTGGTGGGGGCACCGGTTACCACAAACCATAGATACTGGCTGTTAGCCGGAACTGTGAATGACTGCTCTGCATCCTGAGCGCTCCATATATCACTATAGGTAGTGGTACCGTCAGTGTTGTAGCTTACAAATCCGTAGCGCCATCCTGCCAGATTGGCGGGACCAACGGTGCAGCCTGCCAGTTCACTAAGACCCTGAAGGGTAACTTTTACGGTCTCACCTTTAGGTACGGTCATTCTCACGGCGTTTGAACCTGTTGATTCAGGAGCCTTGGCTGCCGATATGCGCCACCAGTCAGTGTCAACGTTATTGATGGCTGTTGTTGCAATGGCGGTCTTACCTATGTAGTTGCGGCCGTTGGGGCGGATTTCATCCATATCAAAGGTCATGCAGTGTGCGGCATATTTCCAGATGTCATCATTAAATGCGGCCACATCATAGTCCATGAGGCGCATGTAGGTGTCACAGGGATCCTCGGGGTACTGGGCGTTTTTCCACATTTGGGCCAGGAAAGTGATGTCATTGTTGTTCTGGCACCACCACCACTGTATGAAGTAGTTGGCGTAGCGCGGGGTCTCATGCAGTACATGCAGATGTGTCTGTGAGCAGAAAGCGCTGAAATTGTAATTCTGGAAGGCCTCATCCTTGTAGGTCTGGAAACTCTGCCACTGTGCGCACTGCTCCCAGAAACAGTTGCCGCCGGCTCCGTTCTGGCCGAATCCGTAACGCCATCCGGGACCCTGGTTGGTGTTGATGTAGGGACGCTGTGCGGCAGGAATGCCCTGGTTCTTGAGCCAGTCACAGAATGTCATGTACTGGAATGTGTGGCCAATCTCATGGGCGATTGTGCTGCCCACGGGCTGGCAGGTGCTGGGATTTACCCATAGCGCACCTATCATATTGTCATATCCGCTACCTGTGGCAAGCCACTCTGACTGGTAGAGGATGTAAATCTCAAACTTATAGTCGTCCAGGACAGATTTGCCTGATCCCGGCTCGGAGAACTTAAGTGTCTCCGTATTGATCTTATAGAATTGTTCAGCTTTTGCAAGCAGGTCGTCTATATCGACCTTCATCTTTGAGGATTTTGCAGTGGAAGGTGATGTATTCTCAACGCCCATACGGTCTCCGTACAGTCCGTATTCGCCGTACTGCTTGTCCCAGAACACAACCACGTGCTCTGTCTGCTTGCTGCGGCACCAGCTCCATTTGCTGTCTGAGCGCAGCATGTCAAAATCAAACTCCAGGGGTTTGTAGTATTTTGCAAAATCCTGCACTTCATCCTCCGTAAGGATAAGGCACTTGCGGCTCTGTGTTACGGTGAACTTCTTGCTGTTGGCACCGGACACAATCTTGAACTTGGCGGTACGGGTCTCGGCCAGTCCCTCCTCAAGGGCGGTAAAGACTATCTTCTTGTTCTTGGTGGCCACACCGTGGGTCAGGTCAGCCTTGAGCCACTCCTGTTCCTGTTTATCGGTCGATACCAGATACCACTCATGATCTACCGTAAGACGGATGAAAGCCGTACCGTCCTTTTCGGCCGGAAGGTCAACATCGTTGGCGGTAAGAGTGATTGACGAGTCATATGTGTCATTGGGATCGGGCCCGATGACGGCTTCTTCTTCATCTTTTGAACACGATGCCAGCATGGTCAATGCCACAGCTGAAAGGAATAGGATCTTGCGCATATTAATTGGTTTTAGGGATAGATAAAAAATACAGGGGACGGGACATTCCGTCCCCTGTATTGTGTTTTGGAACTGTTACGATGAATTATTCAGTAACGTTAACTGTCAGGGTAACAGTGACATGCTTCATTGTGTCAAGGTTAGCTACACGGAAGGTGGCAGTGTATGAACCACCTGCGGCTGCATGGTCAGGATGAATACCGGTCTGCAGGCCTACAAATACGTCTTCATCATAAGCAGGCTCTACGTAGAAATAGGCATTGCTCCAATCTACAATATTTCCTTCAGCATCATACCAGAAACCGTAGTTGGCTGTATATCCCATGCCGCCATCGGTGTCAAGAATGGTGATGTCTGTTGCACCCAGTTTCTCAAGTATGCCGGAAATAGCAACCAGCTCACCGCCGTAGCCATCAGCCATGGGCTGTGTGGCAGTCAGGCTAACTGCGTCAACCTGTTCGGTCTCATAAACGGCAGGCTCATCAACAGTGATTGTGAATGTAAGCACGCAGCTCTTTTCACCAAGCTCAAAGCCAATCTTGAAGGTGGCAGTCTCACCGCTCTCCTTCCAGAGTCCGCAACCGAATGTGTTTTCGCCTCTGTACTCAAGGTAACCGCCGCAGTCAGGATCTGAAGTTACGGTGCCGTAATCTGATACGTTACCGTTAGCCAGGTACCAGTAACCGTTGTTGGCTGTAAAGTTGCCATCATAGCGTGAGCCGTCTGCGTTTACACCGAAAATGGTTACGGTTGACAGATCAACGGAATCTACGCCAAGTGCAGCATAAATGGCAGCTAAGTTGTTTTCTGTGAGTGTGTATTCAACCTCACCTTCCTCATAAGAAGCCAGTACGTTTATTGCGGTATAGTCAATGCCTGCAACTTCTACGGCAACCTTGATTACGTATGCATCGCCATCCTCATTTGCAAATGCAATTGCACCGTTAACGGTGGTTCCGGCCAGTGTCTCATCGGGGAACAGGCAGAAAATCCAGTGATCCTGCTCGTTGTTGTTAAGGCAAACGGCAGCACCTTCACCCCATGAACCAACTGTACCGTCCTTCATGAACCAGAAGTTGTTACCCATAGCTGCTGAGTATGTACCGTCAGGATTTACAGCGTATGCCTTTGCACTCTGAGCATCAACGCCAATCTTGGTCCTGATATCCTCTACAGGCAGATTAATAGCATAGTGGATGTATTCAGCATCAAACTCTACGGGGTAATTGAGCTGTGCAGTCTCAACTACGTTCAACTCAACCTCTGCAGCCTCAACAATGTTGAAAATCATCTCTACATAGCAGTACAGGTCGGGCTCGCCGTCCTCTTCGGCCTCCTTGAGGAAGAAATATGTAGCCTTTACCACATCACCGGCCTTGTATTCGTTGTGGCCAGGGTAGAAACCAAATACATATGTCCACATGTTGGCAAGAGTCTCCTCATCGGGATCCTCAAGGCCCCACTCAATAGCGCTCTCATGATAGAACACAGCATCATCACCCCAAGTGGTAACTGCTGATCCGGCAGTCATCCAGCAACCAAAGTTGTTGGTGCTTGAAGGGCAGAAATTCATCTTGTCAATGTCATTGCCTGTGCAGACGCCGAACTGGATGGTGTTGTCAACCTGTGTTGTTGCAGGTGCAGTACCGGTAAAAGTACCCATTGCCTTGTAGAACTCGGCAGCTGTCATGTCAAAGAACTCCAGGATCTTGTCGCCCGGCATAGACATCTCTCCCATACCGTAACCTACGGTCTCTATACCTGCCATAAGGTTAACAGAGCAGGAGACTGTTAACTCCTTGTAGTCTTCATCACCACCTTCAGGGGTAATGCTCTTCTTGTCGTCATCGTTACAAGCTACAATAGTCATTGCAGCAAGTGCCATTGTGGCGAATCTGAAAAAATTTCTCATAATTTAAAGATTAAGTTATTGAATAAGTTAGTTGTCTTTACTCTTGGGTCTCCTGTGCGTCAGAGAATCCGTAGTTCTGCACCAGCTTGACGTTTGATGTCAGGAACTCGGTGTAGATGGGGAACACGTTGTTGTGCCAGTCACCCACATCGGCCTTGTTTTTGTGGCAGAACCAGGTCTTGCCGTTATAGACGTTGCGGCCGTCGGAGCACATAAAGCGGATAAGGTCCTGACGGCGGTGATGCTCGCCTACAAACTCCCATGCCAGGTCATCCAGCAGACCGCCCAACTCAATGGTGGTCTCATTGTCAACGGTATAGGTTGTGAATGATGATGACTTGACCTTACCGTCGCCGTCATACTGGAAATCATTGTAGGGGTTGGCAGATCCGCTGGTGGTGCACTCGCGGATTCCGTAGTCATAGACGCTGTTGCCCTTGAGTTGGGCAGCGGTACGGGTAGCCTTGGCAGGATTGTCCTTGAATGCGCGCTGGCGTACCTCTGTTACCCATGCGGCTGCATCATCCTCAGTCTTGCCGTCATATGTACCGCCTATACGCAGGATGCATTCTGCCTTGATGAACATGGCGTCGGCCAGACGATAGAAGCATACGTCATCTCCGTATGTGCCACGGTTGCCAGGTACAATCTCCTGCTTGTGGAAACGAGCTCCCTCAAAGTCATATGCGCCGGGGTTGTTGATTGAGTGAACCTCGACAGTATAGATAAGGGGATAGTAACCTACAGAGTTTCCGAACTTGGCGTGACGCTCATCGGCATCATACTGCTCTTTGGTAAGACGCAGCGGGTCACTGTCGGCCACTTTCTGCTCCTCCTCATAGATGGGGAATGTCTTGTCATCAAAATAGTACTGCTGGCCTATTGCCCAGGTGTCAGTAAGACGGGTGTCATCCGGGTCATATGTGTGGATGAACTGCGGTACTGCGCATGAGCCGTTCCACGGGGTTCCGCTGTAGCCGTAAGCCTGTCCGCCACGACCTACAAAGCACTTGTTTACAAGGTAGTTGTGGCTGGCCTTGGCACCGTCAAGCGGCAGTACGAATATAGCCTCGGTTGATGTGATCTTGTTGCGGCTGTTGTCCTTGTAGTTCTCAGCCAGGGTGTAACCGCCCTCATCAGTGACAATCTTGGCGTAATCATATGCTTTCTTGTACCATTTGTTGTCATTCTGGGCGTTTGTCTTGAACCATTCGCTCTGCAGGTTGCGGTTGTTCTTGGCGTTATCGGCCATGATGAGTTTGCTGTTCTCATCCCAACCGCGCAGCCATGCGTCATGGTTAAGGAATATCTTGGCTGCAAGCATGCATGCAGCATACTTGTTCATGCGGCCGTATTTCTTATCTGTGGTCATATCGGGCACTGCCTCTTCAATCTCCTTTACAAGGAAATCCCAGATGTGCTCAGGAGCTACCTGCAGGGGCAGATAACCTTGCTCTGTTACCAATTCTGTCTCAAGCGGTATGTTGCGCCACAGATCAAACAGGATAAAATAGTAGAGAGCGCGGATGGCACGGACCTCGGCCTTGGCCTGCGGGTTGTTCTGTATGGTGGAAACCTCCAGAAGCTGGTTGGCCTCAGTGATACCCTTGTTGCAGTAGTACCACTCCTGCCACAGGTGAGGTATTCCGGCATAGAATTCATGCTGGTGCAGGTTGATGTACTGTGCGCCCCAGCCGCCGTATGTGCGGTAAGGGGTCATAAGCAGGTCACTTGACTCCTCATTGATATCAAAGTAGCCCTCCCATGCCCAGTACATGAAACGCAACTGTACATAGAGGTTGCCAAGGATATCCTGGGTCTCCTCATCGGAGCCGGTCAGGTTTGAAGGTGACAGGCTGTCATAGATGTTCTCATCCAGGTCTGTGCATGAACTGGTCATGAGGGTCAGTCCCAGAAACATTGCTGTAAAATAATTCAGTATCTTTTTCATAGCTGTATCCTCCTTTGTTATTTGTCACCGAAAGTGAAGTTAACGCCAAATGTGAATGTACGGATTGTGGGGTACTTGTTGCGGTAGTCCACACCGAATGAGTAGATATCGCCGTAAGACATCTCAGGATCGATGCCCTTGTATCCGGTCAGGCAGAGCAGGTTGGTACCTGATACATATACTCTGGCCTTATCAACATACTTCCAGTTCTTGGTGTTGAAGTTGTAGCCGAATGTGGCGTTGTCAAGCTTTACATAGTCACCCTTTTCAAGATAGTAGCTTACTGCTACAGGCTCCTGTGATGTGCTCAGTGTCCTTCCATAGACGGGATCTACGGCTGACTTGTAACGGTTAAGACCTATGTTCAGGTTCTCATAGAACATTCTCTGGCTGTTGTAGATCATGTGGCCGAAAGCGCCGCTCATCTGCAGGGCCAGGTCAAAGTTCTTGTAGCGGAATGTGTTGCTCCAACCTATGTTGATCTTAGGCAGACCTGAACCCATGTACTGACGGTACTTGGAATCGGCGTCACGCATTCCTGATACGAACATATCGCTCTTGCCGGTCTCGGGGTTCTCAATCATCCAGTAGCCCTTACCCTTCTTTGAGTTTGAGAGGCCGGTTGATTTGAGCATGTAGAAGTCACCTACTGAGTGACCCTCATATACACGCTGTGTAGGCATGCTAGTGGGCTCTTCAAGCCATCCTGCATCAATGTAGTTGTCGGTCTCATACATATCGTTTGACAGGCTTACCAGGATGTTCTTGTTGTGTGACATGGTCAGGGTGGTGGTCCATTCAAAGTCCTTGGTGCGGAATGGTGAACCTCCCAGCATGAACTCTATACCACGGTTGTCCATCTCACCTACGTTTGCGGTCTGCAGGTTGTAGAGGTTTGGCGGAACGGGTACGTTGTACTCCCAGAGCATATCGGTGGTCTTCTTGCTGTAGACATCGACCGAACCAAACAGACGGCCGTCCAGGAATCCGAAGTCAATACCGGCATTGAGCTCGGCTGTCTTCTCCCAGCGCAGGTCATCGTTGGGGTTCTGTGTGGTGGTAAGTGACGGACGCCAGTTACCATCGGCATCAACGTAGTTTCCGTATGATGTGTCATAGTCATAAAGCAGCAGTGACATGTATGAACTCTGCGGAATCACACCGGTAACACCGTAACCGGCACGCAGTTTCAGGTTGTCAAGCCATTTTACGCGACGCAGCCACTTCTCATTTGAGAGTGTCCAACCACCTGATATGGCGGGGAAATTACCCCACTTGTGGTCGGCACCAAACTTGGTGGAGCCTTCACGACGGAAACTCAGCAATACGTTGTAACGGTTGTCATATCCGTAAGATACACGACCGAAGAAACCTATCAGGCGTGACTCGTTCTTGTATGATGATACGCCTCCGTAGGTCTTAAGATATGCGGTGGTCTTATCCTCGGGGTCTGAGTATAGCATCTCGGCATACTTACCGCGCTCCAGTGCGTTGTACAGGTATGCATCGGTGGGGAATTCAGAGTTGGATGCACCGAATCCGGTGGATGTGCTCTCCATCCAGCTGTAACCTACCATGCCGCTGAAGTGGTGACGGTCCCAATCCTGTTCATACTTGGAGGTAATCTCCAGCATGTCCTGGACAAAGTCACTCTGGCTCTTTCCGGCCGATCCGTTTACGTCACCCCAACGGTTGCTCTGATAGAGCGGGGTGTTGTAATACTCGTTGAGTCCGTTGTTGGAACGACGGCTTACCTGGAAATTGGTTTCCCAGCCTGCCAGCGGAGTTACGGTGACGTTACCGGTCATACGTGTGCTCTCGCTGCGGGAATCTCCCTCATGCTCGTTGATGTAGGGCATAGGATTATAATAGTAAAGAGGTGCCGACTGCTCGTAGTAGTCGCCGTTTTCACGATATACCGGCATCGTCGGGTTGCGTATTACAGCCTGATGATATATGGTGTAGCTGTCCTGATTGTCGCTTTTGGAAAGAGACTTGAGCACGTTCATGTTCAGTTTTACCATGTCACCGAACAGATACTGTGTCAGGTCCATCTGAACGCGGAGGTCATTTGAATATGAGCCCTTCATAACACCGTTGTCATCATTCCAGGTGATGTTGGCTGAATAAGCCATATTCTGTGTTCCGCCCTCAAGAGCCAGGTTGTGGTTCTGGGTAAAGCCTGTACGGGATACCAGATCCAGCCAGTCTGTGCTTGCGCCCAGGTCACCGAAAGCAGAGTACTCTGCCTGACCGTTGGCAATGAGGTTACGTATGAAATCTGCGTCCATGAAATCAATCTTCTTTGAGAAGTTTGATGCCGATGCATAACCTGAATATGATACGTTGTGATGCTCACCGCGCTTTCCGGTCTTGGTAGTAATAAGGATCACACCGCTCGCGCCGCGCGTACCATATATAGCTGCGGCCGATGCATCCTTAAGGACTGTAATCTCCTCGATGCTCTCGGGGGCTACTGTCTCAAGGCTTCCCTCAATACCGTCAACCAGAACCAGCGGGGTATAGCCTCCCATGAGGGATGTCACACCGCGAAGCATGATGGTTGATGATGATTTGGGGTCACCGTTACCTTTTGTAACTGAAAGACCGGGAACCTTACCTTTTACAAGCTGAGCGGCATCGCCCACGTAACCTGTAATGAAGTCCTCTGCCTTGACTGATGATACGGCCGATGTGATATCAGCTTTACGTTGCGTACCGTAACCGATTACCACCACCTCGTCAAGAGCAAGGAGGTCCTCCTCAAGGGTGATGTTGATAACGGCGTTATCAGCCTTTACCTCTACTGTCTTGTAACCAAGATAAGACACTCTCAGTGTGGCACCACGGTTTACGGTGAGACTGAAATCACCGTCCAGTCCGGTTGATGTACCAACCGATGTGCCTACCTGAAGGATTCCTGCGCCCATGATGGGTTCGCCACTCTCATCGCTTACCACACCGGACACGCTTATGGTGTTCTGGGCTACTGCCTTGAACGGTACCATGGAGAGTCCGATGACGGCTATCAGAGCGATAGTGGCACTGCGGATGTTTTTACATTTCATAATTCCCATAAATGACATTGACATTTTTTTGTTGTGCCCAAAGGTCATTTATTATGAAATGACAAGCGTGGCATTAAATCCAAATCAATAGCAAAAAAGTCCAAATGTTGGATATTTGAACAAATTTGGATACTTTACCGAATGTTTTGGGTTGCTCAGCTGTTGTTCCAATCCCTTGGATTACAGCCGTATTTCTGCTTGAAACACTTAGAGAAATAATTTGACGAATTGAATCCGGTCATGGCGCAGACGTCATGGACATTGTGGTTGCCCTCCGACAGGATCCGGGCGGCCTCTTCAAGCCTTGCGTCCATAATCAGCTGGTGGGGTGTGGCGCCGGTTATCTCCTTGACCTTGGCGAACAGGCTGGACCTGGAGACATAGAGGTTGTCGGCAAGCATCTCGCTTGATAGTTCTGGATTGGATAGGTTCTGCTGTATCAGCTCCCTTATCCTCCTTTCAAAATCCATAGAGCGGCGCTCTTTCTCTGAACGCTCAAACTCACGGACGTAACTGTTCAGCTTCCTCTCGGATTCTATCTGTATGCGCATGTCAATAAGGTACAGGGCCAGTACAGTCAGCAGGACAAAGAGTATTGAATAGACTACTATGGCCATTGGGCTGAGCAGGAAGTGGGGCGCTATGGTAAACGATACTTGTGTCTCATCATCACTCCAGACTCCGTCACTGTTGCTGCTTATTACCTTGAACGTGTACTTTCCGGCCGGCAGGTTGGTGTAGACGGCCCGACGCTGGTCTGTCTCGGTCCACTCCTCATCAAACCCCTCCAGCTTGGTCATGTAGCGGTTACGCTGGGGTACCCGGTAGCTGAGTGCCGCATATGTGATGCTGACGTTGTTGTATTTGTGTTTCATGCTGATTTCATCGGCGGTTGTGGCGGCATCTATGGTTTTGGGGCTTTCTATCACACCGGCTCTGATACGGGTCCTGAAGGCCACTCCCGTTATCAGTGCAGGGGGTGAGTAGGTGTTGGTCCAGATTTTGCCGGGGTGGAAAGATGTGGTGCCTTTATAAGTGCCCAGCCAGATGCGCCCGTCATTGCCTACGAATCCGGCCCCTGCTATGAAACCTCCGTCATACAGACCGGTCTCTCCGCCGTAATAGCTCAGCTTCTCCTCACGGACGTCATACTTGTTGAGGCCCTTGGTGGTGGTGTACCAGATGTTCTGCATATCGGACGCGGCGTACAGTACCTTCTCTGATTCGGGCGTATGCACGGTTATGAATCCGTTCATACCGGGCAACAGGTAGGAAACCCCCTTGTCGCCTGCGGCTATGAGCACTCCTCCATCAGACATGAAGAGGGAGTTGACGGTTGAGCTCTCAAATCCTTGGTCTATAGTGTAATCCCTCCAGGTTCCTTCAACGGGGCTGTATGACAGCAGGCCTTTTGTCTCAGTGGCACACCAGACCATACCGTCAACTCCTGTCTTTATGGAGGATACCAGTCCCGTACGGTCACACATGAGTTCCGGATTCCCGTTGGGGAGCTGCATCCTGAAGATACCATCCAGAGTTCCGAACCACAGGTAGCCCTCATGGTCTGTGGCCAATGAGTATACGCTCTCAAAGACCAGCCGGGATGACCGGCCCGTGCGGTAGTCCAGCAGGTCAATTCCGCCGGCATAGGAGCCCACCAGCATCCTTCCGTTCCAGGGCAGCAGTGCGTGGACGTTACGGTCTGTCAGGTAGTGTCCTGTGGGCTGTCCTGTGTTGGCGTCAAAGCGTATTACGCCCAGATTGTCCGATCCTGCCCACATACTACCGTCAGGGGTCTGTGTAAAGCAGCTTACAATGCATTCCTGGCTCTCGGAGAGCGGAAAGGTGAGGAAGCGTCTGAAATCATCCAGCAGGCGGTAGTGGACGCCGCTGTAATAGGATCCTATCCACAAGCCGTTCTCGGCATCGCTCATGATTGCATATATGAATTTCTTGCGGGAGTCTGTCCTCATGGTGCCTAACAGGAGGTTGAGACGGGCCAATCCGTCATCGGACCCCACCACCAGGACGTAAGGCTCCGTGTTGCGTGCTATGTGGATGCGGTTCATCCCGGGGACTCCGGTGAAGGGGGTTCTGACCACCTGTTTGGAACCGCTCTCCATTTTGAATACACCGTTATCCCATGTGCAGAGCCACATGTTTCCCGATGGGTCCTGATATACGTCAATGACCCATTGCGGGTTGCTTCCGGCCCAGTCCAGGTCTACCTTCTGCATATCCTCTGAAACGTAATCGTAATTGAGTACCGTGCCGTCATTGCAGAATACCCAAAGGATGTCATGGCTGTCAATGAATATCTTGTCAACCGTCTTGTCTTGGGCAAACTGCCGCAAGCCGGATGCTCCGTCCATGCTATTATTAAAAAGGTATACGCCACTGCTTCTGGTTCCCACCCAGATGTTACCTTCCTGGTCATCGGCTATGCAGTTGACCACAGCGTTGATCCTGACTACGGTTGGATGGGTTCGCTCCAGACTATAGACGGCATCATCGGTGCCTACCCATATTACATCATTGCGGTCTATATGTAGACAGTCCACATAGTCACTCAAGCCTTGGGCGGCGAATGGTATGACGGTAACCTCATAGCCGTCATAGCTGCAGAGTCCCTGACCGGTGCCTATCCATATAAGGCCGTTGCTGTCCTGCACTATGGCCCGGACAGTGTTGGACGGGATACCGTTGCCGGTATCAACAGTACGCACCTCGGGCTGCGCCCATGTGGTGGCGCAAAGGATTGCCGAAACAAGAAAACTTATTACTGATCTGACTGTCCTTTCCATAAATAAATGTCTAATATTTGGCGAACTTAATAATAAAATCCGATAATTGGATTTTTTTGAACCTTATTTGGACATTTATGAATTGATAAGGAAAGGTTAAGTCATACTTTTGTTAATCAAAAATCAGTAAAACCGTATGGATTCTAAACTTTCACGACATCTTTTGGCATTGGGAGCGGTTTTAATGCTTGCTTTATTGACCGGCTGTAACAGGGATTATTCCCTTAAGTCTCCCGGCGGAGATGCCGTACTTATGATAAATCCGGCAGACGGGACATATGACGTGACCTATGCCGGACACCGGATGGTAAGGAACTGCCGTGCCGCCATAGTAATCCAGGGCGACACCGTTGACATGAGAGGCGCCCGGCTGATTGAGACTGGACAGGAAACCGAGACCGAGACCACGGTCCTGTACAGGCAGAAGGAGGTATGCGTTACATACAATTACGCTCTCTACTCTCTTGCCGACGGATGGAAGATTGAGTGGCGCGCCTTTGACGACGGTATCTGCTACCGTTTCATATCGGACTGTCCGCAGGATTTCACGGTCGATGACGAGGTGCTGGTAATCCCGTTTGACGGGGACCCGGAAATAACCTGGGCTCACAGCAACGGGGAGGCTGACCCGTTCAAGGCATCGTTTGAGAACAGATATTCAGTAGAAGCGCTGAGCAAGGCAGGCACCGTCCCGGCATTCCTCCCGGCCAGCGTTGACTGCGGCGGCGGACTCAGGGTGACCGTGGTTGAGAGTGACCTTAAGGAGTATCCCGGAATGTATCTGGTTCCGGCATCGGCCCCGGACAGCAAATCGGGCCAGCCGCTGAATGCCGTCAAGGCTCTGTTTGCGCACTATCCGGCAACATTCTCCAAATACCCGTGGCGGGATATGTCTTACGTTGATTCCACATATGATTATATAGCCCAGGCCCGGGGAGAACGCACGTTCCCGTGGCGCATCCTGAAACTGACCGATGACGATGCCCGCCTTCCGGAGGACGATCTGATCTATGCGCTGGCCGAACCCATTCATAAGGATGCCTTTGCCGGTGGTACGGACTGGATAAGGCCCGGATTCTCCGCCTGGGAATGGTGGAATGACTGGGGTCTGGAGGGTGTGGACTTCAAGCCCGGCGTAAACCAGCGTACCTATGAGTATTATATAGACTTTGCAGCCCGCAACGGACTGGAGTACGTGGTTCTGGATGAGGGCTGGTATCCGGTAAATGAAGGCCTTATCATGCAGCCGGTACCTGAGCTGGACCTGCCAGCCCTGGTGCAGTACGGACGCCAGCGCGGCGTAAGGCTGATTCTGTGGGCTATCTTCAATACGGTGGATGAACAGTTGGAGACCGTGATGCGTCACTACTCAGGAATGGGCATAGCAGGGTTCAAGATAGACTTTCTGGACCGCAATGACCAGACTGCGGTAGAGATGGCATGGCGCATAGCCGATGCCGCCGCCCGCCACAGGCTCATTCTGGATTATCACGGCATATTCCCGCCCGCAGGCCTGAGCCGCACCTATCCCAATGTGGTGAACTATGAGGGCATAATGGGTCTGGAGAACTGCAAATGGAACGATACCGATGCCATGGACCATCCGCTGTATGATGTCACGGTTCCCTATCTGAGAGGTATGTGCGGTTATTGCGACTACACTCCCGGAGCCATGAGGAATGCCTACAGGAAAGACTTCAAGGTTGATTACTCCAAGCCCATGTCAATGGGTACCAGAGCTCATCAGCTGGCTCTATACATAACGCTTGACTCGCCGCTGTCCATGCTGGCCGATACCCCCACCAACTATGAGAAGGATGCGGTCACCACATCGTTCATAGCCTCCCTGCCGCGCAGGTATCAGGAGAAACGGGTGGTGGCAGGTACCATGGGCAAGTATATAGTGGTGGCCCGCCGTAGCGGCAACGACTGGTTTGTAGGCGGACTGACCAACTGGGAGAGCCGTGACATCGAGATGGACTGGAGCTTCCTGGACAGTGACCGCAAGTATATGATACAGGCATATACCGATGCATCGCAGGCCAGCGGGTTCTATCTCAGGGAGACCCGTCCAGAAGAGTGCAGGACCATCCATATGGCAAGCGGGGGCGGGTTCCTGCTTAAAGTGATAGCCGACAGAAACAAATAATACATTATATGAATATGAAAAGAACGCTTTCAATCCTGACTGCATCATTGGCAGTGTCAGTAACCCTTTCTGCCCAGCAGAGCGGTAGTGGTTATCCTACCGATCCGGTTCCGTTCACCAACGTTAAGGTGGCTCAGGAGTCATTCTGGGGCCAGCGCCTGAAAGCCAGCCGTGAGGTTACCATACCTCTGGCATTCAGCAAGTGTGAGGAGACAGGCCGTTATGACAACTTTACCAAGGCTGCACAGCAGATGCATGCCGACCATAACCTTGGATTCAAGGTGGGCGGTTACTCTTTTGATGACACCGATGTCTATAAGACCATTGAGGGTGCAAGCTACCTGCTGCAGACCTATCCCGACAAGAAACTTAAGCTCTATATTGACAGTGTGCTCAAGGTGGTGGCTGCCGCACAGGAGCCGGACGGTTACCTTTACACGGCGCGTACCATGAATCCCGAGCATCCGCACGAGTGGGCAGGCCCCACACGCTGGAGCATGGTTGAGGACTTGAGCCATGAGTTCTATAACCTGGGCCACATGGTTGAGGGTGCAATAGCCCACTATCAGGCTACGGGCAAGCGCAATTTCCTGGACATTGCAATCAAATATGCTGACTGCGTGTGCCGTGAGATTGGCGACGGTCCTGATCAGGTGGTCCGCGTACCCGGACATCAGATTGCAGAGATGGCGCTGGCCAAGCTGTACACCGTGACCGGACAGAAGAAGTATCTGGATATGGCCAAGTTCTTCCTCGACAAGCGCGGTTATACCGAGCGTCGTGACGAGTACAGCCAGGCTCACAAGCCGGTTCTGCAGCAGGATGAGGCCGTAGGTCATGCCGTACGTGCCGCTTACATGTATTCAGGTATGGCCGATGTGGCCGCCCTGACCGGTGACAAGGGTTACATTGATGCCATTGACCGCATCTGGGACAACATAGTAAGCAAGAAACTCTACATTACCGGCGGTATAGGCGCTACGTCGAGCGGTGAGGCTTTCGGAGCCAACTATGAGCTGCCTAACATGAGTTCATACTGCGAGACTTGCGCTGCAATAGGCAATGTATATGTGAACTACCGCATGTTCCTGCTGCATGGTGACAGCAAGTATTTTGACGTGCTGGAGCGCACCCTGTATAACGGTCTTATAAGCGGCGTAAGCCTGGACGGCGGCGGGTTCTTCTATCCCAATCCGCTGGAGAGCATAGGCCAGCATCAGCGTCAGGCATGGTTCGGGTGCGCATGCTGCCCCAGCAATATCTGCCGTTTCATCCCGTCACTGCCCGGATACATCTATGCAGTCAAGGATGACAACCTTTATGTGAACCTGTTTGCTGCAAACTCACTGACCCAGAAGGTAAACGGCAAGGAGGTCAAGCTGACTCAGACCACAAACTACCCGTGGGACGGTGACGTTACCGTGAGCATTGACAAGAATGCCGGCAAGAATGCTTTCAACCTGAAGATAAGGATTCCGGGATGGGTACGTAATGATGTGGTTCCCAGTGACCTCTATTATTATTCAGACGGTAAGAATCCGGGTTACTCAATCACAGTGAACGGACAGCCTGCCGACGGCACTCTGACAGAGGACGGCTACTTTACCATCGGCCGTCAGTGGAAGAAGGGTGACAAGGTGCAGATACATTTTGATATGGAACCCCGCACAGTCAAGGCTCACCAGAACGTAAAGGCTGATGTGGGCCGTATAGCCGTGGAGCGCGGTCCTATAGTTTATTGCGCAGAGTGGCCAGACAACGATTTCTCCGTACGTAACATCATCATCAACCAGAATCCCACTTTCACAGTTGAGCATACCGATGAGCTTTACGGTCTGAACAAGATCACTACCCAGGCCCAGAGCGTGGGCTTTGGCGAGGACGGACGTCTGAATGTGGTGGACCGCAAGCTGGTTATGATTCCCTATTATGCATGGTGCCACAGGGGCAGCGGCGAGATGACAGTCTGGATTCCGCAGGAGCTGCGCGCAACACGTGCCAGCATGCCTGCTACGGTGGCATCGCAGAGCAAGGTGGATGCATCAACCCGTACATCGGCCTTGAGTTCCATAAATGACGGATTGGCTCCCGGCAGTACCGATGAGGCAGTACCTTATTATCACTGGTGGCCCAAGAACGGCGGAACCGAGTGGCTTACCTATACTTTCAAGCAGAAGGCTACCGTGAGCCGCAGCTGGGTATATTGGTTTGAGGACCAGCCCTGGGGCGGTTGCGGACTGCCTAAGGCATGGAGAATCTATTATCAGGATGACAACGGAGCCTGGCAGCCTGTAAAGGCCGATGCATATCCCGTGGCCAAGGGTACAAACTGTACTGTTAAGTTTGAGCCCGTAACAACTACCGCAATAAAGCTTGAGGTTGACCTGCCGGCTAACCTGTCTACCGGTATATATGAGTGGGATGTACGTTGAATTCTGTGTTATGAGAAAGATTTTATCATTTATTGCGGCGGTTGGAGTATCGGCTTTCATGTTGGCCCAGCCTACGCTTAAGATAGAGACTCAGGACGCCGGCATTACGGTGCAGAAGACCATGTACGGTCTGTTCTTTGAGGATATAAACTATGCTGCCGACGGCGGACTCTATGCGGAGCTTGTAAAGAACCGCTCTTTTGAGTTTGACAACCCGCTTATGGGCTGGACCACTTTCGGTAATGTACAGGTTCGTGATGACGGCCCGTTTGAGCGCTGCCCTCACTATGTACGTTTGAGTTATGCCGGACATCCGGTGATGTTCAGCGGCCTGGAGAACGAGGGCTATTTTGGCATGGGCATTGAGGAGGGTAAACAGTACCGGTTCACCATGTGGGCACGTACAGCACCGTTCAGCAAGAAGGCCAAACCCGCCAAGAAGGAGTTTGTCACTTTCCATCTGTGTGATGATGATACCCAGGATGAGAACCAGATGTTTCACGATGAGGTGATTGAGGTCACGGGCTCTGAGTGGAAGAAATATGAGGTAGTGTTTACCGCCCCCAAGACGGTTATCGATGCTACGCTCAGGATTTACCTTGAGACCTGGAGCGAGGATGAGAATGTGGAGTACCGCAAGGACTGCTGCGTGGATCTGGAGCACATCTCTCTGTTCCCGGTTGATACGTATAACAATGATGAGAACGGTCTGCGTGCCGACATTGCCCAGGCGCTGGCTGAGCTTAAGCCGGGTGTGCTGCGTTTTCCGGGAGGCTGCATTGTAGAGGGTACAACCCTTGAGCAGCGTTACCAGTGGAAGAACAGCGTAGGTCCGGTAGAGAACCGTCCGGTCAACATGAACCGCTGGAACTACACCTTTGCAGAGCGTCAGTTCCCGGACTATTACCAGAGCTACGGCCTGGGATTCTATGAGTTCTTCCGTTTTGCCGAGGAGATTGGCGCCGAGGCCCTGCCCGTGATAAGCTGCGGTATGGCCTGCCAGTTCCAGAATGACCCCAATGACAAGCCTCATGCAGCCATCAAGGAGCTGCAACCTTATATAAATGATGCTCTTGACCTTATTGAGTTTGCCAACGGCCCTGCCACATCAAAATGGGGTAAGGTACGTGCCGACATGGGGCATCCCGCACCGTTCAACCTGCACTATCTGGCTGTAGGTAACGAGCAGTGGGGTGATGATTTCATTGAGCATCTAAAGCCGTTTGTGGAGCAGATCCGTGCCAAGTATCCGGACATCAAACTGATAGGTTCATCGGGCCCGTATTCAGGCGGAGAATGGTTCAATGACCTGTGGCCTCAGATGCGTGAGCTGGGTTGTGACCTGGTTGATGAGCATTTCTACAGTTCTGAGACATTCTTTGAGAACAACGCCACACGTTATGACAACTATCCGCGTGAGGGCACCAAGGTGTTTGCCGGTGAGTATGCCTGCCACGGTGCCGACGGCAAGAAATTCAACCATTTCAATGCAGCGCTGGTGGAATCGGCCTTCATGACCGGATTGGAGCGCAATGCCGATGTGGTCTATATGGCTACGTACGCACCTCTTCTGGCTCATATTCAGGGATGGCAGTGGCGTCCTGACCTGGTCTGGTTTGACAATACACGCGTGATGCGCAGCTGCAGTTATTACGTCCAGCAACTCTATTCTGTGAACAAGGGTGATTATGTGCTGCCTGCCAAGGTTGACGGCAAGCCGCTTACCGGACAGCAGCAGTTGTATGCATCGGCAGTGCGTCAGGATGATGAGATTATCGTGAAGATTACCAACCTGAGCAAGTACAGCCAGACTCTGAACATTGAGTTTGACGGCTTGCAGGGAGCGGTTACAGGAGGTACGCTGACCACTCTCTATTCATCGGACGCGATGGCAGAGAATACTCTGGATGAGCCGGATAAGGTGATTCCCGTGACTAAGGCTGTGGATATGGCGCGTTGCCAGAATCCGCAGGACTACTGGCAGAAAGGTTGGTACAGGAATGATCAGGGCAACAGGGTGCTCAAGACCTCTGTGGCCGGCAGCACATTCTCTGTATTCAAATTCAAAGTAAGGTAATAATGAGGCGTTTTATAGGACTGTTGGTTGGTGCGCTGGCACTGGTTCTGGTGGCAGGTTGCGTTAAGGATGACGATTTTTCGTTACCCGAGACTGGGCATCAGGGACCGCCTGTAAAGGTTCCTTTCACTTTCCAGGATCCGGCCACCGACAGATTCTATAACTTTGATATTACAGAGGTCAGCATCAAGACAGAACGGAATAAAAGAATCAACTCAAAGAAGACATATATACCTTGTACAGTGACTGTTACGGCCAATGAGTCCGTCAAAGGCTTTGAGGCCAAGGGGCAGATTCGCGGACGCGGCAACTCCACCTGGGAGTGGTATGCCAAGAAACCGTACAGGCTCAAGCTTGATGAGTCAGCCTCATTCCTAGGTATGCCCAAGAACCGCGACTGGGTGTTTATGGCCGATTACCGGGATGTTACCCACATGATGAATCTGGTAGGTTTTGCGCTTGCCCGTTGTCTGGAGGTCCCTTACGCCAACCACATACGTTACGTGCATTTGGAACTGAACGGTGAGGACCAGGGGCTTTACGCTGTGACCGAGCAGGTGGAGGAGGGTGGAAACCGTGTCGTGCTGGATCAGGATGAGGGTATTCTGCTGGCGCTTGACGTCAATGACGGACCCGATGATGAGCCAAATGCTACAAACAACTTCTGGTCTGATGTATATGGCACGGCATGTGCCGTGAAATATCCCAAGGATGCCGGTGAGTATGATGTGGAGTGGGTGAAGGATGCTTTTGCGGAGCTGGAGAGTGCGATAGAGTCTATGGACTGGGATGAGATATGCAGTGTGCTTGATGTGGAGAGCATGGCCGGTTATCTGCTTGCCCAGGAGATTATGGGTAATGTTGAGATGAACAACGGCTCCAGTATACGCAGCGGTTACATAAACCGCTATTGCGATACCACAAAGTGGGTGATGGGCCCCATATGGGACTGTGACGGCGGTTTTAGCTATGACTGGAGTGATATGTATGATTCACGTGGCTGGGGACATACTTATTTTGGTAATTACCAATATCTAGTGTTCGGATCGGACCCATACCGTAGGATTGGTAAGTATGGCAGTTTCCCGCATTGGATATCGGATTTGTTCGGCGTTCCGGAATTTGTAGACCTGGTCCAGGATATCTGGAATGAAAGACATGAAAAGACACTCTCATATCTGTTGGACCTTATTGATATGGCCTCCACATCCATATCCCGCACGGCCAGGAATGACCTTACGCTCTGGGGGATATCCAATTATACGTTCCGCTCTCAGGTATCGGGCCTGAAAACCTGGCTCACAAACCGCTT
This sequence comes from Bacteroidaceae bacterium, assembly GCA_017642425.1. GTDB lineage: Bacteria > Bacteroidota > Bacteroidia > Bacteroidales > Bacteroidaceae > Colenecus. The sequence goes on from JAGCPB010000078.1 coordinate 72,828, forward strand.
TGACTACCTGGACACCGTCATCAACGCTTATCCTTAGGTTGTTGATAAAAGAGTGTTAATGTTATGATGATGAGTGCGGAAAATGTGTAACTTTGCGCCCTGAAAATCTGATAAAAAGGATTATGGGTAGTACCAACAATACCAATAAGAAGAAACCAGATTTCATTTTTTCCGTGAGCTGGGAGGTCTGCAACAAGATTGGAGGCATTTACACAGTACTCTCCACCCAGGCCAAGACGCTCAAGGAGGAGAGCGGCGCCACGCTCATCTACGTTGGCCCGGACCTTTGGGAGGGCAAGAACAATCCGCTTTTTATTGAGGACAAATCACTTTACGCAATTTGGAAGGATTACGCTCGTGATACCGATGGCATTCCGGTCCGCATAGGTTATTGGAACGTGCCGGGACGTCCTATTGTGTTCCTGGTGGATTTCATGGTCAACTACTCAATGAAGAACAGCATCTACGGCCGCGCCTGGGAACTGTTCCAGGTGGATTCCATGCATGCCTACGGTGATTATGACGAGGCATCGATGTTCTCATACACCGCCGCTATGGCCGTAAAGAGTTTCTACAACTTCAACATAAGTGCCAATGACACCGTGATTTACCATGCTCATGAGTGGATGACCGGTCTGGGCGCACTGTTCCTGAAGCATTTCATCCCACAGATATCGACTGTATTCACAACTCACGCCACGTCCATAGGCCGCTCAATCTGCGGTAACGGCAAGGCTCTGTATGAGTACTTTAACGGTTATAACGGTGACCAGATGGCACGTGAGCTGAACATGGAGTCAAAGCACTCAATAGAGAAGCAGACGGCACACCTGGTGGATTGCTTTACCACAGTTAGTGACATTACCGCACGTGAATGCACACAGCTGCTGGACAAGACTCCTGATGTGGTGACCGTGAACGGATTTGAGGATGGATTCGTGCCTGCTCCCGATAAGTTTGACGCCGCACGCCGCGATGCCCGCAAGTGCATCCTGAATGTGACGAACAAGCTGTTTGGAACAGGGTGGGGCGATGAGACCGTGATTGTGGCAACCGGAGGCCGCTATGAGTTCCGTAACAAGGGTATTGACCTGTTCCTGGAGTCTCTGCGCCATTTGCGTGACAGCCGCAAGACAGGTGATGCACATATATTGGCGCTGATTAATGTGCCGGCCTGGGTGATGGAGCCGCGCCGTGACCTTCAGGACCGCGTCCTGATGCACGATACCGGCAAGACACCGCTGCCAATGCCGCTTACCACGCACTGGCTTCACAACATGGCCGAGGACCGCGTGCTCTGCACACTGCAGGCAATGGGATTCCGCAACGCACCGGAGGATAATATCAAGGTACTGTTTGTGCCCTGTTATCTGGACGGCAATGACGGAATATTCAACAAGACATACTATGACCTGCTCATAGGTCAGGACCTGGCAGTGTTCCCGTCATACTATGAGCCTTGGGGCTACACTCCGCTTGAGAGTGCCGCTTTCAGGGTGCCTACGGTGACATCGGATCTGGCAGGATTCGGACTGTGGGTGAACTCGGTGCTTAAGCGTGACGCGGAGCTGGAGGATGGAGTAAAAGTTGTGCACAGGAATGACAGCAACTGGAATGAGGCATCGGCCGATATCAGCCTGCAGATTGAGAAGTGGGTAAGCAAGAGCGCCGCTGAGCGCGAAGAGATACGCAAGAAAGCAGGAAAAATTGCGCAGAGGGCTCTCTGGAAGCACTTTATCAAGTACTACCTTGAGGCCTATGATGTGGCTATGGAGAAGACATGGGGAGATGAAAAATAACATCGCGAAGCGCAGTTAATAAAGGAACTTTTTTTGAGAAACGAAATAATATGAAGATTAAAGCAAGCAATTCAAATCAGCCCTCATGGCGTGATTTTTATGTAAAATCAAGCGTGCCTGAGGCTTTGCAGAAACTTGACGAGTTGGCACACAACATCTGGTGGGTATGGAACGAGGACGCCAAAGCCCTGTTCAAGGAAATCAACCCCGAGTTATGGTCTGCAGTGCGCCACAATCCTATCATGATGCTCCAGCGTCTGGGATATGACAAGCTGGAGGAACTCTCCAAGGACCAGATGTTCCTGGACAAGATGAACGCCATCTATTACAAATTCCGCAACTATATTGACGTTAAACCCGATCAGAACCGTCCGTCGGTGGCTTACTTCTGCATGGAGTATGGTCTGACCCACGTGCTCAAGATCTATTCGGGTGGTCTGGGCGTCCTGGCCGGTGACTACATGAAGGAGGCCAGTGACAGCAACGTCGATATGTGCGGTGTGGGTTTCCTGTACCGTCACGGCTACTTTACTCAGACCCTCTCTATGGACGGTCAGCAGATTGCCAACTACGAGCCGCAGGATTTCAATACCCTGCCTCTGGAGCGTGTCTTTGACAAGAACGGACAGCCTTTGACTGTGGCCGTACCTTATATCAACTATACCGTTTATGCCGCCATCTGGAGGGTTAACGTTGGACGCGTGCCTCTGTATCTGATGGATACCGATATAGACATGAACAGTGATTATGACCGCCCCATCACCTCACAGCTCTATGGCGGTGACTGGGAGAACCGCTTGAAGCAGGAGATCCTGCTGGGTATAGGCGGTATGCTTACCCTTGAGGCTCTGGGTATCAAGAAGGATATCTACCACTGCAATGAAGGCCATGCAGCACTGTGCAACCTGTACCGTCTGACCCAGTATGTGAAGCAGGGCCTGACATTCAACCAGGCTATGGAGGTGGTTCGCGCATCATCTCTCTACACCGTTCATACTCCGGTTCCGGCAGGTCATGACTACTTTGACGAGGGTCTGTTCGGCAAGTATATGAGCGGTTATGCACAGCAGTTGGGCATATCATGGGCCGAACTGATGGATATGGGCCGCACAAATCCGGGCGATGCAGGAGAGCGTTTCTGCATGTCAACATTTGCCTGCAACACCTGCCAGGAGGTCAACGGTGTGAGCTGGCTGCACGGTGAGGTATCCAAGAAGATGTTCTCAGGCATCTGGAAGGGTTACTATCCTGAGGAGAGCCACGTGGGTTATGTTACCAACGGTGTTCACATGCCTACATGGGCAGCCAAGGAGTGGCAGGAGCTTTATGCCAAGTATTTTGACAAGAAGTTCCTTTCAGACCAGTCTAACGAGAAGATGTGGGAGGATATCTATAAGGTACCTGACAAGGTTGTATGGGATCTGCACAATGACCTTAAGAAGCAGCTCATAGAGTATATCCGTGAGCAGTTCAAGGACAGCTGGCTTAAGAACCAGGGTGATCCTTCACGTATCATGTCCCTGATGGAGAAGATCAACCCCAATGCACTGACAATAGGTTTCGGCCGTCGTTTTGCTACTTACAAGCGTGCACACCTGCTCTTCACTGACCTGGACCGTCTGGCCAAGATCGTGAACAACCCGCAGTATCCGGTGCAGTTCTTCTTTACCGGTAAGGCTCACCCGCACGATGGTGCAGGCCAGGGTCTTATCAAGCAGATCATCGATATCAGCCGCCGTCCGGAGTTCCTGGGCAAGATCATATTCCTTGAGAATTATGACATGCATCTGGCCCGCCGTCTTGTATCGGGCGTAGATATCTGGCTGAATACTCCTACCAGGCCGCTGGAGGCATCGGGTACATCGGGCGAGAAGGCTCTGATGAACGGTGTTGTGAATTTCTCTGTGCTTGACGGATGGTGGTATGAGGGTTATCGTCAGGGTGCCGGCTGGGCATTGACCGATAAGCGTACCTACCAGAACCAGAGCTATCAGGACCAGTTGGATGCAGCTACCATCTACAGCCTGCTGGAGAATGAGATACTGCCGCTTTACTACAACAAGAATGCCGAGGGTATATCCGAGGGTTGGGTCATGACAATGAAGAACTCAATTGCACAGATTGCTCCTCATTATACTATGAAGCGTCAGCTTGATGACTATTTCAGCAAGTTCTACTGCAAGATGGCCGAGCGCTCACACTACCTGCAGGCCAATGACTATGCCAAGGCTAAGGAGATTGCCGCCTGGAAAGAGGTTGTGGCACAGCGCTGGGATTCAATCGAGGTGGTAAGCTCACGTAAGAGCGATACCCTGCTTGAGGGCCTGTTTGAGACAGGCAAGCACTATGAGGTTGAGTATGTGATTGATGAGAAGGGCCTGGACGATGCAATAGGTGTGGAGATGGTGGTTATGGGCTATGACGCCGATGGTACCGAGAAACTACAGAAGGTGGTTCCGTTGGAGCTGGTAAAGCGCGAGGGTAACCTCTACACATTCCACGGAAATATCAAGAATGAATTCCCTGGATCATTCAAGGTAACATACCGCATGTATCCCAAGAACGCGGACCTGCCTCACCGTCAGGACTTCTGCTACGTCAAGTGGTTCTATTGAATGAAAGGGGCACAAAAAGAACCGTCCCTTTTGTGCCCCTTACTTCATCGTATCACGCCGGAGCCGAGCATCTCATCGTCAGCTGCGTACCAGACTGCAAACTGTCCGGGAGTGATGCCGCGCTGCGGCTCGTCAAAGAGGATGTAGAGGCCCGATGCGCGCTGTATGAGCCAGGCGTTCTGTAACGGTTGGCGATATCGTATGCGCACGCGGTAACGCCTAATCTCGCCCTCCTGCATCTTTAAATCCTGACGTATCCAATGAATATCGTTGGGGTCTATGCACAAGCAACTTCGTGAAAGCCCCGGGTGAGTGTGACCTTCGCCTGCATACACGGTATTGCTCTCAATATCAGTGGCTATCACAAACAGAGAATCATCGTGTCCGCCCACGTTGAGTCCGTGGCGCTGGCCGATGGTAAAGAACTGTGCGCCGTCATGCGTACCTATTATCTTGCCCCAGGGGTTGGCCTTGTATCGGGTTTTCTTAACGTGCTTTCGGCCTGAGCGATAAGTCTCGGTTATGAACTTTATGGAATCGTAACGGTACGGAGTGGCCAGCCGTTCAAATGTTCCGTCGTCCAATGCAGCAATCTTGTCAGGGTCATAGCTGTTGGAGCTGAGTGTGTCGGTGCACTTGTCTTCGCTTATGTATCCTGTTACCAGATTGGCCTGCACTCCACCCACGGTAAGGCCTGAAAGCGTCTCCTGCTGGAACCTGTAATGCGGATTGTTAGTGTAGAAATCAGGATAAACCTCCACTATATTGCCTTCCACACTCTTGAGCTTCTGCTTAAGAAATTCCGGCAGATCCACCTTGCCCACAAAACAGATTCCCTGAGAGTCTTTCTTGGTGGCCGATGGAAGGCCTGCATCGGCTGCAATCTGACGGACCTCTTTCTTGAGTAGATGGCCTATCGGGAAGAGGGCCTTAGAAAGCTGTTCCTGGTTAAGCTGACACAGAAAATAGCTCTGGTCCTTGCCGGGATCAACACCCTCAAATATGCGATAGATGGGTTTGCCGTCAGGGCTTTCTATGGTCTCCTTGCGGCAGTAATGCCCCGTGGCAACCATATCGGCCCCAAGCTTAAGCGCGGCATCCATGAACGCATCAAACTTTATCTCGCGGTTGCACAGTACATCGGGATTTGGTGTGCGGCCCTGCTCATACTCACTGAACATGTAGTCCACAACGCGGCGGCGGTACTCATCACTCAGGTCCACAAAATGGAACGGTATGCCTATCTTCTTGGCCACCATCTCGGCCACCAGGCGGTCCTCCTCCCACTCGCAGTCACCGTGCAGCGTGCCCTCGGTATCGTGCCAGTTCTGCATGAACATGGCAAAAACATCATAGCCCTGCTGCTTGAGCAACAGAGCCGCTACGCTGGAATCAACACCTCCAGAAAGGCCGATGCACACTTTCATGCTGCAAAGGTAAACAAAAACGTGCAAAAGGGGACAGGCCCCTTTTGCACGTTTTTTGAATCTGCCAAATCGTTATTTGGTTTTGGCTTTTACTATGGTCATATTACGTCCAAACAGACCTCCGTATGCTTTGACGTCAGATACTAAGGCAAAGGTGAATCTTTCCAGTTCCAGCTTGCGCTCACTTAAGACCTCGCTGTCCATCTGCCACCATTCATAACCTTCTGTGAGTCTAAGTGTCTCAGGGTCAAGATTGCCGGCTTCCCAGCTCCAGCTCTCTGCATTACCGGTCCGTGCGTTATAGCCTTCTCTGAGACTGAAGTTGATGACACCTCCTTCATGAGTGTATGAGCCCTTGAACTGTTCACCCCAGGCAATGATGTAAAACTCGACCTCGTTCTCATAGAAGAAATAAACTATTCCATAATCGGCCTCTTCCTCACCCATTAATCCATTCCAACGGCCTGTTGAAACTTTTTTGTCAAATGCGCCGTTGGACCTGTACCATACATCTCCGGTGGGATATAAATCACCCGTAGACTCATCGATATACGCCCAGGTCATAACGTCTCCTTCTATAGTAATCTGAAATTTAGACTCTTGGTCATAGACAAGGATACCGTCTTCATAAGTGAAATTGAAACTTTCATCCCACATTAAGCCTGTGCCGTTTGAATTGAGTGTAAGTGTACCATAGGGATTTGCCAGATCATTTACCCAGGTTCCATAGATGGAGTTACCGGTAATGTCACCATCACCACCCTGATTGCCACCACCTTGGTTGCCGTTTTCCGTGGGCTCGGACGGCTGGGGAAGTTTGGAATTATCCTGTTTGGTATATATGACAGTTTCTCCTTGTTCTATAGCCTTCAACTGTCCGTTTTCTATTTCAACCGTCATGCTTGTGCTTGCATTGATGGTTAATTCTATCTTGCCGGTAGTCAGGTTACCCTCTAAGATTTTGTATGCTCCGCTGGTTATTATTGCACGCTGCGGGTATTCACCATTAGGACCCGATAACAACATATTGCTGGTAGCTACATACGTATAATCATCAAAGAAATATATTGCTGCCACAAATTTTATGTCATACCCGGAGTCTGACATCGTACCTCCGTATGAGTACCAACCCGATATGGTCTTGTTTGCATATGCAGTCGGCAAGAAGGCCTCCAAGCCATTATTCTGGTTATTGCCACCACCCTGGTTGTTATTTCCGGTGGGATCAGTAGCCTTGGGGAGTTTTGCGTTATCCTGCTTGATGAATACCTCATCTCCCATCTCCGTAGTAAGCTTGCCGTCTTTTATTACTACGGTCATTGTGCCGCCATCAGCAATCACGACCTGAGCCTTACCGTTGGTATAGTCACCCTCAATCAAACTATATTGACCTACAGCCTCTATCTCACGCTCGGGGCTACGGCCGTCCTCTTTTGAATAGACCTTGTTCTTGGTCACCACAAAAGTGTTGTCCTTAAACAAAAATACAGCCTCAGTCTTGGTCTTGTCCTTATCCTTCTCAGTCCAAGAATACCACGCGGCTATTTCCTTATCGGCATAAGCCTTTGGAAAGAAAGCCACATCACCAGAAACGTTTTCCTCTGAATCATCAACAAGATCTTCCAGTTCTTCACATGATGTGTAGGTCAGGCTGAACATAACTGCTGCAACCAGTCCTACAAGGAACTTAAACTTTTTCATAATCTCATAAAGCATTAATAAGACAATAATTAGCCGTAAACATAGCAATTATTTTTTATAAAATACGCATAAAAACAAAAAAAGCCGCCATCGGCGACCTTTTTTCATGTGGAGCATACAAGAACATTTGGCAAGAAACTATCGGAATATATTTTGGGCATAAATTATTGATATTGATATAATTCCCCAAAAACTTATTCCGAGGAGTTCCGAGGGATTAGGAAATTATTAGTACCACGTTCCAATAACTATTGTATCTATAGACGGGGCGAAAACACCTATTTAGATATCCAACAAGCTTTTTTACATATTACGCATTCTGTGTACGGGGATAATGCCATAATGCTTTTCTAAAATACCAAACCGAGAATCCGATAATAGGCAATAGAATTATGAGCATGACATAGAGCCATCTGCCGAGTATTCTGGAATGGATCACATCAGTTATTGCCAGAACATCCATTAAAAGAA
>JAGCPB010000079.1 GCA_017642425.1 Bacteroidaceae bacterium
GGCCAACCTCAAGCTGGCTCAGCTGTGGGGTGAGATCCCTGTATTTACCGAGGAGGGTGGCAGCACTACCGAGCGCCAGAGTCTGGACAAGGTGTTCGCTCAGATCATCAAGGACCTGACCGATGCCGAGAGTCTGCTTCTTAACTACAACGGTGATCCCCGTATCCCCTCAAAGCAGGCAGCCCAGGCTCTGCTGGCACGTACCTATCTGGTGCTGGGTGACAACCCCCTCACATATGATCAGGTAGCAGACATTGCCAATCGCCAGACCGATCCCGAGTTCACTACAACTCCTGCATATCTGGAGAAAGCAGTAGAGTATGCCGACAAGGTAATCAACAGCGGTCTTCTGGCTCTGGCACCTGACTTCTCAAAGCTGTTCGGACGCGATTATGAGAGCAACAAGCTGGGCCAGAACGAGCACCTGTTCACCATCGCTCATGACGGTGACAAGGTAGATGCCCAGGGTAACCATCAGACCCACTGCTCATGGACATTCCCCTTCCAGAACGGACAGAACGGCAAGAGATACTCTCAGAACCACACCGAGGTTGCCGATGATGATCTCTATGATGACTGGAAGGCAGAGCAGCCTAATGACAAGCGTCTGGCCAAGACATACCTGACAGAGGTATTTAACCCTGAGGATTCACTTACTTACAAGTACTACTCACCTGTTTATACTCCCGTTAACGGTAAGGGCGTTGACCAGAGCTATGAAAACTCTGAGAACCTGGAGATCAAGCAGAACTCTGTTGACCGCATTGAGATCCGTTTCGCAGAGGTACTTCTTATCAAGGCAGAGGCTCTTGTTCAGCTGGGCCGTGTGGCCGAGGCTGTAGCTCCATTCAACCAGCTTCGTACACGTGCCGGAATTGCAAGTGTAACCGCCAACACTCTCAACCTGGAGGTCATCAAGCGTGAGTGGGACTATGAGTTCACATACGAGCAGTTCTCACTCTACAACAACCTGCGTTGGAAAGACCTTATCACTTCTGTAAAAAAGGTAAGCCACTACAAGCACTTTGCCGATGACTGGGAAGATAAGCAGGAGTTCACTGATGCTGAGCGCCAATACTTTGAGAAGGTTCACAACCATCTTAAGGCTAAGTATAACAACGTAAAGGGTCGTAACTACCGTCAGCCTATTCCACTGGGACTGTCTCGTGAGGACCTGGGTATTGCTCAGAATCCGGGATTTTAATAAAACGTTGGGGGCTTGCCCCCAACGTTTTAAATTGAGAATTGACAATTGTCCATTGTCCATTAAATATTTAACATTACTGATATTATGAAGAGAATTAACAGATTATACCCGATACTGTTGGGAGCGCTACTGATAGCATCAGCAGACTCCTGCAACTCCAATGATGATCTGGGAAGCCAGGATATTAGCATACCCGGAGTGACATTTGACGGAGATATAGACTGCTGCTCTGCCGAGGAGGCTCTACAGGTGTTCCGTTTTCTGGAGACTGTGAATATAATCCCTGAGCTCTCTACGGTAGTTGACGGCAAATACAATGTGTTTGCTTACTCACGTACCGGAAATTTCAATGTCGGTTACAATGATATATATTTTGTAGCTACCAAGAAGAAAAACGGCAACTATGTAAAGAACTTTGAGGTAACAGGCCTTACGCCACACATGCTCATGGTAAAGATGGGTATGAAACACAGTACTCCTGTATCGGGCCCGGCCGAGAGTTTCAGTGACTCTTATCCTGCAGTCAAGCGCGCTTGGGTATCATTCATAATGAGTTCGGGCGAGAGCGGTTCATGGACAATTGGATATAATCTTGATGTTCTTGGTTCCAATGGCGGCATAGAAGAGGCTGACATTACAGTAGATCCCCTGCCAGCCGGTCAGGATTGGGTCAAGTCTTTCAAAGTGGGAAATGACACTTACTACATATCGGTAGTGAATCCCCTTGACCTTAAGACCGGAGCCAACACCCTCAAGGCCTATATCTCCAAGAAAAGCAGCCCTGCCACAACTCCGTACGCTCTTGCAACAGAGTCATTCAAGGTTGATATTGACCCGCGTATGCCCGATATGGGTAACCATACATCACCCGATAACACCGAGCTTACCAAACAGGCTGACGGCAGCTATCAGGGTACTGTGAACCTAACAATGACCGGACTGTGGCGCATACACCTGACCGTAAGGGATTTACAGGGTAATGTGGTAGCAGGAGGCGATAATCTGAGCGACGGATTCAGCTCGCTCTACTGGGATGTAACTATTTAAATAACCAAGTTTTGTGTTTTTTTCAAGATGCTGGAAACTGTCCTTTTGACATCAGTCCTGTTAGCCGATTCGTTGGTACCCGACAAGGTTCAGAACCTTGACGAAGTGCTCATCGTGTCCTATGAAGGGAGAGCTAAGCAGCGCTCTGTCAAAGGGCAGGTTGCCAGCATTGATGAACATCTGGGTGAACTGCGTAATGTCAATATGGTCCGTCGCGGATCATACGCATGGGAACCCGTTGTCAACAACATGCAGACGGAGAGGCTCTCTACTACCATTGACGGCATGAAGATATTCTACGCCTGCACCGACAAGATGGACCCTGTCACCTCTTACGTGGAAAGCGGTAACCTGCAGAGCATCAGTCTGAACTCAGGTTTGGACGGCAACCCGCAGGCTACCGGGAACATAGGTGGCAGTCTTGACCTGAAACTGCGTAAGATTGGTTTTGAAGCCAATCCACGACAGATAAATCTGTCGGCAGGACACGAGTGGAACGGACATCTGCAGGTTTATGGTGCCGATGCGGCATTCAGCGGCCGCAGGGCTTACCTTAACACCGGTGTGTTTTCTCGTGCTGCCGACTGCTACCAGGTGGGCGGCGGACAGCTGCTCAACTATTCACAATTCAGTAAGGTCAATCTCTTTGCCAACGCAGGAGTGCGCCTTACAGACACCGACGTTCTGGAGAGCACGGTTATATTTGACCGTGCCACAGACGTGGGTTATCCGGCGCTGAACATGGATGTTTCAAAAGCGCAGGGATTCATTACCTCCCTCTCATTCAAGCACCGTTTCAGCAAGGCCGGTTGGGAGACCAAAGCCTACTACAATCACATTATCCATATCATGGACGATACCACACGTCCCGATGTGGCCATCCATATGGATATGCCGGGCGACAGCTGGACTACCGGTCTGTACAGCCTGTTTACCACATCTTTGGGTGGAGAATCACGGGCACAGCATGATCTGGCAGTGAATTATGACCTCTATTACAACCGTCTGTTTGCCGATATGACCATGTATCCCGGTGGTGCAGCCCCCATGTATATGGTCACCTGGCCCGATGTTGGTAC
>JAGCPB010000080.1 GCA_017642425.1 Bacteroidaceae bacterium
GCTGCTCTCCAACAAAGGTCATAACGCTACCTGCGGAACGGGGCAGTGTGTGTGTCCAAAGGCCAAGATGGGGCCTGGTGATCCCTCGCTCCTTAATCACGAGTGGTGCTCGTCTAAAGCCCAGATCAACGGAACTGTGGCTCACATTACCGCTATATTCGGATTCATGCTGGCCAGCCTGGTCATTCAGGATAACGTGCTTTCCTAAAAAAGTGTTCGCTCTATTTGGTGTTTTAGATTTATTGAGTAATTTTGCTCACTCCATTGAGTAAATTTTATAATCTAAATGTAATTGACTATGTATGAGAGGTTTCAGTTTGCGACACTAAAGAGTAGATTGGCCGAGAAGCGCCGTTTCATCCAGGTAATCATGGGGCCTCGACAGGTCGGAAAATCCACTTTGATGAAACAGGTGGTTCAGTCTCAGGAGATACCTTACGTATTCTATACGGCCGATGCTGTGCCGGTAACCAACTTCTCATGGATAAGTGACTGCTGGAGTGCGGCACGTGTCAAGATGAAAGTGGAGAACCTTACGGATCTGATACTTGTAATTGATGAAATCCAGAAAATCAATAACTGGAGTGAAATTGTAAAGAAGGAGTGGGATTCCGATACTTTCAACAATATTCCCTTGAAAGTCATTTTGCTGGGTTCATCGCGTGTGATGCTTGACAAGGGGCTAGCCGACAGTTTGCAGGGACGTTTTGAGAGGATAATACTATCACATTGGACTTATGCCGAGATGCGTGATGCATTCGGGTTTACTCCGGAGCAGTTCATATATTATGGTGCATATCCCGGTGCCGCTGAACTTATAGGTGACCCTGAGCGTTGGCGTAATTACATAAGCGGCTCAATAGTTGATGCTACCATCAACAAGGATATTCTGGTTAATGAGAATATCGCAAAACCCGCACTTCTGCGTCAGACGTTTGAGCTGTCATCGGCTTATTCCAGTCAAGAACTTTCACTTACCAAGATGATGGGGCAGATGACCGATGCAGGTAACACCACTACCATAACAGGTTACCTTAATCTGCTTTCACAGGCAGGGTTGGTAACCGGGCTCAATAAGTATGCCGTTGATATGGCTAGAAAACGAAATTCAGTGCCCAAACATCAGGTATATAACAATGCACTCAAAAACTTGTATTGTGAGAAATCGTTTGAGGAGGCTGTACAGGACCGCAAACTATGGGGCCGATTGTTTGAATCGGCTATCGGAGCACATATCATGAGTTATGCTTATGCAGGCGAGTATCAGGTGTTTTACTGGCGTAACGGCCAGAACTGTGAGGTTGACTACGTACTTCAAAAGAAAGGCAAACTTATAGCTATAGAAGTCAAGAGCAATGACAGTGACTGGAATTCCGGTCTTACTGAATTCAATAAGGCATATAAGCCCTCTTTGTCTCTCGTGGTAGGTAACGGCGGCATGAAAGCTGAGGATTTCCTCTCTCTTAACCCTGCTGCTTTGTTCTAAAAAGTAACTGGCTCGTTCATTTGATGCTGCGGAACGGTTGTTCACATAACCGCCATATTCGGCTTTATACTGGCGGACCTGGTCATCCAGGATAACGCCTGAGAGCCCTAAAGGTAGAAGGCTTTGATGAGGCGTTTTATGTATACGCCAAAGAACATCTTCTCCAGAAGGCTGCATTTCTGGAATTCATATCTCAGTATCATATCAAAGCAGGCAAACCTACCGGCCTGACTGTCAAATTCACTGTGGTCATCCTGTCCGGTGTATGCTTTTGCAAATGCATCCCAGAACAGATTGAGCTGCTGCTCTGTCATGTGGAAAATATCCTGTACCTGTTTCATGGGCGCATATACATTGCAGATCTGATAAAGATGGCCGATGTCAAACATCGGGTCTCCGTAGCCAAAGCGGTCCAGGTCTATCCATACCGGCTGGTCACCTGAAAGTACAAGATTCCCCATGTTGAAATCACCGTGACTGCAGGTCTTTATGTCTTGTATGGTTTGGGCAAAATCTTTAAGTATTTGACGATTTTTTCGGCTTATGAATTGCACCTTGTCAAGAGCTCTATTGAGTTGTTCTTTGCGACTTGGAAAGAAATCGGTATCGCATTGAGTGCTGAAAAGTATCTTGCCGTTACGACACATCAGTTGCGCCATCTCTTCTATGCGCTGTGGCTCATCATGGCATATTCGTGAAAGTGATTTCTTGTCCTTTATGCGTTCCGATATGGTTGCGTACAGATTTCCCACACGTACCATCTCATGCATTCTGGGAGTAGGTAGTCCCAGTCTTTCTACGGCCTTGGAAACATCGAATTCATGTTTTACAAATTCCAGTGTGTTGATCTGTTTCCTGTCAACTTTCAGGATTACGTCGGGTTCTGTCGGATTTTCATATGTGGTTCCGTTGCCGCCTTGTCCTACTTGGGTCCAGCCGCTTAAATCAATGTCCTTATACTCACTCATAAGCTTTAATAGTCCTTATTGTGTCCTTATTCAAGATAACGCTCTCTCAGAGTAAGGATATCTTTGTCCGTCAGGCCTATGGGGCCTTTCAGGTAGGCCTCTATTGAACCGTATTCCCGGTCAATGCTGTCCAGAGCCTTAATGAAATTGTCTGTGTTGGCTCCAAGAAATGATTTGACGGTTGAAATCTCTATTTCCTTGCCTCCCATAAGGCGTACATTGCGGCAGCATCGGCGGACATCTTTTTCATAAACGCGGTTGGTGGCATCAAAATCGGCCACGATAGTATCTCTGTCAGCTCCTAAGGTTGCCAGAATTAGGGCCGATGCAAATCCTGTACGGTCCTTTCCCTGTGTGCAGTGATACAGAATGGCGCCGTTCTCTGTTTCCAGTATCAGGCGGAAGAACCGGGCGAACTGTTTCTGGCATTCCGGGTCATTGACCAGGTTGGGGTACATCTCCTGCGCAATTCTCTGGGCCATTGAATTGAACGCGGCCATTACCATGAATTTCTTTACGTCAAACTGCTTGTGGCCGGTAAGGAGCCTTTTCTCATCCTCGGTAGCCTGAGTGACAATCCGGCCGCTGGCATCTATCATAAGGCAGATATAATCGGCTCCGGGAACCATACGGTCTGTCTTGCCCCTCTTCTCCTCATCTTTGCGGAAGTCAATGACCTTGGCTACGGGTAGGGTAGAGAGATACTCAAGGTCTGCATCGGTGGCATCGGCCAGATGTGCGGAGCGAATGAGCATGCCGTCACGCAGACGGCGGCCGTCCTGCATTATATAACCGCCCAGGTCCCTGGCGTTGATAATGCCGTTGACCGGGATGAACTGCTGTTTTAATTCAGATGATGTAATACGCATGTTTACAGGTAGAATTCCTTGATTTGACGCTTAGGTGGTTCCGTTTCCGCCTTCTCCCACCTTGGTCCATTCGCTAAGGTCAATGTCTTTATATGTGCTCATAACAGGTCAGTAATAGTTTCCGATAGACAAATATACGCTTAAATTTGTATTTTTGCACCCGAATATCGGCTTTATGCTGGCCGGCTTGGTTATCAGAGATTTATTATAGGCCAGCCGTCATTGTCCCATATTATCTGACGGGTTATGAGCATGCTGTTGTAGCGGCGTGTCTTGTCATAGCCATGCATGAAAATGTAATCCTTGCCGTCAAAGGTTACCACAGCGCAATGTCCTACACCGACGTAGCGGTCATTGCTCTGGGCTACTATAGTGCCGCCTCCGTCTGTTACGGGTTTGCCGTCCTGATCCAGATATGGACCTGTTAC
>JAGCPB010000081.1 GCA_017642425.1 Bacteroidaceae bacterium
ATTGACACTACCAGGATGAAGAAACCTTCTTTCCTGATGGTACTGACCGGAATAGGAGATTATGCATACAAACGCCCCGAAGACGGCGTGCTGGTTGTACCGGTAGGCTGTCTTAAAGATTAGAGTGTGAGCAGCGGATATTAGGATTATAACCTGGTGATATGAAAACTGCCAGTGTCTCTTGTGGGCACTGGCAGTTTTTGTTAGAAAGGGTTCTAAAAAGACAAGTGGATATAATCTATTGTAATCAGATGGAAGATTATTTCCTGCAATTCCGCAAATTTTAAGGCATCACTGGAAAATATAGTAACATATTAGTACCACGAGAAAAAGCGAAATGGCCTACAGATACCTGTAGGCCACTTTTTGGTGGAGCATACGAGACTCGAACTCGTCACCTCTTGACTGCCAGTCAAACGCTCTAGCCAGATGAGCTAATGCCCCGTGTTCTTATGATTTCGGCTGCAAAGGTAACTATTAGGATTGAATTATTGCTATCTTTGGCAAAAGAAAATTTCATCGGAAGAAATAAGAATGATCAAGCCCGTAGTTGAGAAGATAATCCTTGGCATAGACCCCGGCACCAACGTGATGGGTTACGGCGTAATAAAGGTTGAGGGCACCAAGGCATCGATTGTAACCATGGGTGTGATCGATATGCGCAAGGAGTCCGATATGTACCTCAAGCTGGGCCACATTTTCCAGCGCGTGAACGGCATCATTGATTCATACCTGCCCGATGAGATGGCCATTGAGGCTCCCTTCTTTGGCAAGAACGTGCAGTCCATGCTCAAACTGGGCCGTGCCCAGGGCGTAGCCATCGCCGCCGCTATCAACCACAGCGTTCCCATCACCGAGTACGCCCCAATGAAAATCAAGATGGCCATAACCGGTAACGGAAACGCCAGCAAGGAGCAGGTTGCGGGAATGCTGCAGCGTATGCTGCATCTTGATGAAAACGATATGCCCAAGTTTCTGGATGCCACCGATGCCCTGGCCGCCGCCTACTGCCACTACCTGCAGATGGGCCGCCCCGATACCGGCAACAAAGGCCCTAAGAGCTGGAAGGAGTTCGTGAACACCAACCCCGGCAAAGTATCAAAACGTAAAGAATAAAAAAAAATCATTGCCTCAATACCTACCTAGAGAGGCTGACTAAAAGTGTTTTTTGCCGGTCTGTTTATTATTTTGATTACATTTTTTTGTTTTTAAATGTTAATAGCCTAAATTCGCGTCAATTTTAATTAGTAACCTTATTCCTTTAATTAACATTTAAAACTTTTTGACATGAGAAAGTATTTTTTAGTTGCTGCGGCTGCCCTTATGCTGGTAGGCTGCTCCAAAGAGCAATCAGAGTTCAGTTCTAAAGATCTTAAGAATGATGCTCTTCCACAGGGTACTGTTGTAGGTACCGTAAAGTATGATGCAGGTGCTTACAAGGATGCTAACGGAGTGATTTTTGAGGAACATTTTATTCCGGCTGCAGGACAACAGGTTAAGATAGAGGTCAGCAACTCTGCTTATGTATCAGGTTCAACCGGTAATCAGACTTTCCTTGCTGACATTGATAAGGACGGTAAGTTCTCGTTCACTCTTCCGCTTGGTCTGGCAGCTACTAACGTAAAGGTATCAGTTGTTCCTTTCTATGCAGAGAAGAAGGTTCTTTCTGCCGGTAAGATTGTTTCAATACCCGATGCTCTGTATAACATTGGCGTAGGTCCTATCCAACAGTCATTAACCAATAAGGATATCAAGACCTATGATTTCAATGTTACATCAGATGCTACTATAAGTGAAGGTCTTTCACAGACTGTTACAGTTAATGGTAGAGTACTGGTTCAGCAGTGGGTTAAGGATCCCAATGATGCTACAAATTACATTGTTGACTACAAGGCTATTGAAAAGAAGTGGGATTTAACCTGTGAGGTTACCACTTGGGATAATAATGGTTATTCTTATATGAGTTATACCAAGACAGGAATCAAGACTAATAATGAAGGCGAATACTCTTTCACTGTTAATCTGCCCGATAACTGGATGGATATGTATTATAAGCCTCAGTTGAAGGTTTCAACTAAGGCAGAACTTGATGACAGTTTTACCGGAAGGTATTATGATCATGATAAGGGAGAATGGAAGAGCCAGACCTGCATAGTCCTTTATCCGGCTGAACAAAATTCAATAACTATTACAAAAAACAATGAGGTAGTTCCTGTTGAACTTGGTGATATGTATATAGATCCCGAACTGCAGGACAAGGATGGAAAGAAGGGTATTGGCAATAATTCAATAGATAAAGACGGCTACACAACCCTTTATAGTAAAGGTAAGCTTAACTACACATGGGCTTGGTAATGATTCCTATTGTTTTATTATCTGACAAACATTGATTATGAAACAGTTTAAGTTATTGTTTTTTGCAGCCCTGACTCTGGTCACTGTAACCGCCGGAGCCCAAGAGGCTGAGGTTCAATATACCCCTGAGACGGGTAACTATGCAATATCAGTCAGCGCCGTACCTATGACACAGTATATCGGTCAGTTCTTTAATGGCGCTGCTGCCAACAGCTATGATGAGTTCGGTGGTCAGGCATATATAGGTAATGACGTCAATACCGCCCCGTTCCGTAAGATTACTCCGCTGATGTCTGTTTCAGGAAAGTATTTCCTTGACGATGAGACAGCACTCAGAGTAAACCTTGGTCTTATATATCAGCGTGCATACACACAGTATTATGCTGATGATGATGCTGAACATGCTCTGAATCCGTTCTCACAGCAGAAGGTCATTGACACACGCCTGACAAAAAATACCGGTATGAGTCTGATGGCTGGCCTTGAAAAAAGGGTAGGCAAGGAGAGACTGCAGGGCGTTTATGGCGCAGGTGTCTTGTTTGCCATGAACAATATGGTTCGCAAATACACCTACGGTAATGAAATCACAGACATCAACCAGGCTCCTTCTGAGTCAAACGGCGGTACTGTCGCCCCTCTGACCGGTTTTGCTTATAACCGTCTTCTCAAGAACTACAACCTTGGCGCTTCCATGCATGCAGGTATCGTAACATTTGTTGGCGTTGAATATTTCCTCTTGCCTAAGATGTCTATAGGCGGTGAGGTAAACTTTACAGCACTTGCTTCATTTGACAAGGCTCAGTATCAGGAGCTTGAGGGTTTCTCAACTGTTGATGTAGCCAAGAGAGAGTGGACTCAGCTGGTATCACCTTCAAGCAACCAGATTACAGTCGGTACAGGTAATATCGGTGCAAACGTTACACTGAACTTCTACTTCTGATATGCGTTAGAGGTAAAAACAGAAAAGGTCGCCCAATCGGCGACCTTTTTTATTATGGCCGGATCCTGTTTTTTTGAACAAGAACAGGAAGTTGCGTCTCAAAAATAATCAACAGAATATTGGGAATCCCTGTTGATAAATAATGTAAAATTTGGCGATAATGGCCGGTGGCGAGTTCTATTTATTTGTAACTTTGCAAAGCAAAAAACCATTTAACTACAGTCATTTCCTTATGGACTCAAGCAATCCTTTCCTGGTCTTCTGCGGTACAAACACAATGTACCTGGCCAAAGAGATATGCGATTACCTTAACTGCCCTCTGGGCAACATGAATGTGTCTCACTTTGCTGACGGCGAATTTGCGGTTTCATATGAGGAGTCCGTACGTGGCGCCGACGTGTTCCTGGTGCAGTCCACATTCCCGTCATCGGATAATCTTATGGAGCTCCTGCTTATGGTTGATGCAGCCAAGCGTGCATCGGCCAAGTCAGTGAACGCTGTGGTTCCTTACTTTGGATGGGCCAGACAGGACCGTAAGGATAAGCCGCGTGTATCAATAGGCGCAAAACTGGTGGCCGATATGCTTAGCGTAGCCGGTATTGACCGTCTGATAACGATGGACCTGCATGCAGACCAGATACAGGGATTCTTTGACGTTCCGGTAGATCATCTGTACGCTTCGATGGTGTTCCTGCCTTATATCCAGAGCCTTAAGCTGGATGAACTGGTTATGGCTGCTCCCGATGTAGGCGGCAGTAAGCGTGCCAGTGCATATGCCAAGTTCCTGGACGTGCCTTTGGTACTCTGCCAGAAGACACGTACACGCGCCAATG
The DNA here is from genome assembly GCA_017642425.1 of Bacteroidaceae bacterium. Taxonomy (GTDB): domain Bacteria; phylum Bacteroidota; class Bacteroidia; order Bacteroidales; family Bacteroidaceae; genus Colenecus. Next base: position 4,129 of record JAGCPB010000081.1, read on the forward strand.
TGGTTGATGACATCCGCATTATCGGTGATGTTCAGGACAAGAATGTAGTTATTGTTGATGATATAGTTGATACTGCAGGCACTATCTGCAAGGCCGGTGACGTGATGATGGAGGCTGGCGCCAAGTCTGTCCGGGCACTTGCTTCACACTGCGTGATGTCCGGTGACGCCCCGGTACGCGTGGATAATTCATGCCTTGAGGAGATTGTGTTCACCAACAGCATACCTTACCGCAACCCGGTTCCGTGCAAGAAACTCAAACAGCTTTCAATTGCACAGATGTTCGCCGAGACTATCCGCAGGGTGATATCGAACGAGTCAATAAGTTCACAGTATTTAATCAAGTAATTTATGAAAAGGATTCTATTTGTTGTTTTTGCATCGGTCCTGATAGCTGCTTGCGGCGGTAAGGATTCGTACAGGATAAAGGGAACTGCCGATGGCGTTGCAGACGGCACTGTCATGACTTTGAGCGTTCTGGATTTTGACGGCTTGGCCGATCTGGATTCGACAGTAATAAAGGGTGGCAAGTTTACTATTAAAGGTAAGACCGATACTGCCCAGGTGGCTGTGATTACCTTTGAAATTGATGGTTCTGTAAGAGGTTGCCAGTTTTTCCTGGAGAGAGGTGACATTGAACTTTGGATAGATGCCGAGACTGGTGACCAGCATGTGTCCGGTACGCCAAATAATGATGCTTTCCAGAAGTTCTATGATGATACCGATGCCCTTAACGATGAGGCTACAGAGATTGAAGACAAGATCAAGATGACGCTGGCTACACAGGGTGATGCAAGTGCCCTCTACGATCAGATGGGTGAACTCCAGGACCGTTTTGCCGCTTTGCTGGCCCGCAGTATTTCTGAGAATGCCGATAAGATATATGCCTACGAGCAACTTATAGACAACTACAGCATGTTTGAGCCGGAGGAGACTATGGAACTGCTCAAGAAACTTGCTCCTACATTTGGTCAGGATATCGTTTTCAACCAGCTTACGGCTATGATAAATGCCCAGTTGAGCACAAGCCTGGGGCATCCGTTCATTGATTTTGAGGCTCCTCTGCTGGACAAGAAATATGGTTATTCAGCTAACGGCAGGTTATCTGACTATGTGGGTAAGAACAAAGTGGTCCTTCTGGATTTCTGGGCAAGTTGGTGCACACCATGCATGAATGAGCTTCCTAACCTTAAGGATGCTTACAAGAAATTCAAATCAAAAGGTTTTGAGATTGTCAGTGTATCGGTCGATGACGGGACAGAAGAGTGGATCAAGGCTGTTAAAGACAATGGAATGAACTGGGTACAGTTGTGGAACGGTGATGATGACCTGGAGAATTCAGCTGCCGTAAAGTATTCAATCACGGCTATTCCCTCTACATTCCTTATTGATTCAGAAGGCACTATCATAGCAAGAAATCTCAGGGACAAGGAACTTGATGCGGCCCTTGAGGACTACTTCAGCAAATAAAACCGGTTTACGGATAAAAAAAACGAGGCAATTTGCCTCGTTTTTTTTATGTTCATACTGACGTTAAGGGCGCCGTGAAATCTTTCTCATCAGGTCGTTGCGGTTAGTGCTGAACTCCAGCGTGTTGGCTGCCACTACGTAATTCTGCTGGTCAACGCAGCTGTCAAATGCGTAGAGAAGGAACTCGTAACGGTTGCTGTCAAAGGTGAACGTCTTGGCCATATCGGCAATCTGACGTGAAGTGAAAAGGTTTCCGCGAACAATCATTCTGGCCAGTTTGCCTCTGGTTGAGTCAAAGCTCTCGTTCTTAAGGCTCTTTATTATGGCATTCATCTCTGCGTTGGTGATCTTGCGGACAGGCTCATCGTATAGGATGTCATCAATCGGGTTGTCCATCACGTACTTGATAATCTTTTCGCGGCTTGAGCTGTATTCAAGCGTACCAAGCACACGGTAGAAATTATATCGGTCTACGCAGTTGTAATATGCCTTCTTGAGGAACTTTATACGGTTGTTGTCATAATCAAATATTTCCGATACTCTGGTGATCTGCTCCACTGTCATGTAACCGCCGGTGCTGAATATCATATCGGCCATCTTAAGTCTGTCGGAGTCAAAACGCTCGCGGTCAAATGCGCGGATCACTTCATTGTCCACAACCTTTATTACAGGACGCCGGTGTTCAACCACTACTTCTCTGCGATCACGCTGTGAACGACGTGGATCCTCCTGACGGATGAGTCTTTCGTCTCTACGGTCCGTGTCGGCTCTTCTTACTACTCTGGACTGTGCCTGAATGTTCTCTGTGCCCAGCAGAAGCGCTGCAACTGCTATGGCGATCATCATCATGTTACGTTTCATAGCTGTAGTCTTTTAAGTGGTTTCTATCTTTAAGACGCAAAAAAGCGCAGATTGTTAAATCCACGCTTTTCTGTGAGCTGTTAAAAGGTGTTATTTGTTTACTACCTCGCGTTCAAAGAAGTCCAGGAAGAAGGGCCAGTTTGGACCAGCCTCGTGACCTCCGTGGTGCTGGCGGTAGGTGAGGCGACCGTCCATCAGGCCGTTGTCCATACCGGGGAACAGGTCAGTTCCAACACCCTTGTAGCCGAACAGTTCATACACGGGCGATGCCTTTGAAGCCGATATGAATGATCCTACCACATCCTGCCACTTGTCACCGCTCCAGCTGCCGGTTGAGATGAAGCATGCACGCGGGGCGCAAAGTGCTATAAGCTCATGCTGGTCTACTGGCAGGTCATTCTCAGTGAGAGGATCAGTACCATATTTGATAAGGTTACCGCATACCCAGTGATACTCCTCGTTTGATACTATGTTGCCGATGCTCTCACCGCAGTCACGGCGCCATCCTGCAGCGCCAGCCTTACCTGATGAGGCTATGAAACCTGCTGCAATGCGCTCCTCGAATGCCATTGCTACGAGTGATGCCTTGCCGTAGCGTGACACACCCTCTATGGCGCACTTGGTGGCATCGAATGTCTTGTCGGTCTCAAAGTAGTCTATGAGGCGTGAAAGACCCCAGCCCCATGCACGGAGTGAACCCCAGTCAGTGGGCTGACGGAACTCTCCCTTGTTGCAGAGTCCTATGATGCCGTTGGTCAGGCCCGATCCAGCATCGGCCTGGATGGATGACGGGTTAATGCTGGCTGCGGCCCAACCGCGCTCTATTACCATCTGCTGCCACGATGTGGAGCCTGCACGGACACGGGTGGGATCACCGCCTCCGAATCCGAACTCAATTATTACGGGCAGGTTCTGCTTGCCTTCGGGGTAGACCACATTGGCTGATATCTCGACCGTGATGGCGGGATAGCTTGAGTTGTCCACTACACCTTTAAGCGTGCGTACCACAACGGGTGTACCGGCAAAATCCTTTTTCTCTTCACTGGTGACCTCCCATTTTACTCCAGGTACGTTGTCTGGGATCCGGCCGTAGACGTTGTCCTCAAAGAGTTTTACAATCTCCGGACGGCGAACCTTGGTCCACATTTTGGCGTTCTTGACCTTCTTGCCGCTCTCGGTGATGAGAGGATCTGGGTAGAAGGGGTAGGGGTTGGCAATCAACTCATCGTAGTTGGGGTGCTTGCTCTCATCCTGACTGTTGGGCTGGCGGCCCTCACGGGGCTGGTCAACGCCAACTTTCTTAAGCATATCGGCGTAATCGGCTGCCGCAATCTTGCGCAGGCTGTCTTGTGCGGCACGGTTACCGCCACCTCCGAACATGAATTGGGCACTCACTGAAAAAGGTATACATGCCAATACGGCTACACTAAGGATATACTTCAAAATTCTCATAAGCTGTAATTTTTTTGTAAAGATAATGTTTTTGATGTGAAAGGGCACAAAAGGGACGGTTCTTTCTGTGCCCCTACGACACTTCAGGAACCGTCCCTGTATTATTTGACTTAAAAGGGCACAGAAAGAACCGTCCCTTTTGTGCCCTTACTTATTTGTCTGCCTGGTTGTTGTAAGCTGCGTTCAAACCGTCCAGAATCTCGGCGGTGATGTTCAGTGCCTCATCGGCAAAGAGCAGACTGCCCTTGCTTATTATGAGATTGTAACCGTGGGTCTTGTTGTATTCCTTTACAAAATTATCAACGGTTTCACTGATCTTCTGTGAATTTGCGTCCCTCTCTGTCAGGAGCTCCTGGGTGTACTGGTCTCCTTTTTCCTGAATGGCCTGTTGCTTCTTAGTCAATCTGTTCTCCTCAGACTGAGCGCGCTCGGCCGATGAATAAACGGCATTCTTGAGTTTTCTCTGATGCTCCTCAACCTCTTTCTGCCATTTGTTGGCTTCTTCTGTAAGGGCAAGACGATAGTTCTCCTCCTTACGCATAATCTCCTCAGCAAGATCCTGGTAGAACGCATAGTTGGCAAGAAGTGAATCTACGTCAATGAAAGCGATCTTAAGACCTGAAACCGCTACAGGTGTCTGTTCCTGCGGGACGGCAGTAGTTGTCTGCTGTACGCACTGGCTGAAGCCTAAAACGGCAACTGCTGAAAGAACAAAAGATGAAACTGACTTTAAGTTCATATTGTTTTTGATTATGATTTCTCATTTACGGCCAGAGGATTGGTCTTCTGTGCCTCTGCGTCCTGTGACTCAACGCATCCGATACCTCGCTTTCTCATGGCAGGGTTCTTGCCTACGTGTATGTTGGGGAACCTGCCGTTCTTCCTGATAAGTATGCTTACCGATAAAAGTGCAACCGATGCAAGAAGCAGAAGTGCTACTGTCAGAAACATTTTCCACATACGCGGCGCGAAGTTATGGATTTTACTTGAATTAATCTCAAGAATAATGTATTTTTGGAGTTGTTAAGAATTAGTTATAATTATTAGATAATAGAGATATGGAAAAGATTGACTGGTCAAAGAGAGTGATGGACATATTCCTGGAAATATGCAAGATACCGCGTCCGTCGGGCCGTGAGGAGAAGATGGGTGAGTACCTTATGGACTTTGCTGCAGCACGCGGGCTTGCCGCCAGGAAGGACGATGTGGGTAATGTGCTGATAAGCAAGCCTGCAAGCCCCGGATATGAGGGCCGGCAGACGGTAATACTGCAGGCTCATCAGGATATGGTTTGCGAGAAGGATGCCACTCTGGACCATGATTTCATGACCCAGCCCATTGAGACCTACGTAGAGGACGGCTGGCTCAAGGCCCGCGGAACCACTCTGGGTGCCGATGACGGTATGGGTATTGCAATGGCACTTGCAATCCTGGACAGCAAGGAGATTGAGCACGGACCGGTGGAATGCCTGTTTACGGTATCCGAGGAGACCGGTCTGACCGGTGCCGAGAACCTTAAGCCTGGCATGATGAACGGCAAGATGCTCATTAATCTGGATTCGGAGGATGAGGGTGAGATTTTCATAGGCTGTGCAGGTGGAATCAATACAAGCGTTGAGTTTGACTATAAGGCTGAGCCCGTACCGGCAGGATATTTCTTCCTGCGTGTGGGAGTGGACAAGCTGCACGGCGGTCACTCGGGTGATGACATTGACAAGGGTTATGCCAATGCAAACAAGATTCTGGCTCGTTTCCTGAATACAGCCATTGAGAAATATGATCTCAGATTGATTTCTTTGAGCGGCGGTAACCTGCACAATGCGATTCCTCGTGATGCAGTAGCCGTGATTGCCGTTCCGTTTGCAGACCGTGAGAAGATCCGCGTTGACTTTAACGTGTTTGCATCGGAGGTACAGGATGAATATCACGCGACCGAGACCGAGGCCAAGTTCTTTATGGAGAGCACCGATGCCGTGGCTGAGTGCATTGAACCGGCTGTTGCACGCAATATCATACGCTCTGTATTTGCAGTATTCAACGGCGTCTATGCCATGAGTCTGGATGTTCCGGGACTGGTTGAGACTTCATCGAATCTGGCCCGTATCCGCACCGAGAACGGCAAGGTTACCATGCTGGCAAGCCAGCGCAGTAGCGTTGAGTCTGGCAAATATGCCGTGCAGGAGACTCTTGCAGCCTGCTTCCGTCTGGCCGGCGCCAAAGTATCACGCAACGACGGCTATCCCGGCTGGGCTCCCAATCCCAAATCAGAACTTCTGGATATATCGGTCCGCACTTATAAGGAACTGTTCGGTCACGATCCCAAGGTCAAGGCTATCCACGCCGGCCTGGAGTGCGGCCTGTTCCTGACATCGTACCCCGATCTGGATATGATTTCAATAGGTCCGACCCTTCGCGGCGTCCACTCACCGTCCGAGCGTCTTGAGCTGGCTACAGTCCCGATGGTGTTTGATCATCTGCTGGCTATACTCCGCACAATAAAATGATACAATTGGGGTCTGCCCCCTTTTGTATCATTTTATAAGGCCGGTCCGATAAGCCTGAAGCAGGGCGCGCAGGTCTTCCACGCGGGCCATCAGGCGGCGGCCCTTGTCGGTGTCGCGCACCAGAATCTGCTCATCCGAATACTCTACCACCTGCGTGGCGGCAATCACATCCATACCCTGAGCGATGGACTGCTGGATGGACTCGAACGGATGATGGCGTACCAGACGCATTCCATGTGAATTGAAAATCAGCGTGTAACCTGCTATTCCGGTCTGCTGGTGATAGACCTTGGAGAATCCGCCGTCAATCACAAGCAGGCGACCATCGGCCTTGATGGGGCTTTCGCCGCTGGATTCCTTTACGGGGATGTGGCCGTTTATTATGTGGGCGTGCTCCAACTCGGTGATGCCGAACTCGCGCAATATCATCTCGCAGACTTCGCGGTTGTTCTTGAGGCGGTAATAGTTACCCTTCTCCTCATGATGGGTCTCCTTCTCTGACAGGAAATAGCGCTCAAAAGTGGCCATGCGTTTCTTGTCAAAGGGGGGTGATACAGGGCCGCACCACAGATACCAGAACAGGTCCTGACCATACTGTTTCAGGGGGTCGTCGTCCGATGCATAATACGCGGTACGGACGTATTTGTCTATTGTGTCAAACAGTTCACGGCCCTTATAATCAATGCCTTGGATGTTCATTGAGGCAAGCGTGCCGTCATCGTTCAGGGGTACACTGCCGTGATAGAGCAGGTTGTTGTTGTGCACCAGATATAGTGATCCGTGCTCAAAGAGGCAGTCTACGTGACGGGCCAGCGCCTTGCTGTTGCAGAAACTGTGCGTCAGGCGGTCTATCACGTTCTGCTCGGCCGGTGTGAGCCGGTACGGATCGGCTGGGTCAACGGTGGGGAAGTTGGTATCGAGCAACTTATACTCCTTGCCGTCTATGTTTATCACCCCGCGTTTAAAGTCAATCTTGTCCAGCAGGTTGCGGTGCTCCATATGGAACTCCGGATGGCGGGCAATCGCCGCGGCCTCTATCTTGAACTGGATTATGGCTATTGCCTTGTGCATCTGCGAGAGCAGGTCCATCTGCGGCAGGTCCTCAACCGGTGTGTCATCGGTCTTTACGGGAATGAATAGCGTGCAGGGGTCATCGGCATAAGTCTGCATGGCGAATGTGGCCAGCGGCAGCAGGTTGATGCCGTAACCGTCCTCAAGCGTGGTCATGCTGGCGTATTTCAGACTGTTGCGTACCACGTTGGCTACGCATGCGGCGCTGCCGGTGGCGGCTCCCATCCACACTACGTCGTGGTTGCCCCACTGGATGTCAAAATCGCGGTAGTTACACAGCATGTCCATTATGCGATGGGCGCCTGATCCGCGGTCAAAGATGTCACCTATTATATGAAGCTGGTCTATTACCAGGCTGCGGGTGACATCGGCAATGGCGGTTATGAAATGACTTGCGCGTCCGGTGCTGACTATCGTATCTACTATGGCTTTCAGGTAGTTATGCTTGGAGATGAACGTGCCGCGGGTCTCGTGCATAAGCTCCTCGATGATGTAGGCGTAGTCCTTGGGCAGGGCTTTGCGGACCTTGGAGCGGGTGTAGCGCGATGCTACGCGGGTGAGTACGGCAATCATCCTGATCAGCGTGACCTTGTACCACTCGTCCAGGTCGCTGTTATCGGCCTTGATGGCACGCAGCTTGGCCTCGGGGTAGCTTATCAGGGCACTCAGGGTGCGTTTTTCATCCACGCTCAGTTCATCACCGAAAACCGCCTCTATCTTCTGCTGTATCACGCCCGATGCGGATCGCAGCACATAGTCAAACGCATCGTATTCACCGTGGATATCGGTCACAAAATGCTCGGTTCCCTTGGGCAGGTTCAGGATTGCCTCCAGGTTTATTATCTCTGTCGATGCAGCCGCTATGCTTGGAAAGCTCTTTGCCAGCAGCTGCAGATATTCTACGCTTCTCTCCATAGTCCTGATTTGTTTACTGCAAATTTAGCAAAAACGATACAAAATAGATATATTTGCAATCAGAACCAACCTTTATTGCTTTGAGAAAAATTGTATTTTATTTGTTTGCACTTGTCTTCCCGCTTTGTGTTAAGGCGCAGGATGGCAGATTTGAGATCAATGCCGCAATCTCCACTCCCGGAACTTATGCTTTTGCGGATTGGGCTTTTGATGAGGATCCGTTAGATAACAGACGATGGGTTGACGGCATACTCAGTGATATGACCCAAGAGTCATACAATTGCACGCTGTATCCCAGTATGTCGGTGGAGATGGCATACAGGTTGTCAGACTCCGGGACCGGCCTCAAGGGCAGGCTCTCGCTGGTTGGTATGGCCGGATTACACATGGCCGATTATCAGCCGTTGAGCATATACAGTCCTGAAGCCGACATGCAGAAGGCTGTCAAGGCCGATGTCCTGCTTGGCTTGAGGTACAGAATCATAGAGACATCTCACCTGACAATGTACTCACAGGCTATGGCGGGAATGGATTTCAGGAACGAAAGCCGGTATTGGACCGTAACTGATGGCGCGTCCCGTGACGGCCGTAATGAGTTCGTCTATCAGCTCACCTTTGTGGGATTCAGAGTCAAGCTGGGTCATAGGACCAGCCACCTTGGGGTAATGACAGAGTTGGGTTATGGCTCTGAATATGTTTTGGGTAATGTTTTTGTAATACTTCCCGGTATCAGGGCAGGTTTCAGTTACAGATTCTGATTATGAAAAAGATAGCATTATATTTCCGGATAGCAGTCATTACTGCATTGCTGATGGCAAGCTGTGAGGTCAGATATTGGGATCCTGCCGCTGAGCTGGGCGGAATGGCCGAATATTGGGCAAGGAGTTATATTGATGATGCCTTGGATTTTGCCGTAAATCCTCATGATTCATTAATAAAATACTACTCCGACATCAAATGGCATGTCGCCATTACATCAAATCTTAATGATACACTGTCCATAGATTTTAAAAAAGATGGCCGCATAGAAGGAGATTCGGTGGTGATATCATACAGATTGCTGCAGATTAAAGACTCCGTAGTGGTTACGGCCGACGGTTACAGGTATTCGGACAGGCTCTGGGCGCATATGTATACCGTTGATGAAGGGATAATAAACTATGAAGGAACGTTCCGCATAGAATTCTATGAGAACGGCAAGACAACACCTTGGGCATGGTCCGATGTCAGATACAGCAAGTCTGACCGTAACGACCCTTATAACAGTCGCCAGTATGTAAAAGAGACAGAGACAGGTTGGTATTGAATATGATGAAGTTATACAGATTAATAATTGCATCGGCATTTGTCACGCTGATACCTTGCGGGCTGAAAGCCCAGTCAAGGTTTGAGATAAGTGCCGGTATATCCACTCCTGGCATGCACGTTTGTGATGAGAGAGGATTGGGAATTGGAGAACAGGTAGGTTTCTATGATAAATATCAGGATGTTACATTGACTGATATGGAAAAGGATTCCTACAGGTCAAGCTACTATCCGGGCTATTCCCTGCAGGCAGCCTATAAGTTGGCTGATCATGGTTTTACCAAAAGACTGTCAGTTGTGGCATATGCCGGACTCACCACGGTCGGGTTTGAGAAGATAGACTATCTTACAAACACTCCTCTTTACAGCGAGAAAGCCTTGAAACTTGATGTGTTGGTTGGTGTCCGGTATCATATCATGACCAAAGAACACTTCATGATGTACACACAAGCCATGGTAGGAGGGCGTATTGATGACAAATCTCTCTATTGGGAGTATAATGATATTATAAGTGGCAACCCGGCCTCTTTTCAGATTACCTATCTCGGTTTCAGATTCAAATACAGTAACGGCATCTGTATCCTGACGGAGCTGGGTGAAGGAATTGATTACAGTTTATTCGGCATGATTCTGATACCCGGAGTCCGGTTGAGTCTGGGATATACATTCTGAAAGTTATGAAAAAGTTATCTTTAATAATAGCATTGGTCAGTTGCATGGCCCTGACTTCAGTCGGATTTGGCTCCTGCAAGGGAGTTGAATGGGACACTCAGGAGACATTGGTAGGTTTGTCAGAATCATGGGCACGGATATATGTGCAAGATTTGATGTTGGATTACAGTCATTTCAAGGATGTTGCTCAGGACAGCACCCGCAAAGTCCGGTATACGGTGACTTTCAATGATACTGTGGCAGTGGAGAGTATATTCAGAGGTATGATTGGTGGGGATTCGGTCGATATCACTACTACTATTGTCCTGATAGACACTACTATGACAACAGTTACCGATGGATACCGTTATGCAGACAACATTACCGCCCATATCTTTACTGTTAATCCTGGCATAATTGATTTCGACGGAAAGCTTCACTTTGATTTCTATAAGACAGATGGAATGATTCCGTGGGCGTGGACTGAAATAACGTATCGTAAAGCGGATGACTCTGACTCTATGTCGTACCAGCGAGATACCAAATTCGGTTGGTATTGAGTATTTGAACATAACCTAACTAACCAAAATATGAAAGCATTGTTTATTGGCGGAACGGGGACTATCAGTTCCGCAATCACGCGGCAGCTGGCCGCTCAGGGCTGTGAGCTCTATCTTCTTAACCGCGGCAACCGCAGTGACCGCGTGCCTGGGAACGTAAAGGTGTTGAAGGCCGATATAAACAACGATGAGGCGGGCGTGGCTGCGCTCATCAGGGATATGACCTTTGACGTGGTGTGTGATTTCATCGGATTTGTGCCGGAACAGGTGGAGCGTGACTACCGTCTGTTCAAGTGCAAGACCAAACAGTTCATGTATATCAGTTCGGCATCGGCCTACAACAAATGGCCGGCAAGCGCTGTGATTACCGAGGGGACTTCACTTGCCAACCCGTTCTGGGACTACTCCCGCAACAAGATTGCGTGCGAGGATTTTCTGATGCGAATGTACCGCGAGAACGGGTTCCCGGTAACAATCATCCGCCCCAGTCATACCTACGATGAGCGTGCGGTTCCTCTTGCAGTTCACGGCCCCAAAGGCAGCTGGCAGGTGGTAAAGCGTATCATGGAGGGCAAGCCGGTCATCATTCAGGGTGACGGCACATCGCTCTGGACCATTACCTGCAACGAGGATTTTGCCAAGGGATTCATCGGTCTTATGGGCAATGAGCGTGCTATTGGTGAGGCTTTCCAGATTACGACCGATGTATCAATCACGTGGAACCAGATATATCAGATAGTAGCCAAGCATCTGGGTGTGGAACTGCATCCGTACTACGTTTCATCGCAGTACCTTATTGATGTGGCGCCGTACAATTATACAGGTGAACTTTGGGGAGATAAGGCACACACCGTGCTGTTTGACAACAGCAAGCTTAAGCGCGCTGTGCCCGGATTCTGTGCTACCATTACTCCTGAGCAGGGTATTGCCCGCACTCTGGATTATGTCCTTGCACATAAGGAGTGCCAGATTGAGGATCCGGAGTTTGATGCATGGTGCGATCGCGTAATCGCCGCCCTGGAGCAATCAAAACGTGCAATTGGGGCCTGACCCCATTGGCACAAAATGACGCAAAGAGAAACGACCCCTTTGCGTCATTTTTTAAAGCACGCCCTTGGAGGAGGGGAGTGTGTAGTTGCTGATGTCGCGGCGGACTGCGGCTTTCAGGGCGCGGGCAAAGGCCTTGAAGATTGCCTCTATCTTGTGGTGCTCGTTGTCGCCCTGTGCCTGGATGTTCAGATTCATTGCGGCGGCGTCAGAGAGTGACTTGAAGAAGTGCAGGAACATTTCGGTGGGCATCTCGCCAATCTTCTCGCGCTTGAATTCGGCATCCCAGACCAGCCAGCTGCGGCCTCCAAAGTCAAGGACTACCTGTGCCATGCAGTCGTCCATGGGCAGGGCGTAGCCGTAGCGCTCAATGCCGCGCTTGTCGCCCAGAGCCTTGCGGATGCATTCGCCAAGTACTATTCCTGTATCTTCTATAGTGTGGTGTTCGTCAACGTAGAGGTCACCCTTTACCTTGACGGTCAGGTCCATGCCTCCGTGACGGCCAATCTGCTCCAGCATGTGGTCAAAGAATCCCAGTCCGGTGCTGATGTCGCACTGGCCGGTTCCGTCCACGTTCAGTTCAACCAGTATATCGGTCTCTTTTGTGGCTCTGTGGGCCGATGCACGGCGCTCGCCTGCAAATACGAATTCGGCAACTTTCCACCAGTCGCGGCTTGTAAATGCGCAAACGGCTTGCAAATCAGCGGGCAGAGAATCGGCACTGTCTTGCAGCAGGATTGCACGGCAGCCCAGGTTGCGGGCCAACTGAACATCGGTGGCGCGGTCGCCAATCACGTAGCTGGCGCTGAGGTCATAATCATCGGTCATATACTTGCCGAACATGCCGGTGCCGGGTTTGCGGGTGGGGGCGTTGTCCTGCGGAAAGTGGCGGTCAATGAGGATGTCGTCAAACTCCACCCCCTCGCCTTTAAGTATGTTCAGTATGAAGTTGTGGGTGGGCCAGAAGTCTGCCTCCGGGTATGATGACGTGCCCAGACCGTCCTGGTTGCTGGCCATCACGAACTCAAAGTCAGTGTGGCTGCGCAGGAATGAGAGGCTGCGGAATACTCCCGGTACAAACTCCAGCTTTTCAAAACTGTCAAGCTGCTCGTCGGACGGCTCAACTATGATTGTTCCGTCACGGTCAATAAACAATACCCTTTTCTTCATACTGCAAATGTAATTAATATTTGGACAAAGCCTCAAGCAATGCGTTATTCTCAACTACGGTGCCTATTGTAACGCGCAGGCTGTTACCGCAAAGGGCAATCTTGCTGCGGTTGCGCACAATTATTCCCTGGTCAACCAGGTAGTTGTAGGTGGCGGCGGCATCCTTTACACGGGCCAGGAAAAAGTTTGCATCGGAAGGATAAACTTTTATGCAGCAGTCCAGTTTTGCAAACTCAGCCATCAGGCGGGTACGCTCCTTTAAAATGGACTCAACCCAACCCTGTACGCGGTCATACTGCATCACCTCCTCCATGGCACGTTTCTGCGTGAGCAGGTTTACGTTGTAGGGATACTTTACCTTGTTCATGATGCCTATTATCTCGGGCTGGGCGAATGCCATTCCCAAGCGGATTCCGGCCATACCCCATGCCTTTGAGAAGGTCTGCAGGACAATCAGATTGGGCCTGTCAGCAAGTTGCTTAAGATATGAAGGTACGCCTGCAAAATCAATGTAAGCCTCATCCACTATCACGATTCCATCAAATGAGTCCAGAACCTTGTCAATAACCTTGTGGTCAATGTTGTTGCCGCTGGGGTTGTTGGGCGTACAGAAGAACACCAGTTTGGTATTACTGTCTGTTGCAGCCAGAATTCTGTCGGCATTGGGCTGGAAGTTCTCATCCATGAGCACACGGCGGTACTCGACGTCATTGATATCGGCACATACACCATACATGCCGTAAGTGGGCTCGATTGCCACGGCGTTGTCCTTGCCAGGAGTGCAGAATATGCGGTACATCAGGTCAATGGCCTCGTCGCTGCCGTTGCCAAAGAAGATAGTATCGGCCGGAACACCCTTAATGGCCGATATGCGCTGCTTCAGGTCCCGCTGCAACGGGTCGGGGTAACGGTTCACCGGGTCGTTGTAGGGGTTCTCGTTGGCATCCAGGAACACCTTGGCATCCTTGCCTTGATACTCGTCACGGGCCGATGTGTACGGACTCAGAGACCATATGTTAGGTCTTACAAGTTCTTGTAGGGTTTTCATAATTCTTTAAGTCGCACTGTTACTGCATTCTTGTGTGCATCCAGATACTCGCCGGCAGCCATGGTCTCGATCACGGGACCAAGGGAACGCAGACCCTCTTGCGTGAGCTCCTGGAATGTTATCTTGCGCATGAAACTGTCAATATTCACGCCTGAGTATGCCTTGGCATAGCCGCTTGTGGGTAGTGTGTGGTTGGTGCCCGATGCATAATCACCCGCACTCTCGGGTGACCATGGGCCGATGAACACGCTGCCTGCATTGACCACGCGTTCTGCAAGTTCAGAGGCGTTCTGAGTCTGGATTATCAGGTGTTCGGGAGCATACTCATTCGTCATCTCAATGATCTCATCATCATTCTTGAGCAGAATCATCCGGCTGTTGCCGAGCGCAGCCTCTGCAATCTCGTTGCGGGGCAGCAGGGCAACCTGACGGTCAACTTCGGCCTGGACTTTATCAATGAATTCAGCTGAAGTTGTGAGTAGTATTACCTGACTGTCACGTCCGTGCTCGGCCTGTGAAAGCAGGTCAGCTGCCACGAAAGCGGGATTGGCACCCGCATCGGCTATAACCTCAACCTCCGACGGGCCTGCGGGCATATCAATAGCCACGTCCTTGAGTGATACTATCTGCTTGGCGGCGGTAACGTACGGGTTTCCGGGGCCGAATATCTTGGACACCTTTGGTACACTCTCTGTTCCGTATGCCATTGCGGCGATGGCCTGTGATCCGCCCAGTTTGAAGAAGCGGTTTACACCTGCCACCTGTGCAGCGTAGAGTATGGCAGGGTTTACTTTTCCGTCGCGTCCCGGAGGGGTGCAGAGAACTATCTCCTGGCAGCCTGCGGTGCGGGCGGGGATGGCCAGCATAAGAACAGTCGAGAAGAGTGGGGCTGTGCCGCCCGGAATGTATAAGCCCACCTTGGTGATGGGTACTACCTTTTGCCAGCAGGTTACGCCCGGAGTGGTCTCAACCTTGCTCAGTGAGGGCAACTGAGACTGGTGGAACTTGCGGATGTTCACGGCGGCACGGTCAATGGCATCACGCAATTCAAACGGTACAAGTGCCGCAGCCTCATCAAGCTCAGCCTGGCTTACGGCCAACGAATCAAGCTGTACCTTGTCAAATTGGAACTCATAGTCTTTGAGTGCCTTGTCACCGCCTTTGCGTACCATATCAAGCACGGCCTGGACACGCTCGTAGAGACCCTCCACGCTCAGTGCCGGTCGGGAGAGTAACTGCTTCCAGTCAGCCTTGGACGGATATCTTACTACATTCATAATATCATTTTTTCAATGGGGAGGACAAGGATGCCTTCGGCACCGGCGGCTTTGAGGCGGCCTATGATTTCCCAGAAACGTTTCTCATCCAGTACGGTGTGAACTGAGCTCCAGCCCTTGGTTGCCAGGGGCATTACGGTGGGGCTTTTTATGCCGGGGAGCTCGGCCAGAACCTCGCTCATGCGGTCATCGGGCACGTTCATCATTATGTACTTCTTACCCTGAGCGGCCTTGACTGCATCAAAACGGAACAGGAGTTCTTCAAGAATTGCTTTCTTTTCAGCATCCAGTTTTGGGTTGCCGATAAGAAGGGCCTCGGACTGCATTACAACCTCAACCTCACGCAGATTGTTGCTTACCAGTGTGGAGCCGGAGCTTACGATATCGAATATCGCATCGGCCAGACCTATGCCGGGAGCAATCTCTACGGATCCGGTAATCACGTGAGTCTCGGCATTTATACCTTTCGCCTTGAGGAATGCTTTGAGGATTCCGGGGTAGGAGGTGGCAATCTTCTTGCCGTTGAACCACTCAATGCCGGGATATTCAACTGCCTTGGGGATGGCCAGAGACAGACGGCAACGGCTGAAACCAAGACGCTTTATTACATCGGCCTTCTCCTGGCGCTCTACATATTCGTTTTCACCTACTATGCCTACATCGGCCACACCGCCGGCTACAGACTGGGGTATGTCATCGTCACGCAGGAACAGGACCTCTACAGGGAAGTTCCCGGCCTGGACCAGCAAGGTACGCTTGGATACTCCCAGGCTGATTCCTGATTCCTGAAGCAGAGCCATTGTCTCATCGTAAAGGCGTCCTTTGGACTGTACTGCAATTCTCAACATATTATAAAGTGTTTTAATTATTTCAACTAAAAAAGGCTCACCGTTGACCGGCAAGCCTCTCGTATAAATATACACCATTTATAGCCTACCGATCAGGATCTGCAGGTATGATGATGGTGATATGATACTGTATAACTTTTCATTTCACCGACAAAGGTACGCTCCTTTTTTGTATTATGCAAGTCATGAACCTTTTTTTATGCATTCATATGCAGACTGTGCTGAGTTTGTTGATTTTGTCAGCTTATAAAAAAGGAGTAACTTTGCCCCCGATATTTGATTAATGTCATCCCGACGATAAAACGTTTGCAATGGGAGAAACAAGATACAACGGGCCTGAAATGAATGTCAAAAAGATACTTGTACTGCTTTTGACCGCAGCTCTGATACTTGTACTTTTCCTGACCAGGACCAGACACCAGACACCGATACCTGAACCTGAGAGTGAGGAGGAAACGGTGGATGCTTCCGAACAGTTCCTTTATATATCCCCCTATGATTCGCTTTTCCGTCTATACGCAGACAGTGTGTGTGACTGGAAGATGCTGGCTGCCATTGCATATGTGGAGTCAAAGTTCGATACCACCGCCAGGTCATATCGTGGCGCTCAGGGTCTGATGCAGATAATGCCTTCCACTTACCGTCACCTGTTGGCCAGAATGGGCGTGTCGGATACCATGGCTCAGAACGTGGAGCTGGACATTATGGTTGCAGTCCGTTATATGGATGAATTGAGCAAGTCATTCTACTTTATTAATGAAAATGAGAGAATAAACTACATATTGGGAAGTTACAACGGCGGATCAAACCATATCTTTGACGCCATGCGCATAGCCCGTAAGAAAGGCATTAACCGTTACAACTGGAGCAGTCTGGCTCCGGTGCTGGCTTCGCTCTCCAATCCGGAGGTTTATAATGACAGCGTGTGTCAATACGGTGCCTTTGATGCGACCGAGACACTGAACTACGTGAGGCGTGTAACACGCAAATACAATGAATACAAGAGCAAGGACCTTATGTTCCGCGCCCTGGAGAAACTGGCAGAAAACAACAAATGAGATACATAATAACTATTGACCAGCGCACATCATCATCAAAGGCGCTACTTTTTGACGATAAACTGAATCTGATTGATCACAAGATAATACCTCACAAGGTTAATCATCCCAAGGAAGACTGGGTTGAGGCCGATGCCGAGGAGATTTACGCCAATACCGTTACCGCAATCAAGCAACTGGAATTGCCGCAGGATAATGATGCAACGTTTTCAATATCTCTGGTAAACCAGCGCGAGACTGTGGTGGTATGGGACAAGAATACCGGCAAGCCTGTATATCCGGCCGTGATGTGGCAGTGCCGCCGCGGTGCAGCCTTCTGTCAGGAACTGATAGACAAAGGCTATGAGGCAACAATCAAGGAACGCACAGGACTTATACCTGACACATATTTTTCAGGTAGTGGCGTAAAGTGGATTCTGGACAATATACAGAGCGTAAGAGAACGTGCCGAGCGCGGTGACATCCTGATGGGAACCATAGATACATGGCTTATCTGGAAACTTACCGGCGGCAAGGAGCATGTAACAGACTACTCGAACGCTTCACGTACCCTGCTGTTCAATATAAACACTCTTGAGTGGGACCCTGATATCCTTAGGGTATTTACAATCCCTGCGTCAATGATGCCAGAGACCAAGCCGTCGGACAGTGTATTTGGTGAGACCGATGTTGAGGGCCTGCTTCCCAAGCCTGTTCAGATAGCAGGTGTTCTGGGCAACTCACATGGTGCCCTGGTGGGCCAGCTATGTTTTGAGCCTGGTGAGGGCAAGACCACATACGGCACGGGATCATCGGTTATGTTCAACATAGGCGAAAGCCCTGTCGCTGCCCCCAACGGTATGGTCTGCTCAGTAGGTTTCTCGCTGTTTGACCATAACTACTATGTGCTGGAGGGACACGTGCATTCATCGGGAGCGGTGCTTGACTGGATCACGGATAATTTGCGTCTGGTGGATTCAAGTGATGATACTCAGACTCTTGCACAGAGCGTTCCCAACAACGGCGGCGTCTATTTTGTGCCGGCATTTAACGGTCTGGGTTCTCCATGGTGGGTACCCGATGCCAAGGCCATGATAACGGGACTGACCATGCAGGCCACACGCGCCCATGTGGTAAGGGCGGCCCTGGAATCCATTGCATATCAGGTGGCCGATGTGGTGGAGTTGGCCATGCGTGACCTGACTACACCGCTGCGTGAGCTCTGCATAGACGGAGAGTCTGCCAAGAATGATTTCCTTATGCAGTTCCAGGCCGATATCCTGGGCTTCCCGGTAAAACGTCTTGGACTTGAGGAGGCTTCAGGTTTGGGTTCCGCCATACTGAACTGCTGCGCCTGCGGCATATATACATCAGTGCAGGAGATAAAGGAGCTGCGCAAGATCAGTGAAATCTGCCTTCCCGAAATGAAACCGGATGAAAGGATAAAGAACCGCCAGGGCTGGCTCCAAGCCGTCCATGCGGTTATGCTCTCAGCTAAACGTTAAAAGGTTTCCTCAAACTCTGAACGCCCGTGCCATTTCCCGTTTGTCCTCGTTTTCCTTGATGCTCTGCCGCTTGTCATACTCATGCTTACCCTTGGCAAGCGCAATGACCAGTTTTGCCAGGCCGGTGTCATTTATGAAGAGCCGGGTGGGGATGATGGTGAATCCGGGGCTCTTGCTGTCTGAGGCCAGTTTGCGAAGCTCCTTCTTGGTGAGTAGGAGCTTGCGGTCACGCTTGGCCTCATGGTTGTTGTATGAGCCATAGAAATACTGGGCTACATGCATGCCCTTGACCCACAGTTCACCGTTTATGAAAGTGCAGTAGGTATCGGCCAGGCTGGCTTTGCTGTCACGTATTGACTTGATCTCTGTACCTGTAAGCACAATTCCGGCTGTCCAGGTATCAAGCAACTCGTAGTCAAACGTGGCCCGTTTGTTCTTTATGTTAACGTTTTTGGACGCGGTGCGCTTGGCCATTATCCGTGGTTAGAAGTCAAGAGGGATTGATATGGATACCGATACGTTGGGATAACGTTCGTAGTAGGAGTTTTCTATCGTTCCGCGCAAGGTGTCGGGTGCATAGATGTGAACCATTATGGAATCCCTGTTCAGGTCTCTGAGTTGTTGGAGCAGTTCTTTGCGGTGTGCATGCTCTGCGGGGTCTGCTACTGAGTCCCTAAGGGATGACATGTCATAGCAGAGAAATGACTGTGATGCGCTGCCATATCCGCGTATGGCCAGATTGTTGTCCGGAATATCGGAATACAGACGCAATACAAGCGTGTCGGCCTTGACTTCCAACGGATACAGATGGAAATCGGCCTTGCTGTCCTCGGACGGTACGTAATAGATAGGCGCTAAGTTTACATAATGTCCCTGTGACCATATTGCCGGGTACTTGAGGTCAATCAGATAGAAGACATTGAAACGGTAGTCATAATTCAGAGTGTCTGACGGACGCACCTGTGCAATGCTGTCAACAGGAAGTTGATAGATATCTTCTATGGTAAGCTTGTTGTTGTACATATTGCCCACTGCCGATACGGACATGTTTACCAGTACGCGGTCGCCATCCTTGACTTTGAACTTGTCCATGTCGGCGGCTGTCTGGAAGTTGCTGAAAATGAATGATTCGCCGGTGTAGTCCAGAAGAAGTGAAGCTTTTTCATTCTTATACTGGACCGATGCAATACGATAGAAGTTCTCAGTATATGTTGAGGGCTCCATTTTCTGACATGCCTGGACAAAAGCCGATAATAACAATACGGCCAGAACTGTACGGATTATGTTTCTTTTCATAGCTGTTGTCTTGATAGAAATTTTTCAGTTGCAAATTTATTAAAGATAACATAACTAATATCCGTAGAAGACGGAAAAAAGATTAAATTTGCGGCTGATTAAGAAATCAGTTTTTAAAAAACCATATTCCATTTATGATTTACTCAAAAGAAGTTGAAAACATGTGCGTGGTCCAGAAAGGTCCCAAGCACGGTCCCGCTCCCATTCCGGAAGAGGGTAAGTGGATCAAGGCCAAGGAGATAAAGGATATCTCAGGCTATACCCACGGTATTGGTTGGTGCGCTCCTCAGCAGGGTGCATGCAAACTGTCTCTG
>JAGCPB010000082.1 GCA_017642425.1 Bacteroidaceae bacterium
CCACCTCTCTCCGGCTCCCCATCAAGCATCACTCCACCTATAGTGTACCACCTGTCATTTTCCTGCATCTGCACGTCAAGTGATACAAAGCTAATCTGGGTAGGCATCTTGGGCGTACCTATTACGCCATTGGCCTCATAGCGAATGCTACTGCGTGTAGTAGCCACCGTTTGGCCGTCACGCTCAATCACAAAGTATATGGTCTCTGCAATATTTGTCTCATTACCAATGTTCAGATAGTAGTGCTGCTCATCATCGGCCACAGCCTCTGCCTTGCGCTCTCCTCCAAGATAGGCAATGAGCCTGTCACCTTCTCTCACATCAATACCGTTCACGCTGGCCACTATGTTCATTGTAGAGGAGGTGCTCACGGAACTGCGGGATAAAGCCTTTGCTGTACCGCTGTAACGGTTATCCGACATATAGAGCGGATAGAGGAACGATACATCATTCCCTGCCTGACGCTTAAGCATATAGCCCTTGCCGGTCTCCATGTACTGCAGCGAGCCTTTCCATACTATACCCGAAGCGGTGCGGGTAGCCACGGCGAATCCGTCCTGTGACTTGATTACATCACCCTCGGTAGCCTCATCGGTATATCCGCTCAGGGCCTGTGCCAAAGGCAGGTTGATAGTAGGTGTATAGCCCAAACGGTTCCAGTCCTTGTGTACAGTCACCTCACTGTAGCTCCAGTATCCCTCCACATGCACAATCTTGTCGCTCACGGAATAGACGCTGTACATACGTGTGGGGTCAATATCAATGACCTGGTCTGCATTATCCCAACGGTAACCGCGGGCGGCAGTCTTGTCAGGACGGCAGGTGTATTGCAGGGTGGTTGTTCCGTCTATCATCACGACCTTGTCACCCGGCTCCCAGATTGTCATATCGTCCAGGAACTGTGATACAGTAGTGCCGCTCTTGGGTCTCACGTTGAAGGTCACCCAGTTCCAGCCCTGTTTAAGTTTAATCCACTCCAGGTTGTAGAACTCATTGATTATTTCAACAGGTGCAGTGGCACTGCCAATTACGGCATCCTTGCAGAAGGTGTATTGTTCACCATCCATAGGCTTTACCGAGTAGAGCTTTCCGGCCGAAGCGTCAAAGAACATGAAATGCAGGTCAAGTGCGGTGCTGTCTGTTTTGGTATAGCCGTATATGGTCAGGTAAGCCAGGGCCTCGTTGGCATTGGCTGTGTTATCCACCTCTATGCGGGCCACACCCAGTGTTTGCAGGTTCTCGTCAAACACGCCCAGTATGTCTTCGGCCGAATTGGCC
Organism: Bacteroidaceae bacterium; assembly: GCA_017642425.1. GTDB lineage: Bacteria > Bacteroidota > Bacteroidia > Bacteroidales > Bacteroidaceae > Colenecus. Next base: position 1,279 of record JAGCPB010000082.1, read on the forward strand.
ACCACACCGTCTATCTTTACACGGGCTACCATCATCATGGTCATGTTCTGCTCCTTAAGCTTGTTGCTCACTGCCCACTCCGGTTCTTCACCGCGCACGTTCAGCGTGAGTGTGAGCGGTTCAGACATGCCGTTGCCGTTTGTCACCTCTATCTGTTCGTTGTACGTGCCTATGTTTATATAGGGCGATACGCTGAACGTAATGGTCAACTCATCCAAGGCGTTTATGTAGCCGCTGGTCTGTGAAGCCGTAATCCATACGGGTAGTTCGTTCAGTTCAAAGGTCTGGCGATTGCCGCTCAGGTTCCTTACCGTTGCCTCAAAGGTCATACCCTGACCGTAGCCTATGTTGCGGGTAATATGAGTAACATCCCAACGCAACGGGTTACGATATACATAGACGTTCATAGTCACAGGGCTTGCCATCAGGTTGCCCTGCAGGTCCGGCACCTCCTTTACCGTCAGATAGACGTTGGTCTTCTCTATGGTGTAGTCAGGCTCCTTAATATTTACCAGAAGTTGGTTGCCGTTGGTTACGTAGCTATAGTTCAGGTTCTCCAATTGCGAGTTGCTCACCATAGGGGCATAAACGCTGCGATCCACCAGCTGGTCAGGTATTACATCTATGAGTGTATCCCTTCGCTCCACTATATTGCCCTGATTATCTTTGTATCGTTTTATGCTAATGCCGGTAGGCTCCAGTCGCATGGTGTTGTTGTCCTGACGTTCCGGCCGTCCAAAATCAAGATAAGCCATAAGCGATGTAAGTTCGCCCATAGGCGTATGTGTGGTGAACTCACTCAGCAGTTTCTCCGGCAGCACGCTTGCAAACATGCCCACCTCGTCAATGTTACCGGTCATCACGCTTATGGGAGTGTTCTTATCTACATAGGTAGCGCCCAATGCAATATGGTCACCCGA
>JAGCPB010000083.1 GCA_017642425.1 Bacteroidaceae bacterium
CAGGGATGCTATACAGGAGTGCCTTACGGTCTGTTCCATTATTCCGTGGCGGGCATCTACAAGGATCACTGCAAGATCGGCAGTCGATGCGCCGGTAACCATGTTTCTGGTATATTGGATATGTCCCGGAGTGTCGGCTATGATGAACTTACGCTTGGGGGTGGCAAAGTAACGGTAGGCAACATCGATGGTGATGCCCTGTTCGCGCTCGGCACGCAGGCCGTCGGTAAGCAGGGCCAGATTTACCTCCTCGTTGCCGCGGCTGCGCGATGCCTCCTCAACCGCTTCAAGCTGGTCCTCGAATATTGATTTTGAATCATATAACAGACGGCCTATGAGCGTGCTCTTGCCGTCATCTACACTGCCAGCAGTGGTGAATCGCAGCAGTTTCATTTCCAAGTATCCGTTGTTTTGCATAGTCTTTTCAATTAGAAATAACCCTGTTTCTTTCTGTCCTCCATTGCGGTCTCGGAGCGTTTGTCATCGGCGCGACCGCCTCGTTCGGTAATGCGGGTTGATGCAATCTCATCAATTATCTCCTCAAGGGAGTGGGCGTGTGATAGTGTCAGACCGGTGCAGGTCACATCGCCTATGGTGCGGCAGCGAACCTCGCGTTCCTCAACCACCTCCTCGGGGCGGCGGGGAATGAAATCGGGATCAGCGGCAAGCCACTGGCCGTCACGGTAGAAACATTTGCGCATGTGGGTGTAGTAGAGGCTGGGCAGTTCTATCTTTTCCTGATAAATGTACTGCCATACATCCATTTCGGTCCAGTTACTGATGGGGAATGCCCTGAAATGCTCGCCCATATCCTTCTTGGCGTTGAATATGTTCCACAGTTCGGGACGCTGGTTTTTGGGGTTCCACTGACCAAACTCGTCGCGGTGCGAGAATATGCGCTCCTTGGCGCGGGCCTTCTCCTCATCACGGCGGGCACCTCCGCAGGCGCAGTCAAACTTATGCTCGGCCAGAGTGTCAAGCAGCGTTACGGTCTGCAACTTGTTGCGGCTGGCATTGAAGCCCTTTTCCTCGACAACCTTTCCCTCATCGATGGATTTCTGCACGGAACCTATCACTAGGTCTGCACCCAGACGCTTTATCAGGTCATCGCGATAGACAAGGGTCTCGGGGAAATTGTGCCCGGTATCTATGTGTACAAGCGGGAACGGTATCTTGGCTGGGTAGAAAGCCTTGTAGGCAAGATATGTAAGTACAATTGAATCCTTGCCCCCCGAAAACAGGATGCAGGGTTTCTCAAACTGGGCGGCCACCTCACGTAGTATGAAAATGGATTCGGCCTCCAACTCGTTTAAGTGTGTAAGTTGATTTGAACTCATATTTATATTCAACTGAATAAACCTGAAAGATATCTTTTGGTAAGTTCGTTCTTTGGTGAACGGAATACCTGTGATGCATCGCCCTCTTCAACTATCTCACCCAGGTATAGGAATACCGCGTAGTCTGCTATTCGCAGGGCCTGGGGTAGGGTGTGAGTTACCATTATGATCGTGTATTTCTCCTTAAGCCTTACAAACAGCTCCTCAATGGTCTTGCTCGATATTGGGTCGAGGGCGCTGGTGGCTTCATCGGCCAGGATGAAATCAGGCTCAACAGCAAGACTGCGTGCCAGACACAGACGCTGCTGCTGACCTATCGAGAGTCGGGTGGCCGGACGGCGCAGGCGGTCTTTTACCTCATCCCAAAGGCCTACCTCGGTCAGGTATCTTTCAACCGTCTCATCCATTTCATGCTTGCGGGTGTGCATTCCGTGAATGCGGCATCCGTAGGCCACGTTGTCATAGATGGACATGGGGAGCGGGCAAGGGCGCTGGGGCACCAGACCTACGTGACGGCGCAACTCAATCAGGTGCTCGTCATCGGCAGTAACTATATCCTGACCGTCTATGAGTACGCTGCCTTTTATGGTAAAGCCGTCAATGTTTTCGGTCAGACGGTTCAGGCAGCGCAACAGGGTGCTCTTACCGCAGCCCGACGGACCTACTATGCAGGTAATCTTGTTGACTGGGAAAAAGACGTTTATGTTCTTTAGAATGGGCTGGCCCTCTATGGATACGTTGAGGTTGTCAACTACCAGCGATTCGGTTGCTTTCTGAGTCATATAAGTTTATTTGTTTAAGCGTGTGATTCTGCGTGTTATAACCCGGCTGGCTATACTCAATGTCAGAACCAGTATGGTCAGTACCAATGCGGCGGCGTATGCGCGACCGGGGAACGGGTCCGGCATGATGATCCAGTTGAATACGGCAAGCGGCAGCGTGGCGGTGGGGTCTGACAGCGAATGTGCCGGCTGGTCCGAGAATCCGGCAGTGAACATTACTGCAGCGGCATCGCCTATGGCACGGCCTACAGCCAGCAGGAAAGCGGTAAGCATTCCAGGTAGTATATGCTTGAGTACCACCCAGACGGTCTCCCATTTGGTGGCTCCGAGCGAATAGACCGCATCGACCATCTCATCGGGTACGGTCTTGGCAATCTCGTCGCCGGAGCGTATCATCATGGGCACTATGAGCAGTACCGTAACCATGATACCACCCAGTACCGATGCCCTCATGCCTACACCTACCATAACCAGGAAGGCGAAGGCTCCATATACGATAGGAGGTATTCCGTACAGAACATCGAACGCCAGACGGATTATATAGGATACGCCTGTGCGTCTGCGCTTGTACATTGTTATATAGAATACCACAGGGATGCTGATGCAGGCACCAATCACTGCGGCTGGAATAACAACATAAAGAGAGCCCAGTATGGCGTTCAGGAATCCGCCGTCAGGCGCAGTGTTCCACTCCTTGCCCGGGAACCTGGACACCATTTCCCATGAGAGCGCCTTGCAGCCGCGTATCAGAATGGTGCCAAGTATACTGACTACGGCTCCCAGTACAATCAGCGTGGCTATGAGCATGACTACGCGCATAACCTTCTCTTCCAATTGTCTTTTGCGAATATGTGTCATATCAGTTGTTCTTTTCTATTCGGTAAAGGATTACACGTGACAGTATGTTGAACAGCAACACTAATAGCAGTAGCAACAGTGCGGCAAACATTATGGCCGATTCATACAGCGGTATGGAAGCCATCTCACCGTAGTTGTTGCCTATGAGTGCCGGTAGCGTGTAGAACGGGTCCAGCCACGAGCCGCGCAGACGGGGCACGCATCCGCAAACCATCATTACGGCAATGGTCTCACCTATGCACTTGGACAGAGCCAGTACCACGGCTGCGAATATACCGGGCAAAGACTTGCGGATTACCACTTTTCGTGTAGTCTGCCAGCGCGTGGCGCCAAGTGCAAATGATGAGTCACGCATATCGGTTGGAACTGTTGCGAATATCTCACAGAACAGGCTTACCATAATTGGCAGAACCATAACTCCAAGCACCAGCGATGCCGTAAGCAGCGAATATCCGAACTTGGGAATGAGCGTAAGCACGCCCCATACACCGAATACGACCGATGGTAGTGATGCCAATATATCTAGGGCAGGATTTACCAGACTCTTGAGATATTTAGGAGCGTACTCGGTAATGAATACAGCCGTTAGCAGCGAAAGCGGAAGTGAGAAACAGATTGACAGCAGCGTGACGGCCAGTGTACCGTGAATGAACGGCCTGAATCCGAAAAGTCCCTGCGATGGTTTCCACTCCGTGCCGGTAAGCAGTTCACCTAAGGTGCTTTTGTCAAACATGGGTGCCGCCTTGCCCCACAGACCCCAGAGCAATGCTATAAGCATGGCAATTGATGAGAATGAGAGTATTACCATCATGGTCTCCGACAGTTTCTGGCGGTAAACCCTGCGCTTGATATGTGAGCGCATAAAGAGCTGGACACCTGCCGTAAGGAACAGCAACACTACCACAAGGCCGGCTATCAGTGTCATCAGTTGCGTGTTGTCACGTTTCAGACCTCTACCTTTGCGTCCCACGTTCAACTTGCTCATTGACTCACGGGCCGATGCGTTCGATATCCGTACATATCCGTTAGGCTCGTTGAACGCCTGGCCATCGGTTATCACAAACTTAAGGAACTCAAGCGCTGCGGTATCGGCCGGAACCCCGTTGGTTACTAAATAGAGGTTACGTGAGGGTGGGGCGGGGAAACGTCCCTCCTCAATGGCCTTTGCAATCGTTGAGCGGGTGGTATAGAGTTTCTCCTCATCAGTTACGCTCCTGTTGCCGTCTATGTCTAACGGCAGCACTTCAAGGCCCGTCTGCATGTTCAGGGTCTCGGAGTCGTATGCGTATGCCATGTTGTTATAACCTATCCCGAGAGGGTCATCAATCACGGCCTTGGATATTCCGGGGTCGCCATAGACGGCTGTACCGCCCAGATCTTCCTGTACTGCGTCAAACCAGGCGGCAAACGTCTGGGCCGCACCGCAGGCATCGGACCTGGTATAAACGTGTATGGGGGTGTCATCATGTGTGCCAATCAGCTGGCCCCAGGTGGTGATCTCGGCGGTGATCCATATCTTGCGGGCGTCATCGGCGGTAATGCCGTGCGCCATGATTTTTTCATACAGAGGGTTTGATGCGCTGAATACGGGCAGCACCGCATCCTTTGCTACGCTGAAGTCTATAGCACCTTTATCCCGCTCCTCATCATGCGGCTCACGTGACAGCATGGCAAAATCAACCATACCGTTAAGCACATCAGTCATGCCCTTGCCGGCGCCGCCCGATGACAGGTCAATCCTTACTGCCGGATGCAGGGCCGAGAAGGCGTTGGTCCACTCCACCGCCATAGGGTAGAGCGCAAACGCGCCCGATATGGATATGCTGCCTTGCAGATTGTCTGCCTCAACGCTCTCAGGTTGTGTGGAATGCCGGCAGGACTGGAACGCCATGAGCGCCGCCATCAGGGGCGCAAGAGCTCTTAGTCTGATATGTCTCTTAAAGTACATAAAATTGGTGTAGTATAAGCGTGCGCAAAACTACACTAATATTGTGTATTATCAAAAGGAATCAGGTAAAATCTGCAAGGGTGCGTGTTGAAAGATTTTCGTAGATGGCTTTATGCGTGTCGCCGAGAACCTCCCTTATGCGGCATTTGTCACAGTCCAGCCCGAATTCGCACTCAAATGTGTTTCCGTAAATATCCAGGCAGGATATCATTCCCACCTTCTCTCCCATGGCCAGGATCACGTCAAGCAACTTGATATCCTTGGGGGGCCGCGCCAGACGGTAACCGCCGCTCACCCCGCGCTCGCTTACCAGCATACCCTCA